>JAKAJD010000003.1 GCA_021813945.1 bacterium | reverse complement strand
CTTTAATCTCTATGGTGATTACAATACCATCACCAAGTCCGGTGCAGACAACCTGACAACAGGTGGTACCTTCAATACCTATGGTCTAACAGGTATTGCTTCCAATACTTCAACTGATGCCGGAGCAGCAGGAACCAGGATTACAACCGGCGGTTACTTCTCGGCAACAGGGGCAACCAATGGTACAACCACAGCTTATGGTACTTACTCTACCGCAGCATCAGCTTCTACTAACTATGGTATCTTTGGCACCGTTGCCTCCGCCTCCACCAACTACGCCCTGTACACATCAGCTGGTAATGTCAAAAATGTTCTCGCAGCAGGTGACAACGTCACCATCGATGCCTCAACAACTGCCAATACTAATGCAAACGGGGCACTCTACATAAATGCAGCATCAACTGCAACAGGCACGGCAAATTCCTTTAGTTTTTACAATTCACTCGCAAGCGCTGCCAACCTTGCAGGCACGTCAACAACTAATAATTACTACGGAATCTACGGCAATACCTCAAAATCCGGCACCGATGCATACACTACAACCGGCGGCACAACAAATACTTTTGGAATTTTTGGTATTGGTTCAAACACCAGCGGTGACACCGGCAATCTTGGCACCAAAAACACCTATGGCGGTTATTTCTCCGCAACCGGGGCAACAGGAGGCACCACAAATGCCTACGGCATCTATTCAACCGCCACGGGTGCAGACACCAACTGGGCAGGATACTTCTCCGGCGCCATGCAAACAACAGGCACTTTCTACAACGGTATAGACGGTGGTGCTGGTGGTGGTGGAACCAACGCTTCCATTACCCTCTACTCTTCCGGCGCAAGTATCACCGACCCAACCATAACCGTCGATGCCACCGGCCAGCTCACAATTGGCGCCACAGCCGGCGACATCACAATCGGCGACGGTTCAACTGCCCAAACAGTGCAATTCCTGCAAAATTCAACCATTTCAACAGCCGCTTCAAAAACCCTCAATTTTGGAGACGGCACAAATGCCACAGACTTCACTTTCAAGCTTCTGGCCGCAAACAAAATCACAATCGATGCTTCAACAACATCCCAAACCCAAACCGGCGGCGCGCTTTACCTCACCTCTGCCAGTACAGCATCGGGTTTCATTGGGATCAAAAATACAACAACAATATCACCCGTTAACGCCCACATCGATACCTATGGTATTTACAACACCTGGACAAGTACCTCGACAAATCTTCCGATAGCCGGTACCACCAACAACTACGGTATATACAACCTGACTACCAAAACCTCAGGCGACGATCGGGGCACAAGCAGAACCTATAATTATTACGGTATTGTGTCACATGCTGTAAGAACCGGCACAACAGCTACACTGGTAATTGAGAAAACTGTAGGAGGATATTTTGCAGCAGACGGAGAAACCGCATCCGGTTTTGGCCGTGCTTTTGGCCTGGTGACATCGGCAGCAGGCGCAAACCAAAACTACGGGATTGTTAATCAAGTGACAGTTTCAGGCAGCGGAACCATGACCGGCTATGCCGTTTATAACACTCTCACCGATTCATCAACAGCCGGCAATACCAGCACTGGGACTTACACCAATATTGCCCTCTCCGGTGCTGCCGCCAAAAACACTTACGGCGCCTACACCACCATCACCTCATCTTCCACTACAGCAGACACTATGTACGGCCAATACATTACCCTCGCCCAGACCGGCGCAGCTACAAGCGGAACCAAGAGCCTTTACGGTGTTTACGCTCTTTCAACCGAAAGCGCCGGTAACGGTTCTTCAAGCAACACCTACGGCGGAGTTTTCAATGGTACCGGCACAACATCCGGCATCGGCAATGCCTACGGCGTCTATGCCAGCGCTTCAGGCGGCGATAACAACTTCTACATTGCAACTCCTGCAATTTCCGGAGCCCCAAGTTCTTCTTATGGTGTGTATCTGGGAGCCAACACTTCAACTGCCTCTAACAACTACGGCTTGTTTGCAGACACTGTGAATGGTACTGCTACAACTAGCTTTGGCGTAGCATTAAACAGTATCTCAGGCGCCACCACCAGCAACTATGGCTTCTACGCAGGGGCGGTTAGCGGAGCAACCAATAACTATGGACTCTACGCACTGGCAAGCACCACGGCAAACTCGTACGCTATCTATGGCGCCGGCGCTTGGGCAAGTAATGTCCAAACTGATGCCATATCTAATGGCGGTACAAACACCACTACTGAAGCAACCCCCGCGCTCAGCTACTTCTTGCAAGTAACCAATACCGACACAACTTCCGATGTAAGGACTTTTAACGTAACAGGTCTACCGACAGCCTCCGGTACTTTCGCCTTTTTCGAAGTCAAGGCGATTGACAATGACGCCGGACAATCTGGTACCGCTGATGCAATTGTCCAAATAGACGGTACACAAATATTCGATACCGGCGTAGCAAGTGGCGGCACGACAATAACCAGGACTTTTATGGTCGCTTACATGTCCGACGGTTCAACCTCTGCCTGGAGGGTTATCGGTACCGAAGCTTCAAACGACACCGCTGCCGACTTGGCCGAGTGGATACCATATACCGGAACAGCTCCGATGCCCGGTGATGTGCTCTCGCTTTCTTCAACCAATCCTGTAACTGTAGAAAAGTCATCTGCATCCTATGATCAAAACTTAATTGGAGTGGTTACCACTAACCCACACACAACCATGGGAACAGATAACGGAAGTTCGGTACGTATGGCCCTTACCGGACGCGTGCCGGTTAACGTTTCCGATGAAAACGGCCCAATTGCCATTGGCGATTTGCTAACCGCCTCCTCCACCCCGGGCGTTGCCATGAAGGCAGACCCGAGGTTTGGGACAACTATTGGAAAAGCTTTGAGCGCCTTCAATGGCCCCGGCCAGGGCCAAGTCACTATGCAGGTTGGGACCGAAGTACGGCCGGATGTTAGAACCCAATACGCCGACCTTAACCTAAATGCTAAGTCATTCTCCACAGCTTCAGGATCCATGACAATTGACCAGGGCGGAAACATAACTACAGCCGGAACCGTAAATGCCGCCACAGGCAATTTCTCAGTCGACGCCTTCGGAAACACGGCGACCGCCGGTACACTGTCGGTTGCCGGCGGACGATTTGGGGTCGACTCAACCGGCAACGTTACCGCCCAGAACATAACTGCGGCAGGTAACCTAACTGTTACAGGCAAACTGACTGCAAGCTCAATTGCCGCTCCGGCAAACCAGAACCTGACGGTTGCTTTGGGCGACAACGCGGGAGTCAATAAACTCGTTATTACAGACTCCATGAACAATGAACTATTAACCATGAACAGCTCCGGCACTTTGACTCTTTCCGCAGCCAACGCATCGCTCAATGTCATCAATGGCTACATCTGCGTCAACAACAACGGCAGCTGCAATATCGCCAATCCTGTTAACGGAACAGTCTATGCCGACGCCTTTGACACCGGCCATACTGCAGACTTGGCCGAAAAGTTCCCGACTGCCGACAATTCAATTGCAGAAGGCGATATCGTTGCCGTTGACCCGGCAAACGCCCAGAATGTCATTAAATCCACTTCGCCGTACCAGAACACGCTTTTGGGTATCATCTCAACTGCTCCGGGTGTCACTTTGAATTCACAAGAAGCCGGAGGCAAACCGCTGGCCCTAGCCGGTAGGGTTCCTGCCAAAGTATCCACAGAAAACGGCCCGATCAAAGCCGGTGACCCGATAACTTCATCATCTACGCCTGGCGTTGGAATGAAAGCCACGCAAGCCGGCCGCACAATAGGTATCGCTATGGAGAACTTCACTTGCGAAGGCCAGGCCTTAACGTCTGGCGGTTCCTCGCAAGAAGGCCTGGCCTTGAGTAACACCTGCAATGGACAGATAGTGGTCTTTGTCGAACCAGGCTGGTACCTCGGTTCTGCTCTGGCAGACAACGGCTCCTTCAATGCCCAAGGACAAGACCAGGCCTTAACGTCCGACAACCCCGAAGCTAAAGGCCTGGCCTTGATAACCGTTACGAAACCTGACGGAACATTGATCAGCACAACACAAAAGCAGTCAGCCGACAGCGGCCAGCTTTCTAAGGATGAACTCAAAAAACTCGTCGCCGACGAAGTCCAAAAGCAGGTGGGTCAACTTCTAGCATCAAGCCAGCTCCCGGCAACCGGCAACCAAAATGTGGCCGCGCCAATCCCCACACCTAACGAAGGCCAGGCCTTAGGCGAAGCTACAGGTTCTGCCGAAGCGACAGGAAGCGCCGAATCTACAGCTTCTGCCCAAATCGCCAGCGGCCAGCAAATAATCGACCAAACCACCGCAACGCTAAATAAGCTAACAGAGGCCTTGGCTTCTACTGACCTTACACTTTCGACTTTGACTTTGACTGGCTCTGCCAACCTTGCCCAAACTCAGGTTGCCGGCACCTTCAGCCAGGACGGCACCTTCATAATCGACTACGGCAAACAGCTAAACGTTCTAGGATCAACCCTTTACCTGCAAAACGACCCGTTTGCCGGCGACCCATCTTGTACTTCTGGCTCTGCCGGCTCATCTGCAACCTCTGGCTCTTGTCATGTCTTGGTTGATATCGGCCACGGCAAAGCCGCATTTGATAAACAAGGAAACCTAGCTCTGGTAGGTACCTTAACCGCCCAAAATGTCCAGACAAAAAGCATCACAATCGACACTTCCGATCCGAACGCCAAGACCGCCGGTTCCGGAAAACTCCTCGCAAACCAAAGGTTAATTACTATCTTCACCTCGGCTCTTGGTCCTAACGCCAAAGTGCTGATAACTCCAACCACTCCAACTTACGGGCACGAACTTTACGTTTCCCAAAAGTCCGATTTCGAAGGCTTCACAGTTGCCGTCGACAGCGGCTCGGCACAAAGCCCCATCACCTTCGACTGGCTAATCGTAAATACAAAACAAATTAGTAGCGCCTACTAATTTGTTTTAATAGGTCGTATATGTCTAATAGGTCCAATAAGTCTTATAAAAAAGCAGCTTCTCCCAAAACACATGGTGGCTACCGCAAACTTGTTTCTTACCAAACGACCACCATCATTTACGACCTAACGGTAGAATTTACAAAGCTTTACGTCAGCAAATTCTCCAGGACACGCGACCAAATGGTCCAGGCAGCCAGAAGCGGCCGCCAAAACATAGCGGAAGGTTCTCAAGCATCGGCAACATCTAAAAAAACCGAAATCAAACTGGTGGGTGTTGCCAGGGCAAGCTTGGAAGAACTTCTCTTAGACTTCGAAGACTTTTTGCGCCAAAACCATCTGACACTCTGGCCCAAAGACTCACAACAAGCCAAATCTGTCCGCGCCCTGGCATATAAGTCCAACAGGTCTTATAAGACTTATAAGTCCTATTTAGAGGTTCCCGAAACCGCCGCGAATTGTATAATCTGTCTAATTCACCAAGCAAATTACTTGCTGGACCACCAATTACAATCTATAGAGCAGGAGTTTATTAAAAAAGGCGGCTACACGGAAAACCTGTTTAAGCAAAGGCTAGCAACTAAAAATATGTCCCATAAGTCAAATAAGTCCTATTAGTCTTATATGTCCTATAAAGACCTATTGTATTTTTACAGGGTATTAAACTGGAAACACAAAATCTCCGGCATCCGCTTTTTGGGCTTTGCTTTCTTCGGCTATGCCTGGGCAGCAAAACTGGAAATCATTCCTCTTACTGTAAACACCTTAGCCCTTTTAGGTGCCACCCTCTTTTGGTATTCAATAAACGATTACTTCGACTTAAAATCCCAAAATGAGCAAAATTACATGGCAACACTTATAAAATCCGGTAAAATAACTACCCAAAAAGCGCTTTTTTTATGCCTCACTCCGCTTGTTCTAGCACCTTTTATTTTTCCCACAGGATCTAATCTGGCTATTTTCATATTCTTTTTAATTCTAACCCTTAACTTTTTCTACTCGGCACCACCTTTAAGCTTCAAAAAACGGGGTTATTGGGCACTTATTGCATCAGCTATAGCCGCCCCCTTGCTTTTTCTAGAATCCCAAAGCGTTTTAGGAAAAATCTCCCTGCAAACTGTTTTTATGGCCATCTTAATTTCCCTCTTTTTTTCTTATCTGGAAATAATCCACATTTTGGAAGATTTCCAGACCGGCGAGAAGATAAAGATCTTAAATAGCCCAAGGGCAGCCTTAAAAATCTTAAAAATCCTGCCCTTTATTACATTAGTAGTTTCCTTCATCTTTAGCCTTTACAACCCAATTTTCCTAATAACCGCCATTTTTTCTGTCGTCAGAATCATTTCCCTTAAAAATTTCAAAAAAGAAGAGGTCCAAAAAACAAGACGGAATTTGCTCTCACCAAGGCTTTCACTCTACGAATTCGCTCTATACGCGCTTTTATCAATAACCGGCCATATTTAAGGTCAAGCCTTGGAAAACTTAAAGGCCTGACCTTAAAACAAAGCTTGTTTTAAAATTTAAATTTGTGTTATATAAGTCCCATATGTCCAATAGGTCAAATAAGTCCTATATTCCCCTAAAAACCCTCTTCAAAGAAGCCTTTTTAACCATTTTAATTCCTCACAAAACCCTAACGAGGATTCCCAAAAACCCGCGCCTCAACTACCGGCTTATTGTGCCTTTGCTCTTTGGCGCCGGCTTCCTCTTTGCCGCAATCCATTTAATCTCAGTCCACAACACCCTTGCTTTTGTGACAGGCCGCAGCGACTACGGCATACTTATTGCCCTTCCGTTTTTCTCGTTGAGCAACTGGGTCTTTGCTTCCCAGGTTCTTTCGCTGCTTTCAAAGCTCCTAAAGAAAAATGACTCCGCAAAAAGGCTGGAAGTGGCCGCATTTTACCTCTGGTTTGCCTGGATTATCATGCCCGCATTCGACCTTCTAAACCCAATTCTGGGAACACCTTTTCATCTTGGGACATTTTTTGGCGCCCAGGTCCATATATCCTGGTTTTACACCTTCCCCGTTTTGGCAATAGAATCGTTTTTCATCCTGAAACATCTTTTGAAGCTTTCCGGAAAAAGCATCATAACTTGCGTCACAATAGCGATTTCTGTACCAATTTTTGGCCGCTACTTTCTAGAACAGGTTCCGCCTACACTTTATCTGCTTCTGGGAAGATTCGCACCAGGCACAATTCCCGCTGACCTGCATATTTTGGTCACGCCAACACTCTCAGGCCTTATTATTTGTATCTGGCTTTTTCAAAAACTCAAATTTAGCAGGCTAAAATCGCTAACCTACACCGCTTTAATTTGCCTCGTTTTATTTGCCTCATCACTCTCCGCCTTAATCTACGCACCTCTCCCTAACTTCACTTCACCTTCACAAAATACGACAAAATTAGCCAACGCGGGTGGCTTATCACGCCCAACGCACTCTTATACATTTACCAGTGCAGACTTGGAAGCTGGCACTGTTACCGACAACACATCAGGTACCTACCAATGGTACAGCACCACATATACAGGTATTAGCTTCGACTTCACCCCCGCCAACGAAACCATCTCCGATATCAAAATACAGGTTGGGGTCACTGCAGTCACCGACGCCACAACTGGCTCAGATGGTATGGACACGTTACCCAAAATGCAAGGCTGTTATGCAGCTGCAACTGGCAATTACTATTGCAGCGAGTGGACAAGCCCGCTAACTTCAACAGGCACTTACACTTTTACTATTTCCCCATCGATTATTAGAACCTACACGGCAGGTACCAGCACCGTAGCCAATAGCGGTGATGGTTCCCTCGGCACAATTTCCGACTGGAACACTCTTATTGGCAATATGACAGCCTCCAGTAACAACGTCATCGTCCACGTCAATACTTCAGGCGATGGCCAGGCGACACCAGCAGTTTATGATTTAATAAGCTTTAATGTAGTTCAACTCATAGTCGACTACCGCACCACTATGACAGCCTCAACCTGGCAGTGGTACCAGAATAAGGATGCTATTCAACCGGACACCTCACTAGCAGCCACCAACACCCAAATCACAAATATCCACCGTAATACAGTTCTCAGAATACGACTATTACTACAAGCTGGAGATAAAGCCTTAACGCCCGGAAGCGACGAAGCCTTTAAATTGCAATACGCCAAAATGGCCGGCGCCGACTGTGCCGGAGGGGACGAAACCTGGTACGATGTGGGGGCCATTGGGGCAACAACCGATGCCTGGCGTGGCTCTGATAACGCTACACCTGCAGACGGTGCAGCAGTCACGGCCACGCTTCTAAGTGCCAACACTCTCGAAACCTATCAAGAGCAAAGTCCTTCTTCTACAACTAATCAAAGCGCGATAGCTGCAACGCAAACAGGTGAATGGGATTGGGTTGTACAAAACTATCTTGCCTACGCTTATACGTCGTACTGCTTCAAAATGGTCGCCAATAGTGGTGTTAATAACACCAGTTACGCAGCGACGTACACCCCTTTAGTCTTAACAGCGGGCGACATTGTTAATCTTAAGGGCAAAATAAATATCAAAGGCAAAGTCAACCTCCGCTAAACTCATAACCTAACTATATCGAAATCCTCTCTTTCTGCATCTCAATCCGAAGCTCAAGGGCAGCCCTTGGAAGCTAAAAGTGGCAAGTTAGCAAAAAACCGGATCCATTTTCGAAGGTTAGGCATTAACTTCTGCCTTTTCCAAGAAGAAGACCTGACCTTGAGATATCGATCGTTATTTTAAAAACTCCAAATCCATTGACAGCCGCTACTTCTTTTCTTAAACTAATGCCTAAATGCGAAACCTTGCTATTCTTATATTCGGGTTGATTTTTATAGTCGGTCTTATCCTCTTCTTCACTCTCAAGTCAAAACCCGGACAAAACATCCTAAAGCCTTCACCCGCGCCAAAAAACCTCTCAGGTACAGGCCAAAAGGGACAAGTGTCACCAAACAGCCAAAATCCTCAATCACAATTCCCCTTTCCAGTTCTTGAAAAAAGCCAAATCAAGGGCAAAAAAGCCAGGATTTCAACCGGCAAGGGCGATATCGTTATAACATTTTTAGAAGAAGCCCCGTTTTCCAGCTCGAATTTTATTTATTTAACCGAAAAAGGCTTCTATAACGGTTTAAAATTCCACAAAAAGACACAGACCACCTTAGAAGGTGGTGACCCTAAGGGTGATGGCACGGGCGGTCCGGGCTACACCTACCCCGACGAGCCGATTATTGCCGATTATGTGCGGGGCGCAGTAGCTATGTCCAACGCAGGCCCAAACACCAACGGCAGTCAGTTTTTTATTATGACCGCAGACGACCCTAACCACGCACGAAATTACGATATATTTGCATATGTTTCAGAAGGCATGGACGTAGTCGATAATCTCCAGCAAGGCGATGTTATAACCAAAGTCACTATCGAAGGCCCCTAACTCTCTCTTTCAAGGCCAGGCCTTGAAGGCTAAAAGTGTTACAATAGGAAAAATGTCAACCAGAACACCTCAAGCAAATTTCATTCAAGGAGGCTTTTATCACGTTTTTAACCGCGGCAACCGCAAACAGAACCTCTTTCTTTCGGAAAAAGATTATAAAAGATACTTGGACAAACTGAACGAATACCGCAAAAAACACAATATTTCCATACTTACTTACTGCCTTATGCCAAACCATGTACATCTTCTGGTAAGGCAAAACGGCCCTGAACCGGTAAGCACTTTTATCCAAAGGCTCCACACTGCATATTCGATGTACTTCAACAAAAAATATGATCAAATTGGCCATGTCTTTCAAGATCGCTTTAAAGCCAAAATCATAAATAAGGATGAATATCTAATGCACCTTTCCAGATATATTCACCTAAACCCAAAAAAACTGGTCACCAAACTCCCTTCATATTCCTGGAGCAGCTATCCTTCCTACATTGAAGAGAAAGTTGATGATATTGTGGATACTAAATTTATTTTGGCGATGTTCAAAACAAAAAATGCTAGTATTGATGCAGCACGTAACTCATACAGAGAATTCGTGAAAGCCGAACAGGAATATCAATATAAAATACAGCACCTCATTTTCCCCCACGATTCCTAAACAATCATCTCACCATTGCCCTATAACTTTTTCCAATCAGCGTTTCAAGGCCAGGCCTTGGAAGCTAAAACATAGGAGTTACAATTTGGTACTTGACAAAAAAAGTTGTCTAATTTTATATGAATATATAGCCTAAAATGAAAGAGAATTTCTTAAAGCTGTCACAATCCATAATCTTTTCGCTGGTTGTTGCCGCAGCCTTTCTAACTCCCCTTTTCTTCCTGCCAACAACCTCTGAATTCTTTGAATTCAATAAATTCACAGCCCTTTTAATACTTACAATTGCTTCCTTTATAGTTTGGGCAGTCAAAATGATTTTTGAAAAAAGAGTCGTCTTTACTAGAACCCCGCTAGACATTCCAATCCTTGTGATTTTGGCCGTCTATTTTATCGCTGCCTACTCCTCAATTGACCAATTCATCTCCTTTTTCGGAGTTCAGGGCAGGGCCTGGCCCAGCTTCATTCCTCTTTTAATAATTGCTGCATTCTACTTTGTTTCTGTTGCAACCTTAAAAACCAGACGCCAAGTTAACACAGTTCTCTGGACCCTCGTCGGCGCAACCACAATCGGTGCTCTTGTTGCCATAACTTCCTACTTTGGTGCCTTCCTACCGTTTGATTTTGCACATATCCGCTCCTTTAACCCGGTCGGCATCATCAACCGCCTGGCTCTTTTGGAAGCTCTTGTTATCCCAATTGCTGCCTCCTGGGCCATTTATGAAAAAGATAAATTGATAAGAATAATCGCAACCGGCTGCACCCTGATTCTTGCTTTCTCCTTTATATTAATAAATGATCTACCGGCCTACATTGGTCTTGCAGTCGCCCTCATCTTTTTAACTGTCGGAACCTTAAGGGTAAAATTGACCAAAACCCAGCAGGGTCACGCCGCAGTCTTGGCAGTTTTTATCATCCTCTTTTTGGTAATCCGCTTTGTTCCGCAGGTTGCTCAAGGTACGCTCTATCAATGGATCATTTCTAAGGATCAAGGTCTAACCGAGCAGCAACAAATCGACACCCCCAAAGAACAGCTTGTTCCGGCTGGAACTGCTTGGGACATCGCCGCCCAGGCGATCGGTAAAAAACCGCTTTTTGGGACTGGCCCTGGCACCTACCAGTTCGTCTACACACAGCTTAAGCCCCGTGTTATGAATGGTGGTCAAAGCTGGGCCGTTCGTTTCGATAAATCTTCTTCGGACTTTACCGATGTAATCGCCACAACCGGCGTCTTTGGAGTCTTGGCTTACCTACTGCTTATGGTAGTCGTCTTAAGATTCATCTGGTCTCTGATTTTCAAAAGCCAGCACACTCTTGTCTACCTGCCAGTTGCCGCTGCTATTTTGGGATATGTTATTGCCAGCTTCTTTACAGTGTCCTCATTTGCGAGCTATGCGTCATTCTTTTTAGCCCTTTCAATGTTGGCAGTTCTGGCCAAAGCCACTAATGAAGATTACGTCTTTGAAGTAACCCTGGAACTGGCCGCTTTAAAAAACCGTTTCTCTTGGTTTCCCATTGCCGCACCCGGAGAAGGTGAAGCTCTTCTTAAAACAGAAGCAGGCGCCAAAGGAGCCAAATCTCAAATCCTTCCGGCTATCTTCGGCATTATTGTTGTAGTCGCCTCCTTTTTAGCACTTGTTTATCAGGTTAATGCTTACCGGGCCGAATACTACTACCGCCAGTCACTTTTGGCTGCCCAATCCAATAACGGCAATAAAACCGTTCAATACCTGCAGCAAGCCATTCAGGCAAATCCGGCAATCGACACTTATCACCGTGCCCTTTCCCAAACAACCTTAAACGCTGCTATCAATCTAAGCCAACAAAAGGACTTAAACGACAACCAAAAACAACTTTTAGGTCAACTGGCCCAAGTTGCCATAGACCAAGGAAAAGCCGCCTCAGGCTATCAAATTTTGCCCCTTAAACTTCCAGGCATTTCAGCTGCCAATGTTTCCAACTGGGAAACGTTAGCAGCGGTATATCAAGCCTTAATCGGAGCAGTCCAAGGAGCAGATGTCCACGCCACCAACACATTAGCCCAGGCGGTATCTTTAGATCCCCAAAACCCAATTCTGCACAACAGGCTTGGCGTTCTTTACCAGAGGTTGGGAAATGCCGATTTAGCCCAAAGAAAGTTTGAAGATGCCATCATAACAAAGGGTGATTACGGCCCGGCACACTACAACCTGGCCAATCTTTTGATTGATAAAAAAGGCAGCGTCCCCACAATTGTTAGTGAATTGTCACTAGCCAAACAATACCTGCCATCAGACGACCCGGCGCTTTCAGATATCAACAAAAAGCTAGACGACTACAACAAACAACTCAGGGACCTTCAAGAACAAGCCGCTAAACAACAACAGGGCCAACCATCCGCCAGCCCCTCACCTTCTCCAAGTCCAATCCCGGAAGCTTCAGCTCAACCGAGCCCAGCTCCAACCCAAAAACCAAGCTTCTAAATTTAGATTTTAGACAATAGACGATAGATAACTACGTGGTAAAAGGCCAGGCTTTAACCTGGTAAATCCTCTGCTAAGGCCTGGCCTTAGCCCAAGCTTTCTGCCCTTAACCTAAACTCTTCAGAATCCCTCGTACCAACTCGTCAACACCTTCACCTGTCTCCGCCGATATCAAATAAACCTTTTTTCTCTTGGCGCTAAATTCCCCTTTTATCCGGTCAATAACCTGAGTTTCGGCAAGATCAATTTTGTTAACTGCGACAATTTCCCGCTTTTTGGCAAGTTCTTTGGAGTATGCCTTTAGTTCTTGCCGGATTGTCTGGTAACTTCCAAACGCATCGCTACCCGTGGCATCAACCAAATGCACTAAAACCCTGGTCCTTTCAATATGCCTCAAAAACAAATCTCCTAGCCCCTTGCCCTCACTTGCCCCTTCAATAAGTCCGGGAATGTCGGCAACTACTAATTTTAAAGTTGAAATTTTAAATTTTAAATTGTCGATTACCCCTATATTCGGCTCGAGAGTTGTGAAAGGATAATCGGCAATTTTGGGTTTTGCCGAAGTTAACTTTGAAAGTAGTGTCGATTTTCCAGCATTCGGAAGTCCGATAAGGCCTACTTGCGCAATAAGTTTAAGCTCCAAAACTATCTCAATTTCTTCTCCAGCTTCACCAACTTCCCCTCGAAAAGGTCTTCTACCATACTCATCTCTTAAGTGGCAATTTCCCCGGCCTCCCTGTCCACCTCGAGCAATAAGCACCTTTTCTCCAAGCTGCACTAAGTCATAAGTTTGGGATTGGCTCGACGCCTGGGTTCCAAGTGGCACCCGTATAACAAGATCCTTTCCTTCCGCCCCCTTACGCCGCTTAGAAAGACCATTGCCACCTGCCTCGGCTTGGTAGTTTTTTTCAAACCTGAATGGCTCCAGAGTGTTCAAATCACCTGTGGCTTCAAAATAAACGTTCCCACCTCGGCCACCGTCTCCACCATCAGCTTTTCCTCTTCGCTTGCCCTTAATATGTTCAAAAGAACCAGACCCTGCTCCACCGTAACCGGCCTTAATAGATATTTTTGCGTAATCGATCATGGAGAAATTATATCAGTGTTATCGAAAAGGAAATTTATTAAAGGAGGGCCAAAATAAGCAAAGAGGAACAAAAAAAGTATTAAAAGAAACCATTTTACATGGTAAGGCGGTAAAAAAACTGAGGCAATGAATTCCAAAAACCGCATGTACAAATTATATCAATACCGAAGATTCTTAATCCGAGGAGCGGCATTGGAAATCTGTGCCTGCCCTTTATCTTTGCTCATTCACCTTCGCCAAACCTTGTTTTGCCATATCCAGATTTGGATCCAAAGCCAACGCTTTTTCGTAATTCGCTTTTGCTTCAGCAAGATTCCCGGACGAAGCAAGACACGAAGCCAAGTTATTGTAATCGGGAGCCTTTTGCTCAATTTTTAAAACGTCCGCATAAACCTTTACACACCCTTCGTAATTTCCCAAATTAAAAAGTCCGTTTCCCAAATCAGACAACGTCGAAACATCTTTAGCCCCTAAAAGATCCCCTTCCCGCCCCCATAAATCCTTCACCTTTTTAACAAGCTCCATTTCTGCTTTAACATTGGCATTCCCCGGTTGCACTGCATCGCTTTTTTCAAGAAACGCGACTGCCCTATCCCATTGCCCATACTTTGCCGCCAAAACTCCGGTCGAATTATAAGAAACGGCATAAAGCATCGTGTCCATCTTTTGCTGTTTAAAAGCAAAATCGCTGTATTTGACGCCGTCGTTTCTAAGTCCCGAAAGTAGGCCAAAAATTTTCTCCAAATCCGGTTTTTCAGCCGGATTTCTAGCAACCCTCCACCACAAGCCGTAAGGTACTTTATACGGATCCAGATATTTAAAAAATCCTTCTTCAAACGTTCCTTGCAAAATATAAATGTCCCGTCCCGGATTTTTGGAGATTGTTTCAAGAATATAGTTTTCCGCATTTCCCAGCTGATTTGCTCCCCGAACCTTGGCAATAAATGCTTCATCCACCTTTCCGGAAAAAAGATCAGGGTGATATCCCTCGTTATCGCGGTTATATTCGTTCGGGAAATAAAGTAGCGTCACCCCGCCATATTTTCCGTTAATTTTCTGCTCATAAAGTCCTCCGAAGTAAAAAACATGGGAAACTGTTATGCCAACAGACCCATTCGGCAACTGATCCATAGCATCTTCAACCATTTTCTCTGAGAAGTAGTTTTTGCTCAAATTATGCGATTTAAAGCTGGAAAGAAGGTAAACAACGACCACCGCCCCCAAAAGCAAATTGACATACGTACCATCTCCTTCAAAAAACCAATCTACAAACTTTTGCGTAGCCATTCCTACTAAAATAACCAGCGGCACATAAGAAACTAAATAAAACTTAGTTATCTGAAAAGGGTTATCCGCTCCCAGCGGATCAATGGTCGATAGCAAGAAAAGCTGCACTAAAATCACAAAAAGCCAGCTTAAGATCAGAAAAATTACCTTCTTTTCTCGCCACAAACCTTCTTTAGCAAGCCCCAGTGGCACTAAAATAGGCAAGACTACACCGAATCCCACCACAATATCTAGAAGATAAACGTAAATGTGCTTAGCGTATTTAATAACCGAAAAGGTTAAAACCGGGTTTTTAATCAGAAAAATCGATCCGAATTCCTTGCGCCTCAGATAGTAAATGATGCCGCTTATTCCCTTGGCGTGGCCCCAATTGATAACCGGGTCCTGCTGCATGCGGGCTATCATGAGAATCTGGCCTACAAAACCTAAGCTGAAAAAAATTCCCCAAATTACCAGATCTCCAAATTTAATTCCCTTCCAGCTAAAATTCCAAATTTTGTTTCCTCCGTCTCCCTTATCCCCTTTTTTCCTAAAATACCAAATCAGAATCGGCACTAAAATTACCGTAATGTAAAAATGGGAAGCCGAAAATCCCAAAGCCAAAAAGGCAAGTATCGGCTTCTCCCAAAACGTAAAAAGGAAAGTTAGTGCTAAAAGCAAAGTTGCAAACGAAAAGACATCTGCAGAAATTGAATATTCCCAAAAAGCTGCTGAAACCGTCAAAATCATTGAAACCAAAAACGCCAAAGGTCCTTTCACGCCGACACGAAGAAGGGTCATATATACAACTAAAATTGTCATGGCCGCATACAAAGCTGAAAGAAAATTAACTCTAAAAATAAGGCTTCCAAAGGTAAAAACTGAAGTTAAAATATGCCCCAAGAAAATATAAAATGGAAACCCCGGCGGATGGCAAAGGCCCCAGAATTTAATACAAAGTGTAAACTCGGCCGAATCAACCGGAATATAAGTTGGCGAAAGCGTTTTTAAGTAAAGTCCAAGCGGCAGCAGAAAAGAAAAAACGCCCAGAATAACCGGCAGGTATTTTCTCATTAAAAGAAAGTATAGTAGATGTCGGTCAAAAGATTCTAGATCTTAGTAAAGGGCAGGCCTTTGTTCCGCAATTTCCCAGGTTAAGGCCTGCCCTTAACCCCCAATGCCTGATTCTAAAACTGTACCGATTTACACAGATCTGACCTTGAGATAATAACTTGTTAATTTGATAACACCTAAAGCGGTAGTTTATTTCCCCAAAAACGACAACGGATTATACCTTGCTCCGCCTTTGTAAATCTCGAAGTGCAAATGTGTCCCTGTTGACCTTCCGGTAGAACCCATCATTCCCAAAACATCACCTTTTCCGACTTTTTGCCCTACCGACACATAAATTACGGAAAGATGACCGTACCTGGTTTCAAAACCGTTGCCATGATCAATTAGTATCATATTCCCGTAACCGGAAGAATCCCAGCCGGCATGAACTATCGTTCCAGAATCGGAAGCCCGAATAGCCCCTCCCGCCAAATTGGCAATATCAACTCCCGGATGGTACCAGGAAAAGTACTGTGTAATCGTTCCAGCCGCAGGCCAGATAAACTGAGCACTCCCCAGCTGCTCAATTGGAATATTAAGCTGGTCAGGAGCGATATATTGAGTTGGCGCCGGCTTAGCCTGTGCCGGTGGAGCACCGTCGGGAACAATTAAAACATCACCCGCATGGAGCTGGAAATCGTCACCGATATCATTAAATGGGAAATCAATAATAGCTTGTGCACTGGCGCGGTATTTTGTGGCTATCGTATAAATTGTATCTCCGGAAACTACCGTATGCGAAACTCCGGAAACCGGCAGTATTTTAACCTTTTGGCCAATCGTCAGACGGCTGTTAGAAGAAAAGTCATTAGCCCACATAATGGTTTCCTGCGAAACACCCCAGTCCCGGGCAATAGATGCAATCGTGTCCCCGCTTTTTACTTCGTAGTCAATTATCTTGTCTCTGGGCTTATCGGAAACTATCGTAACTGGCGTAATAGTCGAGGTGATTACACCTTGAGCAGTTGCTTCCTCGGAAGACGAGGCAACCAGCGGGTTTACCGCAACTCCCGGGTAAGAACCTGAAACTACAGAGCTTGAAGAAAATACGCCTCCTCCGATAAGAACAACTGCCGCCAAACCTAAAATTGAAAAGTGCACAAAAAGCGAAGTGTTGGCCCCTCGTCTTACCATGAGCATATCCACTACAAAATTTTTGACCTTTTCGAAATTTAGACCAGTCTTATGAAGCCTGTGGGTAATATAAAAAAACAGGTCTCGTATAAAAGAAAAAAACTCAGAGATTAAGGGGCGTTGGTCCATTTGCAGTCGGCTCCAACATCACATACTACCAGAAAAAGTGCGATTTTCAAAACCGAAAGCAGCAAAAAGGCCAGGCCTTTGCCTGGGCGAATCTTGGTTAAGGCCTGGCCTTAACCGCCTGGAGGTACGTCAACCTTTTTACAAAGGTCAGGCCTTAACATTTGCTGACACAAGGCAGAAGACCTGACCTTGAGATAGCGATAGTTTAAGTGGAAACGTTACTTGATATCTTTTGCCAACCCATCCAAAAATTCGGCATTGGAAGCAGTTTTGGAAAGCCTGTCTATTAAAATCTCTGTTCGCTCGTCCGGGTTTAGAACCGAAATCATCCTTCTCATGGTAACAACCTTCTTGTAGTCTGTTTCCGAAAAAAGCAGTTGCTCTTGTCTTGTAGAAGATCTTTCAACATCGATAGATGGATAAATTCTGCGTTCGGCCAGTTTTCTGTCCAAGTGCAACTCCATATTGCCCGTCCCTTTAAACTCTTCATAAATCAAATCGTCCATTCTGGAACCTGTGTCGATAAGAGCTGTGCCGATTATTGTTAATGATCCGCCTTCTTCGCAATTTCTGGCTGCACCGAAAAAGCGCTTTGGCGGATACAATGCTGCCGGGTCAAAACCTCCGGTTAAAGTTCGCCCTGATGGCGGAACTGACAAATTGTAAGCCCTTGCTAACCTGGTAATTGAATCCAAAAGAATGACAACATCCTGCCCTCTCTCAACCAGTCTTTTAGCTCGCTCCAAAGCAATCTCGGCAACCCTTGTTTGGTATTCGGCCGGCTCGTCAAAGTTGGAAGCAATAACCTCACCTTTTACCGATCTGGAAATATCCGTAACCTCTTCCGGCCGCTCGCCAATTAAAGCTGCCATCAAATGCACTTTTGGAAAGTTATCGGAAATTCCCCTGGCAATGTCTTTTAAAACCGTAGTTTTTCCTGCTTTTGGCGGCGAAACTACCATTCCTCGTTGACCTTTACCGATCGGGGCAATAATATCGATCATTCTGGTTGAAAGCGGCGTTTTGCCTGTTTCCAGCTTTAATCTTTCATTAGGATAAATTGGGGTCAGCTGTTCAAATTTTGGCCTTTTTTCCTGCTTTTCGGCATCTACCCCATTAACATTAACAACCTTTAAAAGTCCGTAGTATCTTTCGCTTTCCTTGGGAGGCCTGCCAAGACCAATGACATCATCACCAGGCCTCAGCATAAATTTGCGGATTTGCGATGCGGAAATATAGACGTCCTCGTCCGAAGGCCTAAACTTTGGCCTTAAAAATCCATGGCCGTCTCCCATAATGTCCAAAATTCCTTTAACTTCCATGCTTGGGACATCGCGTCCGCCTTGGTATTCTTCATCTCTGTCGTCATAATTTTGATAAGACCTACCTCGCCTTGGATCGTCTTGTCCATTGTCTGGTCGCGAATATGGTTTGGATCTTAAATCAATAACCGAACTTGTCATCGTCTCCTCCACTGGCTGTACCTCACCAATAGCTGGTGCATCGTCCTTGCTTTTAACTTTCACAGAAACTTTAGTTGGCATAAATTACAATACTATTTTCGAAAAACTTTCCCTCACTTGTTTTGGGAACTTACATCAGGAGCCAAAACGATTCTATCCTCAAAAAAACCTTTTGTCAATAACAGTTATCTTATCCGGTAAACCCCTTTAAAGGGAGCACATGCCTGCCCTACACATGCTCCCATTAAAAGGTCGTATGTAACTCATACGCCCCTTGCGCCTCCTCGCCCCGTTACTTGGGGGAAGGCTCCTTCTTACGCCCTCTTTGACCTCTTTCCGACCAATCGGTTTCCAAATGTTGAAAGACTAATTTCCTCCGGCACTATTCTTCGCTTTCCCAGTTGGTATCTTGCAAGCAAAAACCCCAAAGGCAAAATGCCAAACATCGTTACCATCGAAAGTACTGATGGACCAGTTTCAGGTGATTTTTTGACAGTTGAAGTCTGGGTTGCGCCTCTTGGTGTAGGAGTTGGGTTAACAACAGTCACATTAACGGTTTGATTATTGTTCTGTGTTTGGTTTTGGCTCTGGCTTTGTCCACCTACATTTGGACTTGGCGTCGGAGTTGGGGTAGGAGTAGGAGTAGGAGTAGGACTCGGTGTTGCTGACGGTGTTGGTGTTGGTGTCGGACAAACATCATCGCTTGGGTCAGTACCGTTATCATTGTCGCTGTCACAAGACTCTTGTGTTTGGGTCTGCGTTTGTGTTCGGGTTTGGGTTACAGTTTCCGAAGCAGAAGCGTTTTTAGAAAGTAGGAATATAACGCTCCCAAAAACCAGGATGGCAACAACTATAGTTGATCCGGCCTTCCAGCCAAATTTAACTAAATTGAGCATATCTGGTTCCTTTTTTGATTTTTTATAAATAGCCATATTAATCTTCTGTCGAATTTTAGCTTGTTCTAGCGGTCAACTTTTTAGCAACAGGCACGGATTGTACAACTTTCTTTCCTATATTTGCAAGCTTGCTCACTTTGGGTGGTTCTTGACTCATTCGTGACATTTCCGCAATTGCCGCATGCTTTGTCATTTTTTCAGCCATTTTTCCGCTTAATTTCACCGCACGATTACTTGGAAGAAAACCCGACAAATAATCTAATTCTTCATCGTCTTCGGATTCGACACCAAGATCTCTTGCAGCACTAAGGAGTACCATCCATTCATAAAGCGATCTCTTTTCTTGCTCAGCAGAACTCTTAGTTGCCGCAAACCTAGCTGCTTCCTCGAAATTCTCCTTCGACATACCTAAAGTATTTTCTCTTTTCGTTTCCTTTGTGCTAGAACCTCTGCGCCAAACTTTCCTCACAACTTTTCTGATCGATTCCGTTTGTTTCTTTTCCCTGTATGAATTAACGCTTGCCTTAAAATTATTTATGTTTAAAATCTTCACATGTCCATTCTCAATCTCAAAATCACCATTTCTGAAGCCCACAAAACCCATTACTCTCCTAAATAATTTATTCGCTTCATCTTGATCTTTCAGAACAGAGACCAAAAAGGCTAAATTACCAGTTGCATAAGTCTCAAAAGTCCCTTTATTTTCCTCCGAAATTCTTGCAAATGCTCTTATTCTGGCCAATAACTCTCCATCTTTAAGTTTCTTAAAAGTTTGATCATCAAAATTGTCGTAAGGATTTGTCCTTTCGGCAATTGCCTTTATAAACCTTCGTGGGCTTGAATCAGTTCTTGAAGCAACTGTCTTAATAGTCTCTACATTTGGCTCCCCCGCATCACCCCTAATTAGAGAAATCTTATTACCGATATCCATATCTTCACCAATACGGGCATTTTCGTTGTATCCACCAATTAGCGCGTAAACTTCTGCAGAAAACGCTGTATTCCAACCACCGGTTACTACTCTATTCCATGTAAAATCACCCTTGGATCCCTCTCTATACTTTTTACTCCTTAGCATAATTTCGCCAAAATCCCAAAGCCTTCTTTGGAAAAACAATAAGTCGTTGTTCATTAGAACATCCGGGTTCCTGTCCTGTTTTCCCCTTAATGCATCAATAGCCGGGTCTGCATCAAATTTATCGATTAGTCTAACAACAGTCTTAGGATCAACATTGACAAGGTCTGCATCCTCAGACTGGATATAAAGCGGGGCTGCTTGACCATTTCTCCTTAGTGATCTAACCAGTGCTAAATCGGTCAGATACTTTCTAGCCAAACCTACACTAGCTTTGTCTTTGGGAAACGCTTTGTCTATAACCACAACCCTAAACTGAGGATGTTTTTTATGAAACTTTTGAACAACTTTTACAGTATTGTCTATCTGCTCCCCTTCAGGTCCATTAGAAAGGATGTTTATCTCATATAAAGATGGATCAAGTGGCAAGCCGTCCTGGCCAACTTGCCTCGTATACATATCAAGCAATCTCTTGATATTCTTTTCTTCCATCCTTGCTGGAATACAAATTACAACTCTTGCTTCATCTGACATCTCAGGTAAACTGTCAGCAACAGAATTCAGTTCTTCTCTGTAACTATCTTCCTGAGAAGATAAATAATCAGAAACTTCTTGCCTTTCTCTCGCCACATCGCGTACAACCGGATTGCCCTCAGGATCAACCCAAATTCCAGAATCAGATTTAATATATTTCGTACGGTTTAGATCTCTAGATTCAATCCACTTCTGATAACCTTCGCCTGGTGCATAATATGGCGGCTCCGGTGGTACTGGAGGTTCCGCTATATTAGGAAACAGCCTTGGCGCAAAAGGCGTTGCAATTGGCGGAATGTCAAAAACAAATTTATTTGAAGCCTCAACTGTTTCCGTGTGTTGCCCTGTAACATGTGCGGTTAAATCAGAAATTTTGACTGTGGATAAATTTTGCGAAATCATGTGACCCTTTTGCTCTAAAGGCACCGAAGCCATCGAATGCAAAGTTGCACCGTTCATAAGCTCCGGATGAGCAATAACCTGGTTTCCGTCAATCAATTTTCCATGCGCGTCTTTAACCATGCCGTAGCCTATGATGGAAACTCCGTCCACTTTGCCGGTTGCCGGATCAACAAACTCCTGCGGCAAGGTAAAATGCCCGCCATTCTGGGGTGCCAAAATGGTATGAAGCTGGCCGTGGCTATCCGTTATTTGGTAAAAAGCAACTAATGAATCAGGGTTAACTGGTGCGTTCGCGGCAATAGATGGGTCAGGCCATGCAGGCTCATTTTTGTAAACAAAAGGTTTAAGGGCCGATCCGTCCAAACCGTGCGGGCCCATTGACCAATGCGTTGCATCTTGCTGGTAGAGCGTCAGTTCGTTGTATTCATGCTTATCACCCAAAAATTGTGCGTGGCCGAAATCTATCCCGTGCGGTTGGTTTGTGACATCGACTAAATGATGCTGTGCCAAATAGTCCTGCCTTAAAATATCTTCTGTACTTAAATGAGGGACACCAGCCGAATGTAAAATGTCAACTTTACCGTCAAGGCCGGCTTTAACAAGTGCAGCATGGATCTCGTCTGCATTCATACCAGGCTGATAAGCAATATCAAAATGTTTGGCAGCATCCGCCCCATTTGCCGGCACATCAACCGAAAGAGTGTGCTTTGCTGCATCAAAATGGGCATTAACACCGGAAGCAACATCAACCTGTAGACCTTGATGGCCGGCAGCTGTAGCATCGGCATTGATCACATTTCCATGGCCCAGAGAAACATCCTTCTGGTCAGTAACAACTCTTTGTTCATGAGCCTGATGAAATACATCTGCTACTCTTCTGGAAACATGTTCGATTCCTTCCCCTACTTCATGAATTGCAAATCCGCCCGTTATACCAACCCCGGCTCCAAATAGGCCCGAACGAAAACTCATCAAAGCCCTACTTTTATGAAAATTAGAATCTGCTTTTTTGATACACCCTTCAAGCTCCTCTAAAATACGACTCTCAACAGCTTCATACCTAGTATCAAAATCGTTTTGGCCGATTTCGCCGACTAACTGCCTTTGAGTTTCCCTGGCAGCTAAAATCAAAGCCAGCCTGTCCTGGTTTATTGTTGAAATGCCGCTAACTTCAACTTGTCCGTTTGCGTCACGCCTTTGACCATACCGAATTAAACCGGCAGTGCCATCAGAAACATCTAGTCTAACAGAAGTATCTGCAAGCAAGTTTAAAGCGTTTTCCTGCCATGTTTGTGTTCCCTTTTCCGCAGCATCAGCGCTGGAAAGCCTTTCAAATTCTTCCCTCATTTCTAATGCGGACCTAGGTTGGTAAGAAGTCTTCCTAAAATCTGTTTGGCCAACAAGTCCCGAAAGAACCCTCTCTACACCAGCGTGTTGTGCAGGCTCCGGAATCTCATAGCCAATTTCTTCTTCCCTAATCCTTAAATCCCTATCTTTGTTTTCTTTAGACCAGCGCCTTACAGCCGCAAAAGCACCGCCAGCGATACCACCAATTACCGGAACGCTCTTAAAAGGTGCTTTAGCACCAAAAGCTACCGCACTTGCGGTGGCTCCAATAGTAAAAGGGTTCACCAAAACTGCCCTTGCCCTTCCTCCTTGAGACCAATCAACAATCTTGTCTGCAAAATCTCTTTTTTCGGCAGTTGCCATACCGGCATCAACCCGTCCGAAACAAATCTGCAAATCCAAGTCTAAATTTTTAATTCTTTCCTGATTGGCCACATATGCATCTCGGGCTGATTCAGCAATATAAACCAAATCGGAACCGATCGTTGTTTTTGCAAAAAGATCCGGCAATGCATCCCGTAGTTCACAAGATAAGTTTTCCGAAAGCTCCTGCATCCTGGCTTGGTCAATTTGGCCTGTCGCGTATTCGGAAATAATTGACCGTGCCCAAAGAATAATCTCCTCATCTCGCTCAGTCCCTGCAGTTTCCTCATCTAATACATGAGTCATGTCACCACGACCTATGTCGTTGCTAACATTTCTAGAAATTGCAGTGGCGGTGATTTCGTCCCTTTCCTGGGCAACCATTTCCCTGACCTGATCTTTTGCTCGATCAAGTGCTGCTGATCCTAAATTTATGTCATTGCCGTTATCATGGAGTTCCCGTAAAGCATCCCTTCTTCTTAAGCGTTGGTAAGTTTCTGTTAACCCATACCACATTCTGCCAAAAAAACCGCGCTCGGCTGCACCTGCAATTGTTGCCCTGTCCGCCAAAACGTCCCGGTTTTTCCTGCGGCTTTCCTCTGACTCAGTTACTATATGCGGAACAGCATTAATCCTAAGCGTATCGCCGGTAACCTCAGCGCTAATAATATGGTTTTTTACTCTTTCTTGATCAATTGCCATGTTATTTTCCTAAATAAACCTTTCTGAAATCTGAAAACGCCGTAGCATAAACCTCCCCAACATTGGGAATATTTTCATTTAAGAAATTGGAAACTTGAGATGTGGTTTTATTTTCCGAAAGCAGTTTTTTAAATTGGCTTACCTTGTCGTCCGGTAATGCGCCAACTGCTGCTATTGTCAGTTTGGCATCTAAACGAATAAGCAACTCGTTATAAATTTTTTGGCACAAATCGGGAGGCAAAATATCAAGATCAGCCTCTTGCATCAAACCATAAACAAACTCGCGAACTTCCCTCGAAACGTGCTTATTTTTGGGCATGTTTGTCATTTATTTTCTTTGGAACTGGACAGAAAACCAGTTATAGGTCGAGCATTTTACACTAACTAAGTAACCTTGTCAAGTACTATAAGACATAACTTCCTTAAAATAAGGAAATCTAGTTACGTCTTACGTCAGATTTGCCGAAGGCAAAGGCTGACATAGGGCTTTATAGCTTACATCAGAGGAACCACTTGGCAAGTCTTCGCTTAAGCAAAATCTTAGAAAAAGGCCTGACCTTAAGACCGCGATTGTTTAACTTATCAACAGATTTGGCGGTACCAAAACTTGGATTAAAGGACAGGACGCAGAAAATTTAAAATTTTAAATTTAAAATTAAAAATTGCATATAAGAAGGCCTGTCCTTAACAATAATAATGACCCAAAACCGCATTTTCACAACGCCAAAATTATTGGATAAATTTTCTACTCATAATAGCTTGTTCTGGAAGAAAAATGGAGGCAATTTGAGGCTAAATAGAACCAATTTGACATTACCCCTTGACAAGGGTTGTAAAGATGTTCTAATGTAAAAAAGGAAAGCAACTTAGCTGCCCTAAGTCGCTTCCCTTACACCTCAAAAGAGCATTGCTATTCGAGTTTCAGTCTGCGGTAGTGATGCTCTTTTCTTATCTTGTTTTCCCTATTGATTTCTTTTTGAAAAACAAATAGGTTTTAAAAATCCCAGATCTCTCCTTTTGGGAAAAACGTGGTCTTTTCTAAAACAAAAGCCTATGTGAAATAGGCTTCTGCTTTTTAAACATCCATATCTCTATAGATGTAACTTTCAGCCTGCCTTAAGAATTTAGCACCCTCTATAATTCTTGTCAAGTCCTTTTAATGCCCGATAGTAAAATTGCTTGCTTAAATTCCATATCCTGTAGTTATTTTTTTTGACAACATTAACCCTTTTAGACTAGCACAATAATCTAATCGAGAAATTAACAAGTCATGATTTCCGAAGATACACCTTGGCCTATCTTTATCAAAAAGAGCCGTTTAAAGCGCAGTGTATAAAGCTAAAAGATATAGAAAGTTACACACACGTAAGCAAATTTTGGCTGCTAGATGTTAGATATGGGAATGTCTGAAACCCATTTGGCAAGTTTGGCAAATACCATCTTCCCGGCTGCTGTCTGAAAGACCCGTTGAACCTCGACCTGTGTGCTTTTTCCCTCAAGTGGGGCACCTTTTTCAACGACCACCATCGTGCCATCTGGCAAATAGCCGACGCCCTGATCTCTTTCGCGGCCCTTTTCTAAAATCACTATATCCAAAACGTCTTTAGGCATAACAGCCGTCTTAACGGCGCTGGCAAGCTCATTCATGTTTAAAATAGCAATTCCCCGAATATTGGCCACTTTATTCAAATTGTAATCAACAGTCAGTATTTTAGCCTTGAGTTTTCTAGCAAGCGCCACCAACTTTGCATCGACATCTTTTTCTTTTGGATCAGATTTTAAAATCTCCAATTTAGTTTTTTTCTCCTTTTTCAACTTAGCCAAAACATCCAAACCGCGCCTACCTTTCTTGCGTTTTAGAGGATCTGCGCTATCCGAAAGCTTGTGCAGTTCATCAATAACAGATGGCATAACAAGAAGCGTACCGAATAAAAATCCAGTCTCGACAACTTCCAAAATTCGACCGTCTATAAGAGAAGATGTATCAACGAGAAGAGGATTAACGTACGCAGAATTATTTGAATTTTTCTTCCTCCTAAATGGGAATCTGGAAGCAGAAAGCGAAGCAGATCCCGACCTTTGAATAAGTTCCGCAATTTGCCGAGCTAAAACTGCAATTCCTGCCCTTCCGGCAAGCTCCAAAACATCAGGCAAAATAAAGCCGAGTGTAGCAAACGCTAAAACCGCAGCCAGCATGAAATAGGCGCCTGTTATTGCAAATATCTCCGGCGGCGTTCCGCTTCGGGCAACATATGCTCCGATAAAGCCAAAGACGATAAAAAGGGCCAGCCTTAGGAAGGATTTAGGCCTCATTTGCACCTCCCAAAGCATAAGAAACAGCTTCTTCCAAAGTCTTAAACTTTTCGCTTGTCACAAAATCGGAAAATCCCAAACGTTTAGCTTCTGCAATCCGGTTTTTAATGTTGCCGACTGTTCGAAGCTCCCCTAAAAGGCCAACTTCACCAAAAGCACAGACTCCGTCGCGGACCGGCCTTTGGTCAACCGCTGAAACTATAGCCAAAGCCGCCGCCAAATCACATGCAGGCTCCGCAATCTTCAAACCGCCGGCTACATTTAAATATATATCCAGATTGCCAAGCGCCAGCTTTGCCGCTTTGGAAACTGCCGCAATAACAACCTGCATTCTGGAAAAATCCAAGCCCGTAACTCTTCTTGCCGGAATCCCAAAAATTGTCGGTGTTGCCAAGGCTTGTACTTCTGCAAGAAGCGGCCTTCCGCCGGCAACAGTCGAAGTGACCACACTTCCCGCTTTTCTGGCAATTCGCTGCGCCAAAAATATTTGTGAAGGATTAGCTACCTCCACCATTCCCACATCCTGCATTTCAAAAACTCCAACCTCAAAAGTCGACCCGAACCTGTTTTTGTTTGATCTTAAGATCCGAAAAGCATGCATCTCGTCGCCTTCCAAATTCAAAACTGCGTCTACCAAATGCTCCAAAACCTTTGGCCCGGCAATGCTGCCTTCCTTGGTCACGTGCCCGACAATAAAAACCGGCGTATTTGTACGCTTTGCGTGCCTTTGTAAAATCTGTGAGCATTCCCGAAGCTGTCCCACACTTCCGGCAGAACCGGTGAGTCTGGTTGAAAATAGCGTTTGGATAGAATCAATAATCATAAGTTTCGGGGAAAGTTTTTCGGAAACTCCAACCACAACATCGACATCTGTTTCCGGCAAAATATACAAATTATCCGGGATTTTGCCGATTCGATCAGCCCTGATTTTGACTTGTTGCGCCGACTCTTCACCTGAAACATAAAGGACAGAACCCTGGTCAACCTGAGGGGTGGCACCGATGGAAGGGCCCCCGGCAGCGCGCAATTCGGAAGTTTTTGACTGATTTCGTTTCGATTTACCACCCGAACGAGCACCGGCGGGAGGGAAATCGGTGACAGGACCCCGAGAGCCCGCTATCCTCATCGCCGTTTCCAAAAGAAGGGTGCTTTTGCCGATTCCCGGATCTCCGGAAATGAGAACTATCGAGCCGGCAACTATTCCTCCACCCAAAACCCTGTCAAATTCCGAAAACCCTGTTGGAATTCTGGCAAACTTCTGCGATTTAACCTCCGAAAGCTTTATTAATTCTTCTCCATAATTTTGACTTTTGACTTTTGACTTTTGACTTTGAGTCGAATCTATAGATTCGACGAGGCTATTCCACTCACCGCATTCGGGGCATTTACCCAAGAATTGAGGTGATTTATATCCACATTGCTGGCAAACAAATTCTGTCAGATTTCTCATAATAACTGTTTACCCTGAGCGCAGCCGAAGGGCTGACATACAAAATAACTCAAATTTTTCATTTTTTAACACAAACTAGTATGGCCAAGCCTTCGCTTGTCCTTTAAGTATTGATTCTACTTGGGATTATCGATAAAGAATCGGTTTCACTAAAACCACAGGAACAAGCGCAATTCTTCTCGATTTTGTGTCGACTGCCTCAACGCTGCAGTCTACTTTCTGGCCCACTTCAAAATTTTCATTTGGCGGAATTTTAGAGATATGGATTAGACCTTCAATGCCGTCTGCCAGGCTCACAAAAACCCCAAAAGGTGTCACTCTAGCCACAGTTCCGGAAACTTCCAAATCCTTTGTGTACTTTTCCGAAACCTTCATAAACGGGTCCTCTTGAAGCTGTTTTATACTCAAATTGAGTCTTCCCGTTGCCTCGTCTTTGGCAATTACCAAAACATCAACCTTATCCCCGACTTTGAAAAACTTGGCCGGGTCCTCTATCTTCTCCCACGAAAGCTCCGAAATGTGCACTAAACCTTCTACTTTACCTTTTTCTTCGCCAAGCTCTATCTCCACAAATATTCCAAACGGCAAAACGGCAGAAACAATGCCGCTGACCTTATCTCCAATACTAACCTTGGCAAGGAGTTTCAAAACCGCTTCCAAATCCTTTTTGTTTGGCGACTTTTGGGAAAGAATTAACCTATTGGAATTCCGATCAACCTCAATAACCCGAGCTGTCAGGCCCTTTCCGATTAAATCCGTAAGTTTTGCCGGGGCTTTTGTGAGTTGTGATGAAGGCAAAAATCCGTGGATCCCCAAATAGTCACAGATAACACCCCCACGATTAACCTCTAGGGCCACAACTTCGATATCTTCGGAATTTTCCTTCTTTTCTTCAAGTTCCGCCCAGCGCTTTTCCCCGGAAAGCTTTCGCAGAGAAAGTACAACCTGCCCTGCATCGTTTTCCGGATAAAGTACGGTTGCCTCGATACTGTCGCCAACCGCAAGCTTAGAAGCTAAGTCTGAAACCGCCGAAAGTTCCCTCCCGGAAACGATTCCTTCACTTTTGGCACCGATATCAATTAAAACTTCCTGCGGTGAAACGGAAACAACCTTACCGGTTACTTCCTGGTTTCGCCTTAGCGCTGTAACTTTTTTCTGGGATGCTTCAAAAAGAGCCGCAAAAGATTGCGTTTTAGATGTATCTTGAGATGATTTCGCCAACCATAATCACTTCCTAATCTTTAAAATTTCAGTCAAAGATCTAACAATCTGTATCTGATGGCCTGTATTGTATCAGTTTTCAGAAGATAAAAAAAGTGCAAACCATTAAAAAACCCAACCGAAGTTGAGCTAAATAAACCTGAAGAATAAATTACTTCCCTGCACCCACTGCAACCGGTGTTGCCGCCGCAGTTTCTGCCGTTCTGGCTCCGCTAACATCAATTGGTTTGGAAGCAACCGCTATTGCCCGATCGAGATCATTAACCTTTTTTTGAGCAATTCGCTCCATCGCTTGTTCGCTACCTAATTTGTTATTTTTTGTATGCTCAAAGGCATTTATCCAGTGCTCTACTCCCCGACCCGAAACAGCAGTAAGATCCTGACTGTCCAACTGCAAGCCTTCAGGGGCTGGACTAACACCCCATCCACCGGGACCAACAAACTTCTTGTTGGTCTCACCTGAAAGACGCACCATTCCACTAACAGAATTAACACCGAATGCTATTCCACGGTCGTAACCGTAGTAGGCATGAGCGACATTAGCCACTGTACCGAATAACAACGTTGTGGAACCGTCTTTCATCGGAACGTTAACGACAAGTTCCCCACCTAGTTCATCGTTTGCGGCATTAACTTTATCCATCAACACCTGAACCCTTTGTTGCTCTGGTGTCAAAAGTGTAGTATCTTTTGACTTTACGTCTGCATCAATTCCCTGCACCAACGCTGCATCAGCTCGATCACCTGAATCGACTGGGGTGAACCCCATATCTTTTTCCGTTAAACCTGCTCCTTCCGGATCAACTGGCATAATTCATTGTATGCACAACCTAAACCGCATTGTCAAACAATTAAAAAAAGATTAGCTCTTGCAAAACAAACTCGCCGCACCTTAAATTAAATTCATGACAAAAAGGCTAAATCTTAGCTTGATCGCAATCTTCGCCTTAGTCGCAATATTTTTCGCAACCTCCGTACACACCAGTGCAGATACCTTCTTTTTTATGTCAACCGGCCGGGAAGTTTGGCAGCAAAAAAGCATTCCCAAAACAGACAAATTTCAATACGGCCCCCAAAACAAAACTCTCTTTTCGGTCGAATGGGCAAGCGGCGTAATCTACTATCTTTTTGTAACCAATTTTGGCCTAAATAGCTTGATATTTATACGAATCGTATTAGCACTTGCAACAGTTTACTTTGTTTATATAACCTGCAAATTGTTCACCAAAAACAACCTTTTACTCTACGCTTTAATTCTTTTTACAGCCTACATTCTTTCGGCAAGAACCAATGACCGCCCGGAAAGTTTTTCCTATCTTTTTGTTGCATTCGTCAATTACCTTTATCTGTCCTACTTTACCCAAAGGAAACTCAACCCTGCATTTTTTCTTTTGCCACTGATTTTCTTAGGCTGGCCAAACTTCCATCCGTTTTCAATTGTGGGAGTAGGCCTCGTTGCCTTTTATTGCCTACTTGTCCTGACAGAAAAAATCAAGAATAAGTCCGATTTACCATATCTAAACCGATTTTTTGCAATCTCAATTTTGGCAATTTCCTTATCACTCATACAATTCCAGCGCTTATTTGCTTTTTTGAAAGCTGGCACTTTTGCCGGAGCAAACTTAGTGGAATTCGGCTCACTTAAAGACAGAATCCTGCAAACACACGGTTTTCAACTTTTAAATCAGGTCCCTTTCGATGTTTATTTTTATCTAGTTTTTCTAGCTTTACTTATTGCGGTAGCCGCAATTGGTCTCAAGCATTCCAAAAATCTGACTTTAAATGATCGTCTCCTTTTACTTTTTAACCTCATATTTATCCTGATTCCTTTCAAATACTTTCGAACAATCCCTCTTGCAGTTATCGTGACCTTGCCTTCCTTTGTATTTTTAGCCACAAGACTTAAAGCGGATCCAAAATACCTAAAACCGCTAGCCTACGTCACTCTGGGAATTTTTCTACTCCTTGTTGCAGGATCGATTCCAAATGGAGAAGTAATCGGCTCAAGAGAAAATACTTTCGTTATCACCTCCCTTTCACAAAACGGCCAGCAGACCCCTGTTGGTGTAGTCAACCGCTGGTGGCTGAAAAAATTTCCGGAAAACTCTCCGCAAATAATAAAATCATACCTAAATTCCAAACATATTTTTACCAGTTCCATTTGGAATAACTACCTAATTTGGTACTTTCCCAATATTCAGACTTTTGCAGATGCTCAAACATATAACCGCAAACAGCAAGATTACCGAGAAGAAAGTATTCTGCTTGAAGGATCCAAGGGCTGGCAAGAACTTCTCGAAAGATTCGATATAGACACTGTTATAAAAAGCCAGCCAAATACAATGGCTTTTGTTTACACACCGGTTCAAAATTTTCCAAATTGGAAGCTCATTTATCTTAATAATATCTATATAATCTACGCGCGCCACGATGTTATAAAATCGATTCCTGTTGATCTTTCGAAGGTCAAACCCGAACTTGCAACTGCTTTAAAATTCGACCCTGCCGATGAAAAAGAAGCGATAAACCAACTACAAAACTTACTCTCCTTTGACACCCAAAACGGTTTCGCCCGAGACCAGCTGATAATTTATTACCTGCAAAAAGATACTCAAAAAGCGCTGCTTTTGGCTCAGCAGTCACGACAAATGGATCCCAAAAACCCGATCTACAGCCTCCATCTTGCCGAAATCTACGCCAAGTTAAATGATTGCAAAAAAGCTAAAAGTTTTGCCGAAGAAGCCAAAGTAAAAAGCCTCCACCATTTAATCATTGACGGCTACGCAGATGACGCCGTTTCAACCTGCCCCTAATTCCCATTAAAAAAGCCCAACCAAAGTTGAGCTAAATTAATGTGGCGATGACATATTTTCGCGAAAAGTTGCCCAATCACTATCGTCTGCGCTAAAGCGTTTCACTGCCCTGTTCGGAATGGGAAGGAGTGGTTCCACTTCGCTCAAATCACCACGTTGCAAATTTTACAAGAATCAATTCGAAATTTCAATACTATCTATTACCTTCTTTACCTCTAGTTCCGCGTGTGTGACTACCTGGGCCTCGTGGTTTACCAGATTTTGAAGGCTTAAACGCTGATTTAGGTTCAATTTTTAGTGACGCCCGGACAACTTTCCTAGTAGACGCTGCAACCTGTGGGTGAGAATCTTCTTTTCTTGCCCATTGCAAAGTCGCCTCTCTTACTGCAAACGGCAAACCATTGTAGTCGTTGGGCACACCGAACCGTTTTATAACTTCTACCTTTAATTCACTTATTGCACGGTTCCCACAGATATCCGAAACTGTGCGCGTCAAATGATCAAGCGACTCGACACCACCTAATGCCTCAACCAATTTGGGAAGAAACGGAGCATCCCTTTTTACTTGTAAAGCTACAGCTGCAACAACATCCGAAGCTTTCGCCTCTATCCTCTGTGGCCCAGTTAAATCAGCAATTAATACACGCGGAGAGTTAAGCGCCGGATGTGTCCTGTCCACACGTGCAGTTGGGCCTAAAGGTATTGATAATTCTGATCTTGCTGGCATATATTCTCCAAAAAAATAATCCCTACCGGGATTAAATTAGGCCAAGACTAAACTTGGCCGATTCAAATGTTAGATTGTCCTTCATTTTGGGCACCCGGACCTTGTGTTGGAACTATTGGCGATTCCGGCAGGAAACCCTGTCCAGGAACCGAATTTCCGACTCGACCCATTGCAGCATATCTGGCTAACCTTCTAAGTTCTTTTCTGTCTTTACCATGAACACCCATTGCACTCTCTGTTTGATTACCCCTTTGCGGTCCGTCTTCTCTTCTGCTCATCTTCCCCTCTTACGGCCTTTTGGCTTTTCGTATATAGTGCCGGCTGCTGCCATATCTGCAATTATTGCAAAACGTCTTACATCATCCTGTGCATCAAAAGAAAGATCAACTGCCCTGCGGAAAGCGGATTTTGACTCTCTGGGCATTTCTGGTCCGCTACGAATGCCTTCACCAGCCAAAACTGGATTCATATTAGGCTGACCCTCTATCCTGTTCATCTTCTCATATATTGTTGTTTATAAGTGCGACTTTCACCAGGTAGTAAAGAAGATGGATCAAAGCTCTTAATTCGGTCAAGAGTATCGGCAAGCGCTTGATGAGTGGCTTCTCGCCTTCTTAGTGCAGACTTTGACAATCCGGAACCTCCGGCAATCTTCGGCAGTTGTTCTTGTGCCTGTCCTGCTGCAATTATTTGTTGTTCTAGCTCTGCCATAGAATTACCACCCTCTACTGCTATGTTGCCAGCTTTGTACTATTTGTCGCACTTTTGCCCTGTCCCAGAGCGGTAAATTGGAAGGTGATCTAACCAGCTCCCCCGGTTGATTTGTATCGAGAAGAGGTCTTCCCGCTTTAACCCACGATTCTACTTCTCTACGCAATAACTGTATTTGAGGACCATCGTTTCCTGCCCTGATCTGAGCATCCAGACGATTGGCACCGTGATGTGGAAATAGATAATGGACACCATCAACCATCTCTTCTTGTTTCAGATTTCCATTATGTGCTTCGCAACTCATGTCTTCCAAAAAAAATATCCCTCGCCCCGCCTAAGCGGTGTGGGATAAGCGTATTAAAAACCTCTAACTGTGAAAATGTCAACCCTGATAAAATTTCGGGTCCAAAGAAAGAAAAAACAAGTGAATATTTGTAAGTAAAATCTAACGCTTTCAAAACCAAACGGAATGAAAAAGGACAGATGATCTATTAGTACGCCTTAGCTGAAAAATTAGCTCGATACTTAGGTAATATACCCAAGTACCGTTCCAATTTAACCTCACGTATCACCCGTGAACAACTATTACTAGCTTTACACTTGGCGCCTATCAACCTGGTAGTCTTCCAGGGATCTACGATACCTAGTCTTGTGGCCTGTTTGGCGCTTAGATGCTTTCAGCGCTTCTCAGTTACGAACGTGGCTACCCAGCACTGCCACTGATGTGACAACTGGCACACTAGAGGTTCGCTCACTTCGGTCCTCTCGTACTAGAAGTGACCCCACTCAAGTATCAAACACTTACACCGGATAGAGGCCGAACTGTCTCACGACGTTCTGAACCCAGCTCGCGTACCGTTTTAATGGGCGAACAGCCCAACCCTTCCCGCCTACTTCAGCAGGAGGATACGATGAGCCGACATCGAGGTGCCAAACCTTCCCGTCGATATGGACTCTTGGGGAAGATAAGCCTGTTATCCCCGGGGTAGCTTTTATCCGTTAAGCTTACGCGCTTCCATGAGCCACGTAAGGATCACTATGACCTGCTTTCGCACCTGCTCGTGATGTACCACTTGCAGTCAAGCCGACTTATGCCATTGCACTCTAAAAGTCCGTTTCTGTAGGACTTGAGTCGACCTTTGTACGCCTCCGTTACCTTTTTGGAGGCGACCGCCCCAGTCAAACTGCCCACCAGACAATGTCCGGCATCCCGTTTATTATTAGGACATACCGTAATTTAAAGTCATCAGAAAGAGTGGTATTACACTGTCGACCGAAGTCTCCCACCTATTCTATGCAGTTCCAAAAACCCTAAAAATGCCAAGTTGCAGTAAAGCTCCACGGGGTCTTTTTGTCCTGGTGTAAGTTGGCCGCATCTTCACAGCCATTGCAATTTCGCCGAGTCTTCCCTCAAGACAGTCGCCAGATCGTTCAACCTTTCGTGCGGGTCGGAACTTACCCGACAAGGAATTTCGCTACCTTAGAACAGTTATAGTTACTGCTGCCGTTTACCCGGGCTTGCATCCGAAGCCTCCCTGATAAATCAGAGTCACCTCAAATGCTTGACCTACGAGCACTGGGCAGGTGTCAGCCCCTATACATCGTCTTTCGACTTAGCAGAGACCTGTGTTTTTGTTAAACAGTCGCCTGGCGTCGTTAACTGCGCCCCGTCCTTTTCGGACACGAGATTCAGTTATTCTCTATTAATTCCGTAAATTTAAGAAACTAACAAAAAACAACTATCTCCCGTCAAAAAAGGACGGGGAGGACATCTACCAAAGGTACGTCCAGTTGTATTGCCGAGTTCCTCAAGGAAAGTTTTCTCGCTCGCCTTAGTACACTGATACCAGTCCACCTGTGTCGGATTGCGGTACGGTTTTTCCCAAATCTCCTAACGAGAAAATTTCTTGGAAGTTGAAACCATTTCTCTTGCCGGCTTGCGCCAGCTAGCCATCAGAGCTCGAATAAACGCAAAAGTTGATTTTCATACTTTCACTTCCTTGCTCCTTAGGGGCCGTATCATTTCGACCCAGAAACATTCCATCTCCGTTATCCCTTTAGTGATAACGATTTGAAAAAAGTTGCAGAATATTAACTGCATATCCATCGACTACGCCTTCTGGCCTCGCCTTAGGACCGACTAACCCTACGCCGACGAACGTTGCGTAGGAAACCTTGGACATTCGGCGGTCCCGATTCCCACGGGACTTTCGCTACTCATACCGGCATTCTCACTTCACATCGCTCCACTCACGCTTACGCGCAAACTTCACTGCAATGCAAACGCTCCCCTACCACTGCACCTTGCGGTGCAATTCCAAGCTTCGGTGGTATCTTTAGCCCCGTTGAATTATCGGCGCACCCACGCCAAATCGACAAGTGAGCTGTTACGCTTTCTTTAAAGGATGGCTGCCTCTGAGCCAACCTCCTTGCTGTCTAAGCACGAGCACTACCTTTAACACTTAAGATACACTTCGGGACCTTAGCTTTGGATCTGGGATGTTTCCCTTTTGCCCTGTAAGGCTTATCCCTCACGGACTGACTCCGCACATATACGCCCCAGTATTCGCAGTTTGGTTGAATGCGACAAGTAAACTCGCCGCGATCCATCCAGTGCTCTACCCCTGGGGTTTAAAAGTACGGGCTATACCAAAATATATTTCGGGGAGAACCAGCTATCTCCGTGTTCGATAGGTATATCACCCCTAACCACAACTCATCCAAGCCACTTGCAGCTGACACTGGTTCGGACCTCCGCCCCGCTTTCGCGAAACTTCATCCTGGTCATGGTTAGCTCACACGGTTTCGGGCCATACGTCTCGTGCAAAATCGGTCTATTAAACCTCGCTTTCACTGCGCCTCCGGACATTCCTGTCCTTAGACAAGCACATAAACGTATACTCACCGGTTCATTCTTCAATAGGCACGCAATCACCCGGACAAGTCCGGGCTCTTACTGCTTGTTAGCGCTCAATTTCAGGTACTTTTCATTCCCCTCTCGGGGTACTCTTTCACCTTTCCCTCACGGTACTAGTTCACTATCGGTCACAACACATATTTAGCCTTAGCACATGGTCGTGCCAGATTCCTACAGGATTTCTCGTGTCCCGTAGTACTTGGGATACTCATAGGGTCATTTAAAGTTTCGCTTACAAGACTTTCACCCTCTATGGTCTGCCATTCCAGACAGTTCAGCTACCTTAAATGAATCCCACGTCTGAGTCCCGCAACCCCCCTCGACTCGACTTCGCCTCGCTCGGGGTCATGCCCCTTTAATCTCACTGGCTACAGCCCTGAGTGAGATTTTGCGGAGCAAAATCGAATCGAAGGGTTTAGGCTTTTCCCCTTTCGCTCGCCACTACTTGGGGAATCACTATTGTTTTATTTTCCTCGCCCTACTTAGATGTTTCAGTTCGGACGGTGCCCTCTTTAAGGTTTATTTATTCACCCTAAAGCGTCTTGCAATGCAAGACAGGTTTCCCTATTCGGAAATTACCGGGTCAAAGCTTGACGGCAGCTCACCGGTACTTATCGCAGCCCACTACGTCCTTCTTCGGTGTGTTGTACCAAGGCATCCATTGAACGCATAAAATTGCCCTTACATTCCGTTCGGTTCAAAAAACGCTAGAACCAAACTTCTATGTAAATTACTTACAAAATATTCACTTGTTAAGGTGCCCCTTCGCCAAAAATTGGTTCAGGATAAACTATTAATTCCGTAATCCCTTTAATCTTTAAAAGATTACGTTCTTAGTAGTTTACACTGAGGTCTGCTTTTACCAGACCGAAGTGTGGACCCGAGCGGACTCGAACCGCTTACCTCCCCAGTGCAAGTGGGGTGTTCTACCAGGTGAACTACGGGCCCTTCAGTGTGAACACTTCAGGGTAAACCCTGCTAGTGAAAACTTAGTCGTTGCACTCCTCAGGGTAAACCCGTCGGATTTACGCGTCCTGATAACTATTTGTTAATTTTAACTGGGGTTAAGATTTAAGACGCCAAAATGCGCCCTTGTTTGTTGGAACTTGGTAAATTTTCAACATTAAATCTTGGTACCCCATAACCTGCACCGCAAATAGGTGCTGGGTAAAAATCACTCCCGAAAGTATAGTAAATAGGCGTCGACCTGTCAATATACGGAAGAAGCCCCAATTACCTGCGGGATAAAATCAAAAGAATCCGAAGCTGCCAATCCCTCTCCAAATTGCTTACTTGCCATCTCCCCGGCTTTACCGTTTATGTAGGCCCCAACATGCGCTGCCTCAAAAAGCCCCACTCCCCGAGCCAAAAGTGCGGCGACTATCCCCGAAAGGGTATCCCCAAAACCACCCTTGGTCATATACGCAGTTCCGGTATTGTTAGTAATCGTATTCGCGCCGTCCGTAATAATATCTACATGCCCTTTTAAAAGCACAATCGCGCGGTATTTTTGGGCTGCTTGCTTAGCCCCAGCTAACCTTTCTTCAAAATTAGAAGACACTTTTCTTGCCCCTAATAGCACTGCCAGCTCTCCGGCGTGAGGCGTTAAGATGACATGCTTACCATAAACAACATCCGGATTTGTAGAGATTGCATAGAGTGCGTCTGCGTCCAGAACCATTGGAATTGTGAGTTTGGTAATTAGTTTTTTGACAGTATTAACAGTCGAATTATGCCTTCCCAATCCACAACCCATAACGACGCTATTAATATGCCTAACATGAACTAGGTCAAAAACGTCATTCAGGTGCCGTCTTGCAACATAATCTCCTTTCAAAGGATAAGTCATAAGATCAGGCATAGCTTGCGCTGCAACTTCTGCCGCTCTCATTGGCGCTGCCACAGTTACCATATCCGCACCGGCCCGAAGCGCAGCAGATGCTGCCAAAGTCGCAGCCCCACTGTAAAGCTTGGATCCGCAAACTACCAAAACATTTCCGAAATTTCCTTTGTGGGCCCATTCCGGTCTCGGCCCGTAGATATTAGATAAGTTCATGGCAGAATCGCTCTTCGCTTTTAAAATTTGAAATTGGAAATTAGAAATTCCTAGCGCGAAGCGCTAGGGAAGGTATATCAGAAAAACAAAATCGGAGCAACACTCACTCTTAAAAAAGAGCTAGAGGTAAAAAATCCGCAAAACTAAGTAGACAGCTGCCGCAACAGCCGCAGAAGCCGGAATTGTCAAAATCCAAGCCCCAACAATTTTGCGCGCCAAAATCCACCGAACCCCAGTTGCCCTTTGCGACATCCCGACTCCTAAAATCGACCCGGAAATTGCATGCGTTGTCGAAACAGGAATCCCAAAGTGTGCACTTCCAAACAAAACCAAACCGCTTGCCGTTTCCGCACTGAATCCGTGAACCGGCCTCAAATGTGCAATCCTTTTGCCCATCGTTTTAACTATTCTCCAACCGCCAAACAAAGTCCCCAGCGCAATTGCCGCATGCGCCATCAAAACTACCCATAATGGAACATACAATTTGTCCCCCAAATATCCTGCAGAATACAGCAAAACCGCCACAATTCCCATCGTCTTTTGCGCATCGTTGGTACCATGGCTCAAACTGTAAAATGCAGATGAAACAAGTTGTAGTTTACGAAAAGCAAAATTAAGCTTGGCGGCATCCCCTTTATAAAATCCTCGTGCAACCAAAGTCATTATGATAAACGCGAGAACTAAACCTACAATAGGTGAAATGAACATAAAAAGAACGATTTTATTGATGCCCGAAAAAATAAGCATCTTAACCCCACCCTTAACATAGGCAGCACCCACTAAGCCACCGATCAAAGCATGTGAAGAAGAAGTTGGCAGTGCCGCCCTCCAGGTATATAAATCCCAAACGATTGCCCCGACAAGTGCTGAAAAAATAACTGTTTTGTTTACCGCATGCGGGTCTACAACCCCTTTTGCAATAGTTGCCGCAACTGCCACCCCAAAAATTGCAAAAGCAATAAAATTGAAAAAAGCAGCCATCATAACCGCCGACCTTGGCGAAAGAACCCTGGTAGAAACTACAGTCGCTATAGCGTTGGCGCTGTCATGAAACCCGTTTATAAAATCAAAAATAAAAGCAAGAAGAATGATTAAAACAATTCCCAGAAAAGTAGTATCCACTATGAGTGTTTAAGTACAATGTTTCGCAAAATATCCGATACGTCCATGCATTTATCGGTTGTCCCTTCCAAAATTTCATAAAGTTCCTTGTATTTTAAAATCTCCACAAAATTTTTTCGTTTAAAAAGCGCAGCCGTTGACCTATCCAAAAGGTCATCCGCTTCCCGTTCCAACTTTTTAACTTTTTCGCTCCTTGCATCTATTTCTTTTTGAGAAAGTCTTTTCATTGAACAAAAAGCCTTTTCAATTTCCTGAGTCGTTGCCAAAACAATTTTGGAAAAGCTTTTTATTGTTTCGTCTGTTTTTTTGATGTTATAGATATGAAGTCTGTTTACAAAAGTATAAATTCCGTCCAAAACATCGTCATAAGTGTTGGCAAGTTCCGCAATATCTTCATGATCGATAGGAGTAATAAAAGAAGAATTTAATTTGGCGTGGATTTGCTCAACTAGCTTATCGCCCTTATGCTCCAAATCTTTTATTTTTCTGCGGTAATCTTCTGTTTTGTGGTCAAAATTTTCGGTTAATTGGGAAAGGGATTTAGCGGCTTTGGAAACAATTTTGCTTTCTTCTTCCAAAAGATCAAAAAAAACACCCTCCTGAGGAAACAAAAATCCTCTTAAGCTTTTCACTGGTATTTATTATTACGATTGAAACTTCCAAAATCAACGAGGGAAAATTACGGATGATTTCCAACTTGAATCACTTGTTCAACCAAACGGTTACTATATCCAAACTCATTGTCGTACCAGGCAAAAACCTTAACCATGTCGCCATCGACAACTTGAGTTAGGGATAGATCAACTATCGATGATTCCGATCTTCCAACAATGTCCGAAGAAACCAGCGGTTCGGAAGAAACTGCCAAAATCCCTTTCATCTTTTCAGAAGCATCTGATAGCACCTTATTGACTTCATCGACAGAAGTTGGCTTGGCCAAAAGAAATGTAAAATCCGAAATCGACCCGACCGGAACCGGTACCCGAATTGCCAACCCGTCAAACTTTTCCTTTAATTCCGGCAGCGCCTCTGTTGTGGCAATCGCCGCACCAGAAGTTGTCGGTATTATATTAATGTAGGCGGCCCGGGCACGACGAAGATCATTTGCCTTACCTCCCGGCGGTGGCCCGTCGACCAAATTCTGCTCGGCAGTAACCGCATGGATTGTTGTCATCATTGCCTTTTTGACTCCAAAAACATCATTCATTACTTTGGCAACCGGCGCAATACAGTTTGTGGTGCAAGATGCATTATTAATAACATCTTCCCCGTTATATTTATCCTCATTTACCCCTAAAAGAAATGTCGGCGTTTCCTTCCCCGGCGCCGAAATAACCACTTTTTTGGCACCTGCAGTTATGTGTTTTGCGGCATCCTCATGTTTTGTAAAACGTCCGGTAGACTCGATAACTACATCGATCCCCAAACTCTTCCATGGCAGTTTTTCCGGATCTTTTGTGGCATAAGTGGCAATATCTACCCCGTCAATTGATATATTTCCTACCGCTTCGCCATCCTTCGCAGTCTTTATATCCTCGATTAGTTTCTTCGCTTTGACTTCCCTTTCCCACTTCCCATAAACAGAATCATAGGACAAAAGATGTGCTAAAACCTCGGCATCCGTCAGGTCGTTAATCGCCACAATCTGCATCTCGTCCCGGTGTTTTTCAAACCATACCTTAAACGCCTGTCTGCCAATCCTCCCAAAACCGTTAATTGCAACTTTTATCATAATTCCAGCTTAACAAGATTACTTGCGTCTTGCCAAGGCCTTCCTGGCCTCCTCCACCCAAATAATCAGAGTCGAAACAGCAATTCCCAAAACCCAATATCCTAAAGTTAAAGGTGTTGTATGCAAAAATTCGTTACCAAACTTAGTCTGAATAACAAGAATCTCCAAAATTACAACCGCAAGAAAAGAAAACACCAAAAACTTGTTATCAAGCCTCCTGGAAAATACCGAAACACTTCTTGATCGCACGTTTAGAGCATTAAGCCACTGGGTCGCTGAAAGTATCAAAAGAGTCATAGTCCGGGCATAAGCAAGTGATGTATTATCCAAAAACCACCAAAAAACCGGCAAGGCTACAATCATCATCGATCCTCCCATCAAAATGCTGCGGCGAATCATTAAATTATCGACAAGACTTTCACTTTGAACATCGTCCTTAGAAACCAGTTTATGCCGCGGAGTATCCTGAGCAAGTGCCACAACCATAAAACCATCTGTTATAAAATTAAGCCAGATAATCTGCACGGCAACCAATGGTAGTGGTAAGCCGATCACGATAGCTCCAACTATCGAAAGCACCTCCCCCAAACTTGTCGAAAACAAATACAAAATGACTTTCTTCAAAGAAAGATAGATCGCCCGCCCTTCCGCTATTGCCGAAACTATCGTTTGGAAATTATCGCTTGTTAAAACTATATCCGAAGCATCTTTTGCAATCTGGGTTCCCGACCCAAGCCCTATTCCCAAATTCGCCGCCTGAAGTGCCGGGGCGTCGTTTATCCCGTCACCGGTCATAGCAACAATATGCCCTTGCTTTTTAAATGCCTCGACTATTGTCAACTTATGTTGGGGTGTAATCCTGGCAAAAACAGTAACGCTTTTAACTTTTTCCATAAGGCCTTCTTTTCCCAGCTTTTCAACTTCCTCACCGGTCACCACAATGTCACCCTGACCATAAATACCAACCCGGCCTGCAATAGCTTTTGCGGTTTCCGCAAAATCCCCAGTCATCATAACCACCCTGAAACCAGCGTTTTTGGCCTCCTTTACAGCGCACTCCACAACACTTCGGATTTCTTCTTCTATTGCCAAAAGCAGAAAACCGTAAAGTTTTTTACCCGGCCCAAAAACACAAACACCCACAACCCTTAAACCTTCTTTTGCCAGTTTGTGGTAATCGTAAAGAAGCCCTTTGTTAACTTTAAGATCTCGGGCTAAAAAATCCGGTGCTCCGACAAAAACATCCCAACCCTCTCCTTTTTGCGAAAAAGCAGCTTCAATGTAGCGTTTTTTAGGATCAAATGGCTTTGCAAAATCCGTTTTATACTCTTGTCCAAGCTTTTCTTTCGAAAGCCCGGCTTTATGACACAAAACGGCAACAGCAGCCTCCGTCGGGTCACCGATAGGCCGCCAACCTTCGTGTTCATGGTGTACAACATCTGCATTCAAAGAAAGGAAAACCAAAGAAAGTATCTTTTTGAATTTTCGGCTGTCATAAGACCCGTTACCGCTTATTTTGCCCTTAGGGTTATACCCCTCCCCCGAAACACTCAGCACAATCCCCATAAAATTAACTTTTTTAATAACCATCCTGCCGGTTGTGATGGTTCCCGTTTTGTCTACCAAAAGGGTATCTGCATTGCCCATTGCCTCAACAGCCGCCATTTGCCTAACAATAGCCTTTGCTTTTGCCATTCTCCAAACACCACCCGCCAAAACAATGGTTACTGCAACGGGTAAGCCTTCCGGCACTACAGAAACCGAAAGCCCAATTACCGCACCGACTATCTCCCTAAAATCAATGCCGCGCAAAAGACCCACCGCGAGCGTGAATATACCGATAGCCACAACAGCTATTGCAATAAAATGTGTCAGCTTAAGTACCTTCGAAGCCAATGGCAGCGGCACTTCGGATGTCTCCAAAAGTTCCTTTGAAATCTGGCCTAATGCCGAACTATAACCGGTCTCGACAACTACTGCTTCTCCAAAACCCGAAACAACGCTGGTTCCCGAAAAGACCATGTTCTTCTGATCCCCCAAAACTAGGTCTTTTTTGGAAATAACATCAGAAGTTTTTGAAACGGCATATGCCTCTCCCGTCAAAACTGCTTCGTTTATCTTTAATGATTCACACGAAACAAGTCTTGCGTCTGCCGAAACTTTTTCCCCTTCGTGCAAAAGCAATATGTCGCCAGGCACAACTTCTTCCGAAGAAATCAAGACTTCCTCCCCATCCCTTCTCACAAGGGCCCTGTGCCTCACCAAACTTCGCAATTTTTCAAGTGAATTTTTGGCTTTCCCTTCCTGGTAAGTCCCAATTATGGAATTCAAAATAACAACCGCAATAATAACCAAGGCATCAGTCGACTGCCCCATCACCAAAACCAAAAACGCCGCAAAAATCAAAACATATATCAGGGGACTTTTAAACTGCTTTAGAAAAATATCGAGAAGTGTCTGCTTTTTAGAAGAAGCCAAAACATTGGGCCCAGTTGCCTTCAGTCTGGAAAATGCCTCGTTTTCCCCAAGACCTTGCTCCAGGTTTGCGTTTTGCTCACCAAGTACCTCTTGGGCAGTCTTTTGGTACCAATTCATTAAATTGTAGGCAACTCTATCTTAACCTAGAGCCTCGATGGCAGGAAGTTTTTTACCCGAAAGAAACTCCAGCATTGCCCCGCCGCCTGCAGATACAAACGAGAATTTAGAAAGAAAACCCTGCTGTCCCAAAAATTGGGTTGAATCTCCACCACCAACGACAGAATAGGCGCCGCCTTCCACGATTGATTTGGCAATCTCCAGTGTACCTTTCGTAAAACCTTCCTCAAAAAGTCCTACGGGACCATTCCAAACGATAGTTTTGGCGCCGCGTATTGCATCCTCAAATTTAGAAATTGTTGCATCATCAATATCTTTTGTGTCCCCAGTTAAAGTACCAACAATTACCTTTTGATCAAATGTTAAATTTTGTTTTACAATCTCTAAAGGTAGTTCTCCACCAACCAATATCCAATCAGCTACCCCAGCAAGATTCGAAATTACCGGAACCTTAGTTTCGATTTTGGCGCCACCTACTATTGCCACAAAAGGCCGTTCCGGTTTTTCTAAAATTCTACTTAGCTCTTCGACCTCCCTTTCTAAATGCAACCCTGCCGCATGCGGAAGAAGCTCTGGCAACCCCACCATCGAAGCATGTGGCCTATGGCAATTTCCAAACGCGTCGTTAACATAACAATCCGCAATTTTGGCCAAACTTTTGGCAAATTCGAAATCATTTTCCGTCTCACCAACCCAAAAACGTAAGTTCTCAAAAAGCATTACCTGCTCCGTTTCGACCGCGTCAACATTCTCCATAAAATCAACGTTTCTCCCGAGAATTTTTTTAAGAGGTTCCAAAATTTTTCTTGTTGAAAGTTTTTCGTCCGGTCCGCTTGGTCTTCCCATGTGTCCGGCAATGACAATGTTTTTTGCACCATGGCCCAAAAGCCAATCCACAGTAGGTTTAACATTTTTAAGCCTTGTCGCCGCATCAACATCCCCCACCTCCAAAGGGACATCCAAATCCGCTCGCAAAAACACCCTTTTCCCGGAAACATCAAGGCCTTCAAGTTTATTCACCAGATTAATTATGAAGGATGAATTAAAATTCAGGCAAGTACCACAACGTCCTTGCTTCACCGATAAGATAAAGCGAGCCGGTAACCAAAACTAAATCCTTTTCTTTTTTATCCGACAATGCTTCAAAGACTGCTTCTTGACTGTTTTTTACAACTTTGACTTTAGTCCTTAGTCGTTTGTCGGCAGACAAATAATCCGCTATTTCCTCTGCCGGCACCGCTGACCCTTTACCGGTATCTGTAACCGCTTGATATTCTGTCGCAATCACTTGATCAATCGGCAATTTTTTGATTAACAAATCCAACATTTTTTTACAATTTTTCCCACTTTTAAAAGCAACCACCAACGACACTTTTGACTTTTGAGTTTTGACTTTTGACTTGCTGATAAAATTTATAAGCGATAAAATTTTGTCAGGATTATGAGCGCCGTCTAAAATTACCCAATCAGAAATTTCTTCAAATCTTCCAGGAAATTTTTGCAAAAAGGCACTCTTTATAACACTTGCCGAAACACTGATTTTTAACTGCAAAACAGCCAAAATTGCCAAAAACATGCATTCCAAAACAGCCCTATTTTGACTATATCGCACTATGTCCTTATATATACTTTTATCAATTACTACATCAGATTTTGGGCTGATTTTTAGCGTTCGAGTATTTAATTTGATCAACGGGGCATTTTTCGATTTTGCCACTTTTTCGATAACTTTCAATGCTTTTCCCGTCGCCCCTGTCACAACAGGAATTTGCCCTTTTATAATCCCGGCTTTTTCTTTCGCAATCGCCTCTTGCGTGTCACCCAAAATTTCCGTATGGTCTAAACCAATGTTTGTAATAACTGAAACTCCCGGCAACAAAACATTAGTTGCGTCCAGTCTTCCGCCAAGACCAACTTCAACAACTGCATAGTCGACTTTTTCGCGGGCAAAATATAAAAACGAAACAGAAACTAAAATTTCAAAATAACTGGGAGTTAAATGAGGCTGTTTGCTTTTAATTTCGTCTACAACGGCTTTTACCTCATTCACAAGATCTACGAATCGGCTGACAGAAATTATTTCGCCGTTGACAACTATCCTTTCCCGGATATCCACCAAATGCGGCGAAACATGTAAGCCTGTTTTAAAACCTTTTTCTAAAAGTAATCTTGAAATATAAAAAGCTGTTGTCCCCTTACCACTTGTACCCGCTACATGGACAGACTTAAATTTTTTCTCTGGATTTCCTAATTTTTCGAGAAGATTTTCAATTCGCGATAACCCCAATTCCTCTTTCCCCCAAACCAAAGGGATAAAACTTTCCATCCATTCCCGGCACTCAAGGTAAGTTCTCAACATGCCCCAGAATGTAGCATCAATCAAATCTCAAATCAACTTCGATTGAATACGCATGCCATTCTCTGCTAAATTTAAAGTTGATGGATACTGCCACAAATTATCTTCCCCGCGACTATTTCACCTACCATTTTTCCTACGCCCTTCCCAATTACATAAAAACCAGGCCGGATCATCTAGCCAAAATTGCAGCTTTTTTCAATATTACAAACCTTTTAAAAAACCTTTTTACACCTTACCGCCGTTTGATCCTAACCAAAAAAACCACTCTTTGGGATCGGATTTCCTTTGATTTAATTTCTATTGCTGTCGGAGCCGTTGTCCGGCTAATCCTAATTGCCGCAGGCCTTATCATCCTTGGCCTTTTTGTAATTTTCGACTTCGCATCAATTGCCTTCTACGCCATTCCAATTTTCTCAATGGCCGAATATACCCAAAAAAAGCAAAACACATTTTATGCCGATGAAGTAGAAAATACATCCAAATTCCTTGCAAAAATCACCAAATCGCCATATTTTCAGACGATTTCGCGCTTTTTTGATGCCGATTTTGAAAAAACCTTAACAACAATTACATCCCCCAAAGATCTCGGTATTTCCCAAAGCCAAACCGTCCCCCAGATGCTCTCTGTTCTTTCCGAAAAACTGCCCTCTTTAAAAAGCTACCTGGAAAAAGAAAGTATCGACACCGCTTCTTTTACCACTTTTTTAAACTACGTCAAAAATTATCTGGACAATCCTCCTAAAGCCAGGATCACTCCGGTTGGCCAGTTTCTTTCATTTGGCTATACCAACACGCTTGACCAGTTTGGTGAAGAACTAACCATAAAAGCGCTTCCCCACTACGTTGTTAAAATTGAGCTTTTAGAAAAAATCGAATCTATCCTTACCAGGCCTCGTTCCAATAACGTTCTTTTGGTTGGGGAAACAGGCGTTGGCCGCCATAGCACTCTGGAAAGTTTAGCCTCCGCAATTGCCAAATACGAGCTTCCAAAACTCAAAGACAAACGTCTAATACTTCTGGATACTGTTGCCCTTTTGGGATCAAGCACCAACGTTGTCGAGATAAAAGCGAACTTTGAAGATCTTCTTTTGGAAGCCAAACACGCCGGAAATATCATCTTGGCAATAGATGAAATTGATAGAATCAGCTCAACTTTGGAAAACCACATCGATCTTTCCGAAGTCATCAATGCCGTTTTGAATGACAATTCCATGCCGATAATTGGCATCACCACAACGGAAGCCTACAGCAAATTTGTCCGGCCTAATTCCGAGATGACTTCCCTTTTTGAAAAACTGGATATCGAAGAGCCTACAAAACTGGAGACTCTCTCTATTTTGGTTGGCAAAGCCCTCGACATTTACAAGCGTAAAGGCATTGCAACAAATCTAACCGCCCTTTTGGAAATAGCCGAAAAATCCGGTGAGATTCCTGACGAAAGACATCAACCGGAAAAGTCGATAATTGTTCTGGAAGACGCTCAAGCCGCAGCTGAAAAAGCCAAAAGTCGACTTGTTGACCGAGAACTTGTCGACGATACCTTAGCCAAAATCTCCAAAATTCCAATTGGCAAAATTAAAGAAACAGAAAAGGAAAAGCTCAAAGATTTGGAAGGATTTTTGCACAAAAGAATCGTCGGCCAAGACGAGGCCATTATTGAAATTTCCAAAGCCATGAGAAGAGCCCGATCCGGAATTGAAACGAACCGAAAAACCATGGGCTCATTCCTCTTTCTAGGTCCAACCGGTGTAGGCAAAACCGAAACCGCCAAGGCTCTTTGTGAAGCTTACTTTGGCCCCGAAAGCAAAATGGTCAGGCTCGACATGACCGAATACCAAGGCCGCGATTCTCTGGAGCGGCTAATCGGCAATTCCGAAACAAAAGCGCCCGGACAGTTGGCAACACTTATTCGCCAAAATCCCTACGGAGTCCTGCTTCTGGATGAATTCGAAAAGGCAAGTCTTGAAGTGCAAAACCTTTTTCTGCAAATTATAGACGAAGGCCACCTAACAGATGCTTTTGGCAGAAAAGTTGCCTTCACCAACATAATTACGATTGCCACCTCAAACGCCGGGGCAGAATTCATTCGCGAAGAAGTTCAAAAAGGGCAAAGCGCAGATCTCGCAAAAAAAGTTGTCAATTTTGTGCTTTCCAAAAACCTCTTTTCGCCCGAGCTTTTAAATCGCTTTGACGCAACAGTTGTTTACAAACCCCTAACACCTCAGGAAGTAACACAGGTTGCCAAATTGATGCTTACAAACCTTGCCCAAAGCTTAAAAGAAACCAAAAACATTACACTTGAAATTACCGATCAGCTGGCAGCGGCTGTTGCCCAAAAAGGCTTTAACCCCAGCTTTGGCGCCCGGCCAATTCGCCGCTTAATCGCCGATAAAATCGAAGATGGCATCGCTAAACTGGTTATTACAGAACAAATTAAAAATGGGGACGCAATCTCAAGCGCCGACCTTCAAAAATTCTTGACCTAGAGCTTCACTTGCCTCCAAACCAACTTTCGGCTAAACTGCACTTTGTATGGCACTTCAGGAAATCTCGCTTGTGGGGCTTTCCTCAATCTTCGCAATCGCAGCACCACCATTTTTAAGGTTCCGCGAGAGGATGTCGAGGAATGCATCCCCAAAAACTTACACCAGAAAAGATGTTATTCGCTTTACAACCTTTAACGTTTTCATCAATTCATTAGCATACTTTGGGTTTATGCTCATATTCCTTTCGATTATTAGAAAACCGCACGTTATTTTTTCGCTGCCTCTTTATCTTATATCGGCTCTTTTTCTTCTTTCGGCGGGAATAACTTTTTACGGTTCCGGTATTTATATGACATCCGTTATTATCGACACCTTAACTCCCAAAGAAGTCAGAAAAAATGAAAAACTTCGAAAACAGCTTTTGGCAACCCACCTTTTCCATGGCCCGATAAGTCACATCATTATCTTCTCCGGCTTTATAATTTCCGGTGTCCTTCTGACAATTCTTGATCTATCCACCGGCCCAACCCTCGATTCTCTTCCAAAGCTGATATTGGTCTCAGGCGCCATCCTTGGCCTTTTTATGGGGTACGCTCAAATCACAAACGGCACCGCCCCATATCAAACAATCACAGGACTTTTCTGTGTTGTGGCACTTTTCATTCTGGATAAATTCGAAAATTGGAGATTCACCCTGAGTCCTCTCGGGGCCTATATGATCGGATTTTTTATCACTTTCCTACTTCTTAATATCTACTACATTGCCTTTCAGTGGAAATGGAAAAACCTCTGGGGCCGCGCAGGATACAGGGATTGGAAAAATTACCAAAAATAACCTCCGATTTTAAAGTGGGCAAGTCTAGAAAACTACAACCTGAGTTCCAACATCCGCGAAATTAAAAAGCCACTGGCTAGCAGCAACCGGAACGTTTACACATCCGTGGGTATATTTGGTCCCGAACATATTGTGCCAATATGCCCCATGAATAGCATAAGCCTGGTAAAAATACATCACATTCGGCACATTTTTAATAAAATATGGTTCGTACGGAGGATAGTTCCCTTTCATATCCTGCAAAGGATATTTTCTATAGATTGTAAAGCTTCCTTTTATTGTGGGCGTATAGTACATACCAGTTGAAGCTTTAGTAGAAAAAATTAGTTTTCCGTGTTCCCATGCATAAACCATTTGGCGCCCAATATCGACAGTTATTAGCTTTTTGTCGGTGATAATATCCTGGGCTCTAACTTGGGACGTTGAAAGCAAAAACAAAAAACAGAAGAAGGCGGCAGCAAAAAATTTCCTCACTCTACATTAAGCTTAACATTGATAAAGTAACAGGAAAAGAATCTGTTACATCGCTTTGGATCTGTATGGAAAGGACGCACCTCTGTCCTCTCTTTTGCAAAGCAAAAAATATCAGGAGGGAAAAATGTGGGCGATAATGGAATCGAACCATTGACCTCTGTCTTATCAGGACAGCGTTCTAACCACTGAACTAATCGCCCAATTTGTTCAAAATCTCTCAGGACGGTGATCTAACCACTGAGCCACAGACCCAAAACTTTGGTAATCTTACCAGAAAAACAAAATGAATTAAACTCTGTTTCCCGTCTTCAACTATTGTCGTATATTGAAGAGTGTCACACAAAAAACCACCAAAAAGCCCAAAAAGGAAACAGGCATTTACTTTAATTGAACTTTTGATAGTAATTGCGCTACTTACTAGCCTGGCTGGGGCCGTTCTTGTCGCCGTTAATCCCGCAAAACGTCTAAAACAAGCACGCGATTCCCAAAGGAAAACAGACATTAACTCCATAGCCAATGCTCTAGTTGCCTATCAAACAATAACCGGTTACTACCCGGGTGAAACCTTTTGCGACACAAGCATTTCCAGCGACGGCGGTGCTTGCCCCCCGCGAAGAGTTCTCGCCTGCTGGACGGGTTGCAATGGTGCTGCAGACGGAGGATTCACAAGCTGGATATATTACAACCTTATAACGCAGCAGCAGCTTCTAAAAAGACTTCCGGTTGATCCCATTAACAACACTACTTACCATTACCGCTACGAGCCAAGAAGTCTTGCAGAAGCGATTTGCGGTGGGACAGGCACTCAAAATAGTTCTTGCCGCTACTGGATAGGCGGCCGGCTGGAAGATCCCGATGACCCAACCAAACCAATTTTCCGCTGCTCCGATATCGAAGATTTAGCAGCCGGAACCGGCTGTAAAGAAGTACAAAATTTTTCCCTTTGAAGCTGCACTAAATTAACTATTGTCGTATATTTAAATTGTGACAAAAAACCATGCCCGACGCGGTTTCACAATAATTGAACTCGTTGTAGTTATAACAGTGCTTGGCATCATTGCAGCTTTCACCCTAAGAGCATTTAACCCAGCAAAACGCTTAAAACAAGCCCGCGATTCACAAAGGAAAACAGACATAAGCATGATCGCCAACGCGCTAAGCGACTATGGTGAGCAATACGGTACCTACCCTAAAGAAAACGGCTGCGATGCCAGCATCGGGTCAAGTGTTAATCCAGGGCCCAATAGCGGCAAACCTTGTCCGGATTATACCAACGGGGCCGACTCATGGGTTGTCCAAACCGGCTGGGGCCAAAGTGCAAACGACTATCTATATCAGGAGCTTGTCGTCAAAACAAAGTACCTTAAATTCATGCCGGTCGACCCCACAAACAGCAAGAAATATTTCTATAAGTATGAGCCAAGTGTGATTGGCGGTGCAGGCGGCAACTGTCTGGGCACACCAAGTCCTCCGAATACACGATGTACATACTGGGTTGGCACGCTTCTTGAAGATCCAAAGGACCCAACCAAAGCAATCTACAGATGTGCAGATATTAATGAATTAAGTCAAAAACCCAATTGCAAAGAAGTAACAGGCACTAACCTTTCGGGCACAACCGCCCCCTAATATTTGAGGCCTGGATCGGAATCGAACCGACGTATAAGGATTTTGCAGATCCTTGCCTTACCACTTGGCTACCAGGCCAAATTACTTTACAGCCGCAATCACAACTCCAATCCCAACAACAGCAGCAATTGTTATAAGCGCCGCTTTTTTAAACTTACTCAAAAACGTATTTTCTTTTTCCTGGCCAAACCGTTCCACCATTTCACCTTCTCTTTCCGATCAAATTCTAGCAAAATATAGCCTTTTAGTAAATTTGTTATCATCAACTTGTGCAAAAAATAGCCCATGCGGTCCAAAATCTAGACGAAGCCCAAAAGGCAATTGACTACGGTTGCGATTTGCTGGAAATCGATATTTCCCAAAACATGTTTACCGGAAATTTTCTAATCCAGCATGATGCCATAAAGGGCAAATTCGGAATCGGCAAAAACCTGCTCGAAATTTTAAACAGCCAATTTAAAGAAAAACTGGTACTCGATTTAAAAGCAGTCAAATATTCTCCTGATTTCGGGAGAAAATTCGCGAACCTGGTTGGGTCAGCAAAGATCAAAAACCTAATACTGACAAGTATCGACCTTAAAGCTTCTTCAAAAATCGCCCAGGAAACTAACGCCGAAATCTACTACGGATTTATAAACAACAAAAGCATCAATTATTTTTGGAAAATCTCTTCCTTATTATATAAACCTGCGGGATTTTCTGTTAAAAGTAGTCTAATTGACAAAGATTTGATAAGGCGACTTAAATCCACACATCCAAAATCCCAAATATGGGCTTGGACGGTAAATGACGGGGACGAAATAAAAAGATTAGAAAAAATTGGCATAGATGCAGTTATCACCGATAACTGGAGAAGTTAAACCCTTGAAAGTGGCACCCGTAAAATCCTAGAGTCTTGTTTTAAGGCAAACAAGAAAGCCCCTGTTTTACGACTCGGCGTCGCACTTCTTGCCGTGAGGCAAGAAAATTCATGTTACCCGAACCGAAGTTTGAGTAAAAATTCTCCTTAGAAAGGAGGTGATCCATCCGCTCCTTCCAGAACGGATACCTTGTTACGACTTAGTCCCCATCGCCGGTTTTGCCTTAGGACCCCAGAGGGATACTTCGGGCACACCCGACTTTGTTGGCTTGACGGGCGGTGTGTACAAGACCTGAGAACGTATTCACCGCGGCCTGCTGATCCGCGATTACTAGCGATTTCGGCTTCATGAGGGCAAATTGCAGCCCTCAATCCGAACTGAGGGTACTTTTAGGAGATTAGCTTCGCCTTGCGACGTTGCAATGCTCATTGTTCATACCCATTGTAGGATGTGTGTAGCCCAGGGCATAAGGGCCGTGCTGACTTGACGTCATCCCCGCCTTCCTCCACGCATTTAACGGGCGGTTTCGTGTGAATAATTTAACACACGATGGGGGTTGCGCTTGTTGACCCACTTAAGGGTGCGCCTCACGGTACAAGCTGACGACAGCCATGCAGCACCTGTCCTAACACTCTCGAAGAAACCATTGTTTCCAACGGCGTGCAGTTAGAATGTCAAACCCTGGTAAGGTTTTTCGCTTTGTTTCGAATTAAACCACATGCTCCACCGCTTGTGCAGGTCCCCGTCAATTCCTTTGAGTTTTAGCCTTGCGGCCGTACTCCCCAGGCGGGACACTTAACGCGTTAGCTTGCGCCACCCATCCCGCTCTTTCTACAAAAAAATCTTATAAAAAGAGCGGGACAGACAGCTAGTGTCCATCGTTTACGGCTAGGACTACAGGGGTCTCTAATCCCTTTCGCTCCCCTAGCTTTCGTGCATCAGCGTCAGTACGTGACCAGTAGCCTGCCTACGCCATCGGTGTTCCTTGCAATATCAACGCATTTCACCGCTCCACTGCAAGTTCCGGCTACCTCTCCAAGACTCAAGTAATTTAGTTTCAAAACCCGATTCCCAGTTGGGCTGGAAGATTTGAGTTTTGACTTAAATTACCGCCTACGCAACCCTTTACGCCCAGTAAATCCGGATAACGCTTGCACCCTACGTTTCACCGCGGCTGCTGGCACGTAGTTGGCAGGTGCTTATTCGCCAAGCCATTATAGCTGGCAAAAGGAGTTTACAACCCGAAGGCCTTCTTCCCCCACGCGGCGTCGCTGGATCAGGGTTTCCCCCATTGTCCAAGATTCCCGGTTGCTGCCATCCGTAGATGTAGGGACCGTGTCTCAGTTCCCTTGTGGCTGGCCGACCTCTCAGCCCAGCTACCCGTCATTGCCTTGGTAGGCCTTTACCCCACCAACAAGCTGATAGGACGCGGGCCGCTCTATCGGCGGGCGGTTAAGCCCTTTGCTCTTGCGAGATTATGCAGTATTACCCCTCCTTTCGGAAGGCTATACTCCACCAATAGGTACGTTCCCACGCGTTACTCACCCTTCCGCCACTGGTCTGGCAAGCCAGACCCGTTCGACTTGCATGCCTAAGGCACGCCGCCAGCGTTCATCCTGAGCCAGGATCAAACTCTCAAATAAAAATTTTCACCTTAAACTCTTAGGAAATTACTAATTTGGGTACCACTTTCAAGAATTAAAATTCTTAATCATGGTTAGTGTTGTCTATTACGGAATGTAAAAGAGCGAAAAAAAACTAGAAGCTTGAAACAGATTCTAGTTTTAGGTCCGTTTTCAAGTTTTCCTACGGCTTTCCAGGCCGCAACTACATTACCATATATATAATGCAGCGAAAAGAATTCTAACTTCCTTGACTTCTATTGTCAACACCCTTTACGCTGAAGAGTATGACCTGCCAAATTACAAATTACAAATTACAAATTAAAAATTGGAAACCAGGCTTTACCCTCATTGAGCTCCTTGTAGTTATCTCTATAATAGGTATTCTCGCCGCCTTCATCGTCGCCTCTTTTACCTCTGCCCAAATGAAAAGCCGTGACGCCCGAAGAAAAGCCGACCTGGATGCCGTCAAAAAAGCCCTTGTGCTTATCAGCAACGACTGCACGGGAGGAGGTTATCCACTTCGATCAGCAATAAATGGGAACGTTCAATACACCAGTATCTCATCATATCTTGCAACCTTAAAATACCTAAAAAGTGCACCACAAGACCCAACCCAGTCCAGCCCAAATACTTACTATTACAGCGCCACAACACTTTCCAGAGCAACAGCCTGTCCTGATGATGGGAGTGGAAAACCAGACAGTTATACAACATTCTACCTGAGGGCAACCTTGGAAAATACCAACGACCCATCAGGAGATAATGGATCTCCATTAGTGCAGGGAACCTCTGGTGCAGCTTGTGGAATCACAGCTGCTCTTGGGGCAGGTTTTTATTATGTCTGTAACCCATAATAGTTGTTTGTTTTTTGACATTAATAGGATTTAAAGATAAAATACCCAGTTGAAATGAATATAGAAAACGAAGCAAGTAGACTATCTCAAAAAGCAGTCACCGAAAATCACAGCAGAAAAAGACGCTCTTATTTAAGCAAAGTTCCTCATATTAGCGCAGCTTTAACAGCAGTGCTCGCCGCCCTTGGTGCAGTAGATGTAAATGCCCAAACACAAACAGATCTTTTGAACACAAAAGGTGACTTTGAATCGGCTACATGCCCCCTGCAATCACCTCCAGACTGGAACCAGATAGTAAATGACCCGAGCTTTCCACCAGTTTATCACTGCGCGGGAAATCCCCCACCCTTAGTTGACTTCACCGGTAACAGTGCCGTTGAGGTTGGCTATTCTGCGAATGGTACAACGTTCGCTACAAACGGTTTAAGATACACCGCAAGCTTCTCCGCTACCCCAGACCAAACAATAACAGACCAATTTGCCGCAGCCTATGAAACAAAAGAGCCAGGCGTAACTGTCAAACCTCAAACAAAAGTCACCTGGAAAGACGCAGGCGGAAATGTTACAGGAACTGACACCTTCAGCCCAGCACATGCAAAAGGTCCGGATCAATGGGAGCAATTTTCAAGGACCTACGGTCCAAGCGGTATAGCAATTCCAGCTAATACTGTATCGGGAACAATCGAAGTCGGTATCTCAGGTTCAGGTGGCACTACAACAACTGGCATTAAAGGATTAGAGTACATTGACAGCGTACAGGTGATGGGCCCAATTGCTGCCTCACCCACTCCAACTCGTGTTCCTGGCGTCGGTGGCGTCGCCTCTCAACCAGATCTGGAAAACTTGCCAAAAACAAGTGTTAGCCACTCTTCACGGAATACAATGGTCGAAATCGGTGCTGGTGCTGCAGCAGCCACATTGACATTTGTAGCTGGAGCATATGCTCTTAGCGCTTCGAGAAAAAAAGAGGATTAAATAGCCTCAAATTTCCCTTTTTCGACCTCTTGACAAGAATTATCCGTTAGTAATACGCTTAAATTAATGCGTCCTGTCCAACAATTTAAGAAACGTGGTTTCACATTAATTGAACTTCTAGTTGTAATCTCCATTATTGGTATTTTAGCCGCCTTCATCGTTGCCTCGTTCACATCAGCTCAGATGAAAAGCCGTGATGCCAGAAGAAAAGCGGATCTTGATGCCGTCAAGAAAGCACTCGCCCTTATGAAAAACGATTCAAAAGGTTCAGCTTATTACCCCAATGAAGCAGTGACAGCTTACCCGGGAGTCATAACTACAACTTATATGAAAGCTGTACCAGCAGACCCATCATCATCATCAACACAATATGTCTACAATGGGGCCGGCACCTGCAATGCAACTGCTTGGCCCAATGGTGGTTGTACCGACTTTAGGCTACGAGCGACATTAGAAAACACAAACGACCCGTCCGGAGATAATGGATCTCCATTAGTTAGTGGTACTTCCCGCACTGGCTGTAATATTTCAGCCGCCACTGTTGCACTAACTGCCGGTTACTATTTCGTCTGTGCTCAATAGAAACGATATTATGAACAGATCAAAAACCCTTAACAAGCGTGGTTTCACTTTAATTGAGCTTCTGGTTGTAATTACTATCATTGGTATTCTGGCAGCCTTCATTGTTGCCTCTTTCACTAGCGCCCAGCAAAAAAGCCGCGACGCCAGGAGAAAAGCGGATTTGGACGCAATCAGAAAAGCTTTTGAACTGCAAAAAGCTGATTCTACTGGAGCTAAATACTATGGTAGTACAACTAGCAGTCTGTCTAGTGCAACTCCTCCATATATCAAAAATGTTCCTACCGACCCGCAGACTGGCGCCGCCTACCTATATTATCCGGGGCCCGGAACTGCTCCATTACCTTGTGGGTCGCCATCACAATGTACTGACTACCGTTTAACTGCAACTTTTGAAAACACTGCCGATCTGCAAATTGCCGATTCCCAAACACAGTGTCCTGCTCCAGGCGGTTGGACAGCTCCAGTTCCACCTGCATATATTGCATCAACTTACGTAGTTTGCCCCTTCTAACTTAGCTTCCTTGAACTGAAACCTAAAATACCTTATTGTATTGTTAATGGACGAAAATAATCCGCTTTCTAATATCCAGCCTTCTCAGCCGGCTCAAGCCGAATCAGCTACCCCAATCAACTCCCAACCACCCAAAACCAAAAAAGCAACTTTCGGATTAATAAAAAAAATAATAATAATCCTGATCCTTCTTCTGGTAATCGCTGCTGCTGTAATCTTCGGCCAGCGTTATTACAAAGCCTGGCAGGCAAAACAGCGCGATTCACAAAGAAAAGCAGATATCCAGGATCTACAAAAAGCATTGGAAAGTATAAGACCCAGAACCCAAGACCAGAAATACTATCCCGGTGACATTACAGAATCTACAATGGTTAAAACTGGAGCCATGTCCAAACTTCCTAAAGACCCCCTAAACAAACCGCCTTACATTTATCTTTATCAAGGCAGACCCATTGGTTGTACTGCCACATGCACAGGATATATTCTGTTTGCCTGCCTGGAAAACGCAAAAGATCCCCAAGGACAAGCGCCCAAAGCTACTTGCCAAACCAAAATCTACGAGGTTTCTAAATAAAAAAGCTAAATTGCCCTAAAAAGTACTATCGCCAAAGAAACCATAACGTTGAGGGAAATGTTTACTCCAAACATGGGGATTTCGACAATTTCATCACATAGCGCTAATGCTTCTTTTGAAACTCCATCTGTCTCATGCCCAACGACAAAGGCAACCGGCAAGCTGTAGTCTGCCTTGCGAAAATCGATACTGCCATTACCCTGCTCTATCGCAATTACTTTTATTTTTGAATTTTGCGATTTGAGTTTTGAAATTGCCGCTTTTGCGCTACCAAAGTGCTTCCATTTAACCCACTTTTCCGTGCCCACTGCCGCCTTGGCAATCCGGCTGTTAGGCGGAGTCTCGCTTGCACCGCACAGATACACTTCTGAGGCCGCTACAGCCTCTGCAAGCCGAAATATCGAGCCGATGTTGTATGTGTCCAGTACGTTGTCGCAAACGATATAAATCGGTCGTCTTTTAACCTTTTTAAGCTCAGACGGTTTAGGTTCACTCACCCTCAGCTGTTTGGCGTTAAGCTTCATCAAATTCCACCTTCTTGAAGGCCTGCTGTTGCTCTCACCACATCCTCTACCAATTCAGCTATTGGTTTATGTATATCTAATCTCTCCAAATCAATTCCCTGAATTGGATGAAACCTCCCTAGCTGAAATTCGTAATCCCCAAGAGTCCTTACGTTAGAAATGGGATCTTGCAAATTGCGCGATTCTAGGCGGTTAAAAACCTGCTCTGCCGGTGCCTCGACATAAAATGCCCGCATAGGAACACCGGTTTGTGCTTTAAGATTGGAAAGCATTAGATGGTAATAATCCTGCGAATACGAAGCGGCAAGCAAAACTGGCACTCCCAGACCAAGTAATTCCCTAGCAATAGCATGATTTAGCCGGTAAGCACATAGCATTGACGCCTTTTCGCTACCAAAATCACGTCTTACTGTTGGATCTGCTCCTTCGGGTAAAAGTGAAGCTCTAGCAACATCCCCATCAAGTACTTGAAAATTTGATCTCTCCTCAATCGCTCTTGCCAACGTGCTTTTTCCACCCAGTGTGGGACCGGAAATCACAATTATACAAGGTTTGTATCGGACTAAAGAATCTCTTTTTTCTGGTTGATCAACTTCTACAGTCATATAAGATTGAAATTACTTCACAGTTACAGATTTAGCTAAATTACGAGGCTTGTCAGGATCAGTTATGCCTTTCCCGAGCGCCAAATAATATGCCAAAAGTTGGGAAATGACAATTTGGGGAATAGCGGTTGCCTCACCACAATCGTCGGTTTCCAACCACTTGTCAAAAACCTGATTATTAACAGGCCCAATACCAATAATAAAGCCGCCCCTTGCCTTAACTTCTGCCGCATTCGAAATAATCTCATTGTAAGTTTCGTCATTCGGTGCAAATACAATACAAGGCGTTCCCTTTTCGATTAAAGCAATCACTCCATGTTTCAACTCTCCTCCGGCAAAACCTTCAGCATGGATGTAGGAAGCCTCCTTTAGCTTCAAAGTAGCTTCCAGTGCAGTTGCATAAGAAAGTCCTCTTCCCAAAACGTAAATATGACTTTTTGACTTAAGTTGTTTTGCAAGTTTTTTGATCTTAGTGGAATATTTTTCGTCTAAAATTAGACTTACATTTTTCGCAGCTTTTAAAATCAACTTTTGACCGGTTTTAATCTTTCCAATCAGGCAGTATGCCGAAAGAATCATTGTCGCAAACATGGCAGTTAAACTTTTAGTTGCAACTACCGCTTTTTCCGGTCCGGAAGAAAGAAGCACTTTAAAATCCCCTTCCCTGTAAAGGGTCGAACCTAAAACGTTAACAATTGAGGCAATCTTGGCACCCTTTTGTTTGGCCCGCGCTACAGGTTGAATTACATCGATCGACTCTCCGCTTTGAGAAACGGGAATTACAAGTGAGCCCTTTTTAATGAAATCCTCAAGGTAGTTAAATTCGGAACCAATGGCAAAATTGACGTGCTTTTTGGCAAGTTTTGAAAAAAGATAAGTTCCCGCTAAAGCACTATAAGAAGCTGAGCCACAAGCTATAAAGTAAGTACCGTAAGCTTCCTTAATCATTTCGGCCAGTTTTTCGATTTGATCTGTTGAATTAACCGCCATATTTTCCAATATCCTTGGCTGTTCATAAATTTCTTTGAGGAAAAAGTGCTTGAATTCCCCTTTTTGGCTGTCTTCGAATTTCCAATCTATGGTTTGATAATGCGGTTTCATTTCTTTGCCGCTTCCCAAGTCAAAAAGCCTCAAATCATCGCCTAAAACCAACATTTGGTTATCTTCAATAAAAAGGATTTCCCTGGTATGCTTGATAATTCCGGCAGCATCAGAAGCTATAAAAAACTCTCCGACTCCCTTCCCGGCAATAAGCGGCGAGCCGTTTTTTGCCGCAACAATTTCTCCTGAGTCTGCTCCCAAAATAACCACCGCGTTAAGACCGGCAAGCTTTAGAAAAGTTTGCCTGACAGACTCAGAAAAAGACTCTTTTTGGGAAAATTCTTCAACTAAATGCGCAATCACTTCTGTGTCTGTCTGGGAAACAAATTTATGGCCCTTTGATATAAGCTCCGATTTTAAATCCTGAAAATTTTCAACTATCCCGTTATGGACAACGGCTACTTTGCCCGTGCAATCAATCTGGGGATGAGCGTTGGCAACTGTTACCCCTCCATGTGTAGCCCAACGGGTATGCCCTATTCCGACGTTGCTTTTTGGCAAATTAACTTTCCCGTTTCCAATCTTTCCTACATGTTTTTCTATTACTAAATTTTGAGTTTTGACTTGAACTTTTGACTTTGAAACCGCAATTCCCCACGAATCGTACCCTCGATACTCAAGCTTTTTGAGGCCGTCTAAAACCACCTCAGCCGCATCGTTTCTTTTTCCTATATAGCCAAATATTCCACACATAAAATTAGTTTCTAGTCACAAGTAACTAGTGGCTAGTACTTTCACAAACATCATTCGATGAATAAGTTTCGTGGCTAAAATTATACCACAATTGAATCTTATAGGCTATATTATATCGAGCCTGAACATTTTTTCGGTAAATTTGAAACCGTTCTTTTCATAAAATTTGTGAGCAGATGTAAGCTCCAAACCGCTGTCAAGCTTAACAACTTTAAAACCTTTTTCCTTGCAAAGGCTAACCACTTTTTTAAGAATTGCGGTACCAACGCCTTTACCGCGAGCCGACTCATCTACCACAAAATCTTCAATATGCACGTTGTAATAACCACGTCTGACAATAGGCATTATAAAAAAATCAACAAAACCCAATAGCTTGCCTTTTTCTTCAGCAACAATCATGATGGTATCCTTGCGGGCCATCATTTCTTTGAAGATTTTTCGCCTTGGAGTTTCGCCCTCAGTAGATTTTGTAAAACCACCCCTTAAATTAACTTCCGATATCAACTGATCCAAAAGAGCAAGTATTTGGCTCTCATCGCTCTCTTTGGCATACCTAATATCCATTATTATTTTTTGCCAAAATTTGGATCCAAACGTCTTTTGAGCTCCTCAACCATTACAACAGGAGTTGGGTCCTCTTGGTTTTTTTCAGCCAAGTAATATGCCGCGAAATCGGCAAGATATACAGAATTAAAAAGTTTTTCAAAAATTGTTGATCCCTCAATTTCTATAATCTCCGAACCCATATTGTAAGTTTTTAAAATATCGGCAGTAATTTCATACCGCCTTAGATTTCTAGGGTCATCCGCCGGATCTTTGAGCATAATCGCAAAATAATTTTCCCCATGATGGGTCATCCCGACCATTAAATTATGGTTTAGCTCCGAAAAAAAGTGAAAAAATGCCGGATTTTTGGCATGTTCGTTAAATTTAATCGTCCAAACCCGTGCCAATTCTTTGTACATTTGGTTTGCCCAAATAAGCGGTGTTTTGCCTGCAATTTTGGACGCCAAATCCTGACCCCTAGATTCATAGTCTTCCATCTTAGAAGAAAATCCTTCGGCACTTTTTATAATTTCGGAAGAAAAATCCTCAGCCAGTTTTGCGTTTATCAAAACTTGCAAAATTGCTCCCACAAAGTATCCTGATCCCATCCGCGGTTGGAATGTTGGCGTTGGCATAGGTAGTTTTACAAACGTGATACTATTTGACTGGCAAATCTCCTCAAGCTGCCCACCAGCCGCAATTCCAACAACCGGCAATTTTTTATCTATTAGTTGATTTAAAACGGAAATTGCCTCTTCTGTATTACCGGAATAAGAACAAACGACATTCAGAGCTCGATCCAAACTGTCCGGCGTAATGTTGTAGGTGTAATTCTGCATAAATCTTATCGGTAACTTACCGGAAGCGTATCTTTTGTCTGCAGCTAAAATCTTTACAAATGAAGCCGGAAAAGCCGATCCCCCTTCCCCGAAAAAGACCACGCGTTCAAAATTGCCATCGACTTTGGCATCTTTGGCAACATCAAAGCCTGCAGCAAACTGCTTCGGCGCATCGACTATCGCCTGCCTTAAATTTGATTTATCGAACTCGTGCGGAGAATTTGCCATAAAGTATTTTTAATTCTATCACGCCGCTTCGCCCCAATGCTCCGAAAGCACACGTTTAACATCATACGGATCTGAAGCAACAACTGAAGCCGCATAAAGCTCCATTGCGCCTATATCAGCGGTTGGTGAAGTTGGGTCACCCCTGTCAACCAACCTTAAAAGTACAGGAAATTCTGACCAATCCTCACCCCTGCTTCGCATTTCTTCCGTAGTGGCAATCGGAGGCTTAGCAATAGATAAAGTAAAACTTCTGACTCCCAACCTGTGTAAATAAACATCTAGCAAATCGAATGTGTCATTCATAAATTCTCGATCAAAATCCATACCCAACATCCAAATTTCTTTCTCCTTAATCGGTGCAACGTGAGCCATGACACAAGAACCATTTCTTCTGATCATAAGGCCCAGCTTGTCATGTAAATGTTCGTAGTCGGTCCAAAAATTTGCTCCATATTTATCTTTATAATCAGCCGCCTGAGTCCTCAACCTGTCAACTTTTGGATAATGTCTTTCCCTTGCAGAAACAACCTGGATGTGGCCATGGGTGACCGATGATGCAGATTTGCCCATTGCCTGCCAAATCAAAAACGGGTATTCAGCATCTTTATCGTGCCTTCTCTGCTCATCCCAAACTCGTTTAGCAGTTTCCAGGTAATCGACAACTTCTTCTCTGCCATATCTCAAAGGGTGCGGCTGGTTAAAAATTACCAAAGAATGTTCTCCGTCAAACTTGGCAACATTTTCGGCAGTAACTGAATGGTTTCCTTGAAGCCTTCCCCAGGTCGATTCAGGAGTTCCATCCAAAGGATTTGCAAAAACGTCGCCCTTAGCAAGTGAACTATCAATTATCTCCTGAACTTTCTCATCAAGATCCGCCAAAGAGGACATTCCCGGCCTTCTGCTTCTTAAATGATTAAACAATGTTCCCTCACCAAGTGGAATTACATCAACTCTAACGATTGGCTGGTTTTCTACTTTTTCAACACTCCCGAAGCCCCTTTCTAAAAACGGAGCCATCGAAGCTGGTGGATTAGTCTTGCCCCACGAATTAGTTACTCTTAGAACCCTTGCAGCAATTTCCCTGTCGACATCATAAAGTCCGTCAATTCTGTTCTTTAGGCCAAAAATTCCGTCTGTGGGAAATGGTTTTTCTCCCTCTATTACCCCACGATCGTCGCCATGCTCTACTACCACAGAATCCAGTTTAGATCCTGCCAAAATTTATTGTCAATGGGGGTTTATTGCCCGTATCTTCGCTGCCTTAAGGAGTAATCATCTAAAGCGCGCTTAAGCTCAATCATCGAAAAATCCGGGAAAAGTAGCTTGGAAAAGAAAAGCTCTGTATAAGAAGTTTGCCAGGGTAAGATTCCCGACGTCCTCTTCTCCCCCGAAGTCCTAATCAAAAGATCCGGATCTGGTATACCAGCCGTGTCCAAATTCTTGGAAATTAAATCTTCAGTAATTTGTGAAGGCTTAACACCCTTTTTCAAAACTTTCTTAACAGCTCTGATAATTTCGTCATGTCCGCCATAATCAATACAAATATTAAGAATGTAATTTTTGTTTCTGGATGTTGCTTTTTCCAGCTTAATCAAAATTTCTCTTAATTGCTTTGGCACCCGATCTCGCCTGCCAACCCAATTAAACTTCACACCCTCTTTTACCAGTTCCTTCAGGTGTTTTTTAAAAAAAACAGTGTAGATTCGCATAAGATAACCGACTTCTTTATTAGTTCTTTGCCAATTTTCTGTTGAAAATCCCCAAAGCGTCAGTACTCTTACACCTAAGTTCTTGGAACCTTTGACCACATTCATTGCTGCCTCTAAACCCTGTTTGTGGCCTTCAATTGGCTCCAATCCGTGCTTTTTCGCCCAGCGACGGTTACCGTCAGGGATAATAACAATGTGTTGCGGAACAGATTTTTCGAGTGATTTATTGCTCATCCAATAATCCTTTGGACTTATCTGAAAGGATACCAGAAATTACTATATCCTTTCAACTAAAAGTTACGACTTACAAAAAACTCTGCCATTTGACTAAAAATAGCACTATTGCGCTCATTTAGTTTTGCCGATTTTAGCGCATTCAAAGCTTTGTTTCCAAGATTATCCATCGCCGAAATTACTAAGTCATAAGCACCAGATCTTTTTACAATTTGCCTGATTTTTTCTAAATCAGATAGGGTTGCCTTGCTATTTCCCCACACTTTGGAAACTATCTTTTTATCCAAACCTTTAGCAAGATTTCTTGTTTTCAACATCAAAAGTGTGCTTTTTCCTTCCCGCATATCGGAAAGCACGGATTTTCCAACAACCTCCTCTTTGCCAAAGACTCCAAGTAAATCGTCTTGAATTTGAAAAGCTTCCCCTGCTGCCAAACCAAATTTCTCCATCGCCTTAAGCTGGTCTGCTTTTGCTCGTGCCAAAATGGCACCGATTACCAAAGGCCCACTAACACTGTATTTTGCGGTTTTTAAAATATTCACCTCACAAATGTCAGCCTCTTTTGCTTCTGTTTGGGAAATTAAAACATCAATCCCCTCACCCAAACCAGTTGAAATTATGGTCTCTACAAAGGATTTAATAGCCCTTAGCTTGGTTTTGTCGTCAAAATCCGCATCACATACTAAAGACATTGCTTCAAACGCCGCAATATCCCCCCAAACTATGGCAATACTTTCGCCAAAATGGTTACCATGCACCCTTGAATACTTTTTATGGATACTTGCCTTTCCCCGCCTGATATCGGACCTGTCTATCACATCATCATGCATCAAAAGAAAACTATGGACAATCTCGTAAGCAAGGCTAACTGGCAAAATTTTAGAAATATCTTCTCCCCCGGAAGCCAAATAGCCTAAATAAGTGAGGAATCCTCTTAGTTTTTTGCCGCCTTGCATAAACTGTTCCAAATCAGCCCAGAAAAGAGCGGCTGCTTTAAGTTTGCCTTTTGTGCTTTTCTTTTTTGCAAAATATTGAGCTTGATATGGCTCATAAAGTTTCAGAAAGTTGTCAAACTCAATCTGGAAAATGTTTTTAGCTTGAGACATTTATCTTTGTGAGGAAACTCTATGCTTTTCCACCCATTTGGTACCCTTATTACTCTCAAAAGCAATCGAAACCAAATCGTCCGGAAGCGGAAATTTTATCTCTTCATTCATAATTTCAAGCTTTTCCACAGAAACATTTGGATATTTCCCTCGGACAAAACTAACCATTCTATCCATCAAATACTCAGGCGCCGATGCCCCAGAAGTTATCCCTAAGGTTTTGACAGCCGAAAACCACTTTTCCCTTACTTTGGCTTCATCATCCACCAAATATGCCGTTGTTCCTTCTTCTTCACAAACATCTCTCAATCTTTGCGAGTTGGAACTTGTGGCAGAACCGATAACCAAAACCAGATCACATTTTTTAGCAAGCTCCCGAGCAGCAGTTTGCCTATTTGTCGTTGCAAAGCAAATATCAGAAGACGGCGGAGTAACAATCCTTGGAAAACGTTTTTTAAGAGCCGATATAGTTTTCGAAATATCCGAAATGGAAAGTGTTGTTTGATTGAGATGGACCAGTTTTTCCTCCTGCGGAACCTTTAGTTTGGCAACCTCGTCCGCATACTCAATCATGGCATAAGAGCCTTTTTTGATTTCTCCAAAAACGCCGATTGGCTCCGGGTGCCCTCTGTGACCAACGTAAATAATAAAGTAACCTTCTTTTGCGTACCGTATGGCTTCTAAATGTACTTTGGTTACAAGAGGGCATGTTGCATCAATTACTCTGTGACCACGCCTTTTTGCTTCTTCTTTAACCTTTGGATCTGTTCCATGTGCCGAAAAAACCAAAACAGACTTAGGAGGAACTTCGTCTAGGTCTTCTACAAAAATAGCGCCGCGCTTTTCAAGATCGGATACTACATGAACGTTATGAACAATTGCGTGCTTTACATAAACAGGCGGCCCAAAAACATCTAGAGACGCCTCAACCGTATCGATTGCCCGATCAACACCTGCGCAAAAGCCTCTTGGCTTAACTAAAATTACCTTCTTAATCATATATGCAGCTTTTTAGCCTCCGAACTAAAACCACGTTCAACAAGCATCTTTTTGATCTCTCCCACAAACGCAGGTAAAAGCTCCGCCTCCTTGTATGTTGAAACCAGTTTCCCCTTTTTGAAAATTGCTCCTTGTCCACGACCACCGCAAACACCGATATCTGCAAAACTTGCTTCTCCAGGGCCGTTTACTACACATCCCATGACAGCCACCTTTAAGGGCGCATCCAAAACCGAAACAATTCCTTCGACCTTTTTGGCAAGCTCGATCAAATTAATTTCCGTCCTGCCGCAAGTAGGACAAGCGATAATATCCACACCTTTTTGGCGCAGTCCCAACGACTTGAGGATTTCCCAACCGACTTTAACCTGTTCTTTGGGATCATCAGCAATTGAAACCCGGATTGTGTCTCCTATCCCCTCGGAAAGAATTGAACCGATCCCAACAGACGATTTAACCGTTCCACTCCACAAAGTTCCGGCTTCTGTAATTCCCACATGCAACGGATAGTTGAATCTCTTTGCAAAAAGCATATAAGCCTCCCTTGCCAAAACCGGGTTGTCGCCTTTCAAAGAAACTACAATGTCGTGGAACTTAAGATCCTCAAGAATCTTGACATGCCTTGTCGCCGATTCCACCATCACCCTTGGCACACCATATTTTCCGTACTTGGCAAAAAGGTCGCGCTCCAAAGAACCCATGTTTACCCCAATTCGAATCGGAATATTCTTTTTCTTGCAAGCTATAACAACCTCTTTTACCCGCTCAACGCCTCCAATATTTCCTGGATTGATTCTGACTTTATCAACACCTTGCTTTATTGCCTCAAGCGCTAACTGGTATTGAAAATGGATATCAACTATAAGTGGAATATTAATCTGTCGCTTAATCGCCCCTAATGCTTTTGCGGACTCCATATCCGGCGCTGTCACCCTTATTATTTCGCAACCGGCCTTTTCCAACTCCTTGATCTGTGTAACCGTCCCTTTAACATCCGGTGTTTTTGTCTGGGTCATCGATTGCACCCTTACCGGATTTCCACCACCGATTGTCAGCTTTCCAATTTTTACCGGTCTTGTTTGCTCACGCTTGTACATAGTCAAAATTTGTTTTGGAAATTAAAACCTTTCTATATTTTGGATTCCGCTCTAAGGTTTTTGCAGCTTGTTTTGCCTTAATTTGGCTCTCAAAAAAACCTACAACTGAAAGCCCGGCGCCAGCCATGATTTTACCAGATGCACCGGCTTCTGCCAAATTTGCTAAAGCATCAGTTACTATCGGAAAATGCCTGGAAACTGAACTTTCAAAATCATTTGATAGGTTCGACATAAACCCCACCCGATCTCCTTTTAATAGTGCTTTTTTTAATTCTATTAATTTATGCTGATTTTTGCCGATGTTTTTAGTGTCGAGATGCTCATAAATCCAAGCAGTTGAAGGTTTCTCATCATATGGCACAACAACAACTGTCCAAAACGACAGATCTGATTTAAATGGTCTTAATTGATAATCTCGCCCAACACTTGTTAGCTCTCCCAAACCTCCAAAAAGGCTAAAGTAAAAATCTTTGCCTAATTTTTTAGAAAACTCCAAAAGCTGATTTTTCGAAACCTTTATATTCCAAAACTCGCAAAGTCCCCAAATGGTCGCTGCCCCATCGCTGCTACCTCCTCCAAAACCTGCCTTTACCGGTATTTTCTTTTTTAAGGTGATTTTTACCCCAAGATCTTGTCGCTTCGATGATTCCCTCAAAAGTAATGCCGCTTGATAGATAAAATTTTTCTCGTCTATCGGAACCTCTGGATCATCACAAACTATCTCAATCTCTCCATTTCTTGATTCAAATTTAAGCTCATCGCAAATATCCACCTGGCAATCGATGTATGAAACCGGAAAGAGCCCATCTTCAGATTTTTTAGGTTCAATATGAATCCCTAAATCCAATTTGGAGAAAGCTTTTTTGGTTATTTTTGGCACAGCAAAACTTGTGAGATGGATTGGATTCCAAGGCCCTTTCCAAAAGCAGTTAATCCTTCACCGGAAGTAAAAGTAATCCCGACCGAATCAGAACTAATTGAAAGAATTCCGGAAATCGCATCTTTCATCTTCTTAATTGTCGCAAGATCTATTCGTGGTTTTTTTGCTTCAACCGCCACCGAAGCGTTAACTATTTGATAATTTTTCTTTGATGCTTTGCTGACAATGAATTTTAGATACTCTTTGCTATCAGTCACTCCACTTTTACACATCTCATCAGACCAAGTTGAAAGCGAATCCCCACCCAAAGCAGATGAAACAGCATTACACAAACTATGCAAGACAACATCCGCATCTGATTTCCCTTCAAGCCCTCCGCTTTTAGATACCTCGACTCCTCCCAAAACCAGAGGCCTTTTGGCTTTGGAAAACCTGTGCGAATCTTGCCCAATACCCACTCTAAAGATATTATTCATAATTTTTTGCAAATGTTTTTAAAATTTGGCCTGCAACTGTCAAATCCTCCACGAAAGTTATCTTCATATTAACATTTGAGCAGGGTACAATCTTAACTTTTATGCCTGCTCTTTCCAGAAGCTGCGCATCGTCTGTGCCAATGAACTTTTGCCTCTGTGCTTTGGTAAACGCTTTCCATAAATTGGCAAAAGTGGCAACCTGAGGAGTTTGGGCATACCAGGATAGTTGTCTGGGCGGTGTCTGGACTACAAATCCACCCTTATTGGAAACCTTAACGGTGTCTCTTGCAGGTTGAGCAAGAAGGGCAGCTCCAGTTTTTCCTGCTCGCTGATAAACTTCTTTTATTTCCAATCTTGTTACAAACGGATTTGCAGCATTATGAACCCCTACTAAATCCGACTTTTTAGCCTTTTCTTTTATTTTCTTCAGGACTTCGAAAGTCGACTCCTGACGGGTACTAACAGAAGTAACGAAATCCCTAACTTTCAAAAATCCGTACTTTTTGCAGATTGACCTTATTGTAGAAATATCAGAAGCCGCAGCAGAAATAATAATCTCATCCACAATTTTGCTTTTCTCAAAAGCCAAAATTGTCCAGTAGATAAGAGGTTTCCCACCAACTTTCGCAAAAATTTTGTTAAACCCCAAACCCATCCTCTTTCCTCCACCACCAGCAACAATAACGAGATAATTCATCTTATTTGGAAAATTTTAAAACATTTTGGGCTGCATTTTCCCTTGCCCATTCATCAATCGCCAAGAGTTCATCAAGATTTCTAAACTTTTGAACCTTATGGGCAGAAAGCGTAGCCTCCAAAACCTGACCGATCCCCAGAAATGGAAGCTTTCCTGCTAAAAACGCTTCAACAGCCACATCGTTAGCCGCTGTCAAAACCGCAGGGGCACTTTTGCCTTTAGAAATCGCCTTAAATGCCAAATCCAAACACTTAAAGGTCTTTAAATCCGGCTCGTCAAAGGTCAAATCCCGTTTATCAAAAAACGAAAACCTCCTGAAATTGTTGGGAAGTCGCTCACCTGGATAAAACAAAGCGTATTGGATAGGCAGCCGCATATCCGAAGCTCCCATTTGGGCAATTATCGATCCGTCCACAAATTCAACTGCGGAATGGATAATGCTTTGAGGATGTACGACTACTTGGATTTTAGAAAGTGGAACTCCGAAAAGCCACATTGCCTCGATTACCTCGAAACCCTTATTCATAAGAGTTGCGCTATCAATAGTAATCTTCTTCCCCATCGACCAGGTCGGGTGCGCTAGAGCCTGTGCCGGTGTGATCTTTTTCAAATCCTTGACCGTTTTTCCCCTAAAAGGCCCACCCGAAGCGGTTAAAATTATCCGTTTTACTTCCTTTTCGCTTCTTCCAGAAAGCGCTTGAAAAATTGCCGAATGTTCAGAATCAATTGGAATTAGGGAAACCTTATGTTTTTTAGCTTCAGATGTAACCAGTTCACCTGCTGCGACCAAAACTTCCTTGGTTGCCAGACAAATCGTCTTTTTTGCGGCAATTGCGGCCAGTGTTGGCGCTATTCCGGCAAGGCCGGGTGTCGCAATTACAACTCTCTCAACGCCCTTTAAAGTCGCAACTTCTATATTACCTTTGTCTCCAAATCGAACTTGTACGTTTTTGATATTCTTAAAAGCTCTTTTGTCCTCTTCCTTCTTAACAGAAATTGCTTTTGGTCTAAATTTCTTAATCTGAGTTTTTAAAAGAGAAGTATTGGATCCCGCCGCCAAACCCAAAACTTTAAGTTTTTTAGGGTGCGCAGAAACAACCTCCAATGTCTGGGTACCGATAGACCCGGTTGAACCTAAAACGGAAATATTCATTTTAGATTTGCATAGTCTATCATAAGCTAACCCCGAAGCCAAAAATGTTAGTCGTGAATTGAAAAATCAGCAAAATCCTCATCCGGCCTAATATCCACTTCCGTATTCTCGACTTTGGCAAATGGGGGTCCTTTTTTGCACCATTTGATAAATTGATCAACCTGCTTTTTCTCCCCCTGCGCCATCACCTCAACCGACCCGTCATCGGAATTTTTAACCCAGCCTAACACTCCCAACTCATCCGCTTTTATCTTTGCCGACCTTCGAAAAAACACCCCTTGTACTTTCCCAAAAACTTTAATATGAGCCCTCATAAATATTAAATTCGAAGCACGAATATCGAAATCCTAAACTAATTTTAGAATTTAGAAATTAGGATTTAGAATTTCCTTTCCAAATACTTTTGGAAAGATCAACGTGCATCTCATCAGCAAATTTAACGCCCTCTGATTCCAACCGCCTTCTTTGTTCTTTTGCCCCATCGAAAGCAAAATTCGGCGCTAACCTGCCATTTCGGTCCACCACCCTATGACATGGCACATCAACTGACCTGTTCGCATGCAGTGCCCAACCAACTTGTCTTGCAGCCCTAGGTTTCCCCAAAGATATAGCTATCTCTCCGTAAGTTGAAACCTTACCTCTCGGGATTTTTTTAACTATCTGATAAACTTTCTCGTTAAGACTTTCGCCAAATCCTGTTTTTGACATTGTTGCCATGCTTTTTGCCCTCAAAAACGGCCAAATCTAAAACTAGCTTAAGTCTTGTTCTAAAATAAATTACTAGTCCTATTGCAAACGCTAACCAAAACACAAAAGTACCTCTTCCTAACCACTCTTCTATTAACTGCTTGTTTCCGCCAACTAAATAACCCCCAACAATCCAAATACTAGTCCAGACAGTTGCCGAACAAAAAGAAACGATAGCAAATTTCCAATAAGGAAATTTAACTATACCGGACACTAAGGCCACCCATGCTCTGCTCCATGCGGAAAATCTACCTCCAAAAACGGCCCAAACTCCGTGCTTTTTAACAAACGGCTCAACTAGCTTTATCGGCCGTTTAAAAAGAGGCTTATGAGCTAAGACGTTTCCCGCTTTCCTACCTAAAAAATAATCAAAATTATCACCTAAAAATGAACCTAAAGCGGCTAAAATTATGATGACAACGACACTCTCATGCTGAGTTCTGGCAACATATCCGGAAAGGAAAATCAACGTAACACCCGGAAAAATAAAGCCTAAAATAACCGAATTTTCCAAAAAAGCCCCAAGTGGAATAATGATCATTCCATATTTGGATATTAAAATTTCGACAAAATTAACAACATCGACAATAGAAGGCATAACTAGTTAAATTTATTCATTGTAGAATTAAGCCCTTCATCTAAATAAGAGGTTATTGCTTCTTTACAATTATTGATAATTTTAGGCAGCTCTTTCTTTTCATCAGAAGTAAAATCGGAAAGCACATAATCTGAAACGTCTTCTTTCCCTTCACGTTTTTCTCGAGGCGAGCTTACACCAATCCTAAGCCTTCCAAACTCCATACCCAAATTTTCAATAACAGAATCTATTCCGTGGTGCCCGGCAGAAAGCCCATTAAAAGCCAGCCTGATTTTGCCAAATGGCAAGTCAATATCGTCGTAAACTACTAAAACTTCGTCTGTATCGATTTTGTAATAATCGGCAACTTTTCTTATAGAATCTCCGGATCTGTTCATAAATGTTGAAGGTTTTATAAGAACAAAATCACCCCGTTTTACGAAATAACACGACCAATCCTGGCTGAAGCGCCAGGAAAAACCCTCCTCTTTGGCGAAGTTATCTAAAACCATAAATCCCAAATTATGCCTACTTCCCCGGTACTTTGCTCCAGGGTTACCAAGGCCAGCTACAAGTTTCACAAATTTATCCTCTGACTTTCTTTTCTACAAACTCGCCGACAATAGGCCACTTAATAACGGCTCCCTGATAGGCTTTTATCATCGAAATTACCCAAATAACCAAAACCAAAACCACCAAAAGCGGGCTCAAAACTGTGTCCAAAAGAGCCAATATTCCCTGCCTGAAAAACATATTGATAAAGATATTTATAACGTAATAAGAAACAGAAATTACAAAAGATTGCATTGCATGAAAGCGGATAAACTTGTCGTCGCGCTCAACCAAAACTATTACCAAGGAAAGAAATATTGCAAAAAACGGAAAATACGAAAGGGCTGCTACCAGATTGCGGTTTGTATCAACTTTAGCCATTTTTCACCTCCTTCATATTAAACTCAGTTGCGAACTTTGAGCATTTTCTTGCTGGGATTTTTCCACAACTTCCAAAGTGTCATCCGCTAACGCCTTTTTTATTAGCTGGAAATCGCCTTTTATGGCAGCAAGAATTGCAGTACTTCTTAGCGCTGCTGCCGGATGATACATCGGCATCACTATTTGTCTTTTACCATTCCAATCCACCTTAAAAACCTTACCGTGGACTGCCGAAATACGAGCTTCCGGCAAAAACTTGTTCATTGAAAACCTCCCTAAGGTCACAATTATTTTAGGGCTGATTATATTTATTTCCTCATTAACGTACGGCGCAAAAGCCGCAATTTCATCGGCTTCCGGATCCCTATTTGCCGGGGGCCGAAACCGCACAACGTTGGAAATATAAACATCGCTTCTTCGAAAACCTATACTTTCAATAAGCTGATCAAGTAATTTTCCCGCCTGCCCAACAAAAGGCCTGCCTTCCCTATCTTCATAATACCCAGGCGCTTCGCCCAAAAAATAAAGCTGCGTATCAGCGTTGCCTTCACCAAAAACCAGCTGGGTTGCGCCAGTCCGAAGCGGAAGAGATTTATCCTCTTCCATTCGCTTTTTAAGATTATTTAGAAGATCTTGCTTTGGCACAAACCAATTCTACCACTTAAAAACTAACTACCTTCAAGCATTTCACAAAAGATCAAAAACACTGCGTTTGTCCAGCCAAAACCGGGTTGGGTTGGATACCTGTCGGGAACACCCACCCTGCCTTTTACTACATCGTATTTTTCCCACAAAAAGCCCGTCTCCCGAAAAACTTTAACATTGCAGTTGAGCCACTTTTCAATTAACCTCACTGCCAGGTGCTTGTATCCATATCTTGTGAGCCCCACAGCAACCGCGTATTGCATTGGCGCCCAGCCGTTAGGATAGTCCCATTGGGAATTTTCAACAAACGGCACCCCCTGAACCACCCCATACTTCTGTTGCAAAGTGCGCTCCACAACTTCGGCAACTTTTGCAGCTTGTTTTTCCGTTGCAATCCCAAAAGTTAACGGGAAAACTCCGGCCACGGTCACTAAATGACTGATTTTTTTGCCAACCCAATCGTAGTCAAAAAAGTATCCCCCACGTTTATTCCACATCAACTTGTTTATAACTTTTACTCTCTCACTCTTTAACTTTTTGTATTTCTCACTCTTTTCCAAAGAACCCAAAATTTCCCAAGCTTTAGCTAAATCCTCTTCGTATTTATACAAAAGGCAGTTCAAATCGACAGGCAAAATATCCATGCACTTGTCCATAAACCTCGCCGACATATCCCATCCGCTTTCCGCCTCCGCCAGAACATGCATAGCATTAATGTCATAGTAGCGAGACAATCCCTTGTACACATTTCTGAAATTTCTCAAATGGATTTTGCCCATCCAGACGTCGTTATATTCTTCTTCAACCAATTTGATAGCATCGGCAAACCATTTTTTATCCTTTGTCTTGTTGAAAACTATAAAAACCATACTGGAAAGCGTCGGTGGTTGCGACCGCGAAAGAAAATAATATCGTGAAGCGTTTGGCACAATTCCAAAGCGCTTTACCAGATAAAGAAGATTCTCCACCATCCCAATTGCTAATTTTGAATACTTAGGGTGATTTATTAAGGCGCGGATAATCGGAAAACTGTCCCAATAATACTGCTCCTGAAAAGTATCATCACCGCCCGGCACAATATATGGATTTGGAAGACCGATTAAACTTCGCAAATCATCCTTGTGTTCTCTTACAAGCTTCGGCCAATAATCTTCTATATAGTCTAAAACCGCCTTAAGATCCTTCTCTTTAACCCGAATTTGTTTGGCTAATTTGGCGCAATCCACTACTTTTTTCCGTATTGATTCGCAAATAATCTTTTTAATTCCTCAACCGTCGTTGCATCCTCTGCTCTTTTATCTTTCTCACGGAATTTAACAAGCCGCGGAAATCGCAGCGCATATCCTGTTCCTGTTTTTTCATCCCAACCCGCCGTATGGATCGGCGATTTGGTAATTTCGTCGGCATAAATTTCCAAAACTTCCTCCGGTTCCACCCAATAGCTTGGTTCAATTTTCGATTTCACCCGCGCCGGTTTATGCTCCACCCTCAATTGCTTGCCGATTTCATTAACTTTTCTAAATTCTTCATCCGTCAAACCTGTTCCGATCCTGGAAATCGTCTCAAACTCGTCTGTTTTGTCGTTGTAGATCCCAACCAAAAGCCCACCAACTCCAAATTCCGTCCTTTTTCCTCTTCCCGTATAAATTCCCAAAAGCACACAATCCACTGTATCTGTTAAATCACCGCTGGAAGCACGCTTAAACTTAATCCAATGGAACCCCCGCCCACCTGCTTTATATGGAGAGTCCAGTTTTTTGATCATAAGCCCCTCAAGTCCGTCTGAAATTGCCTCGTTAAAAAACTCGTGGATTTGTTTTGCGGTGGAAATTACTCTATGCTCGGCAATTCGAATCACCTGATTGTTTTTGGATACAACCCGCTCGAGTAATTTTCTTCGTTCAACCTCAGTTTTACTGGTTATATCCTTCCCGTCCAGATACAAAATATCAAACGCAAAACACGCTAGAGGCAGCGCTTTTGCAGTTTCTTCGATTTTGTACTTGCGCCTGCGTTTTGTTGTTTCCTGAAAAGGCAAAAACTCTTCAGTTTGGGGATTGTAGGCAATTGCTTCACCTTCCATAATCACCGATTTTGCTTTGACTTCTTTAAGGACTCCTTCTGCCAAATCCGGGAATGAATGGGTCATGTCTTCGAGGTTCCGGGAGAAAATCTTAACCTGTTGACTATCTGCGCCAAGCTTAAGGCCAGGCCTTAACTCAGATACAGCCGTGCCCAAAGGCATGGCCTTTACACTGCGATCCAAATGTATTTGCACCCGAAATCCGTCAAATTTCGGCTCAGCAGCAAATTTGTCCCCCATTCTCTTTACAACCTCATCTGCATTCGGCATCCTCTCCGCAAGCGCCGGCCTAACCGGTTTTCCGACAATTAATTTGACAGTCTCAAGCCCTTTTTCTCCATGTTTGAAAAACTCCTCGGCAACATATCCAAGGTCCGAAGTTTTGTTATACGCATCCTCAATTACTGGCCGCAGTTTTTTGTCACCTGTTTTGGCAAGCGACAATGCATCCATAACTGTTGGATCGCCAATCCCCAGCCTTAATGTTCCAATCGGAATATTCACAACATGCTTAACGGAAACAGAATCCAAATCTTTTAATATTTGGGCAAGCGTCGATATCTTTTTTTCTACCGATCCTTCCCCACCCAAATCCGCAATTTTTCTAAGCCCGCCAAACACGTCACTAACAGATAAATTCGCCGAAGCTTTATGGCTTTTTGCCAACTCTTGAGCAGCCAAACCAATATTCCCTAAATGTCGGTACGATTTAATAACCTCATCTTTCGTTTTGTCATACGCCTTGGCAATTGCCTGCGCAACCATGGATTCTGCCATTCCAAGCTCAACAGGCATATAAAACGGCGCCACCCTTCCCTGAATCAAATAACAAATCTTGCCGATTTCCGCATTTTCCGCTTCCGCAAAAAGCTTGGACAAAATATCCACAAGCTCCAACCGCTTACTCGTCGCTTCCAGTTTTTCGTAATAATCCGCTAATTTTGCAAATTTCATCTCAAAACATATACAGCACCTTTTGTGCTGCCTTTCTTTTTTACCAGTTTTTTCTTTTGCAAATCTTTGAGATCGCGCAAAATTGTGTCGTCGGAAAAATCGCGAAGGATTGACCGCCATTGCTTGTTATTAACCGACCCATTCGCCTCAATATACTCAACCAGTTTAACCTGTCTTTCCGAAAGCACTATCTGCCCAGTTCTTCCCTTTAGCTTCGTATCGAGAGACAATTTTTGAACTCTTTGCTTTACCCTTTCCAATTCCTCTGCCAAACCTTCGCAAAAATACTCGAGCCAGCCCGTTAAATTGCGATCGGAAAGACTTTCGACTTTTTGATTAGAAACTTCCTGCAAAGTTTCATAGTATCTTTTGGCGTTTCTGTCAAAATATTCTTCAATCGAAAAGAATTTCTTAACGTCGTAACCTTCGCGAAAAAGAACCAAAGTTGCAAAAGCACGAGAGGTCCTGCCGTTTCCGTCTACAAAAGGATGGATATACGCCAAAACATAATGCGTAATACCCGCCTTTAAAACCGGGTGCACATCTTCAGCATCTTTAGAATTTAGCCAATCCAAAAAGTCAGAAACTAGTGCTTTGACCTTATCCGCTTCGGGCGGTTTAAAGCTAATTTCGCCTGTTTTGCTGTTTTTGACAACGACTTGTGTGGATCTGAACTGCCCCGATCGATCAGCGGGCAAAACCTTATCTACAGTCAGCTTATGAATCGTCAGCAAATCCTTCTCCGAATAATCTAGTCTCTGGTCTCTGGAACCTGGTTCCTTTCTCTTATCGATAAATTTAAGTACCTCCCTATAATTCAATACTTCCTGTATATCCCGATCCCTCGCCGAAATTTCCGACCCTTCCAAAACCGCTGCCACTTCCCCCGTATCCAAAGCGTTTCCTTCAATATGAGTTCCGTGATGGACCGTGCGAATTATCGCTTCTTGACGAAATTTAGCCTCATATGCCGGCACCAGAGGCGCATTTTCAATAATTTCCTTGGAACCTTCTATCTTTCCGATGTATTTGAGAATGAGGTTGGAAACAGAATATTTCGGAGAATACATGTGCGTTTATTATGCGTTAAATGACGCAGTTTATCAAGATTTTGGGGAAGTTTACCCTGAACAAAGTGAAGGGCATAATTACCGCAAAATTTAAATCTCCACAATCTTTGCTTTTTTGAAGATTTCCTTTGGAATACTTTCCTTTTCTGCTGCTGTAATTATCGTTTGCTGATTAGAAATGACAGATATAACTGTTTCCCTGTGCTCCCAGTCCAGCTCCGAAAAAATATCGTCCAGTGCCAAAACCGGCCTTTCTCCCTTTTTAACCTTAACGTATTCAAGCTCTGCCAATTTCAAGGCCAAAACAGCCATTCTCTGTTCACCACGTGACCCGAAAAACTCCAAATCCCGGTCTTTAAATTTAAAGCGGAAATCATCCCTATGCGGGCCGGAAAGCGTAACTCCTGCCGCAATATCGCGATCCCTATTTGCCGCTAACTTTTCCTCCGAGATCAAGCTTTGCTTCAGCTCCCAAAAGTAACCCTTGCTTCCCAGCTTAAGGTCAGGCCTTAAACCTGAATCTTTCTTTCGCAAAGGCCTGACCTTCGCTTGGCGGGAAAGACCTTCTCCCAAGCTCACAAAATTCAAATATTGAAAAAAATCCTCCCTGACTTTACTAATATATTTCCCATGGGAAAGAAGCCTCTCATCCCAAAACCCAAGCTCCAATGGTTTAGATTTACCCTCCTGGATCCGCAAAAGTATCTTATTCCGTCGAGTCACAATCTTGCCGTAAGCCGAAACGCTCCTCCAATACCTGCTATCCAAAGAAGATAAAAATCTGTCCAAATGTTTTCGCCGAAGTGAAGGAGATCCGGAAACCAAATCCAAATCCGCCGGCTCAAAAATTACAATTGAAAAAACTTCCACAAAATCGAAAAGTCGCTTCTTAAAAGAATCGATATAAAAGGATTTCCCCACTCTGCCAGCTTCCGTAATTTGAAAATTGACCACCAAATTCCTCTCTTCTTCACCCGAAACAACTTTCCCTTCTACTTTGGCCGTTTCTTGCCCAAAACGCACCAAATCCATATCACTTTCGGCCTTAGTGGGCCTAATCCCGGAAAGCATTCCTACCGCTTCCAAAACATTACTTTTACCAACGCCATTTGGCCCAACTATTACAGTTAGTTTTGGATCGAAAACCAATTTCTTGGAAGAAAAGTTCCGATAATTCCCTAAATTTAGGCTTAAAATTTCCATCTATTGCCAATATGGGCAAAAACCAAAGAAGCAGCCAAAAAAAGCGCCCCACCTAGGATAATCAGGTTCACATAACCAAAAATTCCCTGCATCAAAACCGCAAGCGGTGACATTAAAACCGCCAAAAACGAAGCCAAAATTATATTTGCCCCAAAAACTGTCCCTTGATGCTCATGTCGCACACTCTTTTGGATTACCGTTCGGGATGCAATCATAATAATCATCATCCCAAGCCCCAAAAGAAATAAAAATGGTACCAAAAACAAGATTAAAAGGCCATCTATTGTCAGATGAAGCTTTATCATAAGTCCTAAAGTCAAAAGGGCAACCCCAAGTGTCCAAATTCCCAAAGAAACCAACATCCCTTCCCTGTTTTTAATCCGGTTGATAATAAGAACTGCGGTAGCAACTCCTACCCCAATTGGCGGCAAAATAAAAACCGGTGAAGTGTTAATTGGAAGCCCCACAATGTCGCGAAAAAAACCGGGGGCCAGCGTTCCGGCAAAAACTATAACTCCTTGCATTGCCGCAAATGACAAAAAGAAAAGCCAAACGATTTTGGCTTTCATTATATAGACAAATCCCCTCTTAACATGATCCATAGCCTTAAAAAATGAAATTGTCTTGGCACGCCTTGGCGGCAAAGACGGCAAAAGAAGCGAAAAGATAACCGCCAAAATAAGCAGTATCTCGCAAACAATAAGAGTTGCCGAATTGTCAAAAAAGTACTGTATGAGGGAAGCTGCAAAGAATCCGAATATTACTCCCCCCGCCAAAACAAATATAAAAATCGTATTAGCAATCAAAAGTTGACTGCGCCTGACAAGTTGGGCGGTAGCAGCAGAAGAAGCCGGAATGAAAAAAGAATTGCCGGCAAAGTACAAAAACGAAAGTGGAATCGAAGCATAAACTACTTTCTCGGTTAAAAGTATTATAAAAACCACAAAAGCGATAATCGTATTGGCAACAACAATCGTCTTTTTACGATCGAAAATATCCGCCAATAGCCCGGAAAACGCCATTAAAAGAAAGGCAGGCACCGCAAACGACAAGATAACTCCGGAAACACCAAGATTACTTCCGGTTTTCGCAAAAACTGAAACTATAAGAGAAAGGACCAGAAAGGCAGACGCAATCTGGCCAATCAAAATTACAAGCGTCAGAATGAAAAAATCCCGGCGGGACAAAACCTTGACATAGGGTTTTGGTAAAAATAACATTCTAGATTAGCTTAAGTGCAGGTTTTTCCTTAGTTAAGACCTGACACTTGGGGCAAAAATGGGCGCTTCTGCCATCCATTTTTTGGCGGACAATTTTTGTTCCGCAACGGGCGCATGGTTTGCCTGTCATATGATAAGCTTTGGCAAACGTCAAATAAAGCCCCTTCTCGCCACGTCCATCCACAAACGAATTGGCACTCGAACCGCCTTTTTCTATAGCCAGCTTGAAACTGTCTTGAATTCCTTTGAAAATCGCCTTAATTTCGGAATCAGATAAACTGGCAATCGATCTTTTCGGATGAATTTTAGCTCTCCAAAGTGCTTCATCACTGTAAATATTGCCGATTCCGGCCACAAATGACTGATCCATCAGAAGCTTTTTAATCCTTTGTTGAGGCTTCTTTTTAATCCTATCCAAAAACTCAGTTTCCGTCATTTCCATTGGATCCGGTCCCAATTCAACTTTGCCAATCGCCTCTTTTATAGATGCCTCATCACTTTTGGTAATCTTCACCCAACCAAACTTGCGCATATCGTTGAAATACAAATGACCTTCGTTGGTAAATGCAAAAGTAACCCGGGTCGTACTGTTTGGAACAGGCTTATTTAATGGCGGAATCGGATGCCCTCCGGAAACCCTGATCTTTTTATCCTGATAAATTAACTGTCCCGTCAACTTAAGATGAATGACAATCGACATTCCGTTTGAAAGATCAATAATAATAACCTTTCCTTGTCTGCGAACATCTTTTACCTTTGATCCTTTTAAATCTTTTATCGAAAACTTTCCCCAGTAAAACTTTGGCTTCCAGTCGTATTCCACAGACTCCAAAACCAAGCCACGAATGGCCTTGTTTAAAGAATTAACAATAACTGTGACTTCCGGCAGTTCCGGCATTATTCCAACCTGGCAAGCCCTTTCTCTTTGCTTTTATTAAACATAAAGACAAAAAACATTATACCCAAGGCAATAAGTACTCCGTCTAAGCTTAAACTTATGTAAAGGGATTTAAAGTCAAATACACCTTTGAAAATGATCGAACGCATGCCTTCAAAAATGTAGCTTGTTGGCAAAAACATTGCGACTTTCTGAGCAAACTTTGGCAAAGTTGAAATAGGATAATAAACTCCGGAAAAAGGCACAATAATAAATATTCCGCTCCATGCCAATACCTGGATTTTGTGTCCATAGTAGACAATTAAGCCCCCCACCAAAAGCCCGAAAGCCCAGCCTGTTAAAAGCAAACTAACCATAAAAGGAATAAGCCAAAAGCTAAGCACAAAAACATTGGCTTTAAAAATAACGTAAGCCAGAAATGCCGAAAAACCAACAGCAATAAACATCTTTGCAAAGCCTAAAATGAAAACGGCAAGAATCCACTCACGAACCCTCAAAGGTGAAGCAAAAAGATTAACCAAATTCTGGTTCCAAAATTCCTCTAACAAGTTAACCGTAATCTCATACTGCCCACGCCATACGATAGTCCAAAGAATAAGCCCCGAAAGAAGTACCGTTACAAGTTGAGGAATATTCCCAGATCTTTGCATTATAAAAACGCTCGTAAAACCGAAAAGCAAGATGTCCATCGCAGGCCAGTAAAAAGAATCAAAAATTCTGTCGAGGTTATGCCTAAAGTTGTAAAGATGCCTTACAATAACCGCCATAACGATCCCAAAATTAAACATTTTTGCCCTCCCTAGCTGCTTTTAGGAAAAAGTCTTCTAAATCCGGCCTGTCAATGTTAATTTCTCGGTAATCAACACCGTTTTGTCCCAGAACTACCAAAAAATTTGCTACTTCTTTTTCTTTGACCTCTACTCGAGTGTATTTGCCTTCTTTTTCAACTTTGAGCCTAAGTTTCTTAAATAATTTACTGGCTTTTTGTTCGTTTTTCTCAATCCAAAGTTCAACTTTAGCAGTTTGTAATTTAGCTGCAAGTTTTTCCGGAGTACCAATTTCCAAAATTTTTCCCTTGTTCAAAAATATGACCCGGTCACACAATTTCTCTACTTCTCGCATGTTATGTGAAGTCAAAAGCATCGACATATTGAAATCCTTCCTCTCCTTCTCTAAAAATTCTCTCACCCTGTCTGCTACATCCTGGTCAAGGCTTGCTGTAGGCTCATCCAACAAAAGTACACGTGGGTAATTGATAAATGATTTGGCCAAAACCGTTCTCATCAGCTGACCTGCAGAAAGTGAGGCGACTGATTTGTTGCTAAACGCCTCGATCTCAAAAATTGCCAGTAATTTTGCAATTCTTTCTTTACGGTTTTTAACCCCATAGAGCCTAGCCGCAACATCCATGTTTTCAAAAACCGTCATACTCCAGGGCAACCTAATGTAGCTTGAACAGAAGTTAACTTGCCCTAATATCTCTTCCCTGTTTCTGGCAAAATCTTTACCGAAATAAGAAATGCTACCGGATGTCGGCGATAAAACCCCCAAAAGCATTTGGATTGTTGACGTTTTTCCTGCACCGTTTGGTCCCAAAAGTCCAACTATTTCGCCCTCTTTAACACTAAAAGAAATTCCGTCAACCGCCACAACAAACCCTTTGCCCTTTGAATCTCTCTTAGACGAAGGGAATCTTTTAACCAAGTTTTTAACTTCCAAAACTGGATTTGAACTCATATTAATCTAAAAAAGTATAGCAGAAATTAAAAAGAGATAAATCTAATGAATATCTCTCAATAGAAGATCAAACTTTTCAGGTTTCCATTCCTTTACGTCAACCACTGGACCGTCTGGAATGCCACTTCCAGCATTTTTTTGATCCAAATTAGACTTTGTTTGTTTTAATTCTCGCGACGACTCAATCCCGCTACTTTCATCACCCGTCCATCCGGGCAAACGTCTCGTACTTGCGAAATTTAAGCTTCTGGGTTTTTTCGGAGAATGTGCAATTTCACCATGCAGCTCAAAAAAGAAGAATTCAGGTCCACCACCCATACTTTAAGCCTAAACCCGAAAGAGGAACAATTTCAAGCTTTTTTGACTTTACTTGCTACAAATTTCTTAATCTCATCTTTAAATCTTTCTTTTGAAAATTTCTGAGCATGTTTTTTGATGAATGCCGAATCGAAATAGCCTTTTTTCTCAAGACTAAAGAAGTTGTTGATTGCCAAAGTTAAAGATCCTGCTGTTGCCGGGTCAAAATAAACACCTGTGCATTTCCCTTTCCCACCAACTGACCAATCGATTACCGATTCCAAAACTCCACCTTCCGCTAAAGTAATCACCGGCTGACCTGCAGCCATTGCCTCAACCGGCACTATCCCGAAATCTTCCTGTGAAGCGGGGAAAATCAACGCGCGGCAATTTTGATATAAACCTATCAGTTCTTCATCGGCAACATCACCTAAAAACTCAATTGTTTCACCGGCCATCCTTTCAAGTTTCCCCTTGTCTCTTCCGGTCCCAACTACTTTAAGCTTGAGCCCTAAATTTGAACACACGTCTACCGCCAAATCGACGTTTTTTGCCCCAACTAACCTTGAGACTACAAGAAAGTATTCGCCGTTACTGATAGGACCCGCGAACCTGCTAACATCCACCGGCGGATAAATCACTGTCGAATCCCTTCTGTAAAACTTCTTGATCCGCCCTGTCACCTCTTTTGAATTGGCAATAAACCAATCCACTCTTTGCGCTGCTTCAAAATCGTAAACCCGCATAAAATGATTAACCAATGCCGCATAAATTTTGATTAAGATTCCTTTTTGGCTTGAGGCTGTGGGATATCCATACAAATACCTAGGCGGCGTGTGACAGTAGCAAATCTCAACTGTTTTTTTGCCTTTTTTAAATCCTTTTGTGACATACCAACTGCTAGACCCAATCACAACATCAAACTTGGAAAAATCAAAATTTCCCCAAACCATCGGCGCCAAAAACCTTAAAGGTGAATGTAACCTCGAAGCAAAAAACGGCACATTTTGCGCCCACGAAGTTATGATTTTTTTCTTCTTGAAGCGCTCATATGCAGGTGAGTCTTCACGGTAAAATGCCGTATAAATCGGCGCATCGGGATAAATTTCCGAAAGCGCCAAAAGCACTCGCTCCGCCCCGCCAAATTCATTCAGGTAATCATGCACTAAGGCGACTTTCATAGCTCTACCTCCCCCAGACTAGAATAAACTTTTTCCGCTCCTGCTTTAATTAAATCACTTCTCCAATCTGAATCAGCGTTAATTCCCCAAACAGAAACACCGGCCCCCACCGCAGACTTAACCCCGTTTATAGAATCCTCAAACGCTAAACAAACCTCTGCCTCAAGTCCAAGTTTTTTTAATGTTTCAAGATAAACGCCGGGTGCCGGCTTGCCGCGGGAAACATCATCCGAAGAAACAATCACAGCAAAATAATCCAGAATATTCTCATTCCCCAACATTTCCCTTAGCTTAAGCTCTGTGTGGCCTCCCGAATTTAAAGCAATTGTTAAGCCATTTTTTCGAGCTTTTTCCAGTATTTCCAAAGATCCTGGCATCAAAATATCCTGCTGATCTCTCATCTTTTCGTAAAAAATTTTCCTATACTCCTCCAAAAGCTCATCGGTTTTACCAGCCAAGCCTTCACCTTTAAGAAGCAAAATAAAATCCCGAAGCCCAATCCCGGTAGTATCACCCACATCAACATCCGAAAAATCGTGCTGTTTTAAAAATTCGTCATGCGTTTTCCCCCAAACCGGTTCTGTATTAAAAAGAAGCCCATCAAAGTCGAAAATCACCGCCTTAACCATGGATTAACCTCCCTAAGACCTCGTCTGTCAGCTCATGCATGTTTTTTAAAATTAGATCAGCTTTTTCGTGGAAAGTATCAACAAATCTTGCATCCGGAACGTATATCGCCTTCATCCCCGCAGCTTTCGCCGCTTCTATCCCGTGCGGTGCATCCTCCAGAACAAGGCATTCACAAGGTTCAACACCTAACTTTTCAGCAGCAATTAAATATATCTCCGGATCAGGTTTACCTTCACTTTTTATAAGATCTTCCGGTGAAACAACAACCTGAAAATGCTTAGCAACACCCAACATACTAAGGGCATCATCAATATAATATCTACGTCTACCTGTGGCGATTGCACATTTTATTGACTTGTCTCTGAGTTTAATAATAAGTTCGAATGCACCCTTTTTAAATACAAGTTTTTTATGAAATAACTCATCAAAAATCTCCAGTCTCTCCTTGTGCAACTTTTCCAAACCTACATCAAGCTGATACTTTTCTTTTAAAAAAGCACTCGTGCTTAATGGATGCCTCGATAGCATGCTTAATAGATAATCTTGCCTTTTAAACTTTTTTTTGTATTTTTTGAGAAGGCGTTGAAAAGATATTAGTCTTAACTCTTCAGTATTTACCAGTAAACCGTCGAAATCGAAAATTACAGCTTTAATTTGGGAATTCATTAGATTAGCTCTAATTGATCGCTCTTTTTCTTTTCTGATTTGGATTCGGAAACCTTCTCTGGTCTCTGGTCACTGGCCCCTGGTAACTTATTGACTATTGATCTAAATCCAAGATCTTCGTATTCAACTCTGACCTTCTCCCAATCTGGTTTAAATCGTAAATCGTAAATCGTAAATCGCATATCTACATCTGTATCTAAAGCCACCAGCTTTTTCGCAGCTAGTGCCACCTCTTTATCTTTTTGAAGTTTCACCCTTGTACTTTCAGCAATTTCGTCTAAGTTTTTATAAATCCCCTCAAGGGTATGATATTTTTGTAATAAAGTTGAGGCGGTTTTGGGGCCAATTCCAGCTACTCCCGGCACGTTATCCGAAGGATCACCCGTCATAGACTTATAATCAACCATTTGATGCGGCTCCAAACCGTATTTTTCCCTAACCTCAGCCGATCCAAATAGGGTTGTCGTCTGCAGGTTCCATCCGGGCATTTGAACCTTTATACTTCCGTCCACCATTTGCAACAAATCCCGGTCGCCGGACAAAATTACGATGCTGATTCTCTCGGAACCCGTAAGGACTTTTGTCGCAATTGATGCCAACAAATCGTCCGCCTCATATCCCGCCTTTTCGAAATATTTGATTCCAAAAGCATCAAGGACAGATTTAACCTTCGGTAGTTGTGGATAAAGATCTGGTGGAGGCGCGACCCTTTGCGCCTTGTATGCTTCAAACTCAACATGCCGAAAAGTCGGTGCCTTGGTATCAAAAGCACACGCAATATAATCCGGTTTGACCTCGCCAATTGCTTTCAAAATCATGTTAGAAAATCCAAAAACAGCATTTGCATTTTCCCCAGTTTTATCGGTCAAAGGCGGCAAAGCATGGTAAGCACGGTGAAAGAGGTTATTGCCATCAACAAGCAGAAGGACTCTTGAAGAATTCATGCCCAAATTCTAGCACAATTAATTTAAATCATTGTTTAAAATCGTTCCAGGCATATGAGTTGCCAAAAGATTTTGTGGACCCTTCTCAAGAAGCACAGTGACCGGCTCGAAAGCAAATTCATGACGTGTTTTATAACTGGTAAAATCAGCCATACTAAAAACGCCTACATTTCCTAACTGTTCTTGTTGAAAACCACTGCAACATGTTCCTTCAATAATCCATTGGACTTTTCGCCTTAAGCAATCAACAACTTCAGGATCCTTATTCATTGAAATCACATAAAACAATGGATCGCCTTCACTTCTAATCGAATGCCTCCTCATTGAAACAACAACACCTTCAAAATCAACATCAGCCATTGACTCAACGAAGCGCATAGCAAATAGCCTCCGCTCAGTGTCACGCGGAATCAATCTCGCAAGTTCATGCAAATGCATTCGTTGTCTTTCTGCCATTTTTTAATCAAAATTTATGCTTGGGCAGTTCTAGAAGGTTTTATCTTAATTCCAATTTTGGCAGCTGTTCCTCTAAACTTAATCTCTCCGTTTGAAGTCGGCTTTCCTACAATTTTTTCAAAATCGTCGCGCTCCAAAGTCTCACGCTCTATCAAAGCTTCTGCAACCCTATCCAACTTCCCACGGTTTTTCAAAATAACCTCTTTAGCATTTTTATAACCGGCATCAATTAGTTTTGTAACTTCCTTGTCTATTTTGCTCGCCAGATCCGGTGATACCTGCTGCTGTTCAGCGCCAAGCCCCGGCCAAAGTCCGTATTGTGCTCTCGGCGAAAAGACAGTTGGTCCTAAATCACTCATGCCAAACTCAGTTACCATTTCGCGGGCTATCCCTGAGGCAATTTCTAAATCTGAAGCTGCACCGGTTGTGTATTCACCCGAAACTAATTCCTCTGCAACGCGTCCACCCATAAGTGTCGCAATTCGCTCAACAAGCCTAGTTTTTGTTTCCGTATATCTATCGATCGAGGGTGGCACCAACGTGTGACCCCCTGTCATTCCTCGAGCAACTATCGATATCCGATGAACCGGGTCAACATGCGGCAAAAAGTGTGCAACTATTGCATGACCACCCTCATGATATGCAGTCAGTCTCTTTTCATCTTGAGATTGCATCCTTCTTCTTTGCGGTCCGAGCTTTACCTTCGTTGCCGCCTCTTCCAAATCTACGTTATTTATTTCTTTTCTGGAATCCCGTGCAGCCAAAATTGCCGCTTCGTTTAACATGTTTGCTAGATCTGCTCCGGAAAACCCAACGGTTCTGGAAGCAAGTCTGTCTATATCAACCTCTTTGGCAAACGGTTTACCCTTCATGTGAATTTTGATAATCGCTTTTCTGCCTTCGATATCCGGCAAATCCAAAGCAACCCGCCTGTCAAACCTGCCTGGCCGAGTCAGTGCAGGATCAAGAAGATCGGGTCTGTTGGTTGCAGCCATAACCATTACCGAGTCGTTTGGCGCAAAACCGTCCATTTCCACAAGAATCTGGTTCAAAGTTTGTTCACGCTCGTCGTGCCCACCAGAAAATCCCATGCCACGCATTCTGCCTATTGATTCAATCTCGTCTATAAAAATAATGGCCGGCGCGCCTTTTTTAGCTTGGCCGAAAAGGTCACGTACTCTGGCTGCTCCAACTCCAACAAGCATTTCCATGAATTCCGATCCAGCAACTGAGAAAAACGGCACTCCCGCTTCCCCGGCAACTGCCCTGGCCAAAAGTGTCTTTCCGGTTCCTGCCGGCCCAACCAAAAGCACACCCTTTGGTGTTCTGGCACCAATTGCCCGGTACTTTTCCGGATGCTTCAAAAAGTCCACGACCTCTTGTAATTCCTGCTTCGCCTCGTCAACCCCGGCGACATCTGCAAAAGTCACCTTTGGCATATCACTGGAAAACTGTTTGGCGCGAGATTGCCCAAACGAAAAAACAGAAGAAGCCCCTTCCCTTGCCTGTCTAAATATCAGGAAAAAGAAAATAATGATTATCCCCAGCGGCAAAAATGTGGTCAAAATTGTAATCCATGCTTGGGAAAGCGTTGTGTCTTTAACCTCAATGCCAACCTTGCTCGGATCAACCTGTGCTGCCTGTAATGCTGTAAAAAACGATTGATTATCCTCTTTTCTAGAAGAATAGGTCTGACCTTCGTGTAAAGTAACATTGAGTTTGTTGCCGTCAATCTCAATGCTTTTGACTTTACTGTCTTTTATATCCGAAATAACAGTCGAAATCGGCTTAACCTCGTTAAATTTGTTTGTTGGGTTTGCAGTTAATGCGAAAAAGGCGAAAATGATAATCCCCAAAACTGCATAGATTAAAAATCCTCTCCATGAAGACGATTTGCGCATCTTAATTATCTTCATCTTAGGAATAGGCGGCTTTCTTAGACCCCCTTTATTGCCAGACGAATTATCAGTCTTCGATTTTTCTTCTCCGTTTTTTGCCATAGTCAAAGGCCAATTTTATCACTCCAAAAGCCAAATTGCCAGCAATCTAAATAGAAATTAAAAGTAATCAATCTTCATGGCCTGCTTTACTTCGGCCAGAGTCTTTTTTGCTTCTTCTCTTGCTTTTCGAGTTCCCTCTTCAAGAATCCTATCTACTAAATCCTTTTGTCTTTCAAATTCTTCCCTTTTTTTTCTGATTGGTTCTAAAAATTCCTCCAAAACCTCGACCAAAAACTCCTTAACCTCAACATCTTTGATATCACCTTTTTTGTACTTACTTTCTATCTCTGCAACTTTTTCGCTTTGTCCCCTATCAGCAAATGCCCTAAGGTAGACAAATACCGGATTCTTCTCCGTTTCTCCTGGTTCATCTCCATGTACCCGATTTGGATCCGTAAACATTCCCATTACTTGTTTCCTAATAGTTTCAGAATCATCGGCCAAATTAATCACGTTTCCTAGGCTTTTACTCATTTTTGCTTTTCCATCAGTACCGGGCAGCCTTTCAACCTCCCCAACTAAAGCTTCCGGCTCAACAAGTACTTTGCCGTAAAGTTCGTTGAATTTGCGCACAATCTCTCTCGTCTGTTCGATCATCGGAACCTGATCAACCCCAACCGGAACCAAATCTGCCTTCAAAAATGTAATGTCCGCAGCTTGCGAAACGGGATAAGCCAAAAAGCCCAAAGGCACGTTGGATCCATACCCTTTTTGCTTCATTTCATCCTTGACTGTGGGGTTTCTCTCAAGCCGTGCCAAAGTTACCAAATTCATATAAAAAACAGTCAGCTCTGCAATTTCTGGAACCTTCGACTGCACAAAAATCGTCGCTTTGGCAGGATCTATTCCAACCGAAAGATAATCTAAAACCACTTCGCGGATATTTTCTTTTAACTTTTCCGGATGTTCGAAGTTGTCAGTTAAAGCCTGCACGTCGGCAACCATAATGAACGTTTCATACTCGTCTTGAAGCTTCACTCGATTTCTCAGTGATCCAACATAATGGCCTAAATGTAAGCGACCTGTAGGCCGATCTCCCGTTAAAATCCGTTTCTTCATGGATTCATTATATTAATAATCTCCTTTATGTTCCACCTGATCTTCCCCCTCTTTACAAACCTGTCTATGTTCTCCCAACATCGAATAGACATAATGATAGGACAAACCCTCATCGGAACTTAAATTCAGCATAGCCCTGTGTTGATCGTACGCATGTATTGCAGCCTCATGGCAGGTATGTGGGTCAGAACGATCCACAACAACCTCATGCTCAATGCCTTCAAATCTGATTCTTTCTACCATTTCCCTCCTTTCAAAAGTTTTCTATTTATGGTGAGGTATCGAACCACAAAAAAACTCACCCGGTTGGTGAGTTTTGAAAATTTGACGCGCAAAACCTACCAACCTAAGGTCAGTTTGTTTTGCACCACCAAAAATTGTTTTTCAATTTCATACTATCTTCTGTTGGCCTTTCTTCTTGCTTCAACAGCTACTCTACTTTTTACCATACCGCTTTCAACCATAATCTCAATTAAACCCGCTTGTCGATCGGGTGATATACCAGTCCTTGTCTCTATCTCCTCTGGTGATAAATCATCAACGTAGACCTCACCACCAGTTTCAGGTATGTAAACAGCGTCGAAAAGCGAACCGAAATCACCGGCAAGCTGCCTTTGCCCTTGCAAGTCACCATCAACCAAGCCTAATGCACGACCGCGCTCAACCATTCGAAATACATCACTGCCGGGGTTGTCCAAATAGCCAACAAATCGCTCTCTCCAAGTCTGGCTGGTTTTGCCATTTACACCTAATTTATACTCAGTCTCGTTTGTCATAATTCTAGCCAAAAAAATACCCCTCTTCGGATTCGAATCGGGGTTTTTCTTTTGAGCCGCAAAAGATTATCGCCCCGAAGGGTTAATAATCTTGATCCAAATGTAATTTGGACGGCTCATTAGTTGTAATTCAATCAAATTCATAAGCATATGTCAAATAAGGAGCAAAACTAAAGCATCTGCTAGTATCTCCAAGGTATTAAAAACCGGCAAATCCAATTTGTCCGGAAAAATTAACGGCAACTCCGTACAACCTAAAATTATGCCCTGTGCACCACTTTTTTTAAGCCCTCTCGCCACAGAAACCAAAAATCTCGCATCCTTTTGGCTTACTCTTCCACCAATTACCCTGCGTATCACAAAATCAATTGCACGAAGTTCAAAATCATCAGGTCTGATCACCTTAACTTTTACTTGCCCTAAAGCTTTTTGGAATAGACCTGTATTTATCGTTGTAGGCGATGCCAAAAGGCCAACGCTTTTAATGTCTTTTCTCGCAACTTGCTTAACAACTTCATCAACGATCGAAACAAAACGACTTTTCGTGCAAGCTTGAAGCTCATCTAGCAAAATATGTGCGGTATTGCAAGCAATAGCAAAACAGTCTGGTTGAAAAGAATTCAATAACCTGACTCTTTTTTTGAGCATCTGAAGAGCTATATCTCTGTTTTTTAAATCTGAAATAAAATCCGGAACAGGAACAGAATCAACTACGATTTCTGGAAAATCACCAGAATTGAGATTACCACTTACAGATAATTTATCGATAATCATCGAAAGAAGCCGTGATGAAGCCTGCGGACCCATGCCGCCTAAAATACATACAACTGGTTTTTCTTTCTTTATCTCCATATTTTTTTTCATTTATGGTGAGCTGTCGAAACCACAAAAAAACTCACCGGTTGGTGAGTTAAGATTTTTTTGGCGCACAAAACTACCAACCGAAAGTTAGTTAGTCTTGCTATACCAAGAATTACTTCTTGTATTTGTGTTTTCTTCTTTTAGCTTCATGTTTTTCAAATCATGTCAGATCTTCTATCAAATAATCCCCAACTGCCTTTATCAAATCGGAAAGCTTCATTTCCAAACCGTGCATCAAATCCCCAGGTCCCATATGGACGTTTTCAAGATCCATCACTTTCTTATCAAAATATAGAGGAATTCCAACTAGAACCGGACAAACGGCGCCAATGGGAACACCCACCACTTTTAAAACTTCATCCGGTTTAGCAAGTTCGGCTTTAGATCCTAAAAGCTTTCTGACTTTTTTAAAATCCAGCCTGTCTTTGCCTCTCAAAGCCAAAGCTACAAAACCTTGATTTGCCCTCACAATTAAGGTCTTTACCACCTCATCTTCATCAATTCCCGACTTGACTACATCCCCAACCGTAAAAGCTTCAGATTCAAGATCAACTACCTTGTACAGCAGATTCTGTTGGCGTAGATGCTTCTCTATTTGCTCCAGCTTTGCCATTTAAATAATTATCAACTCTAATCGAAGGTCGATCAAGTTTTATAGCTTTTTCCATTCGCCTCACCGGTCCTCTTCCAGCACCACATAAGATTAATGTATCCGGAACCGAATCGTTCACAACAAGACGCTGTTTGCCACAAGATGCCGGCTCTAAATCGCAACTGTTGCAAGGCGTCATCCTGGCGCCAGGTGTTGATTGAGCCTCACTTAAACCTAAGGGTCTTAATGTTTCTCTTCCCATAAATTCACCTCCCTCTTAATCTAAATCGGGCAGAACTCTGCTTTTTTATTCCTAAATCAGGAACAACTGGATCTTCTCCTTCAGGACAAACGTTGTTTTTAAGTTCGGCACGAGCCGGTCCAACTGGTCTTGCACTGTAAGAGACTTGACTTATCAAATTAGCCATCTCCACACAAGGTGCACAGCTTCCAGTTTTCATTCTCGGACAAATATCTAATCTTTCTAAGTTATTCATGTTTTTTCGCCACAAAAAAACTCGCCTTTCTTGCGAGTTTTGTATTTTGGTTTGTGATTTACTTAAAAACCACTACAAAACCCGCCTTAGCGAGTAAAGTAGAAAAACCAAAAATTTTTTAAAGTTTTTAAGTCTTTATTCATTTTAAAAATTAGCAACCCTCTGCCTGGATTGCTACTAAAAAACAACTATCCACCTCAAAAGAGCATTGCTTACAAGCTAATTATATCAACCCTTTTATTTGAGTGTCAACTTTATTAGCAAATGAGGAGTTTGAGTGATAAGTAGCGGCGGTTGGGATCGAACCAACGACCTTGGCGTTATGAGTGCCACGCTCTAACCGACTGAGCTACGCCGCCAAATCAATCGAATTTTAACAAAAAAAAAGACCTGGCGCGAGTCGGGCCTTTATGTAGCGGAGGTGGGAGTCGAACCCACTTCTGGAGATTATGAGCCTCCCGAGATACCGTTTCTCTACCCCGCGTCGCTTTTTCTCTTGTGTATTTTAGCCTCAATTTGGCCCAATGTCAAATCAATAACCTAGCTTCTTCCCAAAAACAGATCGCGCCATTTTCGCCAATTTGGAGCCTGATTCTGTTGAACTTGCCCAGAGTTAACCTTCTCCTCTTGCTTCGGAATAATCACTTCAGTCTCCCCTTGTTTCACCATTCCTAGTTTATTTCTAATCTCCTCCTCAGCGAAACTATCACTACTTTTATACTGAAGTTCTCGCTTTAAATCTTCATTTTCTTTCTTTAATTGATCAAGCTCAACCTGTGCTTCATCCACCTTTTGAGATGTTCCACGAAAAGAAGAGATTCGCCTAACACCATTTAAAATTACAGGCACAATTATCAAAACAGCAAAAATCAGGACCAAATTACGCTTCATTTAAAACCTTATTATATTATAAGGTAAGCATCAAAAAACATTAACAGCAATTTTATGAGGAAAACTAAGCCGATAGCCTTTATTCTTGACAAAGCCCATAGGTTAAGCTATACTTAACATCAACTTTCAGCCTACCCGAATGCCTGCACCAGCCAACTGCACTTTGGCAAGTAAATTGAATGAAAAAACTACAAGAGGCACATAGGGAGTTCGTCGAACACCTTAAAGGCAAAAAACGGGCATCGGCCACCGTGCTTGCGTATGGCAAAGACATCGAACAGCTTGTCAATTTTCTTTCCGATTTGCAAAAAGCCCACGTCCACGAAGTATCGGCAGACGACATTCGAACCTTTTTGGCTAAACTTCAAGAAAAAGGCTACACACAAAAGTCGATTTCCAGGAAGCTAAATTCAACTAAAACCTTTTTCCGTTACCTTAAAGTTCAGGAAATGATAACCGACGATCCGGCAAGTTTGGTTGAACACCCAAAGTTCGAAACGAAACCGCCTAGAATCCTTTCCCCCATCGAATACCGCGCCCTAAGGGATGCTGCCAGAGACGATGCCAGAATCGCCGCCATAATCGAAGTACTTTTGCAGACCGGAATCAGAATTGGTGAATTAGCCAATCTTAAAACCGACGATGTCTACCCATCTCAAGAAGGAAAAGAAGGCCACCTTTACGTAAGGCCTCAGGAAAACCGACCGGAAAGGACAGTTCCTTTAAACAAAGCCGCCGAAACCGCTCTCAAAAGATACTTGGAAGTTAGAGCAAAAACTCCCAACAAAGCCCTTTTTGTCACCAAAACCGGCAAACCCCTATTGGTAAGAAACATCAGAACCGCCATCGACAGGTATTACCGAAAAGCCGGTATTGCGGGCGCCAAGGTCAACGATCTTAGGCACACTTGGGTTGCCCACCACCTTTCCGCGGGAGCATCGCTGGTTCTAATCTCCAAAATAGCGGGCCACAAAAGACTTTCCACTACTGAAAGATACCTGGCCCTCATCAATCCTCCAAAAGGCGAGGAAAAGCTAAAGCTAGAGCAGCTCTAAATTTAGCCTACAACTTCCAATTGACAACAACTTAATAAGTGTTTTAAATGTATGCATGCCCGACGCAGCTCCGGAAGCCCAGATAGTCGCAAAGTCTCCCGAAATCCGTGCGGATATTGCTCGAATGGCAGGCTTAGACCTGCCAACAGCTATCGAAATTGAAAAAAGGCGAGCTTTAGAGGCGGAAGTCTTCAGAATTAGCCGCCAAAACGGCGAAAAAGCATACGACGACTTATCCCAAGGCAACGAAGTAGATTCAGTCGCCCTTGGTGTTGGTCGTTTTGATATTAGCCCGATAACTCAAGTGAAAGAACTTGTCCCTAACGTTGAAAAACGCGTCAAGGAAATAAATCCGCCACCACCAGAGGAGCACATCAAACTTTACCTTTTAAGTTTCGCCCAGAAAGCACTAGATGATAAAGACTTTGAGCCTGCCGTTGCTTGCTACAACTACATTACAAACGAACAGCTTACAACAGAAGAAAACCGTCCTTATCTGGAGAAGTTGGCACAAGCTGCAGTAACTGAAGATGAAAAATACGACCTCTATTTGGCCCTCAAGCAAGTTATCCCGGAAGCTGAAACACCCGCTGAACCTCAAGCAGAAGCTGTTTTAGATGCAACACCAGAAGCACAATCTGAAGCGCAACCAGAATCAACAATAGTGGAAGCAGAACAACCACAACCCGCTTCGGTAATCACAGCAGAAGCGACCGATGATGCTGACTGGAAAGCTGCAGCTGGAATCGATTCTACCGATCCCCAACAAAAACCTACTGAGCCTGAACCAGCCATAGCTCCACAAACATCCGATGCTGCGGCAGGAGTGGTTATACCGCAAGTTACACCTGCAACTCCCAAATTAGCTGAAGCAGCACCAGTACCCGCCAACGTCATTCCTATTACAAGAAATGGACAACCTTTTCCCAACGTCGAATCAACCACCGTCACCATTCCTCCAACACCAGCCGCCAAAGTATCAACCTCACCAACTCCGAATTCAAACGGCCAAATTTTAAGGCCTGTCCCGCAAGACTTAATCGACAACCTTGCCGGCGCAGTCGCTACTTCAACCGCAGCTTCAACCGAGCCGGAATTGGCACGTGCTGCCTAACTTTTTTTCTTCCTGAAAAAACTTGAAAGAACGTCAATTAAGATAATCAAAACCATGGGAACGATAAGCGCACGCCAAAACCAGGACACAAAAAACGTTAAGACAATTCCACCTATCGCCAGAATAATAAAGAAAAGTTTAATCGCCAAATTCATCCTATAAAATTTGCATTTGAGCCTGGTTTTTGGTAGTATATCCCCTCAACGACTCCCCATACAAGGGGAAGTCTTTTTTTAAGGAATGACAACAGAACGCGCACTTGGCGGTTACAATCCAGAGCTTTCCCAAAGCGATAATTATTTGCGCTCACAATTGCATACAGCAATTATCCATTTTTACCAACAACCGCTAACCGAAGGTTCAACAGCACACTACCACACGCCTGAACAAATAGATCGAGAAGAAGAAAGAATTTGGGAAGTTATTTACCGGAATAATCGCATTACCGAGCTGCGAAAGGATCCAAGATTTTTAAGTGCACAAGAACGCGAGATTAGACTAAGAGGTAAAGCCAAGGTTGGCAAAACAAAATGCTTGGACGGAAGACTTCCAGACGTTCCTCCTGGGGATGCAATCAGTACTCTGGAAATTCCGGCAGGTGTCATCGACACCACAGAGAAGATCGACCACAGTATAAGGCCTACTTCACCTTTTTTGTGTGTGAGTCTTAAAGATGATGCCGAAAATGGAATCGAACTTTTGGAACTTGCAGTTGCCCATTACGATTCAACCAATCCCAAACATGGGTGTGCCGCCAATTCTATTATGGTGGCAAATATTAAAGCCAAAAATAGTGAGGTGGTAAGAGGCATGCTTGGATATAATGAATATGCCCAAATTGAATCAATAGATCCAACCCGTCTTGAAGATGCCAATCTCACCATTCATCACTTTGTCACAAAACCTGCAATCACATCTTTTTTCAATGACATTCGCCAAAAGAATGGTTATGAACCACTATCAAGAATCGTTATTCCAGTTCTTTTTGATACAGCCACAATGGGCTTAGTTTTAAGAGAAGAAGATGGAGAATTTAAAACTTCCGATCAAGTTATTGACCACAGTGAAGACATCGCCAAAGAAACTGGCCTTGATTTTGGTCTTTACGCTGAAAACTTCACGAACTTTGAATATCTACTGGATTTTTATGAAGCAGTTGTGAGCATAGAAGAAGTGCTTTTGGATCCAGAAGCAAAGATCGGCGGCGATTCCAATACTTTTTATGAAGACTGTGAGGAATTTATAGATGCACACTATTCAGATTTAACCGAAGATCAAAAACGTGGACTTATGTTTGCACTTGCCCAATCAGCGGCAGTCCAATATGCAACAGGTACTGCCAAAATTCCTGAAGGAGGACCAAATCATCCGTATTCAGAACACGAAGAATTATACATGTCCCTTTCTCACCAAAGCGCAGTTTTCGGAGGCAAAGACATAAAACAAGGGTTTTGCTCAAGCGCTGCTTCACCGGCTACAGGTATTGAGCAAATTAAAACTAAATGGTCAGTCATGGACAAAAATGGCGTTGATACCGACAAACCCAGAATCTTATTTCTTTCAAGTACGGCCCACAATCCCGAAAATAGGAGTGTCCTTCATCAAGACATCGGCCACAATATTGCTCTATCAAGTAGTGTATTTGCTGACAGCGAATTGCGAGATCTAATAATTAACAATCGCCTGGTTTTGGTACATACCTTACTATCAAAAGATGGTGCAGTCATAGACATTCTCGACCATTCAAGTCTTCATTAAAATCGTTGATACTTGCCTAATCTAGGCTGTCTTTGATATCATTGGCCCGAAGGACTTATTGGCTTGCCCCATGAGCCCTTTTTTGGAATAAAAAATGCATAAAGCCAAAATCTTAGTAATTCACTGCATAGACCTGCGTTTTCAGGAAATGATCGACGCTGACGTTAAGCAAAATGCAAGCTATGGTGAATTCGACCGAATAGCCTGGCCAGGCGCATCGATAGATTTTGAAAACGTAAAAAATTCCGCTATTGATGTATCCCTAAAACTTCATCAGCCGGATGAAGTCATAATATACGAACACGAAGATTGCGGCGCATATGGCCAAAATAACGCTTTCGAAACTCACAAGAAAAACGCCCAAAAACTGAAAGAAGCCTTAATAGAAGCAAGTCCGGATATAAAAGTTACATTAAAAATTGCAACTTTTGAAGGTATAAAGGAGCTTTAAATGGAAGTCACCCTAGCAGCCGAAAAAATATTTTCAATTGGACCAATTCCTGTCACCAATACCATGCTAACAGCTTGGCTTGTGACATTAGTTCTTATTGCTTTTGCATTTCTTTCGACACGAAAGCTTACACCTGTCCCTAATCCCCTTCAAAACATTGCCGAGTTCGCTGTTGACACATTTCAGGATTTAGTCGCCTCGGTAGCCGGAGAAAAAACAAAGGTCTTTTTGCCAATTGTTGCCAGCTTTTTCTTCTTCATCTTACTTGGAAACTATTTCGGTTTGCTTCCGGGAATAGGCACAATCGGCTTCAACAGGATAGAAGAAGGTCACCGCGTCTTCGTTCCTCTGTTCAGGTCTATGAATTCCGATCTAAATACTACACTGGCATTGGCATTGGTTTCTGTTGTAATCACCCATTATTTAGCTGTTAAATACTTAGGAATAAAAGATTACATAGGTAAATTTCTAAGCCTCCACCCGATTTTTCTCTTTGTTGGACTCTTAGAGCTTATTGGTGAATTTACAAAAATTCTCTCTCTTTCTTTTCGGCTTTTCGGAAATATTTTCGCGGGCGAAGTGCTGCTTTCAACAGCTTCCTCTAAAATATTCGCCTTTATCGTCCCTATTCCATTTTACTTTTTGGAACTTTTAGTCGGTTTTGTCCAGGCACTCATTTTCGCTATGCTAACGCTTGTTTTTATGGTAATCTTAACTGAAAAACACGCAAGCGAACATTAAATCAAGAAAGGAGGAAGATTAATTTATGGAAATTGTCTTAGCAAAAGGAGCAGTAATTGCCGTAGGTGGTATGGTTCCTGCTCTTGCAATTGGACTTATTGGTTTTAAAGCCATGGAGGCAATTGGCAGAAATCCGGATGCTTCAGGGAAAATACTTCCGGCCATGTTAATTGGTATGGCACTTGCTGAAGCTATCGCGATTTACGCACTTATCTTGGCCTTTACAGGTTAAAAAGTCAAAGTCGAAAGTCAAAGTGTAGATTAAAAAACTTTACACTATTCGCTTTGACTCTGACTTGTTAACCTATGGGAGTAATACAAAGTTTTGGTATTCAACCGGTTTTACTATTGGCCCAAATAGTAAATTTTTTAATTATCTTCTTTTTACTGAAGAAGTTTTTCTACGCACCAATTGTCAAAATGCTCGAAGACCGTAGAGCAAGAATCGAAGAAAGCCTTAAAAATGCGGACGTTATAGAAAACAGACTGGAAGAAACCGATGTCAAAGTTGCAAAAGCGCTGGAAGAAGCCCGCGCAAACGCACAAGTAGTCATGCAGGATGCCAAAGCAGAAGCCAGAAGGATAGTCGATGAAGCAACAGAAGAAGGCCACAAAATCACCGAATCAGCAATCACCGAAGCCAGATCACAAATTGAATTGGAACGATTAAAAATGCAAAAAGAGCTTCAAGGCGAAACTGCAACCATTGCCGGTGTCCTTCTCAAAAAAGTATTAGGAAGAACAATGAGCTCAAAAGAAAAGCAGGAACTGACCAAAACATCCATTTCCCAAATAACTAAACAAGTCTCATGATAGCCAGAAAAAAACTTCAAAAAATAGCCAAAACAATGTACAAAAATAGCTTCTCTGGCAGTTATATCGACCCAAAAAAAGTTAGTCGAAATTTATCGATAATCGCCAAGGAAAAACCGCAAGGTGCAACTAAAATTTTGACACTTTACAAACAACTAGTGCAAAGAGCCTTATCACAAGAAGAAATTATTGTGGAGACACCGCAAAAACTGGCTTCAGCCAGCGAAAAAGATCTTCTAAAAAGAACAGGTGCCAAAAAACTGGTTTATAAATTGAATCCGGACTTGGTTTTTGGGGCCAAGATCACAAATGGCGATTGGATTTGGGATCAAACATTGGATGCAAGGCTAAAACAATCGACAATAATCGGTAACCGATAACTTATGAATATACTTGAAGAAATAGAACAGCAAATCACAAAATCGAAGTTTCAGGCGACCCCAAAGAATGTGGGTAAAGTTGTCGAAATTGGCGACGGCGTTACGCGAGTAGTGGGACTTTCCGACGTTTCGGCTTCCGAAATTGTCACATTCCCCCACGGCATAACCGGCCTTGCGCTAAATCTGGAAGAAGATTCCGTTGGAGCAATTATTTTTGGAGATTGGACAGCCCTGAAAGAAGGAGATACTGTCCAAACTACCGGCAAAATTCTCGATGTTCCTGTCGGACCGGAGCTTATCGGCAGGGTCGTTGACGCACTCGGTAACCCATTGGATAACAAAGGTCCAATCAAAACCAAAACCCGCTATGTAACAGAAAAGATAGCACCGGGTGTAATTTTTAGAAAATCAGTTAACACTCCTCTTCAAACCGGCTTAAAAGCAATCGATTCAATGATCCCCATCGGCCGTGGCCAAAGGGAGCTAATAATCGGCGATCGTGGACTTGGTAAAACCGCAATCACCATAGATACAATCATTAACCAAAAGGGTAAGGGCGTCATTTGCATCTACGTTGCAATCGGCCAGAAAACCTCCAAAATTGCCCAAGTTGTTGCGACTTTAGAAAAGAACAAAGCCATGGACCACACCATTGTGGTTGCCGCTTCTGCTTCCGATTCAGCAACCATGCAATTTATTGCCCCTTATGCCGGTTGCGCCATGGGAGAATACTTTATGGATCAGGGCAAAGACGCTTTGGTAATTTATGACGACCTTTCCAAACACGCCTGGGCATACCGACAAATTTCGCTTCTTCTCAAACGTCCCTCAGGCCGCGAAGCTTATCCTGGTGATATTTTCTATCTTCATTCTCGCCTTCTCGAACGTGCCGCCCGAATGGACGAAAAATATGGCGGCGGTTCGCTAACTGCCCTTCCCATAATAGAAACCCAAGCAGGCGATGTTTCAGCTTACATTCCAACAAACGTTATTTCCATAACAGACGGCCAAATTTATCTGGAAGCTGATCTTTTCAACGCCGGCGTCCGTCCAGCAGTCAACCCTGGCATCTCCGTTTCCCGTGTCGGCGGCAATGCCCAAACAAAAATGATGAAGCAGGTTGCCGGTTCACTTAGACTTGACCTTTCCCAATACCGCTCACTTGCCGCTTTTGCCCAATTCGGTTCAGACCTAGATGAAACAACCCAAAAGAGGCTTGAGCGCGGCAAACGTATCGTTGAAATCCTAAAACAGCCACAACTCGCACCTATGGACGTTTCTTCTCAAGTTGTTATCCTTTGGGCTGTTAAAAACGGCTATTTTGACGAGGTTCCAATTGAAAAAATCGCTGGTTTTGAGCAAAGCATCCTTACCCTTTTTGAAACTAACCAGAAGCTCAAAAAACATCTTGATGATAAAAAAGAAATCGACGATTTTGCAGAGGGCGAACTTAAAAAAATGTTGGCGACTGTATCGGGAAAACCTCAAAAAGTTGAATCAGAAACTAAACCAAAAGAGCAAAACAAATCAACCAAAGTTAAATCACTATCAAAGAGGAGGAGATCCTAGCTACTGGATTCCGGTAACTGGTGACTGGTAACTATCTATGGCTCAAATCAGAGAAATTAAAAAGAGGATCAAATCTATTCAAAGCACTAAGCGTGTAACCCATGCAATGGAGCTTGTGGAAGCAGCCAAAATGAGAAAAAGCCAACTTGCGGCCACTTCCTCCAGGCCTTATTCAAACACTCTGCACGAAATTCTTTCCCATGTCAAAACCAAATCGCAAAAAAAGGGCCATCCGCTTCTTGCGGAAAACAAAACTGAAAAACAGCTGCTTATCGTTATTGCAGCCGACCGGGGTCTGGCAGGGGGTCTAAACATTAATATTTTCAGGGAAATTCTTCGTCTCGAAATTAAAAACGCAAGCGTAATTACTGTCGGCAAAAAAGCGACTGAATTTGCCGTTAAGACCCAAAAAGATCTAGTAGCAAGCTACAGATCAGACGAAAAAGGAACGTTGGATCTTGCCCGGGACCTTTCCAAAATGGCAACAGATGCCTACACCAAAAAAGAAGTCGGCAAGGTAACCATAATTTACCAGCATTTTGAATCCACCATCAAACAAACACCAACTTTAATTCAACTCCTGCCAATAGACATTGCGAAACACATTGAAACCCAAAACGGAAACGGCAGTTCCGAACTCCTGTTTGAACCAACGGCAGATCAAATTCTGGAAACTATTCTGCCGCATCATTTATTAACCCAAATTTACCAAGTACTTTTGGAGGCTAAAGCATCGGAGCATTCTGCCAGAATGGTTGCGATGAAAAACGCCACCGAAGCAGCCGGCGATCTGGTTGAGGATCTCACTTTAACTTATAATCAGGCCAGACAGGAAGCGATCACCAAAGAACTTTTAGATATAACAACAGCTCAAAAGGCTTTCGAATAATATGGCTCAAAAACAAAAACCAACCTCAACAGCCGGCACAATCGTCCAAATCATAGGTCCCGTGGTTGACGTTGAGTTCAAAAGCGGAAATTTACCGGCTATCTACGATGCTTTGGAGCTTAAGCTCGGGGATGCAAAGCTGGTTTTGGAAGTTCAACAACACCTCGGCGAAAATCAAGTACGTGCGGTGGCTCTTGGCCCAACTGATGGACTCAAGCGCGGTATCCAAATAAAAAACACCGGAAACCCCATTTCGGTTCCGGTAGGCACCGAAACTCTCGGCCGAATCTTCAACGTCTTCGGAGAACCTGTTGACGGCAAGGGTGAAGTTAAAGCCAAAAAGTACTACCCTATTCATCGCGAAGCACCTACTTTGGAAGAGCAGGAAACCAAACCGGAAATTTTGGAAACCGGCATAAAAGTTATCGATCTTATCACACCGTTTAACAAAGGTGGAAAAATCGGCGTTTTCGGCGGTGCCGGAGTTGGAAAAACAGTAATTATCCAAGAACTTATCAACAACATTGCCAAAGCCCACGGCGGTTACTCAGTCTTTGCCGGTGTTGGCGAAAGAACACGTGAAGGCAACGACCTTTATCACGAAATGAAAGACGCCGGAGTCTTAGACAAACTTGCTATGGTATTTGGTCAAATGAACGAACCACCTGGCGCCCGCTTCCGGGTTGCTCTTTCCGCCCTTTCCATTGCCGAATATTTCCGTGACGAAAAACATCAAGACGTACTTTTGTTTATCGACAATATTTTCCGCTTTGCCCAAGCCGGTTCCGAAGTCTCTGCACTACTCGGAAGAACTCCATCAGCCGTTGGTTACCAGCCCACACTCGCTGCTGAAATGGGCCAGCTCCAAGAGCGGATCACATCCACCAAAAAGGGCTCAATCACCTCTCTACAGGCAATTTACGTCCCGGCAGATGACTATACCGACCCTGCTCCAGTTGCCACATTTGCTCACTTAGATTCAACCATTTCGCTTGAGCGCTCTATCGCCGAGCAAGGTATTTACCCTGCGGTTGACCCGCTGGCTTCAACATCAAGAAACCTGGATCCGGAAATAGTCGGCCAAAAACACTATGATGTTGCCCGTGGTGTTCAAAAAGTCCTCCAACGCTACAAAGAGCTGGCGGATATTATTGCCATCTTGGGTGTTGAAGAACTTTCCGACGAAGACAAAATAACTGTCGCCCGTGCCAGAAAAATCCAAAACTTCCTTTCCCAGCCAATGTTTGTAGCTGAAGCCTTCACCGGCAGAAAAGGCGCTTATGTCCCTATAGAAAAAACCGTCGAGGGCTTTGATGCCATCCTTAAAGGCGACTACGACGGGGTGGATGAGAGTGAATTTTATATGAAGGGTGAAATCACCGATGTCAAAAAATAAAGGTCTTAAATATCATGCTACACTTACAAATAATCACCCCGGAAAAGACAGTTTTTGACGACGAAGTCAACCAAGTTTCACTTCCTACAACAACAGGCCAAATAACAGTCCTTCCACACCATATAGGTCTTGTAACTTCCCTGCAACCTGGCGCAATAATATACCTCAAGCACCAAAAGGAAACCCACCTGGCATCCGGTTACGGTTTTGCCCAAGTTGGCGAAGATAACGTCAAAGTCCTGGTCGATTTAGCAGCACCCGAAGAAGAGCTCGAGGAGAAAGAAATCGAGGCTGCCAAACGTGCTGCCGAAGAAGCCTTAAAGCAAAAGCATACACTTTCCGAGGAAGAATACGCAGTCGCTGCCGCCAATCTGGAAAAAGCCCTCGCCCAACTCAAAGTCAAAAGGAGGCACCGTCGTGTATAGATCCATCGTTCTTTCCGGTCAAATCGCGTCAGGCACCACAACAGCTGCCAAAACTCTTGCCCAAAAATATAATCTCGAATTCCACTACGCCGGAGATTTTTTCAGAAGCTACATGAAATCACACAACATTCCCCTTTACGACAAATCCCAAATCCCCGATGATTTAGATAAAAAAATCGACGCTGAACTTACAAACTTAGCAAATTCCGAAAAAGCTCTTGTCATCGACGGCCACTACATAGGTTACTTTACCCGTAACATGTCCCACGTCCTTCGCGTTCTTCTAACCTGTGATATCGAAGAAAGGGTCAAGAGGGCTGCAAGCCGCGATCAGGAAAAAGAAACAGCAGAAGATATAAAAAGGCGCGAAGAAGGTTTAGATGCGAAATTCCGAAAACTTTATACCGACGAATATTATCTTGACCCAAAATTTTTTGAACTTACGATCGACACAACTCTTACTTCCAAAGAAGAAGTAATAAATCTGATCTCCCAAAAATTTGAAAATCCTTAAGCTTCCCTTCTTTTAGAAAGCCCAAATTTGGCATTTAAAGATTTAAAAAAGTGGTTTTGGTCAAAATATCCAAATTTAACTCCGTTTTTGGCCTGCTTCACTCTAACAACATCCCCCACCTTCAAACGTAAACTTTGCTGACCATCAACTACCAAATAAATATCTTCACCTTTTAAAAGCTTAATATCAACCAAAGAATTGGGCGAAAGAACCGCTGACGGAACCGGAAGACCTATCGGATTAACCGGAGTCACCAATATACAATTTAAATTAGGATCAACTATTGGACCTCCTGCAGAAAGAGAATATGCTGTTGAACCTGATTGCGTAGAGACAATAACCCCGTCTCCGTAAACCTTTAAAAAGTCTTTCTCGTTCACTTTAACCTCTAAATCCGCAACCCTAAACTGGCTTTTTATCGTATATTCATTGACCGCCCGAAAAGTTTCACTTTTGCCGACTACTTTAGCTTCAAGAGCTATTCTTTCAGAAACAATCAAATCCCCTTTGATAAGTTTCAAAACCGCCTCTTTCCATTCATCACCTTCCGCCGCCGTCAGAAAGCCCAAATTACCCGTATTAATACCAATAAATGGTACGGCAATTTCAGCATATTTGCAGGCTTTATTAATTAATGTCCCGTCTCCACCTAAAGAAATTACATACTCACTTTGGTCAAGATTTTTCTCCCCCAAAACATCCACCCCGTTCTGCTTGAGAAAACTTGTCACCTCAAAAGCCAATTTTTTGGCTTTCATATTCTCGTCTTTATAAACTAACCCAATTTTCATATTTTATCTGGGAATGTGGGCCTGGATGGATTCGAACCATCGACATCCACTTTATAAGAGTGGCGCTCTGCCGCTGAGCTACAGGCCCATATAATATGCCAAATTTTAGCACAATTTAGGATGAATATGGCAAGTTGTTACTGACAATCGGCTGAGCTATTTATCATTCTTATTTGCTCAGTCGTAGAGCTCCAGCAAAAACTTTGATCAGAAAACGCCCCTAAAATTTTTGCCTGCTGGCCATCTGCTGAAACCCGATACTGGTACGTGATACTAGAAGTAAAATTGCCTAGACCTTGACCTTCAACTAGTTCACCAATAGACCCTGGATACTTCCCTTCCTCAATAAACCTCATTTCTGCCATTTTCGACAGCTGACGTAAATTAAATTCCAAAACCGCATCTTTTGCCATTTGCCCTACATAATTTATAATCGGCAAAGCCGCCGCCAAAGAAATAACAACAGATGCAATAAAAACCATATTTGATGGCAGTGCAGGGAAAGCTTTAGAGGCGGGCGCGGTGCACTATTTCCGCATCGACTACATTAACATCCCGACCATATCGAAGTCTAGACAGCTGCTTTATCATCTCGGCAATTCTCAAATCTTTATCTATTTTAGAAAGATCACGTGTGGTATCCAAGGAAAACGGCGGCACGGGCTCGTTGCGGACAATTGTTTTAGCATATGCATGGAACCTTTCAACGTTAATAAGATCCGTCTCGTTAAAAACAGGCGTAAACTCATGCTGTAGATAATTGGCATCGGTTACACCAATCCTAAAGCTAACAATTGTTCCCACGTTTCCAAAAATTGCGTTTTTAACCTCTTCTTCGATTTGTCCAATAAACTGGTTGGCAACAATAAGATTAAGCCTGAATTTTCGGGCCTCAGCCAGAATATCTGCAAAAGTCTCTGTCGCAAAATTCTGGAACTCATCAACATAAAGGAAAAAGTCGTTCCGTTGCTCTTCCGATATATCCTGTCTGCTCATAGCAGCAACCAATATCTTAGGGACCAAAACCAAACCTAAAAAGTTTGAATTCTCCTCCCCAACCCTACCTTTTGAGAGATTTACAATCAGAATTTTTTTGTTATCCATAACGTCGCGCAAATTAAATGCGCTACTGGATTGGCCAATAATGTTTCTCATCATGCGGTTTGTGACAAAGCGGCCAAACTTTGAAACGATGTAGTCCAAAACTTCCGATTTGTGAAAGTCCGAGGTCTGCGCAATCTGATCTGTCCAATAGCGTCTAACCACCGGGTCACTTACCTTTGGAAGAAGCTCCTGAACATAATTCGCATCAGTAAGAACCCTTACAACCTCCACAAATGTGTTTCCAGGCTCACTCATAACAGTCAACATTGCATTTCTTATGGCGTGCTCAAACCTGGGGCCGATAATACCTGTCTTGTGGGGGTCGTAAAGTTTGTACATCAAACCCACGATATAAGTTGCCACAAAATGCTTTTCTTGCTCGGAGGCAGCCTCTAACATGTTCATACCAATTGGTCTTTCGGTATCCGCAGGGTTAAAGTAGATTACATCCTCAGCCCGCTCCGGTGGAATCGAAGATAAAATATCCTCCGCCGCATCTCCGTGTGGATCAATAAATGCCACTCCGTGTCCGGCTTTGATATCCTGCAAGATCATATACTTCAAAAGTTCGGTCTTTCCAGTTCCTGTCTTTCCGATAATGTAAACGTGTCGCCTTCTGTCGTCTTCTGAAATAAAGACCTCCTTGGTAGAACCGCGATAGACACTTTTTCCTAAATGCAAACCGGAAGATGGGATTTGTGCCGGCGCAGGTGCCCGTTTGGCATTGACCCAGAATATTCCAGGGGTTTCAACGCTTTTATTGGGAAGGTGAAATATCGAAGCCAGCTCTTCTGTATTTAAAACTCCGTATTTGCCAAAAAGTGGCAAATATCTGTAAACAAAATCTACCAAAAACTGCTTTTTGAAGCGTATTCCTGCCCCAGAAAAACCATTATATTCCGAAGTAAACTGCGAAAAAGTTGATTTAATGTTGTCCAAATGAACCTTGGCTTCCTCATCAGTTTTGGCAGAAACCACAATTCTAACAACTACATCAAAACCAACCTTGGAAATTTTATTCTCAATTGCCTCCATTTTCTTTGGCTGAGGTGTCACCTTGCCTTCGTTTTTGGGGGAAAGCTCCGCCTGTTTAGTTTTGGAAACAAAGTTTTTACCGGAAGATCTCCAGCCACCACTCGCCGGAGCAGCCAAAATTTGAACAGCTGCGCCCTCACCGGGAGCCATCTTAGCAAGAGCCGACGTAATTTGGTTCAATGGGTCGGTTGCCAGCTCCTTATAAGTTTTAACAGGATAGTAATTCGAAGACTTTAATTTTAAAGCAGCAAAAGCCAATTTGCCGTCTTCAGAAAAAATATTGTACTCTTCAACTTCTCTAACATCCGCGCCTGGATAAGCACCATGTATTTGTTTTTCAACCAAATCCTGCAAAGATTTCGGACACGAAATATAAAATTTAATCTCCTCTGGAAGCGCCACTATCTCCAAAGAAAAATGCTCTTGGGTTGTCAAAAATGAAATTGTCGAAGATTTATATATTGAGTATAACGAAGCAAACATCTGCTCGGCCGCATCTACTTTTATCTCGTTATCTCTCGGAACCGCAATTTGCATGAGTACGAAATCCAAAGACTTTTGTTCCCTGTCTTTGTTGCGCATCCAGATAACCCAAAGATAACCTACTCCAACCGCAATGATGACTAAAACCAAAAGCGCGAGGCCCAAAAAACCTAAAGACCGCAAAAAAAGCTCAAAGCTGGAAAACGCATCAATTTGGCCTAATCCTTGTGAACTATCAACTGGCATCTTTGGCTCCTTTCTCCTCCGGAACCTTGGTACTGGAAGAATCTCTGAAAATTATGCGTTTTGCATGTTTGTGAGCAAGTTTTATGATTCTTCCAATAAACATTGCGAAAGCGGCAAGAGAAAATACGCCAATAACTTCTTTATCGGCTACGTTTCCTTTTACCTTTGTTTTTTCGCCAGCGACGTATTCCTCTTCAGAAATTGGTAACTCAACTGTTGGTCCTTTAGAGATAACCTGGCTTGCAGTTCTTTGCGGCGAAACAACTCCTGCATCTGAAACATCAGCTGCAATTTTTGGGTGCGGCTGAGAAAGCCGGGCCTCTTTTCCTAAAGATTCCTGGAGTTTTTCTTCTGCTTCTTTATCTTGCTTTTCGCTAGCTTCAACCACCTCATCCAAAAGGCGCTTCTCTTCTGCCCTTTGGGGTTCAATCTCTTTTGCTTTGGAAGAACCAACTGCAGCTAAATCTGCATCTTGTGTTACTTGATCGTCTTGTTGATTTGTAGTCGGGACAGGCATAGTTCTCGTGTCTTACTTGACCATAATTATAACCGAAATTCTTATTTCGGGTATATCAGAGGAGCCACCTTGGCATGAAGCCTGAAGGGCTGTGCCAAGTGGAGTTGTTGATATAACCTGTTTAATTCGGGTACATCAGGAATTACGAAGTAATCAGCTGATATATATCAGTGAAGCTTTCTCCGAAAGCGAGATGAGTAGATTGCGAGGACTTCAATCCCATAAGGCGACCTGCTAACATGAACTCTATTTCTTTTTACTTTTTTGGAGAAACACAAACTCGTATACTGGACCAAATAGTGAACCAACCAAACTGGCAACTACAAAAATCACAAGATTCGCACTTTCATGAGAAAGAAGTGATGGCCCAATAACACGTGCTGGATTTAAAACAGCTCCGCTTATTGGCGCAGCCACAATACTCACGGCAACAATGTAAAGTCCCATCACCAGTGGCCCGAAACTTACCGGGCCATTTCTGTCCACCATTGTTCCAAAAACCAAAAAAACTAATCCAGCACTAAGTACCGCCTCAGCGATAAAAGCAGTCTGAGAAGAGACTCCTAAACCAAACGATGGTTGCCCAAAATGAAACTGTACCGCATTTTGCCCAAATAAGACAAAAAGGACTTCAGCCGCCAAAAAGCTAGCCAAAATCTGAGCGACAAGAAAAAAACAGGCACGGCTCCCAGAAATTTTTTTAGCAAGCCATAAAGATAGAGTTATTGCCGGATTCAGAAATCCTCCTGCAATATGCACAGTTGCAAAAAGTAAAGCTAAATATGAAAAACCGACCGCCAGTGATATCTCAATGGAATTTACATTTCCGTATAAGGCTGCCGAAAGTACAATCCAGTTGGCAATCAGAACAAAAAAGAATGTGCCTATAAATTCCGCTACATACGATCGCCAGGGCATAAACCAGTCTCGTATTATTTGGTTTTGAGCCATGCAAAAATTAGAACACCTTTAACTTGCAATTGTCAATTACATCAAACCGCTACTGGACAATAATTTGCCCGTTTTGGGAAGCGTTAAGATGATTATGGTATTTATAAGTTCCTGCTGCCGTAAATGTGACGCTTTTGCTTTCCCCAGGGTTGATTGCCCCAATATTCAACATTGGAAACAAATTATGTGCTGGATGAGGAGCAGAATTAACCTGGACGACATTGTTTGAAGCATTCTTAAATGTCACTGCCTCACCAACCTTAACATTAATTGGGTTTGGAGAAAAACCCGAATCAGTGTATGTTATTTGGTTCCCGACTTGTGGCGTGCTTGAACTTACTGCCGGTGCCTGGTTTGAAGCGCTACTTGGAGCAGATGTTTTGGTGCAAGCAGCAAGCACCAATGCGCTTGCGCCAATTGCCGAAAGTATTATAAATTTTTGGATTTTCAGATGATTCACCCCCTCTCGCATGAAAAATCACTTTAACAGAAACAAAATTATATCGTCAAGTTATGAAGCTAAGCTTTACCCGAAGAACCAAAGACTTCTATTTTATTTTCCACAACTGCCGAAACCGCCATAGCGATCTCTTCTGAAAAGCTGTAAATCTTGTATTCTTTAGGATTTTCACCGAGCTTTTCGACAAGAGCATCGCGATAAGCAATTCTAAGTTCTGTGTTAATGTTAACTTTTACAATACCGGCTTTAATCGCCGACTGCACCTGTACCGCCGGAATACCCGACCCACCGTGTAGCGACAAAAAAGTATCCGGCAAGGCTCCTTTAATTTGTGTTAAAAGAGCAATATCTAAATCCGGCTGTGTCGGAAAAGTACCATGAATATTTCCAAAAACCGCGGCAAAAATATCTATCCCACTCTCTGAGACAAATCTCAAGGCACGCTTGGGATCACTATAACTTTGTCTTAAGACGGCTTCGTCGATCTCTTCATCGTGAACCTCACTAGAGCCTCCAAGTTTATCAAGTTCTCCTTCAACAATAATTCCCTTTGCATGAGCTAGAGCAACCACTTCCTTAGCACCCTTTATGTTCTCTTCCACATCAAGATGAGACCCATCAAAATGAACATCGTCAAATCCAGGCTGAGCAATTGCGGCCCGGCAATCCTGGACCGTTTTGCTATGGTCAAGGTTGAGAAGTATCGGAATTTTATATTCCTCACGGGCATTAACAACCATATCAACAAGGTTTTTTAATCCGAAATAACCAGCTTCACCCGGAGAAAATTCGACCATGACCGGTGAATTCTTGTTCTTTGCAGCAGTTATTATTCCTTTAAAAATTTCTAAATTATCAACGTTAAAAGCCCCAATTGCGAAATTTTCCTTCTGGGCTTTTTCAAACCAGTCACGAGCAGTCATCCTTACTAAATTATTACATAATTTGCATTTTATTTTTAAGCCAAAAATCTAAAATCTGCCCTGTTAGTATGAAACCTTTTTCCCTTATCAATATAGTAAAAAAAAGTTTGCCTTATCAGATTTTTAAACTGATGACATCAGATGTTATCTAAGGAGCCATTTATGCGAACTGAAATAAGAAATACACTTTTAAATATAACAAATACGGTTCTTCTTATAATCGTATTTTTCTTAGTCGCCAGAATTTTATTTAGACTTTTTTCCGCAAACCCGCTTACTCCGTTTGTTTCTTGGACCTATACAATAAGTGGGTTTCTGATGAAACCTTTCATCGGCATTTTCAGACCACAATCTACATCAACCGGCATATTGGACATACCAGCAATATTTTCGACTCTAGCATATCTAGTTCTAGGGCTTATTGTAATGTATCTAATCCATGTTCTAACGACGGAACCTCAAGTGGAACCCGAAGATGACCGCCTTTACCACGGACATCGCAGAGAAATACATACACACACACATTAATAATATGGCAAAATACGGTAAAAAAGCTCAAAACGCAGTCGCCAAAGCGATGCATAAATATAAACGCGGACAACTTAAAAGCGGAAAAAGCGGAATAAAAGTTAAAAGCAAAAAACAAGCAGTCGCAATTGGACTTTCAGAGGCCCGCGAGAAAGGTGTAAAGGTTCCGAGAGCCCCTTAACCCCTCAGCATATAACCATAACCACGCACCGAGTGAATTAACTCCTTTTTGAACCCTTTATCAATCTTTCTTCTTAAATAACCAATATAAACATCAACCGCCCTTGTTTCCATATCTGGAGAGTACATCCAAACGCGAGACAAAATCATGTCTCTTGATAAAACCTGACCCTTGTTAACCATTAAATATTCCAATAGTTTGAACTCTTTAGGAGTTAGTGTAATTTTCTTTCCGGCTCTTCTAACCTCAAAAGTTCGCTCATCTATTTCTAAATCAGAAACAACCAGCTTATCAGAAGTTTTTAAGCGATTAAGACGAGCCTTAATTCGGGCTAATATTTCGTCAATGTTGTAAGGCTTTGAGACGTAATCGTCAGCTCCCAAATTAAAGCCGCTGACAACATCTGCGGATGTTCCTTTAGCAGTTAGTATAATGACTGGCAGCTCCGGGTACATTTTTCTAGATGTGGAAAGCACAGTTTCACCTGAAATATCCGGCAAACCCAAATCCAAAAGCATAATATCCGGCCTGAACTTTTCCAAAAGCTTAATGGCCTCCGCACCTGTTCCGACGGAATTCACAGAAAAACCGTCATCAATAAGAAGCTTTACTAAAACTTCACGCTGGTTCTCATCATCTTCAACAACAACTATACTTGCATTCATTTCAGTAAAGGAGATTATAAACTTCCGAGAACTAAAAGGCTACCTCAGGCTGATTTATCTTCGAGGAAGTTTACATGAGCGAGTTTTATACAAGTCACCTCGTAAGTATGTATTCTCTCGCTTCATTCCCAATTTGCCGAAGTATTCAGCGAGCGAATATAACAGCAATGAAAAGGTTGTCAAAGCTAAAAACGTTCTTACTTTTTTCTTACGTCAATAACGTTTTATTTTGACACCCAGGGTTTAACATTCCCACTGAAACATGAACATCATTACTTGGACCATATTTGGCCTCATAGTCGGAGCAGCAGCAAACATAATTTTTCCTGATTCATCAAGAGGCGGCATATTAGGTGCCATACTTCTAGGTGTAGCAGGCGCTGTTGTAGGTGGGCTAATAGCAAGCATGTTTTTTGGTCAAAATGTAAGCGGCTTTAATTTGCCCTCGCTGGTTATCGCAATCGGGGGGTCGATCTTATTACTATTTTTAGGAAGATACTTAAGGAGAACCTAAGGAAAGGAGGTAAAATGGCAAGCAGAAGAGGCAGAAGTAAGAAAAGGTCTGGGTCTCAAGATGACGGATCAAAATCCAAACAGGAAGACCAAGGACAAATGTCTTACTAACTAAACGATAATTCGCGTGCACGCGGAAATTTTGCCCAATATTCTAAATGAAAAATAAAAGTAAATCCAAATCAGTAGCCTACAGGAAACTCATAACAATAGGAGACAATAAGTTTTTCCACCCATATAAGCCAAATACACACGTTCGAAAATACGAAGAAAACTTACTTGAAAAATACTTTATCCATAGTGTCCAAAAAATCTAAACTTTCTTCGAATGCATTTTTGGCAAGTAAAAATTTACCTTTGTGCTGATTGAATCAGAAACCGCTTCTAACTTACCTCTGTGCATTTCTACAATAGATTTAGTTAAAAATAGACCCAGCCCAATTCCCTGTCTATGTGAATTTTTGCCTTTATAAAAGCCTCGGAAAATGTGCTTTGAGTCCGAATTAGGGATTCCAACTCCAAAATCTTCTACTGTTATAACATAATAAGGCTTTGTTGAATAAAGACGCACCTTTATTTCCCTCTCCGAAAATTTTGCTGCATTGTTAAAAACATTCAAAAATGCCTGTAGAAGCTTATCGAAATCACCCATCACCTCTCCGGAATGCTTTTTCAGCTTATTCTCATAAATTAAAAGCCTTTGTGGAAACCCCACCTTAAAATTAGTAATCGCCCTCTTAATAACCTCATCCAGGTCAAAAATCCTCCAAGTATATTGCAGTTTACCCGCTTTTATTGAATCCAGTTGCAAAAGTTCGTCGAACATGTGAACAAGCCTTACTGTTTCATCCCTTAGGACTTTAGACCATCGGTACTCGGGTTTTTTACCCAAAGCAACGGTACGTTCAATAAGCTGCGAATATGAATTAATTGTCGTCAAAGGGGATTTTAGCTCATGGGAAGCCATAGAGATAAAAAGATCACGGGTATTTAAGGAATCTTCCAGTTGGTTGTGAAGCTGGGCTTTTCTTATAGCCATCATCGCAAAAGACCCGAAAATCTTTAAACTGCTGCGCTGATTTTTACTAAGTTTTTTAACTTCCGACAGAGAATCCAGTGCTATATAGCCCATTCTTGATCCCCGGTAGTAAAGTGGTACAAAAATCACCGATTTTATCCCCCAATCTAATATATTTGGATGAAGAGCAATAAGTTTCGAAGCACTAATGACTGCAGGCTCCCCCGCCTTCAAAGATTTCGCTGCAAAGCGACGTTTGTCCTCGCTTACTCTAAACATCTTCTCGGAACTATCCCAAACCCGTTCTAACTTTCTACCGTCCTTGACAAAAATCGAAGCGTATTGGCATTCAAAAAGCCTAATCGCCTCATTCCCAATAATATGGTATGTTTCCTCGACGGTACGCGGATTTAAAAAGTGCAGTGTAGATTTGTATAAATTCTGTAGAAATAATTCATTGCCTATATTGTCATGTTTATCAACTAAAACTATTTTCATATTTCCAAATCGAAGTGTCATAATACTACAAATAGATTAGCCTTACAAACAAAAGTCAAAAAACAGACTTCGATAAGTGTGGTAGAATGAACGTTCCCATGAATGAAAGTTCTCTTAGCTTTCCTCCTTATATTCCGGAAAATCCTTTCATAGTTAAAGATTCATACTTCAGGGCGCACCTCGAGGGTAACCAATATTTCCCTCAAAAAATGCGGGTTATCCGTTTGTATGTAGCTTGTTCCGTGATAACTGATCCTCCAGCTGATTTCCAAGCCCTAAGGACTTCCAGTCTTTCACAAGAGCAAGTCGACGAACTTGCTGCTGAAATGAACGCAAGCCATGACGCAAACCGCATAATGAAGTTCAGTGAAGGGTCTAGAGAACTTGAAGAAATGGGCGCAAGACCAAGCATGGTTGTTCGGCTGGAAAGGCTTCCCCAACTGTGGGAAAGCGACATCGATGGTGTTTTAAGAATGATCCATCAGAAAGTCGCGGGCGGCCCTCCTCTACCCCAATCGGAAGATGTCAACACTGGGTTGGTAACCCATCTAAGCGCCGATGCGGTAGAAGAGATTAACAACTACTGGCAAGATCCAAAAAAACAAATCGAAATCAGGTTAATGCAGGAATCTGCTCGCTTAATTCAAGCTATTTTGCATGAAGATGACGGCAGATTTGTTCGCATGGTTTCATATCTTCGCCAAGCCGCCCTCAACCACGAAAAACTCGAAAGGGGCATTTTGGGACTATACCTGGATCCCCACTCCAGAAAACTCCTGGCCGAAGTCTACGGTACGGAAGGATCGTTTAACTCTCAAACCTTCACCCGCTTTTGGGAGGACATTCAAAGTCTTAACAACACGCCAACACGTCAAACTGCGCAACATGACGTTATTTTTAAATTACTCAAAAACGCTATTCAGATGGAAGTAAAAAAGGCTAAACTCCCAATGCCATTTGGCCTGGAATACGCAGATGCAGCTTAAAATTTTGGGTCTTTCTTTTCCTTAAATAGGTAATATTTCTTAAGACCCCAATAAGTATTTACACCCGACCAGACAAGAAAAGGCAAAAAGAATGCTGATTTTAAACTGAAAGTAGTACCGCCTAACACCAAACCTTCTCCGACAAACACCAGCATCACTCCGAATTCCAAAATTGAAATAAGGGTTATTAAACTCGCAGCTCGTATTGAGGTAAAAAGCCACAAAAAGGTAATCAAACCGAACATAAAAATACCGGTTATCATTCCGTTAAAAATTATCCTGTTTATCGCAAAATCCCAAAGATTTAAAAAAACAAAAATAAATACTAAGTTGGCCTTCAGATAAAAATTTAATGATTTGAAATTCATTTTTCCAACTTTGCGATTTTGGCAAGCCGTGCGTCATGCCTTCCACCTTCATACTCAGTTTCCAGAAAAAGTGTTACAGCTGCTTTTGCATCGTCCGCACTCTGAAACCGGGCACCTAGTGAAAGAATATTGGCATTGTTGTGAAGCCTTGCAAGATGAGCTATCTCGTATGGATTAGAACTTTGCCTTCCTGAAATATCGGCAGCTTCCTTAGGCCTTACCGGGCCGTAAAACAATGCCGCACGGATACCTTTAACCTTATTTGCCGCAATTTGCTCAGCCTGACCAGATCCTCCAATTACTATCCCTAGAGAGTCCTTATCCGCTGCAACTTTTTGGGCACATGGAATCACAAAATCCGGAAAATCATCTGTCTTGTCAAGCTCATATGCACCACAGTCTTCCACTTCGTATCCTTTAATATCTAAATATTGGATCAACTGTTTTTTTAGATAAAAGCCTGCATGATCGGAAGCAATGTAAACTTTCATGAGAAAGGGATAAGAATCACCTAAAATCTTACATCCATTGATGATTTACTGCAAATTAGACTTGAGGAAGGCTCTGTTTAAGCTTATCTTTGTTCTGAGCCTCATTCAATCCTTTTTGAATGTTAGATTCTTGTCTCTTATATTCTTCGTACTGCTTCTGGATAAAAAAGATCAGCCCCGAAATCACAATAATAATAAATATCAAAACTATATAGATTCCGATGACTCTATATTCGGAAAGCACAAACCGTCCTGCGTCAAAAAGTAGCCTTATTAGAAAAATCAGCGATGTTATAAAGTAAGGTAAAGTTATTACCCCATACCTCGTTCCCTTACCCTTTAGGGAAAAATACAAAAGAAGCGCAATAAATGTCGCTGGCCCTACAAAAACAGTACGGATAAGAAGCCGCGACAGCTCAACCGTAGAATCGTATACGTACTTGTCTCCCCCTGCCAAATTTCCTAAATCATTCCAGGCCTGCTCAAAAAGAAACAGAACTGCTAAAACTAAAAAAACCGTCAAAATTAAAGATAGTGGAGAAAGATCCTCTGGCCCAATACCCTTAAGGGCCGGGATACTGTTTCTCACAAAAACCCAAATGATATAAACTATAAGACCCCAAAAACCGAGCCAAATCAAAGTTGAAATACTACTAAATACGAGGTAGTCCACAATTTAAATATACACCTCACAAACCTCAGGCAACAAGCAGCTTTAGGTCAAAGTCAGGCTTTTCTAAATCCAAAAGTTTAGATGCAATATCTACCCTGTTTTTAACAGCCATTGTAATCGGACCCACATCCGGAGGGTGATTTACAACTGTCGCCCCAACAATTCTTGATATTCCATTATATTTTTTAATAAGTATCTTTGTAACTTTTCCTTCATTAAATGAACCTCTCACTAAAATCTTATCCGCAAAATCTTCATCGGTAACACCAATAAAAGAACAAGTGCCGTTTTCAGGCGGCGAAAAGAAGTTAATTGAGTAGGAAGATGCTGTTTCGAATTTCGTCCGTTGACCGGCTTGCCCTGAGCTTGCCGAATGGGCCATAGTTTTGCCAACTGTTGACCCTTGGCTTGTCGCGTTCGTCCAGTTTCCAACCAAATGTTTTCGCTCGAAAACCGGGTCGTAAAATTCTGCGCAATCACCAGCCGCGTAAACGTCCGGCAAATTTGTCTCTAAATATTCGTTTGTGTCGATACCCGCTTTAATCTCAATTCCCGAATCCGCAAGCCACGAAAAATCGCTCTTTATGCCAATCCCAACACCAATAACATCCGCTTCGTACCTGTTCCCCGATTTTGTGACAACTGCCTTAACTTTTCCGTCTTTTGTCTCTATATGGTCCGCATCCTCATCGGTTTTAACACTAACCCCATTTTTAGAAAGAGTTGAAACCACTACCTTGCTGGATTCCTCATCCAACTTTTTCGACCAATAATAATCCCCTCTTACCAGAGTTGTAACTTCTTCAATTCCGTTCATCTTAAAGCATGAAGAAAACTCCAACCCTACAAAACCACCCCCGATAATAACTGCTTTTTTTGCGTCTTTTGATTTTTCGATAATTTCATCCCCGTCCTCTACAGTTCTCATGTAAAAAACCCCTTCGGCATCTGCTCCAGGGACATTAAGCGGCACAACGTAACCCCCTACACAAATCAAAAGCTTGCCGTATTCAATTTCATTTCCGTCTGATACTTTTACTCTCTTACTCTTAGACGCTAATCCGACTGCCTTAACCCCTCGAATTAGCTCTATCTTGCGCTCGCTATACCATTCCGGTTTTTTAAGAAACATCTGCTCTCGGGTAATTTGGTGACGGATATAATTTGGAAGAAGCACCCTGGAATATTGTTCGTGGTCTTCGTCAGTAACAATCGCAATTGAGGCCTCAGGTAGCAAATTCCGGATTGCATCAGCAGCCGTTGTCCCAGCAGCTGAGCCACCAATGATGAGAAAATTAACCTTTTTCACTTTAATAATTTACAGTGTAATATTAAACCCAAAAAGCTTCAAAACCAAACCGGCCACATAACCAATTAATGCGGCAACCACACCGATAATCACGGTTTCAGCAACCTTCTGGCCTAAACTGCCTTTGTTTAGAAACCAGCGGATTACAGCAATTCCCACTAAAACCAAAATTCCAACTATAAATGAGGCAATAAGTGCAGAAGTTAAAGGTGAAACAAAAATATATGGCAAAATCACAAGCATCCCGCCTACTAAAAAGAAGAAACCGATTATGATTCCGGACATTATCGGGTTTCCGGCTTCTTGCTTTGTTAAACCCAGCTCCTCTCTCATCATCACGTCCAACCACATTGCGTCATCACTTGTCACCTTTTTAGTCAAAAGCTCAACCTGATCCTTTTCAAAGCCCATATCAGTGTAAATTTCCCTTATTTCATCCCGCTCGACTTCCGGCTTATTCTTCATCTCCCACTTTTCGATCCGCTCCATCGCCTCGTAATATTCTCTTTGGCTTTTAACAGCCAAATAATTCCCGAGTGCCATCGAAGCCGCACCAGCAACAACTTCCAATACTCCGGCAACCACAATTATTTCCCTGTGTGCAATAGAAGCGGCAATTCCAATAACAAACCCGATTGCCGTTACCACCCCGTCGTTTGCCCCAAAGACAATATCACGGATAAAATTTCCGCTTCTTGGATGTTGCGGTTCGCGTTCAGCTATCTTACTTTGCGCCATGAGCCTATTTTAACAGCTTATTTGAAACTTTTGACTTTATCAGGGGTATTCCTGCTCACCAGTTTCGATGTTTTCCAGAATTATTGCCTTTGTCGGGCAAGATTCTGCGGCAAGCTTGATAGTTTCTGCCTCATCCCCCGCCTCGTCTATAATAATCGCCTTATTTTCAGAATCCAGCTCAAACGTCTTCATTGCCAACGCAACACAAGACGCAGCACCTATACAAAGGTTTCTATCAATCGTTATTTTATATTTTTTAGTCATAAAAATTTAAAATATCAGAGGAGCGCCATCGGCATGACTGAAAGGTGCCGAGGCAACCTGCTGATATTTTTTTTAGCTATTGCCATTGATTCTCCTGATAACTTCCAGTGCTAAAAATGCGCATTTCAACCTTGCCGGCGCAACCGGTCCGCCTAAAAGCTTCAAAACATCCTCCCCTGTTATTCGGCAAAGCGTTGAAACTTTCTTGTTCCGGATATTTTCCGACAAAATCGAAGCAGATGCAATAGATATAGCACAGCCCGACCCAGAAAACGCTACGTCCTTTATCTTCCCGCTATTGATCTTGAAGTAAAAGGTCACTTCGTCTCCACATAGCGGATTAACTTGATCAATCACCAAATCGGCATCAGAAATCACCCCAAAATTCTGCGGATTTTGCCAATGCTCTAATATTCGCTCGCGGTAATATAAATCGTTCGTCATCTCTTGAAAACCTTTCTCACTTTCTCAATTCCCTCAACCAGCTTGTCTACATCCGACTTGTCATTATATATATAGAAGGAAGCCCTGGCAGCCGATTTTATGCCTAAATACTCCATTAAAGGCTGCGCACAATGGTGACCGGATCTAATTGCAATTCCCTCTGAATCCAAAATAGAAGCCACATCGTGTGCATGGATATCATCGACATTAAAAGCTACCACCCCGCCTCTTTTTTTAGGATCCAAAGATCCAATTATCTGCACATCTTTTATCTTAGATAGCCTTTTTACTGCATACTCAACAAGCTCGATTTCATGCTTCCTGACATTTTCCATCCCAATTTTCGACAAATAGTCGACTGCTGCTCCTAAGCCAACTGCACCGGCAATGTCCGGCGTTCCAGCTTCAAACTTCCACGGCAACTCATTCCATGTTGATTTGGCTAACTGCACCTTCGAGATCATTTCCCCACCAAATAAAAAAGGTGGCATTTGCGAAAGAAGTTCCCGTCTGGTCCACAAAACACCAATTCCCGTCGGCCCAAGCATTTTATGGCCCGTAAAAACATAAAAATCACAGCCGATTTTGGAAATATCCACTGGCATATGCGGTACAGCTTGTGCCCCATCAATTAAAATCCTGGCTTTCGATTTTCGATTGACAATAGTCGATAGTCGCTTAACGTCATTAATCGTCCCAAGAACATTACTTACATGGAAAAACGCTACTAATTTTGTTTTAGAAGAAATTGCTTTTTCAAAGGCTTCTATATCCAACTCTCCATCACTATCAATAGGAACGATTTTTAGTGTTGCTCCGTTCTCGATTGCCAGCTGCTGCCACGGCACAAAATTGCTGTGATGTTCGGCAACCGTCACCACAACCTCATCTCCTTTTTCGATATTTAATCTACCCCAGGAATACGCCACTAAATTGATTGCCTCCGTCGCATTCCGAACAAATACAATCTCAGAAGAATCTTTAACTCCAACAAATCCTGCAACCTTTTTTCTTGCACCTTCATAGGCCTCCGTGGCCTCAACAGACAATGTGTGAATTCCCCGATGCACATTCGCATTGTTATTTCGATAATAATCGGAAATGGCATCAATTACCTGTTTCGGCTTTTGAGAAGTTGCCGCGCTGTCCAGATAAACCAAATTTCGTCCATTAACCTTCTTATCAAGAATCGGAAAATCCGCTTTTATAACCTTCATATTGGCTTTTACTCTTCAATGAGTACATTTTCCCCTTCTGTTTGGACTTTAAAGGTTTTTAGTGGTTCCATTGCCGGAGGCAGAATAACTGCACCAGTCCGAATATCGAATTTAGAACCGTGGCAATCACATTCGATTTCATGGCCCTGCAATTTTCCTCCCTCGTAACTCAAATTGCACTGTTCGTGAGTACAAATATCGCTTGTCGCAAACCATTCATCGGCTTCTGTGTGATAAACAGCCACTTCTTCCTGGCCGACTTTTACAGCCTTAACCTTTCCTTTTTCAACATCACCTTTAGATAACTTAAATTTCGCCATTGTCACCTCATTTAAACAAGATCGACATAAATGTCCTCTCCAACTATCTCAGCCTTATAAGTCTTTAGCTTTTCTGTGGCAGGTGGCAGAACAACCTCACCGGTTCTTATATCCCATTGCTCGTTATGGATAGTACACTCGACCATATAATTGTGCATCTTATGGTTTTCGTCCAAAAAAGAACCGTCGTAATTACACATATCAGAAGTCGCATAAACCTGGCCGGAAAGTTTATAGATAGCAATTGGAATGCCCTTAGGCATGAACTTTTTCATATCACCTTCTGGCACCTCTTTATATTCGCAAACTTTAATCTTGGCCATTTAACTCCTTCATTTTATCTCGAATTGGATTAACAAACCCCTCAATCAACAATTTCTCCGCCTGTTTTCGCGCTAAACCACGACTCATCAGATAGAAAAGCATTTGCTCATCGACCTTCCCAACCGTTGCTGCATGACCTGCCTTTACATCCCGCTCCAAAATTTCCAAAGCCGGCGTGTCATCACCCATTTTCGCTTCATCAAATAAAAGAACGTCGGACCTTAAATACGCATCCGCCCCTTTTGCCCCTTTTTCGATTTTTACATTACCTCGGAACGCGAAAGTCGATTTGTTCCTCAAAACCGCCCGCACATTTACTTTAGATTTTGTCCTCGGAGCCGAATGCGTAATAAAAACCTCCATCGCTTTATCATCAGCATCTTTTCCCAAAACCAAACCAACAATCTCAACTTCCGCTCCGTCACCAACCAAATCAACATCGATCCTTTTTTGCGAATCCTCCAGCAACGCCGGAATCACCTTCTTTTCTCCTTTTTTCAAAACAATCAGCTTCATTTTTTTAAATAATCGCTTCCTTTCCTGTTCTCAAGGACTCCAAATGAGGAAAACGCTGTTCATAATCCAGCTCACACCTGCCAATCTCAGCAAGTAACTCCTGGGAAACTTCTATTGTGATATCAGGGTCTAGAAATGCCAATATATTATGGCCAGCACCAAAGAAAAGTATTCCGACCTCTGCATCAGTTAAGGTTCTGTTAATTATTGCAGCTACTGCTCTATCTCTTTCCAAGTCTATCCGGTCATGACGTTCAAAAAGAACGTTTAATTTTTCATCCTCTGATGCTTCACCACCATACCCTTTAATAGCATCCACAATGACTCTCTGCAAAGCAGTTTGCCTCTCATAGATTGCTGGATCCTCAGAAGCCTCAATAACGGCTCCCTTTTTATGAAGCTCCTCTAACAATAAATGTTCAGGGCCTGGGTCCTCAGTTACTAGGGCACCTGTTTCCGAAATTAGTCTGACATCTTCTTCTGAAACTGACTCAAAATAAACACGTACTCTTGAAAAATCTAAATTAGAGGCATCTACATGATCAGCAATTAATTTCCATATCCTCTTTGACCGTTCGTCTAACTCTTCTTTCAAGGCATTCGGTAATATGGGCTCTACTTCAGTTTCGGACGGTCTATGTAAATCTGGCAAATATATTAATCTTCTCACCCTACACTTCCTTCCATACTCATATTTATTAGCCGATTTAGTTCCACTGCATATTCCAATGGAAGTTCTTTGACAATCGGCTCGATAAAACCGTTTACAATTAAGGATGTCGCATCCGCTTCCGAAAGTCCTCGACTCATCAAATAGAACAGTTGTTCCTCACCGATTCTGGAAACCGACGCCTCATGGCCAATCTGCACATTGTCTTCCGCAACTTCCATTGTTGGATAAGTATCGGATCGGCTTTCTTCATCAATAATCAAAGCATCGCAGCGCACATTACACTTCACCCTTTCTGCATTTTTAATAATCTTGACCAGTCCCCGATAACTCGTCCTTCCCGTTCCAACGCTAACTGATTTTGATATTATCTCCCCGCTTGTATCCGGCGCCAGAAACATCAGCTTTCCGCCCGCGTCCTGATGCTGTCCGCTCCCGGCAAGAGCCAAAGATAAAATTTCTCCCCTCGCCCCGCGCCCAACCAGATAACAACTCGGATATTTCATCGTAATCTTGCTTCCCAAATTGCCGTCCACCCATTCCATCACGCCGTCTTCACTAACAAACGCCCGCTTGGTCACCAGGTTATAAACGTTATTACTCCAATTTTGGATAGTTGTGTACCTGCAGCGCGCGCCCTTTTTGACAAAAATCTCAACAACCGCCGCATGCAGCGAATCCGTTGAATAAACAGGTGCCGTACAACCTTCGACATAATGCACATACGCGCCTTCATCCACAATAATTAGTGTTCTTTCAAACTGCCCCATATTGGCAGCATTGATCCTAAAATATGCTTGAAGCGGAATGTCCACTTTGACTCCCTTGGGAACATAAATGAAAGATCCGCCACTCCAAACCGCCGAATTTAGCGCCGCAAATTTATTGTCCGCCGCAGGAATGCTTTTTCCAAAATAAGATTTAACAATGTCCGGATATTTGGCAAGCGCCGTGTCCATATCGCAAAAAATAACGCCCATTTCCTCCCACTTCTTTTGGAAAGAATGGTAAACCGCCTCGCTTTCGTACTGCGCCGTAACCCCAGCCAAAAGATTTCTTTCCGCCTCCGGAATTCCAATGGCATCGTAAGTATCCTTTATTTCCTTCGGTAGATCCCGCCAGTCGCTTTTTTGGTTATCCGTCGGCTTTATGTAGTAGAAAATGTTGTCAAAGTTGATTGAAGTTAGATCCGCTCCCCACGCCGGCATCTTTTTCTTTCCAAAAATCTCAAGCGCTTTGATTCTCAGTACCCTCATCCAGTCGGGTTCACTCTTCATAGAACTAATCTGCTCCACGACACTCCGATCCAAACCGCGCTTGGCCTTAAAAACATAATTCTCCGGCTTCGAAAAGCCGTATTTATAATCATTTACAGGGATTGCGTCTGCCATTTCTCGTAACCTTTATCTTCAATATCACTCGCCAGTTTTTGTTTTCCGGATTTGACAATTTTCCCGTCTATCATCACATGCACATAATCTGCTCTCAAATATTTAAGTATTCGAGCGTAATGCGTAATCAAAACGATCGATGATTTTGGATTTTTCTTATGGAATTTCGCAATTGCCTGAGCAACAACCTTTAATCCATCCACATCCAATCCGCTGTCAATTTCATCCAAAATCACCAATTTTGGCGAAAGGGCCAGCATCTGCAAAATTTCATTCCTCTTTTTCTCCCCACCGGAAAAACCTTCATTAAACGAACGGGAAATATGGTCCGGAGAAAGTTTCAAGGAAGACGCGTATTCAAGAAGTTGATTACGAAAGTTCCCTAAGTTAAGGCCAGGCCTTAGCTTTGAATCACCCTTGGAAAAGGCCTGGCCTTTTGCTTGACCTGCCTTTCTTAACACATTAAAAACAGAAACTCCCGGAATCTCTACAGGATTCTGGAAACCCAGAAATATCCCAAGTTTTGCCCTTTTATCTGCACTTAATTTATTGATAGTCTTGCGATCAACAGAAATTGTTCCACCGGAGATTTTATAGAAAGGATGCCCCGCAATAACCTGCGCCAGTGTCGACTTCCCAGACCCATTTGGCCCCATCACTACATGCACTTCGCCGGCACCAATCTTAAGGTCAACACCCTTTAGAATTTGGCTGTCTCCAGCTTTAACTTTGAGGCCTTTTATTTGTAGGTTCATCCTGACCATTCTCCCTTCCTGTAATTGCCGTACTTGCCGCAACCGCTCCAAAAACAACCACGAACGCTACTGCAGCTGCCACTGACCTTGTAGTGTCTTCCCTGGCAAAATCGGATACTTTAGATGCAGCATCAAAAAACCGTTCACCAACGGCATTTGCAACTGTAATTCCTTGACCAATAAATTGTTCCCGAGCCATCTATCATCTCTCCCTTCGGGGCTTAGTCAGTTCCCTTTCGCCCACACCATAATTTTCTATAATTTTTTCGGGTGCAGTTTTTGCAACCACCTTAAGGACTTCGCCTAAATTGACCTCAATAATTTGCACATCTGAACTAGAACCTCCACCCTCCTGATCGAATCTTGGAGTAGGCATCACTCGCGTACCGCCTCTCTCTCTACGCTGGCTAATTAGTCTCGAATTAAGTCCATTACTCCTGACCATAAAATCACCTCCTTATTTCAAACCTCTCCTTTTTCTATGTTCTGCTAAATCATCAAATGGTATATCTCCCCGTGCAGCATCAGCATGCCTCTTTGTACCCGGCAAACTTACGAGGTGTTGCTCTTCTTTCTCATCAGCTGTCAATTCGGGACCTTCAAGAGAGGCAGCAACCGGATTTACCCTTTCAAACTTTCTTCTGACAAATTCTATCACTCCCTTTATCCCGAAATGACCTCCCATTTCTTTTCCCATTTATTTCATTCCTTTCAATAGTGTTTCCCAATCTTCCTTACCAATTTCGTGCACATTCCCTTGAAAGCCCAATTTCCAATATTTTGCAGGCCATTTTTTGAGATATTCCAGTTTATCCTTAAAATTTTCGCTAGGTACATACCCTTTTTCGTCGAGTTTGACTTCGAATTTAACGTCGAACCGCCATGGATGCGTTTCCCCAACCTTTTCTTCCGGAAAAATCTTTGAAGTTTCATTTCTTGCCCTTGTTGCAAATTCCGCTGCTCCACCAAACTTGCCGATTTTTGTCAGATAAAACACTACTTTATCGCCTGGCTCAACGGAAAGCGCGTAGCTTTTCCGTTTTTCCTTCATTGCCGCGATGTTCTTCACTTTCATAACTTCAAAATTTTTAGGGTGTGTTACCAAAATCCAATACTTCATATTTCGTAATGAGGAATAAACTCTCCTTTTTTGGTTAATTGGGAAAATGCATCATAAGCTTCCAGCATCACATCTCTCACTCGCCCTACAGCTAGATCATGATCATCGCTCAAAGTCAGTTTATTGGCCACGGTTGGATTGATTACTATTGCAAGTGCAAAACCTTGTCTTTGGGTATCTGTTTGGGCAACTGGCTGTTTATCCAATCTTATATCTTTATCTAGACCGGCTGCTTCACGCTCAGTTGAATCGACTGCAACCCCTATGGCTCCGTTTCTGATAAGTAACTTAACAGCTAACAGGCTGTCAGTATTGTTACCGTCAGTACCTCTGGCTGCCGCTTCTCTAGCCAACCTTGGCACGACACGTGTTGCAACATCTTTTGCAACATCCTCTATGGCAGAGTACCCCATTTGCTCATCAATAATCCCCTCTGTTGCGTCATTCACCCATTTGCGCATATCTGCTTCATTTACCATTTAGAGCACAAGATCGGCGACGGTTTTTTTGCCGACTACCTCCTCCATTTGTTCTTTCATCGAAAGCCAAATATCTCGTGCTCCACAATTGCACTCATGGCCATCCTCAAAACATTCACCTTTCACGAGTCCCCCATCCAAAACGGTTAAAACATCCAAAACTTTTATCTCTTTAGCTGGTTTTGCAAGGGTATAACCACCGTTTACACCTTCTTTTGAGGCCACAATTCCTGCTTTTTTCAACTCGTTGGCAACTTGAGCTAAAAATTTGGCAGAAATTTTGTTTTTTTTGGCAACTTGGGATATGGAAACTGGCTTACTGGTTGCCTTTTTCAAAGCAAAAAGAAGCATTAAGCCGTAATCTGATTTTTGCGAAAGTCTGAACATAACTACTAGTTAGAAAGTAGTAGTTTAGGGGAAAATAGCCTTAAAGTCAAGCCTACATCTCGAGCCAGCGTTCAACTTCTAAAGCTGCCTGACAACCATATCCTGCAGCGGTAACCGCCTGTTTGTAACTTACATCGTGCACATCTCCCGCCACAAAAACTCCTTCAACAGAAGTTGCCATCTTAAACGACTGTGGACCACTACCGAAAGTCTTCCTGACAATATAGTCTTTCTCATCCAGTTCAATTTGCCCTTTGAAAACTCCGGTAACAGGCAAATGACCAATCGCCAAAAACATACCATCAACAGCTAAATCCTGGGTCGATCCGTCTTTATTTTTTACCTTAACCCCCTCAAGTTTATCTTTTCCCAAAACATCCACAATCTCGCTATTTAAAAGAAATTTGATTTTGGAATTAGCTTTAGCACGGTCTGCCATTATCTTTGATGCTCTAAATTCGTCTCGCCTGTGGATTATTGTCACCTCGGTTGCAAATTTTGAAAGCACCAGCGCTTCCTCCATCGCGCTGTCCCCGCCTCCAACAACAACCACTTTTTTGTCGCGAAAGAAAAACGCATCGCAGGGAGCACAAGAAGAAACTCCGTGACCGATTAGCCTTTGTTCATTGGGAAGCCCCAGCCATTTTGTTTCCGCACCTGTCGCGATAAGCACAGACTTAACCAAATAATCTTTCCCATCGGCAGTTATCTTAAAAGGTTTTTTCTTAAAATCGACTGCCGATACGTTTTCATTTATGATTTCCGCCCCAAAACGTTCTGCCTGTTTTCTGAATTTATCCATCAAATCCGGGCCCAAGATCCCATCAACAAAACCGGGATAATTTTCGACATCCGTTGTTAGCATTAACTGGCCGCCCCAAGGAACACCGGCAAAAACCAACGGTTTAAGATCAGCTCTTGAAAGATAAATAGCAGCTGTTAAACCCGCCGGACCGGACCCGACAATTGCAACATTTCTTACATCTTCCATGACATAAAGCTTAACAGAATTTGTCAAAAAAATCACAAAAAAATTGATGACAAAAAATTATTACCGCAAAATTACCGCAAACAAATTCCTGAGCTAATTTTTTACCCAAAAATGACCATTTTCCGAGTAAAAATAAATCACTATTGACAGAAAATAGGCCCCAAAGTTAAATAACCCATGTCATTTACTATGAAAAGAATTTCTTATCTTTTGCCGCTATCGCTGACAGCTGCCTTGCTTGCTCCCTCAGCCGTCTTTGCCCAGGTTGCAGCCCCTCAGCTTCAGATTATCACCCCGTCAGACGGCCAGACAATCTACGGCAATCGAGTCCCAATTCTTTTTGCTGTTCAGAACTTTAATATAGTAGAAAAGGCATCAGCAAACCCGTCCGGCACAGAAGGCTACATCTTAATTTGGCTGGACGACAAAAATCCCACAGCCGATACGGCAACAAAAGTCATGGCAGACAGTTTCACCTATTCGGATGTTGCCTACGGCGATCACACCTTAAAAGCGGAATTGGTAACCCCCGATAATAAACCGCTTAGCCCAGACCAAACAGTTACTGTCAACTTTAAAAATGCGCCAATTACGTCCCCCACTCCGGCAGCAACCGAAGGTTTTGATAAAAACACAACGCTAGTAATTTTGGTTGTAGTTGCATTGGTTATTGTCGCCGCTTGGTGGTACACCAGAGAAGAAGACGAAGAAGAAGTTGCATCGCAATCTAAAAGTCCAACCCGAACAAATCGGGGCAAAAAACCAAAAAGCACCTCAAAAGGCAAAAAGACCAGTAAACCGAAAAAGAAGCGATAACCTGCTCAGGTCACGGTAACTGGTATCTGGTAACTTGTAGTTTAAAATTCGAATATTTAAAACAGAAGCCCATCGCGTTTGACGTGGGCTTTTGTTTTGTCTAGCGATAAAAATGCTAACCTTTGAAGCGAATTTGCTAAAAGGAATTTTAGTTCGAAATGAAGTTTTCGAGCTTATTGTTTACTTTGTGCACGCTAGTTTTAATCTTCGTTGCCGAACTTGTAACCAATACCTCGGATTTCGAAATAATCTTTCCCGGTGCAGCTTTAATCTCCGAAGGGTTCGACCCGAAAACAATAGCCAAAATTACAAAAGCTGCGATGGAAATAACCGTTGGTGCCAAATACCACTTTCTAACTATTAATTCAGCAGCATTTCCTTTATTCTTGTGTATCTCGGGTTCTCCGGCCTTTTCCTTTTCAATTTTATGACTTATCTTTTTGAAAGTACCACCGATCATCGATTTTGTTCTCTTTTCTATTAATTTACCAAGTAAAAGATCCATCAGTTGATTGTTAAGATCCACTTCAATAGTTAATCTCATCCGTGTCAGATTTCCTTTGGGAATAACTTCCAATTTCTGAAGAATTTTGCCTCCTTTTGGTAAATCAATCAAGTAAAAAATATTCTTTCCTTCTTCAATTTTTGCAATTTTGTGGCGGAATTTAAGCGGGAAATACATAACCGTAGAGATATCCGACCAGTGGCTTCCCTCTCTGAATTCCCCCTCGAGGGAAACAAGCTTCATAAATTCCACAAAATCGGTATAGTTGGAAACGTCAGAAACCCTCTTCCAAACCTCGGAAGCACTAAGTGGTAGATCCGTTTCAGCTGTAACAGATCTTGTATTTTTAGTTCTCAAAAAACCCTTCATTTTCCAAAAAAAGAAATGCCTTAAGCATGTATATTATAACTCTCCAGGCACATACGCTTCCAATTTCACGAATCTTCAAATAAAATTGAACATAGGTGAAATACTTCCGAATTATAGCCGTTTCCCTTTTGATTTTGCTAGCTTTATGGAAACTTTACCCTCATTTCACCGATTTTAAGAGACTTTTTGCCCTGAAAGACGAGATCAATTACGCGTTTTTGTTCCTTGGCATAATAGCCCAATCCGGCCAATATATTGGTGACGGGCTCCTTTCCCAGACACTTTTAAAGATGATTGGCGTTCGGATGGATTTTAAAAATACCATTAAAATTGCCTCTTTAAATGTTCTGGCCGCACACCTTTTCCCAATTGGTGAAGCCGGCTCTATAGCAACCGCCTATTACTTTTACAAAAAATTGGGGGTTTCTACACAAAACTTTATCTTTCTTTCAACCTCCTGGACCGGAATCACCTTCTCAGTTCTTGTGGCTATGCTTTTGACATCAATTTACTTTATTCCGCACCTTCCAAGCATAAATTTTCATTCCGTTGGGTTGGGAATCCTGGCACTATTGATAATCTTTCCATTACTTATTTTTTTAATAAGGCAATTCATCTGGGAAAAACTCAGAGCAAAAATACAAAAGATGGACATTTATAAGGGTGTTTTGGAATACAAAGATAATTTTCCGGCCTACAGAACAGCGATTTTTAGCCACAAGCTTCTTGTTTTGGAAGCTGTCATTTCTGCCATAATTTACTATGGAACCAATATCGTCACATTAAGCTTTTCCTTTTTAACATTTGGTGCTTATCCTTCAGTGTCTGTTCTTACATTTGCCTATACTCTTTCAATGATAAGCGGCTGGGTAACACTAAGCCCAGCCGGTCTTGGAGCAGCAGAAGCAACGTTAATTTTGGTCTTTTTGCAATTCGGAATCGACCCGCCTCGGGCCATTGCATCTGTATTAGTCTTTCGCCTAATCACTTTTTGGATTCCGATTCCCGCTGGTGCTCTTTCCTACATGTCTCTAAAAAAGCAAATTGCCAAAGATAATTTGAAATCTCAGGAAGGATAAGCTAACATGCCCCAAATGAATATTGAAGCAACTGACGCTAGACCCAACCCCTCACCAGAATCCCCAAATGGTGCTACAAAAGCCCCCAACACGGCTTTCAAAGACGCCATCAACCGCTTCTGGGCAGACAGGGTTAAGATAAAAGGCCCAAAGCAGGAAACAATTAAACCAGAAAAAACTCTCTTCGAAGGACTTAATGGGATGAGCCAAGCAGTTCTCGGCTTTGCCAGACACAGGTTTCTGCCGTCTAAACCGGATGCATCAGAACTAAAACAATATGGTATTGAAGCTCAATATGTTCCTAAAGAAGAAAGGAGTTTAACAAGAAAGTTTAAGGATAAAGTCACCAACATCGCCCTTAGAAAGATACCAACAGATTGGTATCATCGCAGATCCGACGTTACAGCTCCCAGCAAAGATGGTGAATTTGTTCGCACCTTGGCAACCAGAGCCGTGCGGGCAAGAATTTACAAGGACCTAAAAAAAATTCCCAAAGAAAATAAGGATGCTCGTCAAAAACTTATCGACGAAGCCCACACAAGAGACAAGCTAGCACGAGATTTTCTCAATCAATCAGAAATTACCGTCCATGTCATGGAAGGTTCAGAACCACTTGGGGAACAAACCGCTAGATATGTCATTCTCGAACCTCCTGTCCGCGAAGGCCAAGCTGAAAAACCACCCATATTTCTAATTCCAGGAATTTCAAACGACTTGGACAGCGTATCTGGTTTGGCCCAAGAACTTGCCTATTCAGGCCGTAAGGTTGTAACGGTTGCTTACCCAGACACAAGACCAGGCAAAGTAACCCAAGAGTTCGCAAAAGCCGTAAAAGAATCTTCACATTTTGAACCACATACGGCTTTTAACGAAGCGGCAATTGACAAGCTACTGCCGGAAGGTGAATTCGATCTGTGGGTTTTTTCCACAGGCGGCCCGATTGGAGCCGAGATTCTAAACGACCCAAAATATCAAAATCGAGTTTCTAATGCAGTTCTTCTGGCACCAGCAAGCAGCGTAGATCAATCAACGTTATCTGCTGGTTTAGGACTTGCCCATGAATTGGCGGAACTTAAAAGTACAGGTCATCGCTACTCATTGGTCATAGGGGCAAGAAATTTAGATATTCCAAAGGAAGCAAACGCCGCAAGAGGTGCCGTATCATCCGGCCTGGCAGGAAAAGTAATCAAAAGTATGCCAGATCTTTACGAAGGCGCAAAGGTCAAAGAAGGCGGAAAAATCATCGTCATTTCAGAAGAAAAAGATGAAGTGACCAAATCCAAAAAAGCAGAAGGTATTTTTTCTAGAAATCCTCAAATGGAGCACATAATTCTTGAAGGCGCCTATCACAACACAGCCGTCATAGAACCTGAAAGAGTAATTATGAGAGTAAACCAGCTACAAAGCCCCATTCCGCAGGAAGTATAATACTCTCAGATGAGCACAAGTAATGATTTGCCTTTTGTTTCGGTTGTCATACCAGCCTACAACGAAGAAAACAATATCGTAAAAACTCTGCAAAGCCTCAGAAATCAAACTTACCCTAAGGATAGATATGAAGTTATAGTAGTCGACAATAGCTCTACCGATAAAACAGCTGAGGTTGCAAAAAAAGCCGGGGCAAAAGTTGTCAATGAGCCTCAAAAAGGAGTCCAATTTGCCCGCCAGGCTGGTTTTGAAGCAGCCAAAGGGGAATTTATCGCCTCAACAGATTCTGACGATTTTCTGCCGCCAGACTGGATCGCCAAAATGTCCAAACGGATGGCTCAAAACTCTTCTCTCGTCGCATTTGGTGGCTGGATCAGACATGAAAGCGGCGATGGTTTTGCCAAATTCATAATTAATAACTTATCCCCTTCTTTTATAAAATTATACGAAAAAGCAAGCCTTAAACCGTTTCTCATTGCTCAAAACTTTATTATTAGAAAATCAGCATTTCAAAAAACTGAAGGCTTCAAGAACTTTCCGGGCTACTGCGAAGATATGAACCTCGCCAGGAGGCTTAAAAAAATTGGCAAAGTCGAATTTAACACTTCACGAAAATGGACTGTAGTAGCTTCCCCAAGACGCTGGGAAAAAGGCTTTCTAAAGGGTATGAGAAGCTACATTTTAAACGGCATAACCTGGCTTCTTTTTGGAACGGTAATTGTAAAAACCCTCGAAACAGAAAGGCCGCAAAAATAGCCAAATGAATATTCTTATAACGGCCGACAATTACAAACCTCAAATAAACGGCATCGTTACCTACGTAATAAACTTAAGGCGAGAACTGGAAAAGCGAGGCCATAAGGTGACTCTTTTAACAACTGATTTCCCCAACTCTATCGATGAAGATGGCGTCATCCGCTTACCTTCTGTGGGCTTGCCCACAAGACCTTTTGAGCGCATTCCCCTGATATGGGGCAGCCGATTAATAAATAAGCTAAGGCACAAAAAATTCGACGTTGTTCATAACCAAACTTTTGTAACCGGATTTTTAGGAACCAAAATTGCCAAAGAGCAAAACATTCCAAACATAGTCACCTATCACACACCTTTTGACCAGTACGTTCACCGGTTTATCCCCGGCCTGGAAAAGCCGCTTGGGCCCTTTATCGAGTTTCTTGTCAAATATTACTTCAATAAATTTGATAAGGTAATCATTCCTTCCGCAAAAACCCTAAAGTCTCTTTCGAAAATAAAAACTAAACCGCAGTTAATCCATAACGGCATCGATCTCGATTTCTTCAAAAACAGTAAGTCGGATAAATTTCTAAAAGAATTTAACGTTGATCCTAAAAAGCCCTTAATTTTGATTGCCGGACTACTAGACAGAGGCAAAAACTTCGAAATTGCAGTTGATTGTATGACCGAGGTAACAAAGCAAATTCCAAATGCGCTTCTTATTGTCGCAGGTGGAGGCACAATGAAAAAACATATTAAAAAGCAAGTTATCGAACTTGGCCTTGAAAATAATGTACTAATGACCGGTTTTGTAGCCAAAGAGATGATTGCAAGTGCCAATAAAGCTGCAAATGTGTGCCTTATGATAAGTGTTGTAGACAATCTGCCAACAGTGGCTCTTGAAGCGGTTGCTTCCGGTAAAGCTTTAATAGCCATAGACGATATTTGTACAAAAGACATAGTCTACGACAAAAAAAACGGTTTGCTGATAGAACCTAACGCACAAGAACTTTCCCAAGCAATCATAAAATTGCTCAAAAATCCCAAAATGTATGAAGAATACGGCAAAAACAGCCTTGTAATTGCCCAAAAATTTTCAATAAAAACCTACACTGACAAAATTGAAAAAATCTACGAAGAAGAAATTGCACACCACCGCAATTCCTAATTTTGACTTTTGACTTAAAATTATACGTGCCTGTCGGCTACGTGTGATGCACCCCAAGAAGAAGGTTTTGTTGCAACCTTAAACCCGTTTGCCCTTATCATTCCCACAATATCCGTAATCAGCTCTCTCGTCTTACCATTTGGCCCGATATCAACATGAATCTCCAAATTTAAGGCTTGGGACGAAGCTGAAGAGTTTCCAAAAAGACCTAATTTGGCAAAATCATCAACCACCATCTGAGCCATAGAAAGTGAGATTGTTGCCTCATGCCATATTCGCTGCTTGAGTGAATACAAATTTCTAACTTTTTGCCTTCCCCAAAAATAAACCCCACCTCGGCCTTTTTTGTGCACAATAAGAGCCGTCACAAAATCTGCTTCTCCATCCTGCGCCTCACTGTCGGTACCAATTATGACATCGTAAGACGCGTTCCTATCAAGGCCCAAAAACCATACCACCTTAGAAAGCACTTGTTCCCAACTCATTTGCCCATAAGAAGGGCTGTTAAACTTATCTGGCAAAATCACATCCTGCATTTGTGCCTAATTCTACCACAACGCTAAAAAAAAGACCTCGAAAACTGCGAGGTCTTTTTAATACTGGCCAGTACTTAACTGAAAGGGCTTTGGCCCGAAAATAACTCAGGCCTAATTCAATCTTTACAAAGCTAACACCTGCTTGTCAATAAGCCAAATTAAGGTTTCTGTATTTTGCTCTTTTGAATGAAATTTCCTGTGGCAATCGGTGCCAAAATCAAAACGATCGGCATATACATTATTCCCCAATAATCATGATATGGCCCAACGCCGAACTTCACAAACAAAACTGGTAAAGAAAGCGCGGAAATTAGCCAAATTATCGCCTCTTCTCTACTTATCCTTCTATAGATGTAAAAGAGAGCCAAAACTGCCAAAACCAAAAATATCAAAAATACTCTATATTTATAAAAAACGTATTCCCATGATCCAAAGGCTAACGTTTCGTTCAAAAAAGAAGTTCCCGAAGAAACCGTTCTTGTTGAAAAGATCATGTGCCAAGAATCAATGTAAGAAGAAAGGGCAACTATGTGATAGAGATAGATAGTCAAAAAAGAAACAAGCGGAATTAAAAATATGATAGCTTTTTTGTTAAATCTCGAAGCATAAAAGGCAAAAATCAGAAAAATCGGCACTATATAGACTTCTCTTATCAAAACCGCCAAACTTAAAGCCAAAATTGCCAAAAAATTACGCTTTTTTACAAAAAACAAAAGCGCAAATATCACAAAAGGCATTGCCCACCATTCTGTTAACAGTAAAATTTGATCCCTCGCTGCAAAATGCAAATAAGGGAAAAGAAGATATGCAGGCAAAATTGCCATATTTTCTCCCAAGTAGCGTTTGCCGATGAAAAAAGCACTATAAAGCATACCGCAAGCCAAAGTGAGATAAAGCAAATAAATTCCAATTCCGCTCCCAGGTATAAACCGCCAGATCTCAAAAATAGTTGGCAACCTCCAACCCCAAACATCTCCAGCAACCACATGGCTTCCAAATTTGCCCATGAAAGCAATCCTCGAAGCATCGTAATATTCAATATTTCTTTTCATCAGCTTAACTACCTTAAGGTACGCCATCTCATCATTGTTATAGGTAAAAAGCGGTAAATCTCGAGAAAGCATAGTACGAAGCTCCCAGCTTGTTGCGAAGGAGCTTAGAAGGAAAATGGCAATTACAATCCAGACTCCGTATTGTCTAAAATTCTCAATCTTTGGCAAGAAAATATAGCAAATTGCAAAGATAAAAAGAAAAAAGCCTAATAAAAAGTCAACCTTATTCCCTCCAGCTGGATTCAAAAGTCCTAAAATCAAAATCGAAAAAACTACAATGTAATAAATCACCCTAAAAAGATAGCATATTTGGCAAATCTTGTATCGCCAAAGAGCTTATTTTATGATTACAACATGCCAAGGGGAAAGCAACTGATTACAATACTTATTCTTTTTCTTCTAATTCTTCCAGCACTTAAGTTAATGTTTCAAAAAGACCTCTTCCCAAGCCAGGACGGACTCTACCATACAGCCAGAATAAAAGAATTTGACACCGATATTAAAAATTTTCAGATACCGCCGAGACTAGCACCTAATCTGGAAAACCAAATAGGATATCCCCTATTTATCGTAAATTATCAACTCCCTTACTACTTTGCTGAAATTTTTACTTTGCCAACAAATAATCCCGAATTTGCCTTCAAAGCCGTAATGTCAGCAAGCCTCATTTTAAGCGCCATCTTCGCCTTCCTTTTATTTAGGAATTTCGCCTCAGAGGCAGCAAGCTTAGTAGGCGCAATCTTTTTTACTTATTTACCCTACCGTTTCGCCAATCTTTATGACCGTGGATCTTTTGGTGAATCTGTTGCACTTATGTTTGTTCCACTTGTACTTTTGGCTTTCCACAAACTGAAAGGTTCACCCAAATACTCGATTCCACTTCTTACAATTGCTCTTTTCGGTCTAATCGCTTCCCACACCGTTATCTTTATGGTATTCGCTCCCTTCTTCATATTTTATTTTCTATTAATTGTAAAACCCGATCTAAAAATTTTTAAAAAAACTGTTGTTGCCTCAATTCTAGCCATCATACTCTCATCATTTCAGCTTATTCCTTCCGTATTTGAAAAAAAATATCTGGTCTTTGACAGCGCCCTAACGAATCTTTACAATGGCCATTTTTTAAATCTTTACCAGTTACTAAGAATTCCGCACTCAGATCTCAATCTCGGAACGCCTTTCCAAATAGGTCTTACTGCAAGCTTAGTCATAATCATAAGTTTAATTTTGAAAAAGAATCTTAGAGAAATTCTTATGCTCCTAACAATCGCGCTCAGCCTATTTTTGACCTTGCCAATTTCAAAATTTCTATGGCAAAATCTGCCACTTTTAAATTTCATACTCTATCCTTGGCGATTTCTTTCCCTCATCGCTCTCTCAAGCTCTTTCCTGGCTGTATATCTGGTTGATTCGTCGAAAAAATACACAAGAGAACTTGCTGCAATTCTCATTATTTTGACAATTTTTGCTTCAAGACACTATTTTCTAAAACCAATTCAACTTCGGCCAAATCCCCCGACGGCTAACCTGACAACTTCAAACGAATTTGATACCATCTGGTCAAATTGGCAAACTTTCATGCCAAGGCCACTTATAAGCACAAATCCCGATTCAAACATTGTACTCTCTGGCCAAAAACCCTTTGACGTAACAGCCAAAGTAACCAATACGCAAAAGTCACAAATTATTATCAGAAAATTGTACTTTCCCGGCTGGATTTTGAAAATAAATGGCCAACAAAGAAAAATCGACACAAAAGATGGGCTAATTTCAACACCGCTTGACCCGGGAAGTTGGCAAATAGAGGCTTATTTCACCGAATCCAGGCTGCGCTTTACATCAGACCTTTTAACTTTGTTAGGTTTTTTATTCCTTGCTGCTTTTATAATAAAGCCAAACCTGGCAGAAAAAATTTAAATGCTTTACGCATCGGACCTCGTCACCCAATATATTCCTTGGTACTGGATCACCTCACAATACCTCCATCATTTTCAACTCCCAGTCTGGGTTCCTAATATCTATGGCTCGGGCTACCCATTATTGGCAGAAGGTGAAATCGGTACCCTTTCTCCTATAAACTCGCTGATACTTTTTGTTTTTCCTTTTGTATGGGCAATAAACTTACTTTATTTGATCTATTTTTTACTTGCTTTTTTCGGATCCTATTTCTTTTTGAAGATCAACAAACTCTCGTCTCTCTCAAGCTCACTCGGGGCACTTATCTTTTGCCTTTCGGGCTTCATGGTCACAAGATATTTTCAACCGTCGATTATATTTACGGCAGCGCTGATCCCAACAGGCTTTTTTCTCATTCAAAAATCAATATCCTCACCAAAATTATCCTTATTTATTGCACTTCTTATCTACCTGGAAATCACAGCGGGCCATCTGCAAATTGCCCTAATCAGTATAATTGCCTACCTCGCAATTGCCTTTTTTCTTTTGATTGGGAATAAACAGTGGTATAAATTATCCGCAAGGATAACCCTCGCTGTCCTGCTTGGTCTCACACTATCTGCAATTCAAATCTTGCCAAGCTTAAAACTCTACCAGCTATCCGAGAGAAAAGACTTCAATCCGGCAATCCGATTCTCATATTCGCTTCCTCCATCGCAGCTTATTACCTATCTAAAGCCGTATGCCTTCGGAATCTCTAAACCTGGAGACGATTTAGGCTTTCGCCAATTCGGAGGTGGATTCTGGGAAATTAATCTAACCATCTGGACAGTTCCTTTCCTTTTGTCTTTAGTCCCTCTCTTGGTAATACTCAAAGACCCAAAAAACATAATAAAAAAACATAAAATAATAATTATCTTTTACTGCCTTTGGGTTATTTTTATTCTTATAAGTCTCGGTGGCTTTTTTAAACCTTACAGAATCGTCTCCCATATTCCTAATTTCCCCTTTCGCGCACCCGCCCGCTTCACGATAATTGCTGCTTTTTGTGCCTCAGCCCTTTCAGCTATTGGATTCTCCAAAATCACTGAAAAACTTAAAAAACCGGTTCAGTTTTTATTATTTGTGGCTGTAATAGCCTCAATCATCATCCAACAGCAAAAACTTTTTCAAGGTTACTTTAACTTCAAAAATTCTCAAGAAGTTGAAAAAACTCTGCAAAACATTTCTTCTTACCAAATGGCAACACCACTCAGCCTAAAAGAAAACAAGAGTGATTTGCCCGCAACCTTCCAAAAAGAGTTCGAAAAGGGATTAGTTATATCGCTTTTGGGGCTGATATTGCTTCTTGGCTGGTACGCCAAAGAAAAGTCTACGTAATTGCAAGCTTTGAAACAACCACAAACCTGGCGCTGTCCAAAAAACCACTGCAGGTGTAGATCGTAAGCCTTGAATCAACCGTCTGATTTAAAATATCGACCTGTGACGGGTCAATTTCCTTCCGTTCAAAAACCTGATATTTGTAAAACTGGCCGTCATTCATAACAACATAAATAAAATCCCCTTCGTGAACCTTCCAAAACCCACCCAAAACGCCAATTGTATTATGGCCGTACATCACAGTATTACCTACCGAACCCGGTACAGCTGAACTGGTAAGGTATGAGACGTTCGTCGGAGAAGTCACCCACCGGTTATCCTTTACTTCTCCATCTGAGACATAAAGTACCCGCTCGAGCTTAGGAATATAAATTTTTAGAGGTTTTTCTTCCAATCCCCTCACACTTACATTAGCACTGGAAGAAGCTTCAATGCTGTATTTTGAACCAAAATTCTTATAAGTTGCTAAAAACAAGAAAGCAAAACCCTCCAAAATGAAAAGGAGGCTCAAAATTAACTTAAGGAGGGGAAAATTATGTTTTACTTGCTCTTTCCTTGAAGAGCTTTTTGAGTTTGCCATAGGCCCAAGGACAGCACTCCGAACCCTGCAAGAAGAAGCATTAAGTTTTCAAAAACACCTGTTTCAGCAAGAGTCGAAGCTCCAAGAACTTGGCCGCCACCAACCCCACCCGACACTTTAACAGGGCTTGTGGTTGGTCCGCCGCAATCAGCGCTTTGCTTTGCAGTTATAGTCACCCAGAGGTCACCTGCCGGAAGGTTGTTTAAGGTCACCGAATTTGCGCCCCCGCCAACTTCTGTTCCCCAAGGCAAGTTGTTGGCGCTTGGACCATATTGAATATGGAATCCTGCTGCATCACCCTTGTTTGCCCAGTGAACGGTTACGCTTCCAGGCTTAATATCCGAAAACCAAACCTGATCTACCTGTTGCGGCCCATTTGTCGGACAAGAAGGAGCGGATGCCCCACTAAGGCTTTGTCCGCCACCGGAGGTAGGGCTTGATTGTATTTGGTTGAGAACTACAAGAGTCCTATTTGGCCTTTCGACCTGTAAAATTATGTGGCCGTCCGCGTTTTTATTCCTTGCGTCATCATTCGACTTGTCAGAATCAAAAAGTCTGTTGTCATAGGAAAAGAAATCAGAAAGACTTACAACTGAATGGTCAAACTGGTCATTATATTTTGGTGTAGCCCAACTCCCCGCTCCGCTAATTGACTCTTGGGAATAAAAGTAATCCCCAGTTGCCAAGTTGTGGTATGTAACACAAGAAGCGTCGTTCCCGTTACTTGTCGATAAAATCTTTGTATTTAAAGTTAGAGGGGTCGCAAAAGACGTGTTAGGCAAGACTCCACCCGGGCCTTCACCGCTGTTAAAAATCTGTGACAAGCCATTTATAGCAAAGGTTGCGCCAGAGGCTTGCGAACCGTCTACAACATTGCCGTTTTGATCAATTATAATCTTACAAATTGAAATTGAACCAGGATTTTGTGAAGCAAAAACACTTTTAGCAGAGACGCCAAAAGCAAGCAGCATAAAGACTGCTATTACGGGCAGGAAGACTTTCAAATATCTTCCGATCATTTAATTTGGCAGATTTTTCTTAAAGGGGCAAGGAGACAGTTTGATACAGTTTGCGCATTTTATAGTACTTATTATAAGTTGTCAAGCCCCTTGTTTCTTTTATTAAAGAGTCCACTGGCGTATTCGCCTAGTTCTTCTTTTTTCTTATAAACAGCTTTTCCTCGTCCAAATTTCGCAAGGAAAAGACCAAATGGAGCAGCTGAAAACACCGATGCCAAACCTAAAACTGATACACCAGTGTCGGGTTGTTTTGTAGGTGTACTGGCACCCAAAACTGATCCTTGTACGGTGACGTTAACCGTTTGGTTATTATTTTGTGTTTGGCTTTGGCTCTGATTATTGCTAACAACCTCAGGTGTTGGTGTCGGTGTTGGTGTCGGTGTCGGTGTTGGTGTCGGCGTCGGCGTTGCCGAAACATTCATCGTGTTCAAAATAACCAACGTTCGATTTGGCCTTTCATTCTGGAGAATAATTAAGCCATCTGAATCCTTATTGTTGGAAGAACCATTTATAAAATTCCCATTGTCATAAGGGGAAAAGTTGCTCAGACCTTGAATGGTTGAGTTAAACTGGTCATTATACTTGGGTGTTTGCCAACCGCTTCCCGAACTGATTGTTTCCTGAGAATAAAAGTAGTCCCCTGTTGCCAGATTACTGTACTTAACGCATTTTGCGTCGTTACCACTGCTGTTTGGTAAAACCTTCGCATTCAAGCTAAGTGGCGTTGTAAAAGTCGTATTAGGCAAAACACCACCTGGGCCTTCACCGCTGTTAAAAACAGGCTTCAGACCTGAAATAGAAAAGGTTACACCTGGAGTAGAAGATCCGTCTGTCACATTTCCATTTGAATCCACAATAACCTTACAAACAGTTATGGATCCTGAATTTCCCTGAGGCGTAGGCGTTGGTGTAGGAGTGGCCGTTGCCTGAGGCGTAGGTGTCGGTGTTGGTGTTGGTGTCGGTGTTGGTGTCGCAATAGCTGTAGGAGACGGCGTTGGACTTGCAGTCTCGCTGTTTTTGCAATCTACCGCAACCCAACTAATATCGTGTGGAAAACCTTCTTCAGTAACCAGTGCCGAACTACCGTTTATTGCATAATCAAATCCCTGCTCCGGCAGCTTGTATACCGTTTGGCCATCGCCAGCATGAACATAAACATTTTTCACTTCTTGACCATTTGAAGGACATGCTACAGAGCCGCTTGTTGCTCCGGAAAAATCTACCTTTTTACAAGTAGTCGAATTTGCTGCACAAAATTGAGAAAACTGCGAAGCACTAATAGAATCGACACTCGCCATTACATTAAAAGCCGCAAAAACAGCAAGCCCTATTCCGCTTAAAAGAGGTAAAACAACCTTTAGATGTCTATTTTTCATAAAACAAAGCCCGCGAATTATATAACTTTTATTATAAGTTGTCAAATCAGAATCTATCAGAATTAAAACTATTTTCTATAAGTTTTATTGACAAATCTATTTCCATGCGATAAGATCTCATTGCGTAAACCAATGTTAGATATCTAATAATTAGAATTCTAACAATCAGGTTAACAAGGGAGGGGCAGCAATTTGAAACATACTCTTGTTTTCCATGTGATTGGACTTTCTAAAAAGTTACAAAACAATATTGGGCTGAATGCCCAAGTAAACAGCCTATCTAACTCCCAAGCCTCTACTCTTTTAATCCTCGACTCCCAAGAAAAAACAAGCCAAATCGATATTGCCCGAAGTCTGCATTTAAAGCCTCCCTCTGTTGTAACATTGGTCGACGAGCTCGAAAAGCTAAAGCTAGTCCGTCGCCACACCCACCCCCAAAGTAGAAGAGCCTATCAAATAAAATTAACTCCACTCGGCAAAACGGAAGCTCAAAAAGTTAAAAGACAGGCGTTTCAACTAGAAAGCCTTGTCAAAGCGAGCCTTACAAAAGATGAATATAAAGCCTTCACCTCAGCTGTGAATAAGCTTTCCCGAAAAATTGACGAGCAAAATTCAAATGGAAAGGGGGTGAAAAAATGAACTACCTAGCACTAAGCGACTCTTGGCGTCTTGACCGGGCAACGAGATTAAAAAACGGCACCGGCAAGGCGGAAATTACACCTAACAGCCAATCGAGAATTCTGGCCAGATCCCGCCAGATTTTCCCGTTAAGGCTTTTCCCGGATGAAATAATCGTCGAAGAGCTTCGAATCGTCTGGTTCAAAAGATTCGGGCCATGGTCGTATGAGATCGTTTCCATAATGGCAACAGATATTGCCTGCGTTAACGCAGCAAGCGGGCCTTTCTTTGGGCATATTCACGTTCAAAGTTTAACTGGAGGTCCCCAAATCTGCGTGGAACTTTTGCCACGAAAAGACGTCTATAAAATAAGAAGCTTAGTGGAAGGAATTGCCATGTCTGCCAGAGAAGGTCTAAATGTTGAAAAGGCAAATATCGAAATGGAAAGAAGGAATTTAATGCAGGCCGGGCAAATCAACTAATTTAACTGAAACGGCTTCAAATATAGCAGAATAAAAACTGCCACATACTGTGAACTCTTCCCAAAATCCCTTAAAATTTTGGACATAATAGCTTTGGTCTTACTATGCAGCCCTTAAGGCCTGCTCACCCAAGCGCATTGTCTCAAGTGACCACCCATTACCTATATGTGAACCGGTTATCGGAATGTGCTTATCTCCAAAGGGGTCACCTCTCATAACAGGATCATCGTCTTTTCTGGAAATCGTTGTTACCTTCAAACCGTCCATTCGAGCGGACTTCGCATAGCCCTTAAGTTTTCGGGCCCATTCAAAATCATTGCCGCTAAAAGCAAGCTGGCTTCCATAATACCCACCTAAAATTAAAGGGTTGACCCAATGAGTTAAACCGGTCCCGACGTCGACAACATGGTTCACATTATCAACCATATCCCTGGTGTGCAGTAAATGTGCACCATAAGCTAATAAACCAGACTTGCTGTGCATCCAGAGATCAACCTTATCACCAGCGATTTGTGCCTGATCCCTCACAAAAGCCACAAATTCGGGCACTTGATGTTCAAGTGGCCTCAAATTGAACTCGTCTTCACCAAAAATTACTACCCGATGGCCAGCATTTGTAAGAAAAGTTTCAGTAGGCTCATACCATGTTCCGAGAGCTCCAAACCCAGTCCCAACCACAACTGTCGACCCTCCCCTTCTATACATATCTGCTCCTTTATATGGATCACGTCGGAAGTTATCTGCTTCAATCAGGGCTAAAGCAGCATCATTCGCAACCATCGCAGCCTCAATCAAGCGTTTCACCAAGGGTCTTTTGGATTCCTTGATGATATGCTGCAGTAAACCTTTTGGCAGTTGATCCAAAAACTCCAAATGGGCGTTACCTTCTACGGTATCTAGTAGTTCAGAAGCCCTGCTTGCCTCTTCCCATCCTACCCTTTTACCCGCCAGCGGATCGCCTGGCGAAACAACTGTCCTTTCAAGACCGCCGCTCATCTATAACCCTCCTATCCACAACATATTCAGTTAAGCCATCAATCGGAAATATTTTGCCATCATTTGAATAAAAATCTGGCGAGGAGGCTAAAAGTGTTTCTCTTAAGCTTGACTCTAATGCAGTTCCCTGACCAAAGGGTTTGGAAGAAAAAATAGCGGCTCTCTCTTTAGCCTCAATCACTTTGCCTGCAATTGCAGGAATACATTAAATTAATCCACTTATTGCAAAAAGTGTCAATAGACTAGAAGGAAACCAAATCCAAAAGCCTTGCAAAGAGGCTTTCCTGGGTAGAAATGAGTTGTCCATTTTCAGCAGAAACGACAGCTGTCACATTAAGATTAACCGGCAAAATTCCCAAAAAGTGCTTACTTTTCTCACCGCTTATTTTGTAAACAAGATTTCCCTTCCCGTCAGTCGTCAGCTCGGTAGCCGCACCTAAAACAGAAGCCACTTGTGTCGCCGATCCAGTTCCACCTGGAGGGTTAGATACACCACCACTAACAGTTGTTATAACACCCGCCCTAATCATGTTTTCAATTGCAACAGCAGGCAAAATTGCAACTACTTTTGTCCCAGCCGGCGTAGTTACAAACAACTGGCCTGTTGTGGGATTAACCGAAAGTGGAAAGTTAGTCCTTACTTTTTCTCCTTTATGAACAAATCCTGGCTCAGCAGAACCTGTGGCAATTTCGATATCCTCTTTTTCCAGTACACTATCCGCCTCATGTGTAAGCTTAGCTTCGTCACTAGCCTCAATCTCGACTTCGCGTCCGTTTTCGTCGTGGACTTTCGTCACGACTTTGCCGTCCTCCACCTTGATTTCAATCTTTAAATTTCCATTCTCAAATTTACTTTCAAATTTAGCCGAACCGCTTGCCTCACTTGTCTCCTGATGCACTTCCTGCTTAAACTCAGGCTGTTTAATCTCGACCTTCTCCGGTTTTTCTACTTTGTTTTCTCCCTCGGATACATTCTTTACTTCTGACTTGTTTGAATTTGAAGTACTTGGCTTTTGGTCTCCACCTGAAGACTGCTGAGAACTTCCCCCTGACTCCCCAGAGCTTCCGCCATGGTCGCCTCCATTATCATCGCTTCCAGATCGGTCCGAAAGGACTTTACCAACAGCTGCCTTCTGTGAATTTTGCTGATAAACAGAGAGGCTTGCGACTGTCCCTATTAAAACAATCGCGATTGCAAACAAGGGGAGAAACTGAATAAAACCTTTTTTGGTCACCACTCTCCTTTATAAACTGACCAAGCAAGCCTCGTCAAGCAGACTCTATGCGTGTGGAATTTCTATTTTTGCTTTGTCGAATTCTACCTTTATCCTGCGCCTAAGCTCCCTTGCAACCACCCATTGCTTAATCGGTTTTGTGTCGCCCAAAAATCTGATTTCCAGACCACGCTCTCCAAATGCATCAACTCCCAAAACCTGTGGGGTCTTAATGACAAATTCGCCAAATTGCTTATCCTTGGCGATACCCTCTCCTATTTTATTTAGGATTGTTATCGCCTTATCAACATCACTATCGTAGGCAATAGGCACATCTAAATTAACTCTGGAAAAACCCAAACTGTAATTGGAAGCAACGGTAATTGCACCGTTAGGAATTGAATGCACAGTACCATCAAGATCCCTCAAAATTGTGCGTCTCAAATTGACATCCTCAACCAAACCCTCAACACCAGCAATTTTGACAACATCACCTTTTCTATATTGGTTTTCCAACAAAATGAAAAATCCCGCAATTAAATCCCTCACCAAATTCTGCGCTCCAAATCCAAAGGCCAAACCGACTAAACCGGCACCAGTCAAAAGCGGGAAAATATCGATTCCGACTTCAGAAAGAATCATCAGTCCCCCTATAACCATCAAAACCACCGTAACCGCGTTAGCTATAACAGAACCAAGCGTTCGTACACGCTTTCTAAATTCGTCTTGTCTTTCCCCTACACGCTTTTCCGAAAGTGCCAAAAGTTTAGGCAGCGCTCTTTTTAAAACCATCTGGGAAACGATAACTCCGGCAATAATAATAATTATCTTCAAACCGTGCGAAGCGACTTTCTCAATAATTGGCGTGTAATCGACTTTAATCATATGAACTACAACTTAACCTAAAAAGAAAAAAAGGTCAACGCCGCTCGCGGCTAAACAACCTGGTCGAATTGAAAAGTGGTAAAAAATCAGTTGCAAAATTATAAAAAGCCGCAATCGACAGCCCTGCAAAACCGCTCAAAACAAGCGCAAAGCCAATGGCATTGGTTACCGCCCAAATCACGATGTCGCCTCGAATAACAGAAATTGTCCGCCTTCCAAGGTTAATCACTTCAGGAAGCCTCGACAAATCGTCCGTCAAAATGACAACATCAGCCGCCTCTACCGCAACTGCTGTTCCTTCTCCGCCCATAGCAATCCCAACATCAGCCCGCGCCAAAGCCGGCGCATCGTTGATTCCGTCCCCAATCATTCCAACCGCTCCTTCTTTGGAAAGCTTAGCCAACTGATCCAGTTTGCTCTCAGGCTTCATATCTGCTTCATATTCGGTAATTCCTAACGTTTGACAAACAGATTGTGCCACCTTCCTGTTGTCCCCTGTAAACATTAGAACCCTAGAAACTCCAGCCTCTTTAATTTTGGCAATACTTTCTTTTGCCTCTACTCGAACTGTATCAGCAACACAAATCCAACCTGAAAGCTTATTGTTAATAATTACCAAAACTGCGGATTGCGTTCCGTCCGCTAGGTTGGAAAATTTAGCAAGAATTTTCTTTTTTAGTTTAGAATCTGCCTTGAAATGAGTATTTTCCAAAATCTTTGAATTGCCAATAAGAACTTCGTTGCCTTTTGATTTAACCCAAACTCCGCTCCCTGCATAAATTTGGAAATCATCAGGTTCTCCGGGATTATCAGCTTTCAAAGCAGCTTCCTTATAAATTGCTCTTCCAACTGGATGTTCTGAATATCTTTCCGCCTGACTAACCATTTTCCAAAACAACTTCTCATCCACGGCATTTTCCAAACTGACGTCCTTAACCTGGAGACTCCCGTAAGTTAAAGTTCCAGTTTTATCCAGAACCAAAATTTTTAGCTTTGAAAGCGCATCAAACCACTCCCCTCCCTTAACAATTACACCCCTCTTTGCCGCTCTTCCTAAAGCCATCGTCATCGCCAGTGGAATTGCAACAGCCATATCATCAGCGCAGGCAACCAAAAACAAAGCGGCAGTCATTTCGATATTTTTTGTTATTAAATAGACCAAAACACCTGTCAAAAGAACGATCGGCAAGAATATCCCGGCAAACCTGTCAGCCAGCTTCATCATTCTAGACTTATGTTTTGAAGCATCAGCCACCAAAGCTGCCATTCGCTCGAGTGTTGAGTCTTTCCCAACCCTTGTTGCTTTGACTTTCAAAATTCCAGACTCATTGAGAGTCGAGCTTAAAACCTCATCACCCACGACTTTTTCAACCGGCACCGATTCTCCGCTAATCGAAGATTGGTTAACCTCGGCCTTACCAAAAACCACCAGACCATCAACCGGAATCCGCTCACCGCTTTTTACAACAACCACATCTCCAACTTTTAACTGGTCTACAGAAACCTCAATTAGGCTTGAGCCTTTTTCGCAAAAAGCTCTAAGCGGTTTTAGTTTTAAAAGCTCCTCAACCGCTCGATTGGCCCGGCTTTGAGTGTACCAATCTAAAACCGCAGCAAAAGAAAGCATCAAAACTATAAACCCAGCCGATTCATAGCTTTTCAGCAGAAAAGAGACCCCTAAAGCAAAAGAATTAAAAACTTCAATGCTTATATGCCTTTTTGAAAGTGCTAAAAAAGCATTCCAAAACGTCGGAATAGATCCTAAAGCAGCAGCACAAAGAAGCAAAAACTGATTACCAGAAACAAAAAATATCAGAAATCCTAGAAATACTAACCCAACAATAAAATATTCACGTAATGGAGATTTTAAAAACTTCGTCCCGAGGCTCACATTAACTATTATATACGTCCACGCGGCCGGCCGCGCTTAGTGCCTTCACCTCAAATAAGCGGAGATTTCTCGCAAACTATTTTGAAAAGCATCAATATTATCGGCAAATAAAACCACGGAATTTCTCACGTGGTCCTTTCCCTCGCCCATAAACCTCGATTCCGTGATTTTCAAATATTTTCTGTCACTTTCGGAAACATTTACGTCAAAGAAAAAAGTTTTGCCTTGGGCTTTTAAAATTGAAGATTTAACGCGGTTTTTAGAAAAATCCGATTTTTTATTCTTCTTCTCGTCCATTCTCTCTTCACCTCCCCTCAAATCTCTTATCCTAATTAACAATACCCGAAACAAACCCGAATGTCAAGTGGTTATTTTTGGGCTATTTTTCTTTTTGTTCATTGCCTTCGTCCCAAGGAGTCAAAACCTGAAAATAGTTTCCGTCGGGATCAGCAAAAGTTGCGATCCAGAAGTCTCCTTCACCCATTTTATATGGTTCTTTGATAACCTCAGCACCGATTCCCTTTATCCTTTCAAATTCCCCTTTTACGTCTTTTGTTTCAAAGTTAAAAAGGATCCTGTCCGCGTTCGGATTTTTTCCATGGATTTTGTCGTGTTCTCCAATACTAAAAAAACAGCTTCCTACCAAAAATCCAATGTACTTGTCCTCTTCCATCTCCGGTTTTTTATCGAAAACCTTTGCATAGAACTCGGCCAGTTTTTTTGGATCTTCTGTCGAAAGCAAAATTGAGTTAAAGTTAAGCATTAATTACTCACCTCCCCGCTTTTTAATAAGTTAGCCAATTTGTCTAAACTTGTCCCCCAACCCTCTTCCATTCCAGTTTTAATCATTGCTTCATACTGACTTTCTGACTCAGGGGTGTAGACAATAGAAAGTTTAGTTTTTTCTTTGCCAATTTCGTTAAATGTTACTTCAACATTCATCTCAGTCGGAAAATCAGGGCTTAAACCATGATCTGTCGGGCTTGTTTTATTCCCTTGGCTATCAGAAAAATAATCGGAAACGACGATCTTTTTCTTAGGCACAATTTCTCTGTAAATTCCGGCACTCCAAAGATCGCGGTCATATTCCGTTCCTTTTGGTCCGTGCATCGCGTAAATATATTTGCCCCCAACCTTAAAATCTATTTTTGCAGAAGGTGACCAAAAATCCTTAGGACCCCACCATTTTTTAACTTCTGTTGGATCCGTCCACGCATTCCAAACCGCTTCTCTTGGAGCATCAAATATCCGTTCTATTATTATCTTTTTGTTTACCCTATCCATAATAAAAACTCTGGTTTCGTGGGAAAGATTTCATCATAAAGGGCTCCCTGACAATCTTTCGTAAGAAAAATGTATTAAATTTGTAAGAGGGAAATTATCTAGGACTAGCCTGTAGAATACTAACTCTATTTCCCTCGCTGTCCCTAAAAGAAACCCACATCCCAATTCCAGGGATTTCCTGTGGCTTGCCAAGTATCTTTCCTCCCGCTTTTTTAACTGCTGCTATGCTCACTTTAATGTCATCAACCGAAATAACAACCGAAGGCTCTTTAGATTTAGCAGACCACTTGTAAAAACCTCCGTTTATCGTACCGGGAGTTTTAACCATTCTATTTTTGTCCACCTCAGCCGTATAAGCCACGACATAATTGCCCATATCAGCTCCGGCATCGTTCATTTCCCAGCCAAATACTGAACTGTAAAATTTAGAAACCCGTTTTGGGTTTTTGTAAGGCATTTCAAAATGCACAACTGGAGATTTCTTCATAATAGTCGAAGGGTCATTATACCACCAAATATCAAGACGAAATTAAGGGTTAATTTTTCTTTTTTCAACCCTAATTGTTCCAAAGTTTGCTTCCTTGTCTAAACTGGTGCTTTTCCTGACTTCCGAAAGCCACAGTGCTTGCGTACCAGTATTTTGATCAGGCTCCACAATCAAATATCTTACATTCTCACATGATCTTTGTGGCTTTTGGTATAAAGCGTAGTTTCTGACAAAAAAGTCGGGCACTCCGGGATATGTCGTGTATTCACAAGGAACGTATTTATATTTTCTGGTTCCTCGCCACCAGTATAAATATTGATAAGGGTAATCGTAAACCGATGGCAGAAAGGTATAAACGTAAAAACCTTGTCCACCGCTTTCCGAATACGTCCAATCAATAGCAGCCAATTCATTGGAAAGAATACTGGCATCATTGGTCGGCCTAAAATTATAAATGTAATTTTTATAAAACACTGGCAGCTGAACAGCAATTAAAAAAATGCAAACGGCAATTGCCCATTTACGCTTTAGGGAACTTCCAATAAGAAGAGTTGAAATAAAAACCAGAGGTGCAATATAGACTGTGTGCCATGGGTGCCAACCCGTATTTGACGCAAACCAGACAAAACTAAAGACGCAAAGAATAAATGTTAAAACAGCAAACCTTAAAATAAACCGGTTCTTTTTTTTCTGTTTATAAAGGATCAAAGCAAAACCTAGAATCAAAAAAATAGATAGAATAGTGTTTTGCGGCACCAAACCTTGTCGAATAATCTCAATCATCTGGCCAAAAAATTTAATAAACTGAGTTGTCGACAAAAAGCTACGTTGAGACGCTGCATGCTCTTGAATTGCTCTGAGCTGAGAAAAATCAGAAAGCAACTCTGACACAATTCTTGCCAAATGAGTTGCAGCAAGAGCCAAAATTGCATAGAAAAACTGCTTACCCGTGAACCTTTTTTTAACAAAAAGCCAAAACGCCACCGCTGAGAAAAGTCCCAAAAATGGTGGCAAACTTGCCACTTCCAAATGGGACGGTAGGGAACTGACGACAGCAGATCCAATTAGAGCTCCAACATTTCCCTCGAGTGCCCAAGCAAGGAGTATTAAGTTGACAATTGCAACAGATACCAAAGGAAAAGGACTAAAAGCAAATCGGGTTGTGTCGTAATAAGGCCAAAAAAACTGAAGCGATAAACCAATTAAAATACCGACTTTTAAACTTACCTTCTTTATAACCCTCCACATCAAAACTGCAGTTGCTGCAGCGTTTAATAAAAAGAGCATAAAAAGGGAACCGAAAGGGTGAAAGTTAAAAAGCAAATATCCGATACTGATGTAGTAAAGCCACAATGGGCCATGGTAAAAACCTGGGATGCTTGTTTCCTGTCCTACTAGGGGATGCAATCTAAAAAATATAATTTCTCTTGCCTTCGTTGCCTCATTGGCAATATCCATTGTGAAGTAAAAATTATTGCCAAATGTGGGAACGATCCTAATTAAAAGACCTAAAAGAACAACACCTAAAACAGCCAAAAGCGGCAAATTTTTCTTCACAGCAATTATTTTTGATTGTAAACTCTTTTTCTAAAGCGCTAAAGCCAGAGAAATAGGCAGATGATCGGATGCTTTTGAAGCTTCTACTTGAAAGTTACTAGCTTCCAGGTCAGATGTTATAAAAATGTAATCTAGCTTGATACTAACTTTTTCCGGCTTGCATACGGCACAACCCTCAGGATAGACACTCCATGTCGGCGTCAAGCCAGAATCTGAGTTAACAAGCCTGCTGCTTAAAATCCTTATTGCTTCGCTATCGGGACCTGCGTTAAAGTCTCCCATCACAATACTGCTCTCTTCCGGAACTAAACTCAAAAGCTTCCTTGCCTGTTCCTCCTGAACCTTATAAGGCTTTTGGTGACTGTGAACCAAGTGAGTTCCAAAAATGTGCAAAGTTTCACCCCCTATTTGAATGTCCGCCCTAGCAGCGGCTCTCGGGTCAGTGCTCGAAAGAAGATAGGTTTCCGATTTGAGAATCTTATGCTTGCTAAAAACCGCCGGCCCGTCGGAAACAATCCTATTCCCCCAGTCTTTTTTTACCGGCGCAAAAACATGGCCATAGCCTAATTTGAAAAGAAAACCAATGACATCACGTTCCGGAACATCCGCTTGCACTTCCTCAAGCCCAATAATATCTGCATCCGCTGCTTTTAAAAAACGGCAGACCTCATCGAAATCGCCATCGGTCCAAATATTCCAGCACAAAACTTTAAGTTTCATCCTTAGCTATTTAAATAGCTTATCAACTCTTTATGGAAATCTTTTTCTCTTGCTGCAACAACGCTTCTGGATTCCAAAGTCCAGGGCTTTCCCTCAAACGTGGTCACAACACCACCTGCTACCATTATCAGAAAATTCGGCGCTGCTACATCCCAAACTTTGTTATCTGCGCTAACATAAGCATCTAATCTGCCAATTGCTGCGTAAGAAAAACCCAGAGATGAATTGTAAGACACCGGCGCATAGTTGGTCTCAACAACAAGCTTAGAGACAAACCTTGCAAATTGTTCCCTTATCGCTCGAGAACCGGTCATGGCCGCCCCTAAATCAACCTCGATTGTCCGACCGGAAGATTTTCGCCCCAAATCAGCCTTCTTTTGCCCAATAAAAATTCCCTTTCCTACACTCCAAATGTACTCTCCCTGAGAATGGTCAACCGCACACCCTGCAACCAATTTACCATCCTCAGCAAGCGCAATATTAGAAACAAAAAGCTTTAGCTCTTTGGCAAAATTAGAAGTACCGCAGATGGGATCAATAATCCAAAACCGCCCATGTTGCCCAACCTTCACATTAGAATAATTTTCTTCAGCCACAACCCCATCGGCCGGAAACCTTTTTTTAATCTCCGCAACTATCACATTCTCACAAGCAATATCCGCCTCTGTCACAAAATTCAAAGTGTCCTTATCCCTGCCTTTGTATTTAACAATCTTGGCTTTTTTGAATTTCTCTGCAGCTAATGCCAGGATTATTGGAGATATCTCGTGGAAAAAACTGATTATTTCTTGCTTTTCTGAATCTGCCATGATTTACCCAAAATAGGGAATTTTCCACCAACTGTAAGGGTCGACAAAACGCACATTCCGATCCAAACCGGCGACTTTTTTCATTTCATCGTCTGATAGTTCAAAACCAAAAACATCTGTATTTTCTTTGATTCGCTCTGGTGTAACACTTTTGGGAATAACCACAGTTCCTCGTTGTATCGCCCATCTTATAAGAATTTGCGCTGGCGATTTACCATGATTTTTAGCAATCTCCGCAATAGTTTCATCCTCCACCAACACCGGCAAACCGCTTCCTCTATAATTCCCTGGCGAGCCCAAAGGAGAATAAGCAGTCACAACAATATCTTGTGATTTGCAAAACTCAATAAGCCTTGTCTGTTGTAGGTAAGGATGCAATTCAATTTGATTCATTGCAGGTTTAACTTTTGCATAGGTTAAAAGATCGACGAGTTGAGGAGCAGTAAAGTTAGCAACCCCGATCGCTTTAACTAAACCGGCAGAAACCAGCTCTTCCATCGCTTCCCAAGTCTCCCGAACAGAAATTTTGTCCAAAATAAGATAATCGTTCTCGTCCAATTGCTCTTCTAGCCTTCCGTAATGTTGCCTATTATTTTCATTTGGAGGAATAGCAATTCCCCAATGCATCAAGTACAAATCTAAATATTTGAGATTAAGATCCGAAAGAGTTGCCTGACATGCTGCTTTAACAGCGCCTCTCTTGTGATCTGTATTCCAAAGCTTGCTGTTGATAAAAACATCTTCCCTTTTTCTTTTACCGCTTTCAAAAACATTTTTTAGAGACCTTCCAATTTCATCTTCGTTTCTGTAAATCGAGGCGCAGTCAATATGATCGTAAGAAGCTTCGCAGAGAGCATATTCTACTGCCGCGCCTACAGCATCCGGCTTCGATTTCCACGTTCCAAGGCCCAAAACCGGCATTTTGCCGCCAGAATTTAAAGTTATTTTTTCCACAGGCACATTGTAAAACTAAATTCTGACTTTTGCACTGAGAAGTTAATCGCCTTTTTCTCCCAAGGTCTTTTGTAAAAGATCCAAAGCATTCTTTTTTGATTCTTCCACACTCATTCCCTGAGAATCTGACGCTGCCTTAAAAGTTTTATTGGTTATTGATTTACCACCCGGGTCAACTCCTGCATGCCCTTGACCCATGTCATCATCGGGCATTCCACATCCGCAGTTGTAGCACATAAACCCAAATCACCTCCTCAAAATTATATTTGTCTATTCAGAATCATTGTTTGCGTGCGAAGCGTCATTCCGTCGACCTTGGGAACGGTAAGTAGAAAGTAATAAACAAGACTAAATATGACCGCCGCTATTATTAGGTAAATTAAAACCCAGCGTCCTAATGTCCCCTTGTTAAAAAAAGAATCGTCTTTAACTTTATATTTCACAAAACGTATCTTAAAAGCAGGCTGTAAGAATAATGTGTAAATAAGATGAGAAAAAGACTAAGAAGAATTAACACTTTTATTACAGCTTCCAATTAATTGTTCTAAAGCCGTCACGATAAACTGTTTAATATGAAAAGCGTCTACTTCACTCAACAGGCACATAACCGGGCAATGTATGAACACGTATACCGAAAAATTATAGCTTCAAGTGCAGCAATTGCGGCTGGCATGGTAATTACCACTCTGGCAATTATCACATCAGCCAGAATTTAATCTGATTATTACTTTCCTAACTCTCTTTTCAAAGCCTCAAAAGTTTGCTCTTTAGCTTCCTTTTCGCTCTGATTTGAAGCCCCTGCCGCAGCCTTAAAATCACTTGTTGTAATGTTATCCGGATTGCCCATATCGTTATCGAGCATTCCGCATCCACAGTTGTAGCACATAACTAAATCACCTCCTAATTAATTTCTTTTTTGTAATTTTCCAAAATTCTGTCTATATCGATTCCGGATTTTTTCAGAAATTCCCTGTTTATACTGTAAAACCACAATGCTCCGTCACGCCTTCCTGAAAGCACTCCGCCGTCGACCATTTTGTTAAAATGCCTCGACATTGCAGATTGCGTTAGGGGAAATTCTTTCATCAAGTTTTGGCACGTTTCTTCTTTCTTGTGCTGCAACAAAAGAAGCACCCGAATTCGTGTAGGGTCTCCTAAAGACTTGAAGATTTTGATAGCATTTGCATTCATGAGAATATGTTAATATGTGAATTTAATCATATCTACCTCAAAATGTCAATACTTGATTACTTTAATTACTTATTTTGAAGAAATTACAACCGCCTCGGCAATTTCGCGGATTGGTTTTCTGTGTTTCATTGAAAGTTTCTGCAAGTGAGAATATGCTTCGGGCTCACTCATGCCCTCCTTTTTTATAAGAATCCCTTTTGCTTGGTCGACAAGCCTTCTTGTTTCGAGCGCATCCTTAAGGGCAGCCGACTCCAAAACAAGCCTTGCGTTTTCCAAAGCTCCACCAACTTGCTTAGCCACAGTCGAAAGCAACCGAATTTGCTCAGGCGTGTGTTTTTTAGGCTTTTTATACTGGATATTTACAACACCAATCAATTTACCCTGAAAAGTAATAGGTAAAGACAAAAATGCTTCATATCTATCTTCCGGAATATCATGGAAAAACTTAAACCGCTTATCGTCCGAAGCGTTTTCGGTAATCTCGACAATTTTTTTGTGTTCTGCAACCCAACCAGTTATCCCTTCCCCCAAATTCAAAGACACTTTCCCCAGTAAGGTTGGGTGCGGGTTTTTAGAAGCACGAAGCACAACTTGTGCCGAAGGCTCATCGTAAACATAAAGAAAGATAGAATCAGCCAAAGTTTCTTTGTGGACAATTTCCACAATCTGCCCCAAAACTGCATCAAGGTCTAGGTTATAGGCAATTGAATCAACAATCGCCGAAAGTATCTCCAGTTCCCGATTTTTGCTATCTGCCACGGCCAGATTTTAACACACTTAGACTAATCTCCTATCCCCAACTCACGCGGTTCAGGAATATAAAAGGCGCCGCTATCCAGTCCGATTACAAAATCCCTTGCTGTTTCGCAATCTACACTCAGATCATCCCTTATTGCTCGATAGACTACATCGAGTGGAGCGCCTTCCAAGTGTTCAAGTTTATCTGTGGCTCTGTTAAACTCCAAACCGGCTCTGTTCGCCACAGCGCTTATTAGATTTTCTCGACTAATGTTTCTCGCCTCCTTTCTTGCCGCCTTTTTTTGCGATTAAAAAAAGACGTCTTTTAAGACGCCTTTGTCTATATTTGCACATTCCTTGTGCAGCAAACTCTATCTAAGCAGCACTTCTGCTTGCTTCAATATGTGCACCTAAAATACAACGGACTGCAGCTTCCGCTTGGGCAAAGTGCTCACTAAAATATTCTCTTAAACCCTCGATGGAACCCTCTCTTAATGGTTCATTTTTGGCAAGACTTAAAAGTCTACCACGCACATCCCCGTCCAAATTATCCAAAGCACTTTTAACCTGAGGCGTTGGCTTACGAGATAAATCGATAATACCGCTCCTTCCTCTATCCCGGTATGCCTCGCGCATCAAATCCCGAGCTAACTCTACTACCCGCCATCCATCACCAGATTGCCGGTAAGCTGCCACCAAACCTTGGTGAAGACCTTCATATCCACTTTCATTTCCAGTTAATTCAGTTCGATCGATCATAATTTTTCTCCAACAAAAAAAGACGCCGATTCGACGTCTTTGTCTTGGCACACAACTCTGTATACCTAAGTACAAAATACTACAAAATAATAAGAAAATCAAACCTATCCATCTATCAACACCAACAAGCCAAAGATATAATATAAAAATCAATGAAAAAGTATTCAAGAAAAAATAGGCAATTAACACTTATGGTAGCGCTTGGATCCGGATTCTTTGTTCTTGCTTTGATATTTTTTATCTTTTTTTCCTTTTTGCTTGTCAACAAAAGCCTAAGCGCAAATCAACTCAATAAATTATTTGTAACCGGCAACTCCACGAAATCACAAAACGAAGACCAAATCTCGCAATACAACATCCCCGACGATGTTCGCCAAGCCATAGATCAAGCAGTCAAAACAGGCCAGCCCGCGAGTGGCATTAGAGCAGATGGGCAAACTTTCCATCTGCCAATTCTCATATACCACTATGTTGAACACGTCCGCGATAGAAAAGATACCATTCGCATGTCTTTGGATATCTTGCCGGAAACATTTGAAAAGCAAATCAAAACCCTCCAAGATAGCGGCTATACATTTATAAATATGTCGGATGTTGCAGACATTCTGGACAATATTAAACCTGCTCCACCTAAACCTGTGGTTCTGACATTTGACGACGGTTACGAAGATTTCTACTTTGATGTTCTGCCAATTCTGAAAAAATATAACGTTAAGGCAGTAGCCTACATTGTTTCCGGCTTTATAGATCGTCCCAACTACATGACATCAGCCGAGCTTACCTCTGTTGCCCAAAGTGGGCTTGTCGAGATAGGCGCCCACACCGCTCATCATTTAGGATTGGCATCACTAAATGAGAACTCAGCCAAGATAGAAATCAACACCAGCAAAATCCAACTTGAGCAAAAGTTGGGCGTTCCAATAACAGCTTTTGCTTATCCTTACGGTTCATTTAACCTTTCAACAATAGCTCTTGTTAAAGAAGCCGGATTTCGAACAGCTGCCTCGACTGTTGCCGGAACCACAATCGGCAATCAAGATCGCTTTTTTGCCTTCAGAATTCACCCTGGAATAAGTGTTGGCGAAGGACTTCTAAAAGAGCTTGCCAAGCAATAAGAATAAACTATTTTTTCTCCAAATATACCTTGGCAAAATAGAAAAATACCAAAATTGACAAAAGAAGTGTCAGCCAATCCCGTAAGCTGTGCATTTCAAAAATGTCGTGGAAAGACAGAAAATCCAAAGCCAAAAGTAAAACTATTATCGCAACAACCAACCACTTTTTTAAATCCATTTTTATTGTGGCTTTGGACAAGTTATATTGTCAACTTTCCATCCACTCGTCTCTTTAAGAAGACTTAAAACCGGCTCAACTGTCATTGGACCAAATTTCTCACTCACCTTTCCTTGTGCGCTGTTGCCAGAAATTATAAATGCTTCCGCCGTAATGCTTTCCGGAGGTTGCTGGGCACAAACAATTGGATCTGCACCTTCTTTGGCAACGTCGCCTTTTTCTAAATTGGCCACAAAAGTCGAAGTTATGTTAGGGTTATTTTCCTGGCACCAATTGCCAACTTGCCCCAAAGCGGCTTTCGGCGGATTCTTCATGCAATCCTGGTAAAAGTCATAAAATGCCTTCGCAGCTTGGTCCGGAGTTTTGCTAGTTGCCTCAGACGAATTTGAAGCTTGGGGTGTAGGAGAAGTCAGGCTATTCAAAGCGCTTGGCGATACGATCGGAGCGGCTTTATTCTTCTGAACTCCAAAATAATACGCCCCTCCCGCAATAACAACCAGTATAATTACAAATACTAGATACTTCGCCATCATTTGCCAATTTTATATTAAGCTTCGGCAATTTTTTTTACAAGTAGATTCAAAATTTATTTGGAGATGGCTTTGTAATCCCGCGCTTATTTTCCCGTGATCTTCATCACTTCCCGCATAAAAGCCGGCAAATCCGCCGGCCATCTAGAAGTAACCAAATTCCCATCAACTACGACTTCTTTATCTTCCCATTTTCCGCCTGCTTCTTTGACGCTTTCGGGAACTCCATCGTGCCAATAAGAAGTCAGTTTTCTGCCTTTGACTACTCCTGAATCTGCAAGAAGCCACGGTCCATGACAAACCGATGCAACGGGTTTATTCTTTTCAAAAAATGATTGAGTAATTTCCTGTGCCTTTTTGATTTTGCGAACAACTGCCGGCGCTCCATCCGGAGATCCTCCCGGAATAACCAACAAATCGTACTTATCAGGATCGACCTCATCGATAGTCAAATCAGGCATAAACTGGCCATATCCTCCTTCTCCGGAAATAGCCTCTTTTTTGGGGGCAGCAATATCCACTTTCCACCCTGCTTCCTGTAATCGGAAAACAGGATACATCAGTTCCATATCTTCAAATTGATCTGCTGTTAAAATTACGGCTTTTTTCATTCTTCGCTCCAAAACTATGAAAAACCTTTATATACTATTGAAGAAATCGGCGCAACTCCCTATTTCTTAAAAATTTATGGCCTGATCTCCTGAAGCTGCCTTGCAAGGTCTGCATATCGACCGGCATACCTTGGATTTCCCTTTTCAAGGTGGAGCCTTGCAATTAGACCCATAGGTACCTCTGTTTTTAACCTGGCAAAATCATCTTCATTTTTTGCCAGTTTTCCCGCTATTGAATCTATTTCCTCAACCTCAACCGGCTCACCGAAAATAAACTTAGCATTCCATAATCGCCCAGCCAAAATATAATAGGCACCACCTGCAATCATCCCCAGCTTTTTCGGCCACTGTTTTTCAGTTCCTTCGATGGCAATTGGGATTAGCCATCTTTCCCCTCTGCCATGCCAAAAACGCTCAGCTCCGTACCTGGCTTCCTGCATCCCGGCTTGTCCACTTCTTGTTCCTTCCGGAGTCACAATCAAAAGTGAACCGTCATCTAGGTTTTGCGCCGTCGAAATAGCTTGTCCGTTTATTTCATCACGTTTAGGGTAATCGGGCATTGTATGCGGGACAACAGGCAAAACTTCAAAGTAATTTGGCAGTAAATTTGTAGGAAAATTTTGAAGATAGCTAATCCTCATCACAATATGGCCAACTTGAACAAGATCGTCAAAATCTTCTTTGATAGCAATACAGGCGCCAGTTACCAAATCTGCATAAACTCGATGATCCAAAGCAGCAACCAGTATTTTACCTTCGCTAAGAAGCTCCCTTCCCGTTCCAATGTTTTCCTTACCTATTATGTTGTAATTAATAGGAAAATCTATTATCTCAGCTCTTGCGCTGATAAGAACTTGTTGTTTTGCAGCCTCAGTAACCCTTCCCCTCAATGAAGCTATTCTCTCCATAACGGGACACTATATAGATCTCAAGCATAAAATTCAACTTGCTTTTTTGCGCTGTGATAATATTGACCCATGAACAAACTCAATTGGCTTTTTACTGCCTATTCCGCAATCGCCATGGTCATCATAATCGAGCGGCTCCTCCCCTCACCTACGTTGCAACCCTTCAACTTCATCCGTCTTCATGAAATCAATCAAACCGTCATCTTTATAACCGCAACAGTCGTTCTTTCGTTTTTCTATCTCAAAGTTGTAACCGACAATTTCCAAAACCTCAAAAACCGCACAAATTCTTTCGCTGCCTTAGTCTTTCTAGTCGGAATTTACCTCTATGGAGCAGGTGAAGGATGGCACGAGGTCGCCAGCTTCACTCTCAACACTTACTGTGACACCAAGATGCTTATCGGCAACCTTTGTAACGGCTTATTTATTAACGACTACTATGCCGGAAACATCATTTTCTTTATTGGAAGTTTACTCGTAACTGTTCCCCTGCTCTATCTCGCCTCAAAGTTTGTCATAAAGAAATTTACCAAAAAGGAAATGGTCGTTCTCTCCTTAAACAGTCTCGTTTATGCATTCACCTGGTTTGCTTATGCGGCCTTTGACAAAGTGCTTATTGGCTTATTTTTTAGCGCACTTCTCATGGTAATTTCCTGGGTATTTGTCGCAAAAATCCGATTCAAATATCGCGCTTACCCTTTTATAACCTACAGCACCGTTGCCTATACCCTATCCACCATCGCAACGGTTTTAGTAAAACTGAGATAAGATAATTCGCCACCTTTACACATTTCTTGCACATCTTTCACCTGCTTTTAACTAAACCCAGTCATAATTCCAAAAGATCGGAGGTGAATTAATATGGACGATGTAAAAAATATGATGAACCATTTAAAAACCCATCAAATGTACCCTGCAACCCGCGACGAGTTGATAGCAGAATGCAACAACCTGTCGGATTTTTCCGAAAAAGACAAGCAATGGTTTAAGGACACATTGCCTGAAGGCACCTACAAAAGCGCCGATGAAGTAATGCAAGCGCTTGGTATGGACAAGGGAATGGGTGCAATGGCCTAAGTTAGCTTACTGCTTTTTTGACAAGCGTGGCGATTCTTTTTTCATCCGCAGGGGTTAACTTTTTCAAAGCAAATGAAGTTGGCCACATATTGCCTTCGTCGAGATTTGCCCTGTCGTTGAATCCGAATGTGGCATACCTTGATTTAAATTTTGACGCATTTTGGAAAAAGCATATGACGTTACCGTCCGAATTTGCATAAGCCGGCATCCCATACCATGTTTTTGGTGTGAGTTGAGGTGCATTTTTCTTAACAATTTCGTGAATTCTTTTTGCTAAATCTCGATCGGCCTTTGGCATCTGAGCGATTTTCTCGAGCACTGCCGCTTCTCCTTGTCCTTTACCCAGCACAAGCTCACCGGCATACTCCTTCATTGCCGCTTTTTCTTCTTCCGAAAATCCCATGGCCTTTTTATTTTTAGTAGCTTTCATAACAAAGGATTATATCAGAAGCAAAAATCGGAATGTTTACACCATAGAGCCGGTTTTAACTTTCCCGGCGCGCTTGTAGTTTGCAAATATCACTCCACTTGGAGAAATTTTAGACTCTGTTAATTTGAATGCTACGGGAATCGTTCCATCTTCAAACAGTTTTTTACCGCTTCCCAAAGTCACTGGAAAAATTTTTAACCAAAACTCATCAACCAAATCATTTTTCATTAAAGTCTGAACAAGTTTGCTAGATCCATAAACTTGCAGATCCGGTCCTTTTCCTTTTTTGATTTTTTTTAATTTTCCAACCACATTTCCGCCAATAAAGACCGAATTTTGCCAGTCAGAAGACGAAAGAGTTTTGGAAACACAATACTTGGTTGCATCATTAACACCCGGCCACATATCTTCATGTTCCGGCCAATACCCCGCAAAAATTTGAAATGTTTTTCTGCCTAAAAGGAGACTAAAAGGCTTCTTCATCTGCCCGGCCATTATTTTCCCTGCAAAATCGTCAAAATAAGGCGCAGTCCACCCACCGTATTTAAAGCCTTCAGCTGTATCTTCTTTTGAGCCTCCGGGTGCCTGCATAACACCGTCCAGTGTCAAAAATTCCAGAACAACAATTTTCCTCATGCCGCTATTATAAAGAACATTTATGAAAATTGTGTTAGAAGATCATTAAAAGCAAACGAATGTCTAATCCTTTACAACGTTTGGGATAACTTTTATAGTTGAAGAAAGTGGACATATCCAAACTTCTTGCAGTTGCAACAACCCCAATCAATTACGCTACCCAATCTTCAACTGTCAGTAGCGCGACTTGTACTCTAAACAATAAACCAATCGCCTGCGACCAATTAGGAAAACAAATTGGGGGCTTTATTGGTCTTGGCATTGCTTTTTTTGTTATTGTTATTGTCGTTTCGGTTCTTTTCACCATCTTTTGGGTTTGGATGTTGGTACATGCCGCCTCTCATCATATTGAAAACAAAGCCATGTGGATAATCTTGATTGTATTTACGCACGTAATTGGAGCGCTAATTTATTATTTTATTGTCAAAAGGCATTATACAGATCAGGTTGCGCCTGTCCAGCAACCGCCGACAAATCCTCCGCCAGCTGCTACTCCTCAAGCTACACCGCCACCAGCCGCTCCTGCAGCCTAGATACCAATCACCAATTTCCTTTACTTTGGTACAATCCGCTTATGAAAAAGTTCAATAAGAAGGACTATACGTTAAGCTTCTGGGTTCAAGGAGTCAGTGTATTTGTCACCGACATTCACGTCGATGTCTATAAAGATTTGGAAGTCCTATTTTTAATAGACAACGGAATGTTTAAGCAATATTTCACAAATATTGCTTACAACAAAACGCTGGATCGAGGTCTAAAGTTCTATAGCGAAAAAAACGCATTCACAGAATATCAAACAGATTTAATAAAACACCTTAAGACTTTTAAAGATTTTTATTCAAAGGAAATCCGCAAAAAGGAAAAGCTTTCTCAATCTGTCGTTAAAACGTTTTTCAAATACACAATAAAGCTTTGTAAAGACTATACAAAGATGAATTTCGAATTCACAGATAAAGCCTTTTCCAACCAAGAAAAGAATCCCATTATTAAGAAAAATCTTGCTTTAATGTCTCAGTTTAAGGACAAAGTCCGATCATTCATGAACACTGTTTTATTCGAAAAAAGCAGATACAGTAGCGAATTTTTTACAATTCTGGCAAAACAATTTAATCTTGATCCGAAAATCCTTGCCGATTTAACCCAGCAGGAAATCCTTGGTCTTTTCGAAGGTAAAAAACCCAATCTACACCAGATCTCCAAACGACAAACCGCTTTCCTTATAAATTACGATCGCAGCGCAATAGACCAGGGACAAAATGTTCTAACAATTATTCAATCATTTAGAGATACCGCATCTTCAACAAAAACGGTAAACGGCACACCCGCAAGCTTAGGCAAGGCAACTGGAAAGGTTAAAGTTATTAATGTCGATTACAAAGATATAGGTATCTTAAATGCGGAAATATCCAAAATGGAAAAAGGTAACATCCTCATTGCAGAGACAACAGCACCGGAGTTAATAATTGCTTGTCAAAAAGCAGCAGCTATTGTTACTGATGTAGGAGGCCTTTTATCTCACGCCGCCATTGTAAGCCGTGAATTTGGGATACCCTGTATAGTTGCAACAGGCAATGCAACAAAAGTTTTTAAGGATGGAGATATGGTTGAGGTAGATGCGGAAAAGGGAATTGTGACTAAGATTCGATAGTACTAAAAATGTAAAATCTTAACTGGCATCGGTTTATCCATGCTATGACCATAAAATGTCCACTTTCCGTGCCTAAAAAAATCGCCATCATTTAAAGTTACGCTACTAACAGTTGATTTAGTATCATAAACACCCTCTTTAATAACTACTTTACCACCGTCTTCTGTGCCGGTTATTTCAGCTACAGTGCCACTATTCAAACGAAAAACAGTATCATTTTCTGGCTCAACGGTGCCCTTTACAGCTCCAAATTCTCCCGGCCTGTTAATCCAACTTCTTTGACAAATTTCAATCGTCATGGGGAAAATTATACCAAAAAAGGCTTTAAAGTCAAACTATAGGATTTGGTAGCAAAATGCGGCAGAGATGGGAAGAAATTAAAAAGCTACAACAATCCAATTATCTCACAGGGCTACAGCAGTCAATGAAATAAGGTGCACGTCAGCCCCTCTGGGACTGATTGCCAAACAAGTAGGCGACGACCACACCGGTTAGAAAGTTCTGGAAGAAAAGCTCGGCGAGTGTTGCCATATTAAAGCCCAACGGCATTGTGCGGAAGGTCCCCTCAACATAGGCGGCAAGCCCATCCACAACGAACAGGAGCAGACCCAACCAGACCGCAAGCTGGCGACGCGATACCGACACAGACTGGGCAAGGAGAGCAGCACCAAGAACCATGAGAGGACCGCGTATTAGTAGTGCGATAAAGATTATTCCAACAGGCGGAAGACTGAATCCGTACTGTGGATTGTCCTTGTAAAAACTCAGGGTGTACAGGAAAGCGTTCGCAGCTCCAAACACAAAAGGGTGTACAGGAAAGCGTTCGCAGCTCCAAACACAAAGTAGAAAACAAGGTAAGATAGACTGCCAACTATTACTCGCAAAATCCATTCCCACCAGGCTTTAATCGAACTGGGAAATCTTATTCCGTCCACACTCTTTGCTAGAGTATTTGGAGCGAGCAAACGGACGGCGACCCAGGCAATCCATAGAAGGACAAGAGTACCAGTGATTGCACTAACGAATTGGTTAGTCGCGGTGGTAGGCTTGAAAAGAGCGCCTTCAATTCCCAATCCGATTGCACGGACAAACGTTAAAAGTGTCCACACTGCAAGAATAGTTTTGTTTCGCGACCAGAAAGAGTGACGAATAAAAGGACTCAAGGATAAAGCGATAATAGTGCCGGTTAGGGTCCAGATAAGGGCGTTTCCCAGGTCGGGGCGAGACGGGTCATTTGTCCCAGCAAAACCGCTACTAGTGCGTTGGTCACAGCGTAGATTACTCCAATTCCTAGACAGCGGAGGATTACTGTCACTAGCGGAGATGATGGTGGCTTTATCAAAATAGATTTCATTGTTCTCTTCTACCGCGCTTTATTGACTACAAAACTGACTCCTTTAATCAATTTTGGCAAGCAGGTAGGTATCCTTAATATAAATTTCCGATTACAATTTTTCAATTTATAACTTTTTTAACAATTCAAAATTTCCGGCTATCAAAGCCTCCTTTTTAGCTTTAGTCCACCTCTTAACTTGCAACTCCCTATTCATAGCTGATTTAATATCTTGAAATTTTTCCGTGTGTACAAATTTAACCGGCTTTTTACCTCTCAAATATTTAGCTCCTTTTGAGCCGTTGGAGTTGTGTTCTTTAAGTCGGTTTTCTAAATTAGAACTCATCCCACAATAAAGTGAATTGTCAGCGCAGCGGAGAATGTAAAAATAGTATGTCTTTCGATTCGTCATTCGCCTTCGCTCATGACTCACTCAAGACATTCGACTCAAGTAGTTAGCGGCTATAGCCATGAGCGAACAGGGTGAGTCGAATGGCTCGCCAAGTGGGACGAATTTAGACGAGTGAATTGGTCAGAGGAGGTTGAATATCCTGAGCTTACGCTTAAACAATCACAATACTTCTTATCTACCTATTAGTCTTTCGACATTTCGGGTAAACTCAGTTTCATAATTTGACGAGGGAGGGTACTACTACTTCAAGTTGCTCAAACCTGTTCAACCTTCAGGTCAATATCCGCACACCGCAGGTAAAACAAGACATCATAAAGTCATAACTTGTCATCACAAAAATCATCATAAAGTATCATGCAGCACATATACATGTATACATAAAAGTAACAGTGAGTATCAATGGGGGTATCACGAAAAACATCTATTTTTGAGGCTATTTGGAAATACGGGGGTTAATTACTTACACACTTTGCAGCATATTTTTATGTGTTTAATGTGTCGTACCACACACTATAAGTATTACTGTATTACTACAGTAGTATGACTGTAATCATTACTTATCATGCTTTTTTCCGGCGGTTGATAAAAACGAGAATCAGGAACAAATCAACCGGCAATAACAGCGTCAGCCCCCATGGTTTCCATCCGTTAAATACTGTTTCATACAGCAAGGCGATGGAAATAAAATACGCAAATGCGAATGTATAAAGATAGAGAATGCGGTAAATTAAGTTAATCATATTATGCTTCAGCATGCAGACTTCTATGGCTACGCGGAAACAAAAATCTGTATAAGCCAAATCCAAGTAAATTGATACCTAATACAGCTACAAGAATTCTAGGAGATTTTTCTTCTACTTGAATCCAGAAAGACCAGTAGTCTGCTTCCCTTCTAAAACAGGAAGCGTACGTTGGCATACTTACATTCCAGTATTTGTCATAACAATATTGTTGCTTTCTTTCATAACTACTAAATGCCACGGGGAGAGAATATTTAGAAGCTAAAAGAGCTAACACAGCAATTAGAATGGATGAGGCTGAAATTATTTGAAATAGTTTTAAAAATCGTGTACCGCTAAAAGTTCTATTCATAAGTAGTTTTTATTAATCTTTTGGTTGTTTAATCCAAAGTATTTTTTATTCTTTTTATGCCTATATTTCAGTCTATTTTAATAAAAATCCGAAATATATTTCCTGGTTTAAATCTTACATATATTTCACACTTTAGTCAATATGATTGGGACTTACAAAAAAGTAGGCGAACGGATAAAAAGGTTACGGAAAGAGAAGGATATGACTCAGGAAAAATTAGCGGAGCTTACAAAAATCGAAGCTCGTTCGATTGTGGATATAGAAAGTGGAAAAAGAAATCCAACCCTAAAAACTCTCACTAAGATTGCTCGTGCTCTTGAAATAGAATTAGCTCAATTGTTTGAAAAATAATCCCCTCTGACATTTAGGTAAAGTCGATAATTACTCAGACCAATCTACGTTTTCAAGTTTCTCATTCACTTTTTTCATTCGAAAGTAAATTTCCTTGAACTTACCTTCCAGTTGTAATCTAAGCTCTTTGTTATCAATAAATTTATACGAAGTAAAAATCTCTGATATAGTTCCCACGAACGCTCCTTTCATCCACATTTCATATAGAAGTTCTATTAGTACCAGCAGTTGCTCGGGTTTTTTCTCTGCTGTTTTCCTTAATACTTTTCCTATTTCGGTGCTTAACCACACGTTTCTGCCTTCGTCAGGTTTTTTGTCTAAATACAGTTTCGCAGCTTTAATTATTTGTATAAACCATGTGATACTTTTCTCTGGGAATTTATCAATATACTCCTCAACAATTCTCTCAAAATTGTGAAAAAGATGACCATCGTAAGGGCTTGTTAAAAAACTGTCTATTAATGGGATAAGGGTTTCAAGCTCTTTTTCATCCTCTGATAGTATCTTCCAAATATTCCAAGCTATTCCCGAACGCAGATTGAGAAGTCCGTTATCGTCATTTAATATCGTCTCTTCAAGTTTTTTCTTTGCATATGTAGGATTGTAATCTCTAATCTCTTTATTGTATTTTTCCTCTTTGAAGTGCTTTTCTCTGTATATTGCAAAATAAAGAAGTAACGTTTCATAATCATCGGCTTTCTCAAGTTTATTTAGTACTTCTTTAGTCTCCTCTGTGGTTAATTCCTTGAAGTAATGAAAAACATGAACTAACCCTTTTGCTATATCAGGATATTTTGAATAAGACTCAAGAAGCTCAAAGCATAGCTTCCTAAAATCTTCATAAAGTTTTTCATCGAGTTCCTTTAACCAGAATCGTCTATTAGATATTTCGATTAGTGGGAATATCCACTGAAGGATTAAATATAAGTGCTTAGTACTTCTTAGCACCCCTTGTGTATAACCATAAGACTCTTTGAGAAGAAAATCTTTTTTTAGTGATAGCAATTGAACAGTCCATGCCAAATGACCTTTTACAGTATGTATCGCATGTATATCAGATTTAGTTGCTTTCTTAATGCTTTCATGCAACTCATTACCATAATCTTTTTTGTCCCCAGTTGGGGGGTCGCTTGGGTCAGGGTCGTTAAGAAATTGCTTTATCAGCCAGTTTGCGTCATTCCTTTTGTTGTTCTCGGCAAGCCATCTTCCATACCTTACCATTTCAATTCTCGTCTGGGGGTCAGGAAAGATTTTATGAGGTGAGTGTCTTTTTAATAGAATTTTAAGAGCCTCGATTAAGATTTGTTTTTTATTATCATCTAATTTCTCAAGCGCTGAAAACCACTTTGCGAAGACCTCGTAATCTTGGCTGTTCATATTTGAGAAATCCATGTTTTCAAACTGCGTAAAGATAGCCTTTCTGTAAAGCAACTTATGCTGATATTTACCTTCCCCGTCTTCAGCTTGAAACCAAATCTCGCTGATGTTGCTGTATTTCTCGACTAGCTCTTTATATGAATAACTGAGTCCCTCAAATAAATCCCAATCGAAAGTTAGCAAACGATATTTATTTACAATTAGAAGCACTCTGCTCTTAACCTTGGCTCCATCAATTTCTTCTATCCCAAGCTGTGTATTGGCCTTGTCAAATTTTTTCCTCAAATTCTCATGGAAAATTCCTGCTACACTAATAGACCTCGCTCTTCCTATGGTTGAGAAATAAATACCATCGTCAACCTCGTTAACTTTTTCAACTCTTAGTTTATATCCAAATACATCCACTTCTGGTCTTTTAGACAAAATTGCTTTAATTATGTCGTCAACAGCCTTACTTATCTTTGTATTTAATACAGACTCGTTTTTTAGTTGCGATGCTTTAAGACCGAAGTTTTCTGGTGTAGAAATAGAATGCAATCCTTTAATCGAAGAAAATCTGCTATCTTCTTTAATTAATTTGCTTAGAGTATTTACCGTAATAGCCCACTTAGCACTCCTAGCTAAATCTTCATTGTCAATCAACTGGGTCGCTTCAATTAGAAGTCCAGAATTTATAACAAAATAGTCTGCTCCTTTACCCAAAATTTTTTCTGGGGATAATACTTTTACCTCATCTCTGATACCATGTTCTTCCAGCCAGTATGCGATGAATGCTTTTACTTGTTCCGTAGGGTTACTCTTGTCGTCTTTAAATTCAAATTTTATTTTCATGGTTTTGTTATGTTTTTATTTTCGTTGTCTAGTAGAAACTTCTCCAATCTTGAGCCGTACAAATAGTAAATTGGCTTTCCGTGTTTGAATGCCGACGAGATATACTTTTTTGCTACTTCGGAAACTTCTTTGTCTGTCACAACATAAAAGCCACTAAACTCATAGGTATTATCTGCTTGGAATTTATAATCGTAACCTGTTGCGATAGTAAGTTGCCCTATTATCTCTTTAACATCCTTCGTAGGGTGTCCCTGACAGGAAATATTAACTGCTTTTACTTGTATTCCGAAGCAATGTTTTTCTCCGGAGTAATCACGAGCGAGAAAAATAATATCTAATCCATGCTCCCCAACGCCGTGTACTTCTTCAACTAAAAGTTCGGGGTCATTCTTTGTTAAGATTTCTCTTAATGCTGAAACAAGCCTTTTGCGAAGTTTATCTTCATCTCTATCTCTACTTGCCATAATGCTTTTTTTATTTTCTTAAGTATGATATCCCTCAAAAGGTTGTTTGCCCTTTTTCAACACAAACACTTTACCCGAAATGTCACTTGCCTGAGGTGAGCACAAATATACTGCAAATTTGGCGATTTCTTCTGGTTCAATAGCCTCTGCCATATACTGAGGAAAATACTTTTTGTAGGCTTCCGTAGCAGTATCAGAAGGAGAAATAGCATTGGCTGTTATGCCTTTGTCTTTCAACTCCTCAGCCAAACCGATGGTCAAGTCTTCTATTGCTTTCTTTGATACAAAGTAAGGTAGCCATCCCTTAGCACCACTTTCAAAAGTACCTGAAATGTTTATTATTCTGCTACCCCTTAGCATTAAGGGTATGAGAGCGTGAGCAAGTAAGGTAGGGGCAATCATGCCAACATGATAAGTATCAAGAATTACTTTCTGGGAAAAGGTATCAAAATCTTTATCCGCAAATACCTCATCGTCTCCATGCCATATTCCAGCAACGTTTATTAAAATACTAATCTTTTTCGTTTTGTTTTTAACTTGAAAAATTAAGTTATTTATCGACTCAACTCTGCTCAAATCAGCAATGAAGATTTCAACTTGACCACCTCCTTGTTCAATTAATTTTTTAGTTATTTTTAGTCTATCCTCAGTTCGAGCAACCAATCCAACATAAACACCTGATTTTGCTAATTCAATAGCAATTGCTCTACCGATGCCTGTGGATGCTCCTGTAACTAATGCAAATTTATTTTTTTGTTTCATGACTTTCTTTTCCTTGAATTGAAGTCTTCTTAATAACCTCTGCAATTTTATCTGGCAGGTTATCAATAGTCATGGTTATTGAAACGGTTTTATCTTTATCTGCTGTTGATATTTGTTCGGCCATACGGTTATATACCTCACGCAGAACTCCTAAAGCCTCCTTCATTTTCTCGGTTTCTTGTTTTGTTTCAGACCAATAGATTGCTCCTGAGTACATTAACAAGGCAACGCCTATGCTTAACAACACGCCAGCTTTTACAGGTTCCGCATTAAAATTGACCAAAAGGAGAACAACGAAAACAGTGGCAGCTCCTACATAAGAAATCGTCCCAACTATGCCAAGCCTTTTTACTGCATCTACAAGGCTTGACGACAAGAATTCCTTAATATTTAGATTCATAACTAAGTTTTTTTGCCAATTAATTTTAAGATATCTTCCTTTCTATATCTCCTATCACCTCTTTGTCCAAACCTCACAGCTTTTAGAATCCCTTTTCTATCCCACTGCCGGAGCGTTTGGGGGTGAACATTCAGAATCTTACATGCCTCGCTAAGCTTAATTAAACCTTCGCTATTGTCTTTTTTCATAAATTATTCTTTGATATTACTTGATATTAGTATACACTATCACCAGGCTAAATCAATTAACCGACTTTTCGGGTAAACCGAAGTATAAACATAAGAATGAGATTAAAGAAAAAACACATCAATACATTAAAGAAACTTTCTCCCATTGGCACTCTAATTCAAATAAGTTTGTGGCGTGAAGCCGAAAAATTCTTTGGAGTGCGAAGCAATCTAAATGAGGAGATTGCGACTTATCTTAAACGGGATAAGAAGTTTAACGCGGAAATCCGAGATATACAAACACAATTTAAAATCCCCAGTCTGAACCCCAATCATGATTTTAAAACCATACAAATTGAGTACGAAGGCAGGAGCGTAGACATCGAAGTACACGACTGGCTAGAATCATTGCCACCCGCGAAACGGGAAATGCTTGAAAAAACGATTACTGACCTTATACAAGAGTATAAATTGCCACTGAATTTTTACGATTGGGTACAAGACTATCTACTTTATGGCAAACCATCATATATTCCCTCCTATAACTTCGAACTTATTAACCAAGTAATAAACCACGTTGACGAAATAGAAAGGTTTGTGCTTACCACTCAAGAGAAAAAATTTATTCTCGCCTGCTTTAAAGGAATAGTCGGAAATAACCCGCAAATACCAAAACCCAAGTTTAGACAGGCATATAGAGAGCTTAAAGAAATTCTAAAAAGAAGCAAAAATATACGCAGGCGTTTCCGCACTCTTGATACGGCTTTGAAAACAAGAAAAATGGGACAGATTGAACACCGGTTCGATTTTGCAAGAGGGCTTGGGGGTGAGGAAGAGCACCACAAGGTTACCTCGACAGACTTAGCAACCAGAATATTTAATGATAATACTGGTAAAAGGAGTCAAGTCGTGCGTAAACAAAAACAACGATTAAAAGAGCGAGCAAGACTTCTACTACACAAAAAATGAAAAATTAGTGTCACAATTTCAAGAGGCTCACTTGGTAAGCTCTGGATGTAAAAGTTCAGAGCTTTTTTATTTGCATAAGTATGAGCCAAGAAAACATAAAACTGGATACTATTTACTCCACACAAAGTCTCCCGTTGGCTACTGCTATATCACTTTGGTTTCCTATTGATTCGATAGACAGAACCTCTCCTCACAAAGTTAGTTTTCTGTTCCAACGCAACGAACAACTCGATGAGCTTATTGAGTCTTTTTGGCGAAGAGAGGTCAGAGTCGAGCCTTTGGCTTACTTTAACCAGCTCAAGGTAATTAAAGGGAGGATTTACGGAGAAAGATAGCTATGGTTAGTCAACAACTATTACAAGAGCTCAAGACTATTATTGAAGAGGATTACGGAGTTAGTTTAACTCCATCCGAACTATCTGAAATTGGAAATTCTCTGGTTATGTTTTTTGAACTACTAATAAAAATCAACTATGAATAATAAAACCTTAGTAATAGACGATGAGTATCTTGACTATGCCTTTGAGCTGGAAAAAGAATGGCGAAAAAGCCAGCCTAAATATACAGATAAAGAGCTATTGGCAATATTTCCTGAAGCAAAAGAAATTATCCCCGTTAAAATCTCAGAATTCGAGGTAGACCGAGTCTTGTTAGTGCAAACCATAGCAAATAAGCTTTCGTATATTAAAAGAGAGATTAAAGACGACTTTACGCAATGGTTTTGGAGGGAATGGATAAAAGCAACGGAGGGACAGAAGCTATTTGAAGTTGATACCCACATTTCAAGACTGAAACATCTCCTCTGGATTAGTAAAAATAGGCAAGCAAAGAAATTAAACAGATTGAGTGAAGACGAAATGTCCTCAGCACTTCAAGTGCCTATCGAAACACTCCTCAGTAAGGATGTGAGGCTTCGCAGAAGCGGAAGCAGAATCGTATGTTTATGCCCACTTCACGAAGAACATACGCCTTCATTCTTTATTTACCCTGATTCAAATACCTGTTGGTGTTTTGGGTGTAATCAAGGGGGTAATTCTATCAATCTTGTCCGGTTACTACACAACTATTCATTCAAAGAAGCAGTTAATTATCTCAATGGAAATCTATGACAAATTATTCATTTAACGAGCAAAAAATAGAGCAAAAATTCTTAGAAATAGAAAAGAACCTGCTTGAGGACAGGCATCCGATAGACTTTAACACACTGGAAAGTATCGTGAATAAGTGGCTGTTAATAAAAGATAAGGGTATTCTTCGATTGCTTGCTGCAACTGTTATCGCCAACCGTTTAAATGCCGACCCTGTGTGGTTGTTTATCGTCGCTCCGCCAGGAGCCACAAAAACAGAGCTTATTCGAGGACTCAACAAAATTGAGAAAATATACGCTTTATCTGACCTAACAACGCAAACTTTCCTCAGTGGTGAAAAGGGTAACAAAAACGCAAGTTTATTATTGCGTATACCAACCGGAACAATTCTTACCTTGAAAGACTTCACGACAGTGCTCAGTATGCACCGTGATAAACAGCAGGTTATTATTTCGCAGCTACGAGAAATATTCGACGGCACCTATCGCAAAGAATTTGGAACTGGAGAAACAAAGGAGTGGCAAGGCAAAATAGGCTTTATCGCTGGTGTCACCACCGTTATTGATAGACATCACGAAATATACACGGTATTAGGAGAGCGTTTTATCCAATACCGCCCCCTGCAACCCGATTACATAGCTGTAGCCAAGAAAGCAATTGCAAATAGTGGAGGTGAAACGGCAATGAGAACGGAAATTCAGACTGCTTTTACTGATTATATTGAAAGCATCAACGTCCCAGAGACAAATTACTCACTTCCTGAATCGTTGATAGACCGAATTGCTAATCTTGCAAGTTTTGTAACCAGAGCAAGAAGTGGCGTTATTAGAGAAAGTTATTCTACGAGAGAGATTGAACAAATACCTGATGTTGAACTTCCTACTCGACTTGCCAAACAACTCATCACTTTATGCTCGGCAATGGCTTTAATGCGTAATGGTGAGTTTGCTGATGAGGACTATGAACTGGTATATAAAGTTGGCTTTGACTGTTTACCGATAAAGCGAAAATTAGCAATAGGAATTTTACTTGAAACGCAAGACTATCTCACTACAGCAGAAATAGCAACGAAAATCGGCTATCCCACAAACACAACCAGGAGATTATTGGAAGACCTCAATGGGCTTGGACTTATCGATAGAGAACATCAAGGACAAGGCGTGGCAGACAGGTGGAGAATAAAAGAGTCCACAAGAGAACTCCTTGGTAATGCCAAACCACACGAAGATATTGTTGAAACCGCCAAAGAGATTTTTGGGTCAGACGAGTCCTTACCCGAAATGTCAGCAGACACAGGGGGTGAATCGATATGAAGAATATAAACAATAAAAAGAGGTATTATCAATTAGAGGTAGATAGGCAAGATTTAATTCTTCTGACAGAAGCGATTGATGAATATATTTCTACGAAAGCCCCATCCCCATGTGTAAGGTGTAGAAAACATTTGGCATCCCTTATGCGGAGAATTATTGATAAGGCTCAATGGGCGGAATTGGAAATAGGTTCACATTTATGATATTAGTTGACATTACTTGATAGTATCAATATACTAAAAATAACTATAAAAATATGAAAGCAGTTTTATTTTGCAGAGTATCGAGTAAAGAGCAGGAGGAAACGGGCTATTCCCTTCCCGCACAAGAGAAGTACCTTCGGGATTATGCTGGACGCAATAACTTTACTATTGAAAAAGTATTTGCAGTTTCAGAATCAGCAAGCGGAAGTGTTCAAAGAAAAGTATTCAATGAGATGGCTGCTTACATTCGTAAATTCAAAATTTCCGTGGTTATTGTCGAAACCACAGACCGCCTAACTCGTAACTTCGCTGATGTTCCAACCATTGATAAGTGGGTTTTAGAGAACGATAACAACCAGATTCATCTTGCTAAGGAAGGCTGCATATTACACAAAAACTCAAAGTCCCATGAGTGGTTTATGTGGAGAGTAAAGGTAGCCACTGCCGAATACTATGTCAGATTGCTGTCGGAGAATGTAAAGAAGGGGCAAAAGGAGAAAATTGCTCAAGGTTGGCTACCCACTAAACCGCCAATCGGCTACAAAACCATAGGAGAAAAAGGGCACAAAACGCACATTATTGATGAAGAAAAAGCAGGATTCATTAGAAAAATGTTTGAGCTGTATTCGTCCGGTGAATACTCGCTCAAGAAACTCACAACCAAAATGTATGAGGAAGGCTTAAGAAACGATAGTGGAAGTAAAGTGGTTAAAAGCAGAATTCATAGACTACTTTGTGACCCGTTTTACATTGGCAAGATGTGCTGGAACAGAGAAATCTATAAAGGAAATCACCCAGTATTACTATCCGAGGAAGTATTTTATAAAGTACAGTCGCTACTCAGAAGTAAAAATACTCCCAAATACGCCAAACATAGCTATAGATTTAAGGGGGTGCTTCGTTGCCAAGAATGCAATGGAACGATTACTTGGGAAATACATAAAGGCATTATTTACGGTCACTGTAATCACTATAAAAACTGTTCACAAAAGAGTTGGGTAACACAAGATGAAGTTGAAAAGCAGATTGTTGGTGAGTTTGAGAAGCTGGAAATTAAGAATACCCGAATTGTCGAGTGGATAAGAAAAGCTTTGAAAGAAGGTCACAAAGACCAAATTGCATATTACACATCTGTTATTGCTGAGCTCAATCAGAAACAAGAATTACTGAGAAACCGACTGGATAAGTTATACATTGATAAGCTGGATGGCAAAGTCACCGAAGAGGCGTATAACAGGTTATCAAAGCAGTGGAATGACGAGTTGGATAAACTCACCCAAACTGCGGAAAAGCACAACCACGCAAGTAGTAAATACTACCAATTAGGGATTAACATTTACGAGCTTTCCCAAAGAGCCAGACAGATATACGAGAAAGCAAAGAGCGAAGAGGATAAACGAGCCCTTATCAACCTGGTATTCTCAAAACTTACCCTTAACGAAGGCAAGCTTAATATTGAATACTCAAAGACATTTGAACTCCTTGCCGAAGCTGTACGAATAACAAATAATTCGAAAGTGCAGAATAAAGAAGAAATTACAGATAAAACTTTCGAACCTAAAGAAAAGCCTGACAATACGCTCCAAACAGGTCATTTATACCTTGAGCGTCCTATTTGGCTCCGCCTAGTAGAGAACGTTAGAACCAGTTACGTGACAAGCCACTGATTATCTTGCAAAAATTTCTTAATTAGAGACTCGTGCAAGTCAGGCTTTCCAATAGACCAGAAAAATTCTTTAACATAATTCTCGAAAAATTCCTGGAAAGCTTTAGGGTCACTTAATTTTGAAGTATCTAAATCTGAAAAATTAAGTTGGTAGCTGGGCATTAAACCCAGCAAATCTCTGTTAAAAAGCTCATGCTGAAACCCCACCAAGCTAATATCCTCAGTATTAGCCAGCTCCAGATATCCTTCCACACCACCTTGGTATCCGGCAATTTGATAAAAATTACTAGCCGCCTTCAAAACTTGAAATAGTCTTCCTAAAACGTGAGACAAGTAAATTAGTTTTTTCTTAGATTCATGGTCTACCATCAAAACATCAGTTGAAGAGTAAACCAAACCAGAAGCGTAAATCTGATGACAGTCAATTTGTCCATCACTTTCCCCCCAATCAAAACGCAAAATTCCCTGAGGTATTGGCCACACATTTAAATCTGGAAAATACATTCTGGGAGTTCTCTGCAAATCTCTAATTTCAACTATTCGATCTTTTATTTCAGAAGGCTTTAATAATGCCTCCTTTGGGAAAAATGGCTGTAGAATGATAGTACACATTGAGGCTTGGCTTCCAAGTTTATTTGAATAAATGTGGGAATGAAAGCCGCCAGCAAATGCATCTATTATGGGTTGAGGGTCTCCCGCTTCTTTTTTCTTTTTGTAATCTTCTGCCTCTTTCGCAATCTTCGCCAAACGTTCTCGTTCTGCCCTTCTTAAAGCCGCGTTATAAACATCGGCTGTCTGTTTTATAAATATATTGCGGCTGATATCAGCCTGCTCTTTTCTCTTAAATAACAACTCTGCATAATCAGGGGACGCAAGATCAATAGGAGTACTAATATTTCCAGTCCTAACCCACAGATTTGAATCGTTCTGAACGTAGTATGGTGTTCGATCACCCTCCAATATTCGAATCAATATAAAAACCTTTCCGTTTTTCTCTTCAGTAACATGAACTGTGCTTCTCGGTAAAGGCTCCACGTTTGAAGCCCACTGATGTATCCTTTCAATCGACTTCGCATCATTATTCACACCATCCCACTTAATAGGAATACCTGTGATTCTATTTTCTTCAACACCAATTAGGATCAAACCACCTTTTGAATTCGAAAAAGCGGCGAAGTGCTTTGCCAAACCATTCGAAGGAAGATCTTTTTTGTAATCAATTTGATAATCTTCTCGGTGACCTTCTTTGCAAAAAGTCACTATATCATCAAAACCGAATGATTCTATTTTCTTGGTCAGAATATCCATATTTAATGTTTTTTATCTCTTGGCGGGACTGGATCGTGGCCAAAACTATCCTTGTCTTGGATCCGACCATCTCGGCCGTGAATAACAAGCTCTGCTTGTTGGTTGATTGCAATCTTCCTACCTACCTTTAATGCGTCTTGTTTATTTTCAAAAACTGAAGTAAGTCTAGAATTGCCCTCTCCACGAATACCCCAATCACTTCCTACTGGAACTACATGTTGATTCTTGCCTGGCATTTTTATCACCACCTTGACCGGATGCCGATTTATTGATTAAATGTTAAAAGGACTAACGTCCTTCAAACAAATTCGGTTTCCCCCGGATTTTTTTGATATCTTACCTTTCGGAAGATTTCAGGGTATATTATCTCAAGCGCAAATCATGACTGTCAATACCCTTCGACCAAGACCATTAACTCCAATACAAAAGAAAATTTTAGACAAAATGGTTGCGCACTACCGCAAACACGGTTATGCTCCCAGTCTTTCTGAACTGGCTAGACAAGAAGGCAAAGCGGTCTCAACTGTTCATGAAATGGTTGAGGCCATAAGAAAGAAAGGCCACATAAAAAAACTCCCCAATCTAGCTCGTGGATTTACCTCTTTATCACATCAAACGAGTATTCAAATACCCCTTCTCGGAAAAATAGCAGCCGGACCTCCAATTGAGCCGTTTGAAAATCCCGAACCCATTGATGTGCCAGACTACATGATCAAAGGAGACATAAAAGATTACTATGCTCTGGAAGTAAAAGGTGACTCTATGATTGAAGACGACGTCTGGGATAGTGACATAATCCTAATTAAATATCGAAAAGTGCCTCAACAGAACGAAATGATCGTTGCCGTTGTAGATGGTGAAGTCACTTTAAAAATTTACGGTGGGGTGAATCATTTGGGCCAAGTAGTGCTACAACCTCGGAACAAGAAGTTGAACAACATATATGTCGATCCAAAATATTTCGAAGTAAGAGGAATCTTTGCCGGTCTAATAAGAAGGCATTTGTAGAAGCTCTAAATCTTGTGCTGGTTTGCGTAGTTGGTCCGCACAAGTATGCCAAATTTACGGTATCCAAAAGCAGGTTTTTTAGGGTTAAAAGTTAATGAAAGTTAACAATTTTGAGGCTAACAGCTTATTATTCAAAAAATCTGTGCTGTTACAATTTAATGGATTTTATTAGCTCACTCGTCTCCTTCTGCTCAGCATAATCACCAGGTTCGGTTCCACCTAACTCATCCTTAGGAATCCGCAGTCCGCTTCTATCTAAGATCATTGCTGCTACCTTTAAAATCAAAGCGTAGTCTTCTTTTTCTTCCGCTCTGTTTAAAGTATTTATTAGAGCCCTGGCAGCATGGATAGTCTCTCGTCGTAGAAGTGTTTTTGCTTCCTTACATCGTAATTTATTCTGATCATCCTCGTACTCCTCATAAGTATCGTGTAACTGGCCATCGCGAGCAAAATAGTGCCTTAGTGTAAGTTCGGATAACCCATTCCCCAGCTTTTCGGAGATTTCTCTATAAGTTAACCCCTCATACCTAAGCTCTATCGCACTTTGGTATAAATTGTTCATTTAGGTATCAAAAAGTGAATAAAGGTGAACTTTTGTGATTATTTTACTTCATTAAATCTGATGCTGAAACTTTTAGGGCTTTAGCGATCTTAGAAATTATCTTTAAAGTAGGATTTCTAGTTCCTCTTTCTATCCCAGATATATACGTTCGATCCAAACCCGTCTCAAAACCTAATTGCTCCTGGGAAATTCCTACCTTAATTCTTATCTTTCGTACTCTCTCACCAAACTTTTTTTGAACCGGACTTGATTTGTTTACCACTTTAAACCATAATTGGGCTAAAGTGGACTATTGGTCTACGGACTATTAGTCACATTTAGCCATGATTTACACAGACATTTGGCAAAAAGTGTTATCTGAAAAGGAGAAAGTCTTATACGAATTTTCTGTCTCCGGTAATTACTCCAAAACATATTTAATTATCTGGGGTGTAATATCCGTTCCCCTATTATTCATATTCGGGCTAGGATTAATAACATTCATCGTAGCCTTAATTTATTATGGTTTTTATCTAAAAAAATCCAATGCGTATGCTTTTACTAATAAAAGAATACTAGTCCATAAGGGCCTTCTTTCTACAAACACCATTAGTGTTGATTACAACAAGATCACGGATGTAACAATATCAGAAAAATTTTTTGACAAAATACTTACTAAAACTGGCTCTCTATTTATTAATACTGCCGGAACTACGTTTCAAGAGATTGTTCTTACACACATAGACAAACCATACCAAGTTAAAAAGAAGCTCGACGAAATTAGAAAATAATACCTCTCGCTTAGTTTATAATTGTCTTCCATCAATTATTACAATGAAAATTAAAATTCATCACAAAGGGCTTTCTCGTGAAGAAATAAACTTCTTTAAACTTTTAGAGTCTGACCCCTTCCTCGAAGATTTCCTACCGTTGGCAAGAAAAGAATCTGAAATTCTAAACAAAAAAGGAAAACAGAAACTCTTTGAAAATGCTTTGATTCTAGTTCAAAGATATAATCTCCAGGAATTATTTTGGTTGTCATCTTTTATGAACTTAATACTCCATAATCGGATTACACCAGCCACAAAAACCCAGCACCAACCTATAGAGCTCAAAGGTCAAGGGTCCTCAATTCAGATCAACATCAGAGAACAAATAAAGATAAACGAATTATTTACGTTTATCAAAAACAATAAAAAACAGTTTTATTACAAATTAAGTTTTTTGCCCGTTAGGCCAAAAGCAAAAACAACAAATGTTTCTTTAAAAAACACTTTAGTAAAAGAAAAAACAACCAAAACGCATTCACAAATTGCAGATGAATACGAGAATAAGCTGCCGTTTGAGGCCGTCTATTCTACAGTTGGCACTGAAGTAAATAGATACAAAAAGAAAATACATGAAATTACCAAACGCGGTAGAGCCAGAGAGCATATCTTAAACACCAAGATTTAAATATTGGTGTAATATCTACTTCCTTTCCCGATTTTTATCATTAACTCCATATGACTATTACTAAAAGTATGGAGCTGTTCAGTACGCACGATATGGCTTTGGCCTCGGCAATTTCACTGTTCTTCTTTTTAGATTCTATCGATAAATCTAACCCATCTAAAGTTCTCTTCCGTTTTAAAAAAACACCAAAACTAAATAAGCTGATAGATGATTACTGGCAAGGGAAACTCAGAGTTGATCCCCAATCATACTTCAACCAAATCAAAATACTAAAAACCAGGATATATGCAGAAAGCTAAAGTGCCATCACCGGAAGCCGTGGAAGAATTTAAAACGATCTATTACCAAGAGTTTGGAATCCGGTTAAATAACGCTGAAGCAATTGAAAAAGCTTCGAGACTATTAAATTTTTTTAAAACCATATATAGGCCACCCAAGAACTAATAAGGCAAACTTTAAAATGAAAATGACAATAGAAGACGTGAACTTCAATGGATTCGTTCGGGAACACAAAAAGCTTTTGTTAGTCGAAACTCACCTATTAGATCCCGAAGTCAGACTCTTAAGACTATATCGACTATTAGCAAACTACTTTTCAAAAAGTAGACATTATCGTACGTTTAATCTTTCCTATCGAGAAATCAAGAGCATATTGCTTCCAAACTGGTCGATAGGAAAACTATCAGGATATACAAAGTCACTCATTAAAAAAGGTTATATAAAAAGAATTTCAAGGACTATTCTTTATGTTTATGACGAAACGTATTTGGTTCAGACATACGAAAATACTGATCACAGTACTGAAGAACATGTTCAATTGGCTGAACAGTTTGCTCAGGGGGCAGAACAAAACGAATCTATTGAAGAAAGAAGAAATAAGAGAATTAAAGAACTCAAGGAGAAATCGAGAGAGTTAGCGCTGAAGAAATCACTTAGTTGACTATAAGTCACGTAAAAAATAGAGTTAAGATATGAGTAAATATTTCATCTACGCAAGAAAATCAAGCGAGTCTGAGGACAGACAAATACTTTCAATCGATTCCCAAGTAAGAGAGCTAAAGGAGTTGGCAAGCAAGCTTCATATCAAAGTTACTCATACATTTACCGAATCACAATCAGCAAAAGCGCCTGGAAGACCTGTATTCGCTGAAATGATGACCAAGGTTTTATCCGGAGAAGCCCAAGGCGTCCTTTGTTGGAAGCTAGACAGGCTTGCAAGAAACCCTGTTGACGGTGGCTCTATTATTTGGGCATTAAAGGAGCAAGGAATAGATATTGTGACGCCAGCCCAAACCTTTAACCAGACTAATGAAAATAGCATCCTTATGTATATCGAGTTCGGTATGGCTCAAAAGTTTGTTGACGACCTTTCCAAAAATGTTAAACGCGGTCTTAAGCAAAAAGCTCAAAATGGCTGGCTCCCTAGCGGAGCAAAGCCAGGCTATATGAACGATAAATACGCAGAAAAGGGTAGCAAAACAATTAAGAAAGATCCTGCCAGTTTTAACCTAATCAGAAAAGCGTGGGAGCTGATAATAACTGGCGCTTATACCCCACCACAAATCCTAGAAAAGCTTAACAATGAATGGGGCTATCGAACACCAAAACACAAAAAGTTAGGAGGCAAACCTATGACTCGAAGTGCAATCTACCGCCTGTTTACAGACCCTTTCTATTATGGATACTTCGAATACCCTGCTGGAAGCGGAGAGTGGCATAAGGGCAAACATGAGCCAATGATCACGAAAGAGGAATTCGAACGGGTTCAAAAATTGGTAGGTCGAACAGATAGCCCTAGACCCAAAACCAATAGCTTTGATTACGTCGGTCTCCTAAAATGCGGCGAATGCAACGCAGCAATAACGGCCGAGGAGAAATGGCAAATTATTTGCTCGGCTTGCAACCAGAAATTTTCATCCAATAATAAGGTGTCGTGCCCATACTGCAAGATAAAAATTGAGAATATGCACCAGCCCAAACTTTTACACTATATTTACTACCACTGCACAAAAAGGAAAAATCCGAAATGTACTCAGGGAAGCATTAGGAAAGAAACCCTGGAAGAACAAATAGATCAACTGCTTGAAAAAATACAAATTTCAGAAAAGTTCAAAGATTGGGCAATTAAGTACCTTAATGAAGTAACTGACAAAGAAATAGAAGACAGGAGCTCAATTGTCGATTCTTTACAAAACACATACCAGAATTGCTTAAAACGCATCGATAATCTAGTTAAACTCAAAATTTCCCCTCAGAATGTAGATGGATCATTATTAACAGACGAGGAATTTAAAGCGCAAAAAGAGGCACTTTTGATAGAAAAAGACTCCTTGCAAGAAAAGCTCGTGGATACTGACAATAGAGTCAATAAATTGTTTACACAGACAGAAAAGACTTTTAACTTCGCTTGCCATGCCAGACATTGGTTCAAAAACGGAACAAGAGAAGAGAAAAGGGAGATTCTGGCTGCTCTTGGTTCGAACCTTATTCTAAAAGACAAAATTGTGCGTGTTGATTTGGAAAAACCGTTAATGTTTATTGAAGAAGCAATACAAGAAGTACCGGAAATATCTCCAATGTTCGAACCTAAAGAAAAGGCTGATAGCACAAGCCAAACAGCCTTAAACTTTTCAAATTTAGCACCTTTGCTCCCCGGGTAGGATTCGAACCTACAGCCTTCGAGTTAACAGCTCGCCGCGCTACCGTTGCGCCACCGGGGAATATAAATTCAAGTGTGATTTTATCATTCCAAACAGTTGTCTTCAATGATCTG
>JAKAJD010000001.1 GCA_021813945.1 bacterium | reverse complement strand
GCCGAAAGGGTAGTAAAGGCACCACTTGAAGCAGTAGTACCACCAATTGGTGTTCCGTTTATTGAGCCACCAGTTATGGTTGCACCAGATGAGGAGAAAGTATTGGCAACAAATGAGCCAGAGACTGTTGTAGTTGAGGATGCATTACCGACATTGATTGTTGTGGCTTGAGTAGTCCCGATTTTTAATGTGCCTCTTGAGCCGCTGGAAATTCCGCCAACGTCTAAAGTTAAATCGCCGGAATTACCGGAAGTTGACCCGCCGGCACCGGTTGTGATGGTAATTGCGCCACCGGTTCCGGTTGCGCCAGCAGCGCCGGCGGTTATTGCAAGTGCTCCTCCTGCTCCGGAGCCATTGCCAGCTGCGCCTTTGACGGTCAAGGTGTTGCCGGCAGCATTGGCGGTGGTTGTGTCGGCAATTTGAATTGTCCTGTCGACCTCTTTTATGAAGGTTATGCCAGTATTTAGCTGGCCGTTTAAAGCGATAGTGTTTGAAGAATTGGTACCTAATGTGCTGTTGCCACTGACAGAAATGGCGTTGTTGACAGTTGTGGTGCCGGTTGATGCGCCGATGCTGACAGTTGTTGCTGCACCGCCGATGTTTAGGGTAGTGGCTATGGTGTTTATCAGGTTGAAAGTCGTTTGGTCGGTTGTTAAGTTTGAGCCGTTGGTGAGCTTGAAGGTGCCGCCGGTTGCTCCAAAGCCGATATTGACTTGGTTGTCGGTAATGTTATCAATTGTTTCGTTGTTTCCGAGTGTGATTTTGCTGGCAGTATTGGAAAGAGTAATCCCGGTTGCTCCGGCGACGGTTAAGTTCCCAGTTGTGTAAATATTTCCTGAGAAATAACCGGCATAGTTGGTTGTTGCGCCAGTTGCTGCGGCATAGATGCCGTATGAAGTTGATGTTCCGTTAGTGACACCAGTTGCGGAAAAGTATCCGCCATAGCTGTTTTGAGTACCACCTGTTGATGTACCGTTTACTGTAGTAGTTGACTTGATGCCGTAGACGTTTGTGGTTCCTGAAGCAAATGCCCCGTTGAAAGTGGTGTCCTGCGACATGTTGTAGTAATCGGCAGCTGTTGTGGTGTTATTGGTAAGTGAAAGAGATAGGATGTCGGAGGCAACGAATTTAGTAATAACACCGGAAATTGACTGGAATGGGGAAGAGGCGCCGCTGGCACAGTTTCCCCAGCCGGGTGCGCCACCGCCGGTTGAAAGCAAACATTGGCCGTTAGTGCCGGCTGCCGTTTGAGCAAGAACGCCGCTGGTGTTTGTATAGGTAAGTCCACCGCCGGTTGTGAAGTTGGCAAGGACTACGTTGGCGCCAATATAAGCACCGTAGTTGCTGTCGGCACCGGATGCGGTTGTGTATATTCCGTAAGCAATTGATGTACCCTTGGTGTCTCCCGTTGCCGTAAAGTATCCTGCGTAAGTGTTCTTATTGCCGGCATCCGTAGAAGCACCGGTGTTGGTGACGGTGGTGTAATTACCATAAATGTTGGTTGAGGCAGTGCTAGTGTCGGCTCCGTTTTTGTTGACTTGGTTAAAAATGCCGAATGATGCCTCGTTGGTGCCGGTTATAACGACCGAATTTATAAAGTTGTTGTAAATGCCGTAAGTTGTGTTTCCAGTGGTGGATGTGTCGGTGGTGGTTACGGAAAGAGATCTGGCGGTGTCGGTTGATCCTGTTACTTGAACATCTAAAAGTCCGTAGCTGGTGTTTGAGTAAGAAGTGTTTGCAATTAAGGAATATTGGGTGCTAGCTAGGGTAGAAATGAATCCTCCGTTTAGATTAACTAAATCAGTAGTGGTTGCTCCACGGGCGGTAACATTGGCCAGAGTGTCTGTTGAAGTTGTGGTACTGGTCGTTGTGGAGGTCGAGCTTGAGTTAATAGTAATTGTTGATCCTGAGGTTGAAATTGTGGTGCCGCCCGTACCTTTAATAGTGATATCGCCGGTCGTGCTGTTTAGGCTGGAAACAACAGTTGAGGTATCGATAGAAACTGTTGGGTTCTGGCCTTGTGAGACGGCAACGCCTGAGCCAGCTTGAAGACCGTATATGACATTTGGGGCGGTAATGGGTCCGACAAAAGTGGTGTTTCCGGAAATTTCCGTATCCGCATCTATATAGAGTTTATGGTTTGCGCTTGTTGCGGCAAGCACTGTTCCCAGCGACTCGTTTGAGGTGCCAAGTTGGCGGGAAAGATTACCAGCTTCTTTTGCCTTTTGGCTTAGCTTTGTGCCTGCAAAAATTGCCGCAGAAATTAAGCCGGTTATGACAGTTATAGTGACCATGCCTCGGATGGTGTATGCTAAGCGATTTCTAGATCGGTTTGGAGCTTGGCCTGATATGTAAGAAGAAACGGTTGTAGCAATTTGTGCCTGTTCTTCTAGTTTTTTCTCGAGTAGTTTTTCGACCTTCTTCTGGTGGTCGTCGAGGGTTTTTTGGACATCTTTTTGGGAAAGGCCGATTTTGGGGAAAAAGTGGATTCCAGGTAAGGTGGCTGGTGCCTGTTGATCCGTTTTGATGCTTTGTGTTTTATTTTGAGGTGTTTGCTCGAGCTCAGAGCGCTTTTCTTCCTCCTTTAATTTCTGGGCAATCTGAGGGTAAGTTTTGCCCATTTTAAAGAGGCGATCTGCCTCGATAAGCTTTTTAACGGAGGAGTAAGGGAGGTGCCCAATGGGCGGGGTGGGTATTTTGGAGGCGGGATCTTGGTACGACCTTCGCAGGGCATGAGGGAGAATGCCCAGCTTTATGAAGTAGCGGATCCTTTCTGCTGGATTGCCCGGGCCGAAGTTGACGCCTACTGCCTTGGCCAGGGCAATTATTTTATCGGTTGGGAGGAGGGTGTTAGGGTCGGTCTTAGGTTTTAGGTTCGAAGATTTCGATTTGTCAGTTTGTTGGGACATGCAGGCTTTTAAAAACTTCTGCCCCTTCAGTTATTTCCCTTTACTTCCCGTTATGGGAACCCTCTACTTCTATTTAATATATATAATACGGTTGTTGTCAATAGCCTTGATTTGATCCTGTTAGGTTGTGTTTGGGTGAGTGAAAATAAAGGCAAAATTCAAAAGGCAAAAGGCAAAACCAGGCTAAATTATCAGTGAGAATAGCCGGCTGCTAACGATTTTGGTTATACGATTGGGTTGAATTAGCGGCCAGATCCGGAAAACTGTGGCTAGCTGCTGATTAGGGAATACTGATCACCAATCGTTATCCCAAGATCAGGGTTTTTTCTTGAAATCAGTCATGTTTAGGCCTGTCCTTAATGTCTTGCGCAGGATTTGTATTAGCTTTAGAATAACCAGGGTATAACAGTGCCTTTGCAAGGGCCCGTGGCGCAACGGTAGCGTACCTCCATGGCATGGAGGGGGTTGGGAGTTCGAATCTCCTCGGGTCCACAGAAACGTCTGGGTGTTTGATCTCAGGTTAGGTTTGGAGATTAAGGCCAGGCCTTTCTCTTGCAGCCACCTAGGTTAAGGCCTGGCCTTTACGTTGGCAAGGTCCGGCCTTCGTTTTACTTTGGGCCAGTAGTTCACCTGGTAGAACACTGCATTCGCATTGCAGAGGTAAGCGGTTCGAGTCCGCTCTGGTCCACAACCTATCGGGTACCAAAGCTTCGTGGAAATAGATTTAACAAATAAGATCAAAAGATATCATTTTTAGCTTCTTAACACTTAAACCATTCAAGCTGCTAGCACAAATTTTAATGCTGTTTGGGTCTATTTGACAGCCTAATCCTTATTTTTCAACCTATAGATTAAAGAAAATCCACCGATAGTAATTTGTGGCTAATTTAGCCTTAAAATAGTGAGAAAATTAGCTATGGGATAGGTGGTTGGTTACAGATTACCAATCGTTATCTCAAGGTCAGGCCTTTTTCCAGGGTTAAGCTCGGGTCAAGGCCTGACCTTTGTAAATAATTCAGTTAAAAATCTAGCTTAGGTTTCATAATTTCCAGATTTATCAATAATATCTTAATCATATTTAAATATATCAAATGATTATATAATGTATCCAATTTTGAACAGATCTTTGTTATGAAGTATGATTAGCAAAAGAGATGAATAAAGCCGAAAAACCCGAAAGTTGGGACCCCAAAAAAATCGAGGCTAAGTGGTCGGAAATTTGGTCTAGAGAGGGAATATACGAGCCGGATTTAAACTCAGCCAAGAAACCCTATTACAACCTGATGATGTTTCCATATCCTTCTGCTGAGGGTCTTCATGTTGGTAACATGTACGCTTTTTGCGGTTCGGACATTTACGGAAGGCACCAAAGAATGAGAGGAAACGACGTTTTCGAACCGATTGGCCTCGACGGTTTCGGTATTCACAGCGAAAATTTTGCGCTCAAAATTGGGCAGCATCCAATGGAGCTTTCTAAGAAGACCGAGGCTAATTTTTACAGGCAACTGCATATGATTGGCAATAGCTTTGCCTGGGACGAAAAATTAGAAACATATGACCCATCTTACTACCGCTTTACGCAATTGATATTCGTGCAGCTTTTTAAAAGCGGTTTGGCATACCGGGGGAAGGCTACAGTCAATTGGTGCCCGCACTGCCTGACCGTTTTAGCCGACGAGCAGGTTTTAAAAAAGTCAAAAATCAAAATGCAGAAGTCAAAAATTGATGAAGAAGTCGAGGTTTGTGAGAGGTGTGGTACGGAAGTTGAGCGCAGAGATTTAAGCCAATGGTTTTTCAGGATCACAAATTATGCCGGTAGGCTTCTTAAGAACCTGGATTCTATCGATTGGAGTGAAAAAGTCAAGGTCGCACAGCGTAATTGGATAGGTAAATCCGAGGGTGCAAAGCTGATGTTCGCTTCTGATATAGAAAGTGATGCTTTGATAGAGGTCTTCACGACTAGGCCAGATACGATATTTGGGGTGACTTTTTTGGTTTTAGCACCAGAGCACCCATTAGTGACAACCATAATTAATAAGGCAAAGGGCCTATTGCAGCAGCAAATTCGCAATTTTGTAGACTATAGTTTAAAAAAGACGGAAAGTGAACGAATTGGGGCTAAATTCGAGGCCAAAAAAAGTGTGAAAAAGCAAGAAAAAGAAGGTATATTTACCGGTTTTTATGCCACAAACCCTTTAAACGGGGAGGAAGTGCCTATTTACATTGCGGATTATGTGCTTATGAGCTACGGAACAGGGGCGGTTATGGGTGTTCCTGCCCATGATGAGCGTGATTTTGAATTCGCTAAAAAGTATAAGTTGGAAATTAAGCCTGCGATAGTTCCAAAAGAAGGCGAATGGGACTTTTCACAAAATGCTTTCACTGAGGAAGGCGTGCTTGCAAATAGCGGTCAGTTTGACGGTTTGACAACAGAAGACGGTATCCAAAGTGTCATAAACTACATCAATGAGAATCATTTAGGTTCAAGCTTTGCGACTTGGCACTTGAGGGATTGGATTATTTCGAGACAAAGGTATTGGGGGCCGCCGATTCCGATGATTTTCTGTGAGAAGTGTGCTGCTGACGGAAAATCGTGGTTTACGGAAAATAAAACTCAAATCTCAAAGGTTAAAAATCAAAACTTGGATTGGGGTCATGCCGGTTGGTATCCGGTGCCGGAGGAAGATTTGCCTGTTGAGCTTCCGTACGTTAAGAATTTCAAGCCAACAGGATCAGGGGTTTCTCCGCTTGCTGCCGATTCAAATTTCGTAAACGTAAAATGTCCGGGTTGTGGTAGCCAGGCGAAGCGGGAAACCGATGTATCGGACACGTTTTTGGACTCGGCGTGGTACTTCTTGAGATATCCATCTCAAATTCAAAACCCAAAAGTCAAAAGTCAAAAATTGCCTTGGGATGCGGAAATCACCAAAAAGTGGTTGCCGGTTGATATGTACATCGGTGGGGCGGAGCATGCGGTATTACACCTTTTGTATAGCCGGTTTTTGACAATGGCGCTTTACGACATGGGTCTTGTCAATTTTGAAGAACCGTTCACTAAATTCAGAGTTAACGGGCTTCTGATAAAAGACGGCGCAAAGATGAGTAAGTCTAAAGGAAATGTCGTAAATCCGGACGATTATATCCAAAAATTTGGGGCGGACACCTTACGGTGCTATTTGATGTTTTGCGGGCGTTTCTCGCAGGGTGGTGACTTCAGGGACACAGGAATTGAGGGGATGCAGCGATTTTTGAGGAGAGTTTGGAAACTGGCTACGGGTCCTGTCAGCGGCAATATAGAAGCGCTCGGTCACTCTCTCGGTCGTGATCAACGGCCGGTTGGAAATCTCCATGAGGCGCATCGCAGTCAAAACTCGGAGAGCACTCCCTCAAGAGCTCCCTCGCTCAAGGCAGACGATGAGCGAATGATGCATAAAACGATTAAAAAAGTGACTCAAGATATTGAAAGTCTCGACTACAACACGGCGCTTGCGGCACTAATGGAATGGATGAACTTTCTTGAGGCAAAAGTATCAAAGGTATCTCAAATCAGTAGTGAGGAGACAAGGACGCTGCTTTTGCTTTTGGCCCCTTTTGCACCGTTTATGACCGAAGAATTGTGGCAGACAGTTTCCAGAGGCCAGGTACCAGAGACCAGGGATGAGAAATCTTTCAGGTCGATACATCAAGAAAAGTGGCCGGAGTTTGATGAGGATAAGATTAAATCCGGCAAGACCATGTTGATTGTGCAAGTGGATGGAAAGATGAGGGAAAAGGTTGAGGTTGATGTTGGTATTTCTAAAGATGAAGCAGAAGATGTTGCATCGAAGCTAGAAAAAGTATCCAAATATCTCGAAAGCGGCAAATATAGCGCTATTTATGTTCCCAATAAGATAATTAATTTCGTAACGGAGAAATAGATAAAGCTTTGATTAAAGGCCAGGCTTTTTTCGAAGATTCGCCAAGGGTTAAGGCCTGGCCTTAGCTTGGTGCGGGATTGTTAAGTTTTGAGTAAAATTTAGTGCTAGAATGGGGTTGATGGGCAATTTGCGACTTGCTCTTTTTGTCGTAGTGTTTTTATCGCTGGCCATGCCGGTTGTTGTGGCGGCCCAGGCGCCGGCTGCTTTAGGCGGCGTTGCTGTAAACGTAGAGGTCAAGGAAAAAGATGTTCAGGCCGGTGACATCCTATCTCTTACAAAAGAGGGTTTGGTGCGGTCAAATTCAGCTTACGATGTTTCAATCTATGGGGTAGTAGCTGCAGCGCCAATACTTTCAGTCGAGCCTAAAACTGATACTTCCAAATCGGTAATTTCTTCCGGGGAAACTGAAGTGAGGGTTACAAACAAAGGCGGTACGATTGAAGTTGGCGATTTTATAACAAGCAGCACAGAAGCTGGCGTTGGCCAAAAAGCGACTGAATCCGGCTATGTTTTGGGAAAAGCACTTAAAGCATATGATTCGAGTTCGGTCGGTACAATTCCGGTAGCTGTAAGTTTGGGATATGCGACCATAAGTTCATCAACTAAAGCCGGTGCCGCAGGTGCTGCGGGTTCGTTTTTGCAGCGGCTGGCAGAAGCTATCTCCAACCCGGATAAGTTTGGGGTTTACCTTCGATATTTTGTAGCTTTTGCGGTTGGTCTGATTTCCGTTTTTGGAGGAATTTTTGCCTTTATCCGCTTTATGAACACGGGGCTTGAGGCAATCGGTAGAAATCCGTTAGCAAGAAGGACAATAATCAGCGGAATGGTGCTTTCCGGTGTAGTTGTGGCTGTTCTGGCGGCTTCCGGATTGGGGATTGCCGCCGCTATAATTAGACTGGGGAAATAGTATGAGAAATTTACTAAACCTTGGAATTTTTGATCTCAAAACTTTGTATAAGGGCAGGCCTTTTTCTGGCAATGCCCTGTTTAAGGCCTGCCCTTGTCTTAGGCAACGGATGGCGATTCAATATAAAACGCGAAGATGAATATACCACTGCCCTCAATTCAAGTTTTGTTTTTCGCGACACTTCTGGTTAATGTCGCATTTCTTATCATTCTAGCGGCAGTTTTTGTTTTAATCTCCAAGCTTTCCCACGATTCAAAGCATCATGTTCACGAAGATCACCTACAGCAGAGGCATGTTGCCAAAAAGATTGAAGAACAAGCAAGCGAAAAGCTGGACAAAATGATGGTTACGGTTTCCGAAAACCTAGAGCGGCAGATCCGCGAACAGCTTTCAAAGTTGGTTGACAGGGCGGAAGCGCAGTCGCGCGAAATGACTCAGTTTGTGGCCAGTCAGGAAGAAGCGATTGTAAAAGAAAGCCAGGCGTTGGTTGCAAATATCGTTGCTAAAGCGGAAAAAGAGGCAGACGTCTACAGAAAGAACCAGATTGATAAAGTCGCCGGGCAAATCAATTCGATTGTTTCATCTGCCGCAAAAGATGTTTTGGGAAGGGCAATTTCCATAACAGAACACGAAGATTTGGTCAGCCAGGCTTTGGAGCGAGCCAAAAAAGATAAGTTCTTCGCATGACAAAAGTCAATTTCGACAAGACAGTTTTTATACCGTTTGCTTCAAGCGTTTACGAAACAAACGGTATGTATCTTTTGATAGAAAATCTCGAGGGTTTAAAGCGGTTTTTATTTAAAGACAAAGAGGGAACTATAACAAAAAAGGCGGGGACTTTTATTTCAAGCAATGTCGCCTCGATATTTACTCAGCTTGAAACTTTGGGTATGGAACCGCCGGATGACGAAAAACAACTCCAGCTTCTGGACGCCGTTATTGAATACCTCAACAACATGCCAAAAGTTAAAGTGACTTTTGCTTTTGAGCCTTCGATAACTTTCATAAACCGGATAAATGGGGAAATTTCCAAAGAACTAGGTCAAAAGGTGATTTTAGATATCTCTGTGAATCAGTTTATTTTTGCGGGAGCTGTTTTTGAATATAACGGCAAAGTGAAAGATTACAGCCTTGGGCAAAAGGTTGACGATTACATTGAAGGGTACATAAAGAATGCGTAGGGGAAAGGTCAGGCCTTGGTTAGATTTTTCGAGGCCTAAGACCTGACTTTAACGGTTGCAAGTCAACGATCTTGGGTAAGGGTTTGTGAGATAACCAACCTTTGTCTCAAGGTCAGGCCTTTTCCCGGGAGTTGGCATAAGTCAAGGCCAGACCTTTGTAAAGTATTTTGTTTAAAAAACAATGAAAGCGTTTGATCAATATTTAAAAGAAATAGGCGAAGTTGGCTACGTGCAGTCGATTATTTCGTCGATATTTTATGTTTCGGGCTTGCCGACTGCTCGTTTGAACGAGCTTGTGATTTCCGAAAACGGCTTAATTGGCATAGTGAAGGCGGTTTTGCCGGAACTTGTGGAAGTGATGGTTTTTGAAGGCCAATCACTGGGGCATAACATGAGAGTTGTTAGGACCAACGAGTTTTTTCAGATGCCGGTTTCTGATCAGTTTTTGGGAAGGGTTGTAGACCCTTTTGGTGTCCCACAGGATAATCTTGAACCGGTTCGGGGAATCAAAATTGACCGGCCCATTGATCCCCATGCCCCCGGGGTCAATGAACGAATAAGAATTTCCAGGCCCCTGGAAACCGGGGTTATGGCAGTTGATATGCAAGTTCCGATTGGCCGTGGGCAACGGGAGCTTATTTTAGGAGACCAGAAAACCGGTAAAACGATTTTTGCTCTGCAAGCGGTTGTTAATGCGGCAAGGTCCGGAGTGACTTGCGTTTATGTTTCTGTCGGCAAGAAAAAATCGGACCTTAAATTCGTACAATCGTTTTTAACCAATGCCGGAGTGATGAAGAAGGTGGTAATTGTGGCAGCTACAAGTGCGGATCCGGCGCCAATGGTTTACCTCGCACCGTTTTCGGGGCTTTCGATAGCCGAATATTTTCGAGACAAAGACCAAGATGTTTTGGTAGTTTTGGACGATTTAACAACACACGCCAAATTTTACCGAGAAATCTCGCTGCTTTCCCGAAGGCCGCCCGGCAGGCAATCTTATCCAGGAGATATTTTCCACTTGCATGCAAGGTTAACGGAGCGGGCAGGCAATATTCGGAACAAAAACGGAAAAGAAGTCAGTATTACCTTGCTTCCGGTTGCGGAAACGGTTGAAGGAGATTTGGCAGGTTATATCCAAACAAATTTGATGGCTATGACCGACGGGCACGTTTTTATGGACATTGCTGAAGCTAAGCGGGGGAGGCACCCGGCAGTTTCTTTTACTCTTTCAGTTTCTAGGGTTGGAAATCAAACAAGAACGCCTTTGGAGCGGGATATTGCGGCAAGAATTACGTATCAACTGGCTGAATCGAGAAAAGCAGAGGAACTGGGTAGGTTCGGTGTAGAGCTGACCCCACAAACGCAGCGGGCAATTAAACTGTACGAGAAGCTGGAAGTGATTTTAAACCAAGAAACGACGGAAATTTACCCAAAAGGTTTGCAGATTATTTTTCTGGGGCTTTTTTTAGGAGATTTTTGGGAAAATCTGACGCCAAAGCAAATTAGGGACGAGAAGGCAAGGTTATTTACCGATTTTGGAGCAGGAAAATTTGATAGTGTTCGAATGTTAGTTTCAAAATCCAGAAACTTAAAGGAGCTTTTTGGAGTAATTGAGGCAAATTTAAAACTTATTGGACCCAAAGTTGCCCAGCCTGTGCAAAGTGGCAAGGCTGGAATTGCGACCAGTAAGTTGGCGGTGAATTAGGGAATCAGGAATAAAGGCCAGGCCTTTTTCCTAGATTTTCCCAGGCTAAGGCCTGGCCTTAACAAAGGAGCGATGTGACTAAAGCGGAACTTAAAAAATTTTCGGAGGCGGTGACGACTATTAAGTCGATTACCCGCGTTTACGAGCAGGCGGCCGCCCGAAAAATGAAAATGGTTAAACTGGAAATCGAAAACATTGCCGAATATTTGAACGAGGCGACAAATACGTATAGCAGCAGCAAATTTTCGATAACGGAAGGTGAAAAACCAAAAGTTAGGCAGGCGGTTCTTTCCACATCTTTCAGAAAACCGACAAAAAACCGGGTTTTAGTGCTTATCGCTTCGCAAACGCAGTATTACGGGAATTTGATACCAAGCCTTTTTAAGGAATTTTTGAAGTATTACCAAAAAAGCGGTTCGGACGCGGTTATTTTAGGGAAAATCGGAAAAGAGTTGATGGAAAAGAATAACATAGTAGCTCAAAACGTAACTTACTGGGACTTTGACGATGCCAATCCAAGTTGGAATGTGGTCCATCAAATTGCCCAAAAACTTGGGGATTATGCAAAAATTATCGTCTTTTACGGTGAATATAAAAGCGTTTTAACGCAGGAAGCAAAATCAACCGACTTGGCTGAAAAAATAGTTGTCAGGGAGGTTGCCGAGGAAAAACAATACCTTTTTAAGCCCCAGCCACAGGTTGCACTTTCGTTTTTGGAACAGCAGATGATTTCGGGAGGATTTTTGGAGAAGATCTATGAATCGCAGGTTGCAAAATATGCGGCCCGTATCAAAATTTTGGAAATCGGTCAGGTTGCGGAAAAAATTTCAAACGCGCTTGACGATTTGGCCCGGGGCAGGCGAAATTTTCGAAAAAATAACAACAACCGCAAGCAGCTGCAACTTTTTACAGGTTCGGATTTATGGCAAAATGAAGGGTTGACGGATATTTAAATGGCAGAAGAATCGATAGGTACAATATCGGCAATTTTAGGGGATGTTATTGAGGTTTCCTTTTTAACCAAAGACAAACCCAACAGGCACGAAGTTTTAACTTTGGCAGACGATCCGACGGTTAAGCTGGAAGTTTATTCTTCTTCAACTGCCGATTCGGTTTACTGCCTTTCATTTACAGACCCAAATAAGCTTTACCGCGGGGCCAAAGTTGTGAGGCTTTATGAAACAATCAATGTGCCTGTAGGGCCCGGTCTTCTTGGAAGGGTTGTAGATGTCCATGGCAATCCCCAAGACAACAAAGGGGATATCGTTTCCGACAAAAGGCGCTCGATTTACGGAAACCCGCCGAATTTCCGGTCGGTTGCTGTAAGCCGGGAGATTTTGGAAACCGGAATCAAAATAATTGATTTTTTTACGCCATTTTTGAAGGGCGGCAAAATCGGCTTGTTTGGAGGAGCAGGGGTCGGAAAAACCGTTATTTTGACGGAGCTGATGCATAACATTGCCATTTTCCATAAGGGTATTTCGGTTTTTGCAGGAATTGGGGAACGAATCCGTGAAGCACAGGAAATGATCGAGAATCTAACGGAAAACAAGGTTTTACCAAACGTGTCGTTGGTTTTGGGGCAAATGAACGAGAGGCCGGCTGTTAGGTTTCGGACCGGCTATACGGCGGCTTCAATTGCGGAATATTTCCGGGATCAGGAAAGCAGAGATATATTATTTTTCGTTGATAACGCTTACCGAATGGTGCAGGCGGGAAACGAGCTTTCGACGCTTCTGAACATAATTCCTTCGGAAGACGGGTACCAGGCCACTTTGACTTCGGACATTGGGATTTTTGAAGAGCGGCTGGTGTCGTCTGGTAAGGGCACGATTACTTCTATTCAAGCTGTTTACGTGCCGGCGGATGATTTCACAGATTCTGGCGTGCAGTCGCTGATGCCGTATTTTGATTCTTTTGTGCATTTGTCGCGGGCGGTAGCTGAAGAAGGAAGAAGGCCAGCTGTTGATATTTTGGCTTCATCTTCAGGGCTTATTGACCCTGGGACGATTGGCAGAAAACATTACGATGCGTATTTAGAATCAGAGCGGATTTTATCCAGATATGTTTATCTTGATCGGGTAGTGTCTATTGCCGGTGAGCAAGAACTTTCACCGGATGATAGGACGCTTTATAGACGCGCGAAGATGATTTTAAACTATATGACTCAGTATTCGTTCATGGTTGCCAATCAAACCGGAAAGCCTGGTTGCTATGTGAGGCGACAGGATGTGGTCGATGACGTTTGGGACATTTTATCGGGTCGCCTGGATGCCTGGGAACCGGAACAAATGCTTTATATAACGACTTTGAAGGAGGCGTCGAAAGGGGGAAAGGTTGGTTAAAGGCCAAGCCTTTTTCTGGCAATAACCCACGTTAAGGCCTGGCCTTAACTGAGCGAAATGGCAGATACAAATCAACAAATCCAAACACCAAAAAAAGCGACGCAGGTTGTGCCAGACGCAACCAGCGAGAGCGAATTTATGGCGATTGTTTTTCCGCCTAATTACAAGCGGGAATACGCTTTCAGAGGTAAAATTAAGAGTTTTTCTTCCCAGAATACCGAGGGGAAGTTCGACATTTTGCCCGAACATGAGAATTTTGTAACCATGGCTCACGATAAAATAACGATGGTTGATCTTTCGGGCAAAACAATCGAGTTTACGATCGAAAAGGCGGTACTTGAGGCTTCTAATAACCTCGTTAAAGTGTTTATAGAATTCTAAGGTAAAGGCCAGGCCTTTTTCTTTTGAATTAGCTTTGGTTAAGGCCTGGCCTTAGCTGGGGAAATCTTTAGCAATCAAACTTTGAATCTGCTTAAGAAATATCTTATAGTCGATCAATCCAAAGCTAATCGACTACATAATTTTTCCGACAATGCTTGCAATTTGTATAGATCTCCTGTAAAATTATAGGATATAAGTGTCCTGCGATATTGGTAATATCTAAGGATATATAAACTGATTTAAGGAAAAATTTTATAATATACAAGATGAGTTCAAGTAAAGAAATTTCAATGCCGACAATTCACTCGCAAGAGTCGGATCCTGAGGTGGCGATGTCAATGCGGCAGGCAGATTTAGATCTTGAGCAGAAGCGCATGATGAGGCGAGTTGGCTTTGGTGTTTTAGTCGGTGTTTTAAGCATAGGCACGTTGTATGCTGCGCTGCGTATGAGCCCGGCGGGTTCTAATTTTGATAGCGTTGAAAGTACTTATCAAACATTGGGTAATCGATCTGAGGAAACTTACTTTAAACCTTTGGATGGTGCCAAGAAAGAGGCTATGGAGACAGTGGACTATGGCGGATACGAAATAATCCTGAGAAGTGGTGCCAGCAGTGGATCTAAAGAACTTGGCATTACAAAGCCAGGGATAGAAGTTGAGGCGCAGCTTGGTATTGGAAAGGTTCAGCCAGGCGGAGACAATTTATGGTATGAACTTGGAATGGTGCCTGTCTATGATAAGGTTGGCGACGAATACTTCCCAAGGTTTGACAAGTATGGGAAACCTGTTATGAAGCACGCATACGTTGCGGCACATTTTCTACAAAAACCAGAAGACTCGGCAGGATTGCAACCTAGCGAATCAAAGAAATAAGCTGCTTTTCTTGAAATAACTTATTTGAGCACTTAAAATTGGTGTAATGCGCGATGACAAGTGGCTTCAGCAGCAACTTCAAGATCTTCTAAAAAACCATTTTGCCAACGTTAAAATTTCCAATCCGCTCGAAATTAAATTTGGGCGGGAGGCGAAATACCGGTTTGGGTCGATAAAATTGGTTAGCCACAGAAGGCGCAGAGGTATCAAAAGCATTAAAGGGTTGATAAGGGCTGTGGGCGACGACACCCCGAAGAAAAGTTTGATTACGATTACTTCGATGTTTGCAAGAGAAAATGTACCTTCCGACGTTGTGAGATACACAATTGCCCACGAGCTTAGTCATTACGCGCATGGATTTTCCAGTATGAACAAGAGAATGTTTCGACATCCGCACCATGGTGGAATAGTGAATAAGGAGTTGGCAGAAAGAGGGGCAGAACATTTAATCCGTGCGTATAAAAGCTGGCTTAAAGGTTACCGCGAGGCGATTTTGGCTTCAAGAGTAAAGATTTAACCCTTCTTAGTTATAACTTATAGTATTTGACAATTAATGCCGTTGATGATAAGATTCACGCCTATGAGTCCAGAATTCAGAGTTTATGTTCCTGACGACTCGGAAGCCTATCTTGTGTCTTTCTTGAAACACATAAAGGGTTCAAGGATTGACAAGGTCAAAGACAAGCCAAAGAAGGAGAGGAAGGTTCGTGATCCTAAAGCAAATGATGAATTGGCCCGTAAAGTTAATGGCGTAATACATCAATTACCGAAAGATACTGAAATATCCCAATTGTATGGTAAGTGGCACGTAAGGGACAGAAGATTTCCTCCACCCGCTTTGTGGCAAGCCCTAGGTGAGACTTTATCAAACGGAGAAAAAACTATAATAAGTGGAGCATTTTATGAGTTATGGCACATTGATCAGAGACTTACGCTTGGCGATCTTGAGACTTTCGGTGAAGAACGTTTGATTCAGGCTAATGGGACTATTTCAGACGGCAAGCTTGATTTTATAAGAAAGGCTTTTTTACAGCGACCTCAAGAAAACTAGTAACAGCCTAGGACATTTAACAATTCCAACAATTTGTATCATAATGGGCTTATGCTTCCTGATCAGCAGGAAAATGATGCCGTTTTTGCTGTTGGGGCAAACCGACAGCAAATAGCGGTTATTGCCGCTTTTTTCCTGGGACTTTTTGTGCTGGCACTGGGGGTCGGCCTTTATTTTTTCAAAAGTAGCTCGGCAAGCGGCGATATTAAGATAATTTCTGCTTCACCTTCTTTAGCTTCTGCCGAGATTTTGGTTGATGTTGGCGGAGCAGTTAATGTGCCGGGGCTTTACCGCTTGGGTTCGGAAGCGCGGGTTGCCGATGCTGTTAAGGCTGCGGGAGGTTTGTCTACTGATGCGGATAGTCGGCAGATAAACCTGGCTGCTAAGGTTTCCGATGGCCAAAAAGTCTTTATTCAAAAAGTTGGAGAAAGGGGGCAGAGTGCTGTGACCGGTCAGGTTGCTGGCGTTTCTGTTGGCGGCTTGATAAACATCAATACAGCGACTTCATCAGATTTGGACACTTTGCCTGGGATCGGGCCGGCGACAGCTTCAAAAATCATCTCCTCGCGCCCTTACAGCTCACTAAACGACTTGGTACTGAAAAAAGCGGTTTCCTCATCGGTCTTTGAAAAAATCAAAGATAAAATAACCTACTAGTGCCGAGGTCTGCCTATATAATCCTTCTTGCTTTTTTAATCTTATCAATCGGTATTAGGTTGTGGCTTAATAAACCCCAATCTTTGCCTAGAAATGTCGATTTGAAATTTGAAGCGACGGTAAAAAGCGAGCCTAAAATATACGAAACCGGACAGGTGATATCTATTGCAGACGCCAAAATCTATACGGGTCTTTATCCAAAATATAGGGTTGGGGATAGAATTTTGGTTTCGGGGAAAATTAATGATAGCGGCAAAATGTTTTCGGCTAAGGTTGAGAAAGTTGGGGAAGCAGGCGGATTTGGATTGCTGCGCACAAGACTTCGGGACAAAATTAGCAGAAATATAGGCGCAATGCTGCCTGCCAGGGAAGCAACTTTGGTAGTTGGTTCGGTCTTGGGGGTTGATAATATCGGGCAGCAATTCCGCGATGAACTCACCAAAACGGGCACAATCCACGTAGTTGTAGTTTCAGGCCAAAACCTTATGATAGTTTCCGGAATTTTAATGGCGCTTGCGCCTTATATTGGCCGGAGGAAAAGCCTTGTTTTGGCGACTTTTGCAGTTGTAGCTTATGCGTTTTTGGCAGGATTCGAACCGCCGGTTTTGCGGGCGGCGGTGATGGTTTTTGCAGTGACTCTCGCTATGTTTTTTGGCAGGGAAGTGAATGTTTTGTGGACTTTGGGCATGGCTGCTTTTATCATCGTTTTTCTTTTCCCGCAGTCGCTTTTTGAAGTTTCTTTTCAGCTAACTTTTGCGGCAACATTAGGGATTCTGACGTTGGGAAAATGGTTGGATGGTGTTTTGAGTGCGCTTTTGCGAGGGAATCCCGTCAGCCTACCTTTGATTTCGCTCAGTCACTCTCTCGGTCGTGATCAACGGTCGGTTTTAAATCTCCATGATGTGCATCGCAGTCAAAACTCGGAGATCACTCCCTCGAGAGCTCCTTCGCGACATTCCTGGTTGAAAGAATCGTTAGTCCAAAATGCAGCCATTGCAACAAGCGCCTATTTGTTTACGGCGCCAGTTATTATTTTTTATTTCGGCCGGATTTCACCTTTGGCACCGCTTGCAAATTTACTGGTTGCCGAGGCGGTTTTTCCGATTATGGTTTTGGGTTTTGTTACGGCTGCCGCTAGCCTCGTATTTATACCGGTGGCGCAGCTTTTTGCTTACTTTGCCTTTGTTCCTGCGTTTTATTTTTCGCAGGTCGTTCGGTGTTTTGCTGCTTTGCCGTTTGGCCAATATAGCTTTGGTCAAGGTAACTGGATTTTGGTAATATCTGCCTATATCGTTTTATTAACTTTCTTATGGATGGTAAAAACAAAGCGATTTTAGGTGTTTCCATTTGCCTTTTTGTTCTCGGGATTCTCGCGGCGTCTGCTTCTTTTAAACTCGGGAAGCTTAGGATTATTGCCTGCGACGTCGGGCAGGGTGACGGGCTATTAGTTATTACTCCAAAAGGTGATGATGTTGTTATTGACGCCGGGCCGGGAACAAAGATTGCAGACTGCCTTTCGCGCTACATGCCTTTTTGGGATAGAAAAGTGGAAATGATGGTTTTGACGCATCCGCAGCAGGATCATATGGAGGGGCAGATGGCAGTTTTTGCCAATTATGAGGTTGAAAATATGGTGACTACAGGCGTCGAGAATGATACAGAGCTTTATAGAGAATGGCAGAAAGCACTAGTTAATGAGGGCTCGAAAGTTTACAAACCAATGGCAGGGGATGCAATTAGCGTGGGCGGAGTAAGTTTCGATGTTTTGTGGCCTGCCAAGTCGCGTTACGAAATATGGCAAGCCAAACCACCAACAGACGTTAACGAGTCGTCGGTGATTCTGAAGCTAAACTACGCGGGCAAATGTGCATATTTTACGGGCGATATACCTAAAGAAATTTTGGAACTCGTAGTAAACGGGAAGTGCGATATTCTAAAGGTTGCACATCACGGATCAAAGACAGGTACAAACCAAAGAGTGCTTGATGAGGTCAAGCCTTCCGTGGCCTTGATTTCGGTTGGGCAAAATAACAAGTTTGGCCATCCAAACAAAGAGGTTTTGGATATTCTGGATGCGGTTGGGGTAAAAATTCTTAGAACCGACAAAATGGGGGATATTGAGGTAGATTTGGACTCAAAAGGCAAGCTAATTTACAACTAGGGTATTAGCTATCAATCAAGACCAGTTACTGCTAAAATTTAACCCGATAGTTTGATTTTTAGATTTGATTCTGCTATATTTCGCGGCGATGTCAAAGGAAATTAGCTTTGAATACAAAGATCTCGTTGCGAATGAGGCTGAACAGATAGCTGGTAGGTTGGGCGTAGCTTTGAGTCCGCGGGCAATTCGGTTTCCTAGAATGTTTGTTCCAGACGAGGAGAACGGGTCTAAGAAAAGAAGCTTGAGGGACATTCTGATTGTTGATCCGGTGAAAATAAGCGAATTATCACCGGCACGAAGATTCAAGGCGAGAAATTATTTTGCCGTTAATCTTTTGGCAAGCCTCGGCTATATTTCCGGAAAAGAGGATATTGCCAAAGTAATGGAGGGTGCAGACGGGAATTTGTTCGCAAGTTTTGACCACAAAAAGCTACCTTACAAGGCTCAGGCTTTAATCCAAAATACAGGTTGCGGTGAATATCTTTTAAACGGTTTTGTAATCAGCCCAAAGTGAAAATTTTGACTATGGGCATGATTTGTTATTAGAATTTAAGTATGTCCAGCAAGCGAAACCGGCATAAGACAAATCTGCTGCTTTCCGTTTTATTCATTCTTTTGGTTATTCCTGCCTTTATCGCTTTCGTTTATTTTGCCACCCAAAAGATGGTGATTGGCGCGGCCGGTTCCGTTAACTATGTGGCGCTGGGTGATTCCATTTCAGCAGGATACGGTTTGCCGGATTCTTCCCACGGTTGGGTTTCTACTTTCAACGGCAATATCGCAAATGATGAGGCGGTTTCGACAAACCTTAACAATTTGGCAATTCCGAGTCTTCCCAGTAGTGATCTTCTTAATAAAGTCAAAACGGATACTGTTTTCCGGTCGGCGATTTCGAGTGCAGATTTTATTACGATAGATACCGGTACGGTTGATTGGTGGGTTGCTAGGTGGAACGGCTGTTCAAGCTCTGTATGTTTTGACCCGGTACTTGCAACTTACAAATCCAATTTTGACGCGATTATTTCCGAGATTAGAACACTAAATACCAAAAGCAATTTATACATCTCGGTTATGAATTTATACAATCCTTATGTTGCTGTGGACACGGCTTATCCTGCGCGGGACCAGTATTTGCAGCTGATGAACAGCTATATTGCTACCCGAAGCACTTCTTTGGGTCTTGGCGTGGCAGATGTTCATAAAGCTTTCAATGGGGCAAGCGGGACGGAAGATCCGGTGGCAAAGGGGTATATCCAGACAGACGGTCTTCACCCAAGTCAAACAGGTCATGGTGTAATTGCCGATGTTTTTAGGAGAGTTGATACCGACGGTGATGCCTGTACAGATGTTAAGGAACTTGGCCCCGACCATAAATTAGGTGGTCAGCGGGACTATAAAAATAAATGGGATTTTTACAGTGTGCCGGTGCCTGCATTGTTTGCTGCGCCGGACCCGACAAAAGTATTTGCTGACAGCGCCATAAGCGCGGCGGATGCCGATGCTGTTTATGCATATTTTAAAAAGGCAGCGAAGAATGGATCTGCGGAATATGAACAGGATTTAAACAAAAATGGAATTAAAGACGGTTTGGAATATGACCGCGGCCCTTTGCCGGATCCTTCAAAACCATGGCTTCCGGGGCCGGCGGATGGGGTTATTGGTGCATCCGACGCTCAGGAAGCTTTTGCCAGTTTTAAACTGGGTGATAACTGCACTCTAAGGTAGATTTTTCTTTCAATTTTTGACTACTTGCAATGCGGTAGTATAATTTATCAATCTTAAATGAGTTGGCAGGTTGAGGCAGGCCAGTCAGTACTCCCACAAGAACCTTCAGATAGGCCTGGAAATGTTGGGCAAAATTCTACAAATAGGGAACCAAAGATAACAAGAAATTCTCATCAGGAACACATAAGAGGACCAAGGGCTGTCGGTGCAGTTGCTTTAGGTGGTTTTGCTTTACTATTTCTTTCCGTAGCCTGTAGAGATGGGCGTGCTGAAGGTTCCAAAACACCAACAGAGACGTTTGGGTCGGTGACAACGGAAAGGACTAAGGCACCAGAGCCGACATCGACTCCTGTTGAACTTCCTTATGCTTGTGATGTCACGTACGAAAAATTAAATACGCTAAGGCAAATTGACGGCAAGAACTGGACGGATGTTGTAAACGATGCCTTAGCCGGAAAATACAAATTTAAGGAAGTTTCGGAGATTATACAGTACCCCGGCGGTAACCGAGCAAAGTATCTCGACACATATCCCGACACTCATGGGGGCTCCGGCCGGTATTTGGTTCGAGAAGATCTACAAACCGGCGAAACGCTGGAAATTAGGGATCCGGAGACTGTCGGAGAAGTGATGTTTGAGAGCCTTTTTCCGGACGACCCGAATAACCCGGCCTATTATCCATTCCAAAGGGTAAAACCAGAAGATTCAGAATTAATTTTGGCTTTGGCCTTGGCAAGGGATGGTTTTGCTGTTTCCCAGTTCGAAGGCCAAAGAGTAAGGTTAGCACCGCGACAAGTTAAAATTTCTGTCGATTTATGGAGAATGAGCATTGATTCTTATTCTGGGCAGGCAGGAGTACAAGGGTTGCGAGTTACGGCCAATACAACAGAAAGTCCGCCGGATATGGACAAACTTTCCGATTTTCCAATTACAACCACAAACATTGAAGGTGGCGGCAAGGTTGCTTTCTGCGACATAAAATGAAAAAGTGGGCAAAAAAGCTATTTGCCAAAGTTTTGCCCATAATTTTTACACTCCCACTACTTTTTAACTCTTTTAATGTAATTCCGGTTTCGAGTGCCGCAACCGATAAGACTAGTCCAACTCCCGCGGATGAAGTTAAAACGCTTAACGGAGAGCTGGACAAAGCATCCGATGATTTTAAAAATGCAAGCTTTTTGACAAAAGGTTTAAGGCTAGACGAACTTAAGAAAGTTTCCCAAAAAAGGAAAGACGCATTAAAAAAGCTGATTAAAGAAGATCCATCAAAAGTCGGAAGTGTTGTTGTTGACGATGTCTCCAAATATCCAGTGGAAGTTCAAGATCAAATAGAGAAAAAGGGCGAGCATAAAGGCTATTTTGTCAGGCAGGTTTCGGATTTCAAAGATAACGAAGAAGAAAAGGATTTATTGTTTTCCCAAAAAGATATTAAAAGTTCGAGTGTGGTCTTGGTTCCTGAGTCAGATAAAGGCAAAATCGATGCTAGCCTCGTCGGTAGTGAGGTTACAGTTTCAGGTTACCAGGTGGATAATCTGCTTTGGTATCCGGTTTCCCAAAACACAACCTTGCTTTCTTCTGCGGTAACTTCCCAAATAACCGGTTCAAGAGAAGTGGCAGTGCTTTATATTTCCTTTAAAAATAACCGGACTAGGAGCCTGGCGGAATCAGATATAAGAAGCTATGCTTTTTCAAGCTACAATAATTTTCTAAAAAAATCATCTAATAATTTATTTACGATAACAGGCAATGTATATATGTTGGACCTTGATATAGACCAGACTTGCAATTTTTCTGTGGACTCTAACGATCCTTCAGGTATATATACATACGATTCTCCTTTGGTGAAGGAGATTTTATACCAATATAAGTGGCCGTGGAATCCGGATCCTGCTTCAGTTGATAAAATGGTGATTTTTGACCCATCGGTTACTAACTGTAGTGCGCCGGGGATGGCATTTATCGGGCTTCGTTGGGCCTATTCTGTGGGATTAGGTGCTTTTTCGCATGAATATGGCCACCTTTTAAACATAGCGCACAGTCAGGGTTATGAATGTAGTACAGCCTTTGTTTTTAAGGGTTGCACGGTAATTAAATATGGGAATAGGAATGATATTATGGGTACTCAAAATGAAGATAACGGTGATTATGGAGCTTACGCGAAGGAATCTTTAGGTTGGCTTCAGGGGACGCAAATTGCCAATGTTTCAACAAACGGGACGTTTACACTTGAGCAGTATGAAGAATGGCCAAGTAGCCCAGGGCCAAGTTTTCCCACAAAAGTCCTAAAAGTAAGTACATTTTCGGGAGGTCCGGCCTATTATGTTTATTATCGAAGAGCAAATACAACAAATCCTCCGGAAGGTCCTGTTATTGAGCTGGCCTCGGGGACTGTTGCCCCTTACAGACTGACGTATCTTTTAGATACTACACCTGCTTCAAAGTCTTCAACTATTGATGATATTAACGATGGTTATTTGAGAGACGGACAAAATGTTACCGATCCTTATAACGGAATTACCTTCAAGGGTATTAGCCATACCTTTAATTCGGCAACACTGGCGATTGAGTTTGGTCCCAAGGCGTCCGGTAGTGCCACTGCTAATGTCAGCTGGGGTCGGGGAACCGGTTATCTGGTGGCCATGGGGCAGAAAAAGGACATGACATGGCCGAAGATGCATTATTTGGTAGACGTTAAATGTACGGGGCCTTATTGTACGGGTGATTGGAATCAGTGGAGTGGAGATTGTATGGGAATTTCACCTGATAATCTTTGCCCGCCAATCGATACTACGGACACATCGCTTACCCTCAATGTGGGCTCTTCCTCGCTTGGTTATACATACACTTACCGCGTTTCGATTATCACCTTAGATGATAACGATCCGACTCATACTCAAATTCATGCTTATTCGTGGAAAGGGGAGACGGATGCTTCTACAAACTGTAACGGGCCAAACACTTGTACTACAACGATCTCGTGGCCAAAAGTAACTTATAAAGGAATTATTTTTGAAAAAGGGACGGATATTGATCCATGCCTAAGGATGCAAATACCGGGGCTTAAAGTGGGTTGTGTAAGAAGCTTCGAGTCCATTCAGGATGACACAAGCTTTATGTTCAGAGGTTTGCCGACGGGAGTTAATTTTTCAGGATTTTTGTACACAACTGATTTTTCCAACACAAACCATACGATTAGAATTTACAACGACTTGGGACAATCGGAGAATTATTTTAGAAGCTGTTCAACAAATAATGACACGAGATGTACGATACCTATGTTTTCTTTTGTTGGGTATGAGCCGATTTTATATTCAGTGAGAGTAGGAAACGAAACCGGGTATAACATCTCAGGTACAAAATCGGCGCTTGCATTCGCTGATGGAAGCTACAGCAATGGATGGGGTTGGAATTACCGTGCGCTAATATATACCGCAGGGTACAGCGATTGTATGGCAGCCGCCGCGGCGGGGGGGCAATGCCTGGCGCAGGATCTCTACGATGCTAACGGTCCTGCTTACAGCTTGCGCTTTGTTGGGCTTACTCCCAACACCAACTATAACTTCTTGGTTTGCGCCTTTACTTGTGACCAGTCAAATGGCAATACGTATCTTTTTTACCCACCGATTATCGTTCCGTCCAGTGGGGACGCCGGAGGACCAAGCTTTTTTGAGACAGATCCTTTTGTTGCTTCAGTCGATACAGACTCTGACGGATGTCCTGATGTAAAGGAATTGGGTTCGGACTGGAAAAAAGGCGGACAGCGCGATCCGGAAAACAGGTGGGATTTTTGGGACGTGCCCGTGCCTGCAATAACTTCGACAAATTGGAATCTACCTGTTGGAGATCCCGGAAGGCCAAAAATGGATCACAATATAGGTGCTGCTGATGCACAGGCTATATTTACCTACTATAAGGCTGGGGCAAAGGCAGGAATGCAGGTAAAGAATGGGATATCCTACGATTCACATTACGGTTATAAAATGGGTTTAACAAACGATCCTAACTTTACCGACGGGATGTTTTACGACAGGACGCCCAACCCTGTTGATCCGGTAAACCAATTTTGGAAAGTCGGCCCGCCTGATGGGGTAGTCGGTGCTAATGATGCCCAACTTGAATTTGCCATTTTCAAAAACGGTGGAAGTAATTGTAATTAGCTTTGTAAAATCCCAAAAGTAATAGTAATATTTTAATATGCCCAGCAGGCGCTATTCTAATTTAAAGCAGCGGCTAAACCGGCCGTTTGACCATAAAAGCCTTTTCGATTACTTAATTGTAATTGTTTGTTCCATACCGATTTTGACCCTTTGTATGCTTGGCCTTTTGTATCTTTTGAAAATCTACAATCTGACAGGATAAACCCCATTGACATTTAGTGTTCGCTTCGTCACATAATGGATTAGTGCGTCAAAACAAGGGATTCGTCCACATTCTTATTATTCTTCTGGTTCTTGCGGTTTCCGGAGCAATTGTGTTTTTTGTCACCAGAAATGAAAGGCTTGCGAAAGCTGCTTCTCCTATACCTTTGGGTAATTTGACCGTTAATCCTACTTCCGGTTTTAACGGCGGTTCGTTTACATTGACTGCCACAGGCGTTGAAGGTGCAAATGGGGTGCAGGTTGACAATGTGCGCTACTATCTTCTGAATCCGCAGTTGGCAGTGGGGAATAATTGGGGGAAAGCAGATTGGTGCGCAAATTCAAATTATACACAGCCTGCAGCACCCACTTACGATGATTTGAATAACAATTGCGGAACTTTTACATATGATATTTCGGAATCTTCAAACCCTGGCAACAATTACCAGATAGTTTGGGACAAAAATACCCACTCTTCAGGTTCCACGCCTTACAGCAGGGCTCTAACGGCAACAAATATTCCAGCCGGAACTTACACTGTAGGTTTGAGAGTCCAGGATGTAAATGGAAATGTGAACGGTGGAGCAAGCCAATTGAAAGTTACAATATCCGACGGATCTACCCCAACCCCTCCACCAACACCGATGCCGACCCCAACGCCAGCGCCGGGTTTGGGTCTAAGTTTTTCAACTACATATTTTGGATTGAAAATGGCCGCGGGTGGGGTAGGCAAAAAAGCAATTTATCTAACAAGTACCGGCGCGACAAGGTTTTCGCTTTATGCGCCAACCAGTTCTTTAGGAATAACGTTTTCGCCTTCCGAGGGTAGCATTGCACCAGGGGAGACGATTCCAATATACGTAAAAGCAGGGGCTGGCCAGCCATTTGGTATTTATAAGGGGAAAGTTTATGCTGCATCTTCGTTAACGAATGCACAGACCGATACTGGGGTTTCCGACAGTATTACTATTGAGCCTGCAACTTACGATTCGGATGTCGACGGCTTTACAAACGCTGCCGAAAATGTGATGGGGGTAGATCCTAATTACAGTTGCAGGACACCATTTGGAATCAATGCCTGGCCACCTGACCTTAATGGGGACGGTACGGTGACCTACGCCGAATCCCAGCTTGTATTTCAGGCTTATGCAAACAAGAATTACAATGCACGATATGACATGGACGGCAACGGGGTAATCAGCGCACAAGACGCACAAAAGGTTCATTCCTACATTGGCAAGACTTGCCAATAACCTTCTATTTCTTTCCCGCTAAGGCGATTAGAGTTTGACTTTTAGGTGGTCTTGGCTTGAAAATTAGGTCATGATTCGTGATCTGGTTAGGGACGATGTCCTTAAAGCTTCCCACAAGTTAGGTGTAAAAGCACAAAAGCTTGAGTTAACCAGGCCGGCTGACCCAAAAAATGGCGATTATTCCACAAATATGGCTCTTAAAGTTAGCCACGAGGTTAAGCAATCGCCAATGGGGTTTGCTAAAATACTGGCTGATAGTTTGAAAGATCAGGCATACATCGAAAAACTAGAGGTTAAGGAACCTGGTTTTTTGAATTTCTTCGTAAAACCGCAGTTTTTAGCAAATGAGGTAGAAAAAGTACTCAAACAGGGTGATCAGTATGGGTCGAATGACCTAAACAAGGGCAAAAAAGCCAGAGTGGAATTTGTGAGCGCAAACCCGACCGGACCGTTGCACTTTGGGAATGCGCGAGGGGGCCCGATCGGCGACGTTTTAGCTTCGGTTTTAGAATTTTCCGGCTACAAAGTAATTCGGGAATATTATCACAATGATTTAGGTGGGCAGATTGAAAAACTGGGAGAATCGATCGTCAATGTTGCCAATGGTAAAAAGCTGGAAGATCAGGAATATAAAGGGGAATATGTTAGGGATTTGGCGACGAACGTTTCGAAGACTGCAGACTCAAAAGAGGCAGGAAAGAAGGCGGTTGAGGTTCTTCTTAAAGAAATTCTTTCCGACTGTAGCGCAATTGGAATTAAATTCGATGAGGTTTATTCTGAAAGCGAATTAACAGATTCCGGAAAGACAGAAAAAGCCATTAGCGAACTTGAGGTTAAAGGATTCTTGAAGAAAAAAGAGGGGGCGGTTTGGTTTGCGCCAAGCGATGAGTTTTTGAAAGATAGGGAAACGGTAGTCAAAAAGTCAGGTGGCGATTATACGTATTTTGCCAATGATATTGCTTATCACAACCTTAAGTTTTCAAAAGATCCCGATTTGGTTATCGATATTTTAGGGGCAAACCACCATGGTCATGTGCCGAGGCTGCAGGCGGTTATCAAGGTGCTTGGTTATGATGTTTCGCGTTTCCATGTAATTTTGTACCAGTGGGTAAGGTTCAAACGCGGCGGAGAACTAGTCAAAATGAGCAAGCGTGCGGGGACTTTTGTGACTGCAAGGGAGGTTCTGGATGAAATCGGCCGCGATGCACTACGGTTTTTTATTCTGATGCATGATGCAAACAGTCCTATTGATTTTGATTTGGATTTGGCAAAGGAAAAATCAGCGAAAAACCCGGTTTATTATGTGCAGTACGCACACGCAAGAATCTGCTCGATTCTTGCGAAGTCAAAAGTCAAAGATCAAAAATCAAATGTGAATTACGAACTATTGGCTACTGAATATGAACTCAACTTAATCAAACAGATTACAAAGTTGCCAGAGTTAGTTGAAGATATTTCTAGAAATTTTGCTGTAAACCAGCTGACAACATATGCGATATCCCTTGCAGATTCTTTCCATAAATTTTACGAAAACTGCAGGGTCGTAGGGGAGAAAAAAGAAGTTGAGGAAGCGAGAATTGCGCTTATAACCGCCACAAAAATTGCCCTGGAAAATACTTTAGGACTCCTAGGTATCTCCGCGCCGGAGAAGATGTAGATTTGAGCCTTGTGTTGTATCATCTAATAATGACGGATATAGGAAAACAGGTTTCGCAAAGCGTACTTTATCCGAAGCGTTTTCTTGAGGGCAGGTTCAAAAAAACTAATAAAACCATAGATTCGCTAAAAAACGGAGAAGGTGCAATCGTGGAAGTTGGCGGGAAAAAGGTTGCCGCTTTTAAATCCGAACAGGGTAAGATGGTCACTTTGTCACCTGTTTGTAAGCACCTGGGGTGTGTGGTTGATTGGAACGGTAAAGAAAAGACTTGGGATTGCCCTTGCCATGGTTCCAGGTATAAGGCAGAGGGGGCAGTTTTTAGGGGACCCTCGAAAAAGAACCTCGACAAAGTAGAAATTTAAGCTCTCTCGTTTTAAGTTTATAATGATTGCTACAACAGGCTAATTAGGGGTAGTATAAATATATGGACCCCAGCCTGCCTGTTGATCCGCCCCCGCCGATTTCCGGACCGGCGGTGGAGGTGCCCCAGTCGAAAAGTAAAATTTCCAGGCTTTTTTCTAAAATTCGAAAGCACATTAAACTGTTAGTTTTAATATTGGTGTTTTTGGGCCTTTTGGGAGGCGGTTTATGGTTTGCCCAAAGCAGATTGGCGAAAAAAAGCCATAAGACCCTAGCCCAAAAATTCGAACTCAAGGAAAGTTCACCTGAAGACCAAAGCGATTCATTTGCGGTTGTAGGGCAGCCGACCTTTGTTTTTTCCAAACCGATCGGTGTAACCGAAGCAAATCTTGGCAATTATTTCCATTTGACCCCCGAAGTTTCCGGATCATGGCATTTAGAAAAAAATGGCCAAGTCGTTTATTTTTCATCCAACAAAACAAAATCAGACGGTTTGCCGGCCAACTTTTCCTACAACTCGGTTTATACGATAACTATTGATAAAAGTTTCTATTCTACCGATAAACAGAAATTGCCGGAAGATATTACAGTTGCCTTCAGGACAAAGCAAAATCCGGATTTTACACTACAAACAAACAAGAAGTTGATTGCCACAGATTCTGCCAAACCTGTTGAGGTTTCGTTTAATAGCTATTCCAGCGGCGGGGAAAATAGCATGAATTCCTATATTGGAACGTCGGTAAATGTAAGCATAGGCCAAGCAAATGAAAAGCAACTGATTGAATATTTTAGCTACAAGGGAGGCAAAAATTCCCTTTATTATTTTGAGGATGCGGCAAGTTTGGCAATGAAGCAAATGCAGCGTGTTATAAAGCAAAGTAGTGGAGCTAATTCGTACAACCTAAGTCTACCTGCAGATAACTTTCCCAAGCCCGGCATATATTACGTAAAACTAGAAAACGATAGCTGGAGTGAAGATTTGTTCGTGGTTGCATCTGGGCACATCAATCAGGTGTTTAACGATGCAAACAACACCTACGTTTGGGCGTCTGAGCAAAATACCGGCAAAAGTATAAGCGGAGTCGAAGCAGAATTGTATAAGGTTAAAGGGCCACCGGTTTTGGTCGATAAGGTTACCACGGGCGCAGATGGAATTGCCAAAAGCGCGCATGGTGAGGATGCCGTGGACTTTGTGATAACCCATTCCAATGGCGACATAGCGGTCACTTTTACGAAGGTTTACTATTATGCACAATATGGCCGAGCAAATTATCAGGTCTTTTCTTATTCTGACAGGCCGGTTTATCGGGCCGGAGATAAAGTTCACTATAAGGCAGTTTTAAGAAAGAGGGAAAATGGTGATTTTAGCGTTGCCAAGGGAGCTTTCTTTGCCAAACTTCAGCTCGATTACAATTTGCAAGACCAAGATAATTACACAGCCTTGGAGGCAGACGAAAACGGCACCGTTTATGCCGACATAGATTTGCCCTCGATGGTTGAGGGGAATTATCCGCAGATAATTCTTTCTGTAAAAAATGATAAAGGAGATTATCAGCAAATCGATTCGCTGCCCTTGTCGGTTCAGGCTTACAGAAAGCCCGATATGGACATTTCGGCAACAGCTTTGGAAAAAGAGTATGTGAGCGGTGACGACTCGCATGTTAATGTCACTGCCAAGACTAATTTTGGCCAACCGCTTTCCAATATCGAATTCACCTACAGGGTCCTTTTGACGGATTTTACAGAAATAAAAGACAGAACGGCCGAGGATGTTGGCGGAGTTGTAAGCGGTTATTACGGTGCAGGCCAAGAGCTTATAACGGGAAATGGGAAATTTGACGAAAAAGGGACAGCACAGATCACATTTTCAACTAAGCTTGCCGACAAATTTGAGCTAAGCCAGATAGCAACGCTTGAGGTGACACCCAATATTGGCGCAACCCCTTCATTTGGCAAAATAGCAAAGCTTATTCACAGAGGTGAATTTGCGCTTTTTGTTGATAATTTAAGCGGCGATACAGAAAAGGGAATAAGCGGCAATATAGCGGTTTTGGACCACAACACTCCAAGAAAGGTAGTAGCGGCAAAACCTTTGGTGATTTCCCTTTATAAGGTTGTAAGTTACAGCGATAAGCAACTGATTGCCAGCCAGAACGCCGTTTCCGGTGCAGACGGAACTGCTTCATTTGCCTTTGCTAATCTTGGCAAAGGAAGCTATGAAGTTGCTGCGCAAGCGGGTGATTCTAGGGGAAATACGGTAACGGGCCGGGCGCAGGTTTATGTAGGAGAAGTGCAGCAATACACCTATAACAAGCCACAAGACGCAATAACTTTAACTTCCTCAAAAAACTTATATAAAGTCGGCGAAACAGCCAATATTGGTGTTTCGGCAACTTTTGGGGTCAATGATGCAATAGTGGTTATTACGCAAAACAGCGGAACTTCTTCAAACATCGTTTCGCTTTCGAAAAATAACTTGGGAAGCGGCAGTTGGAATTTACCAATTGAGATTGTAGAGAGTTTTGGGCGAGGAATTGGGGTAGATGTGTTTACCGTTAACGCCGGCCAGGTTATTTCGAACCACATAAATCTTTTAGTTGACAAAGGGAGTCGCAAATTAACGACCAAAATCGCTTTTGATAAGCAGATTTATAAACCTGGAGATTCGGTTTCGGCAGCGATTACAACCCAGGATGAGGCTGGAAATCCGGTGTCTGCCGACAATTCGCTTTCGGTTATCGATGCTTCGATTTTGCAAATCGGGCAGTTCAACGAAAATATTTATGACAATTTTTACAATTACACGCCAACCTCTGCCGTTTCGAGTTTTAGTTCTACTACGGGTGTAGAAGCCTTCATGGGCGGTGGGGGCGGAGGCTGCTTTTTAGCCGGGACGAAAATTTTGATGGAAGACGGCACAGCACGCAATATTGAAGATATTAGAATTGGAGACAAGATAAAGACGCGTTCTTCCGAGCGTTTATCTTCGCTCGTTCCCGATACGGTTTCCAAGACTTTCCGGCATGCAGTTTCCGACTATTTAACGATTAACGGCACTCTTAATGTGACCTGGGTTCACCGCATATTTTTAAACAATGCTTGGCATGAAGCCGGGGAGGCCGAAATTGGTGATACACTTTTGGATGAAAACGGTAATTCTGTCAAGATTATATCGATAGAGAAGCATGTCGGGCAGTTTGTCGTTTACAACTTAACGACCTTTGAGTACCACACATTTTTTGCCAATGGGTTTTATGTTCACAACGAAAAGGGAATGGGCCCGAGAGAAAATTTTGCCGACACCGCTTATTGGAATCCCCACCTACAAACTGATGCCAGCGGGCGGGCGACTGTAACATTTAAGCTTCCGGATAATTTAACGACATTTACAGCACAGGTATTTTCCAACACCAAAAATTCCCAATTCGGCCAGACTACCGGCGAGTTTATTTCGCAAAAGGGCATCAACATTATTCCGGTTGTTTCCAATTTTTACTATCAAGCTGATCAGCCGGTTGTTTCCGCACTTGTCCAGAATTCAACGCAGCAAGATGTTGAGGCAGACGTTTCGCTCACAATAAAAGAGATTGGGTTTTCCAAAAGTCAGCCGCTTAAGGTGGCAAGCAGTGGTTTTGGAGAGGTCAAATTTCCTCTAGATGCCGGACGGCAAAGCAAGGATCTGTCTTTTACATTTGAAGCCAAAGACAAGCAGGGAAATACACTTGATTCCGTTTCTTCCAAACGGCCAATTTTGCCGCAAGGAAACATTAATTCTTTTTGGCAATCTTTTGAGGGTTCAAAAAAGATTTCATATGAAGCGAGTTACCCCGATTTAGATTTCAACAAAATGGATATGTGGGTTGCACCAAATGTAGTTAGTGCTCTTTTTCATAACAACTATCCAACTTTTGGTTATGATTCGAGCGAGGTGGGGCGAAATTTATACGTGTATTCTAATGCAATGGCTATGACCCGCGACGGTTTAGTGTCGCCAACGTCTTACCAGTATGCAAAATTAAGAAATTCTTTTCTGGAAACTGTTTCTCATCTTTTGGAAATTCGGTCCGGAGATCATTGGAATGTCAATGCCAATTATAGTCAGGAATCGCAGCAAGTTGTTAATCTTTGGCTTGCTGCGGGTTTGGACCAGGCTGCAGGGCTCCATATGATTGATGAGGTTAGCAACATGCCTTCTGTCGTGGAAGCGACGAAGCAGTACGTAAAATCTCTTAATGGCAAGGCCAATAAACCGATTAGTAATTTGAATATTGCTAATCTTCCGCAAGGTTTGGCGCAGAATTTCGAGGTACAAGTAGGGTCCGGCACGCCGGAAGAAAAAATTGCAAGGCAATGGGTTTTGGGCGATGAAGTGAGTGATCCAATTTATAAAAATACGCCCGAATCCGTGGCAATAAGGGCTATGAATGGTGATAAGGCGGCCCTTTCGACATTGCGTAATCTGGCTCTTAATAGTGCAGACGACAGGTACGTTTGGGACGGTGATACTCAGTTTGCTTCTGTTTTGCCGGCACTTGCGATGATCGAAAAAGGCACAAACGAGGATGCCAATCGGGCGATAAAGGGCTTATCGTTTAGTCAAGCCGGGTATTCTCAGTCGCTGTTTAGCCTGCTTGCCGGTTTGATGTATGCTCAAAGAAATAATTTGTATATAGAAGAGCCCAAAATAAGCGTGGCGGTTAATGGAAAAACAGTCTACGAGGCGAAGCAGGATAAAGAGTATAACCAGTTTGGTAAAACAATTCTTGCGAAAAATTATAAAGACGGCAAAGTTTCCGTTGAAGTAAAAACGAGCGGCGATATACCTGTTTACACTACGATTTTGGAGACTAACTACGACCAAAAGCAAGTTCCCCCAGATTCAGGAAATAAGGCGTTTTCTTTTAACTCTGTTAAAAAATCTTTGAGCCTCAAAAACGAAAGCATAGCAAGTGAGGCAAAGGTTATCGACATAAACCTAAAACGTTCGTTTAAGGACCTTTCAACAGGCGATACGGTATCTTCTGTTGAAATGGGAAAATCCGGCGCCGTTGTAATTTCCGGCAACAATATATTCAGCAAATACCAAACTCCTACCGGCAAAAACCACAACAATTATGTCTATTCGTATTTGATGGAGGATGCGATTTCACCTTCGTTTATATATTTGAATCAGGAGAATTCCTACAGCAGCAGTTCCCAATATCAAAGCGCGATTTCCAAGATTTTTCCGGGAGATAATGCGTATTCTGGAAGCGCGGTTTTGCCAAGTGATTATTCCGACGAAGCGGTGTTTTTCGGCGGGGTCGTGCCGGCTGTAAGTTTGGTCTTCCCGTATGTTGTCTATAACGTTTCCGGAGGGACCTATTACCAGCCAAAGACGAGCATTGTGTTTCCGGTTCTGGGACTGGTGGCACCCGAAGAGTAGGCTTAGTTTAATTTCATACTCCAATGATTTTGCTAGAATATACCGACCGTGAAGAAGATTTTGGTGGTTTTGATTTTGGTTGCACTGGCTGTTTTGGCGTTTTTTTATATAAAAGGTAAAGTTTTCGGGCATATTTCGGTTTTTGAGCCGGCCGGAGGGATCGATAGGGTGCAAGGTGAAAAGGTAGCAGCTAAAAAGCCGATTTTGAGGTTTGCTTTAGTTGCGGATTCCGAAAACGATAACGATCTTTTGGTCAAAGCCCTAGATCAGGCAAAAGGTTCCGGTGTGAATTTTGTGATTGGCCTTGGGGATTGGTCGAGTATTGGGACAGTTGACCAGTTAACTTCTGTAAAGCAGGTTTTTGATAAATCCGGTCTGACTTATTATTTAACGTCGGGGGACCATGATTTGTGGGATAGCAGAAACCGCGGCGATGATGCGCTTACCAATTACAAACAAATTTTTGGTCAGCCAAGCAGGGATTTTGAGGAAAATGAGGTACAGTTTGTTATAGTAGATAATAGTGATATATATAAAGGTATTAGTCCTGAGGAGTGGCAAGAAGTAAATTCAAAACTCAAAAGTCAAAAGGCAAAACTTACCTTTGTGTTTGCGCATAAGACACCGTTTCATCCCCAGTCGGGTCATGTGATGGGAGAAGATAACGCTGAGGTGGCGAAACAGGCAAAGCAGTTTATGGATCTTATGGAAAGTTCAAAAGCCGACGGTTTTTTTAGCGGTGATTTGCATTTTTTTGCCGAGTACAAATCGCCATCAGGTAATGTTAAAATCACAACTGTCGGCGCGGTCGATTCAGATCGCAATTTCCAAGGGCCACGGTTTGCGACAGTCACAGTTTATAATGACTATTCTTGGGAAGTTAACGATGTCGAGATAAGGTAAAAATATCAGCAGGTCGCCTTGGCACCTTTCAGTCATGCCAAAGGCGCTCCTCGGATATTTTTTCGAGGGACTCAAAAATGGAACCATCTGATTTTGAAAAAGTCACATTAAAAAACGGGCTAAGGGTAATTTTTGCCCCGCTTTCTTCCGTACTTTCGGCAACGGCAATTGTCATGTGCGGTGCCGGATCCAGATATGAACGAAAAGAAACCAACGGGATTTCCCACTTTCTGGAGCATATGTTTTTTAAAGGCACAAAAAGAAGGCCGACGGCTTCTGATATTTCACACGCCCTAGACGAAATTGGCGCGGATTACAACGCTTTTACTTCCAAAGAGGTAACGGCTTACCACATTAAAGCTGCTTCTAAGCATTTGCCCCTTGCTTTGGACATGCTTTCCGATATGGTTTGGAATTCAAAATTTGACGAGGCGGAAATTGAAAAAGAACGCGGGGTAATTATTGAGGAACTGAACATGTACGAGGACACGCCGATGAGGCGGGTTTCCGAAATATACGAACACCTTTTGTGGGGAGACCAGCCGCTGGGTTGGGATATCGGAGGCTTAAAAGATGTTATTCGCAAAATTACCCGCAAGGATTTTAAAGAATACATCAACGAGCGCTATGCGCCAAACAACATGGTTGTTGCAGTTGCCGGTAATTTTGACCGTGACAAGGCTTATCATGCCATTTCGGAGCATTTCGGCAAAGAAGAAGAAAAAGCGGTAAGCGGATTTTTGCCGGTAGAGGAAGATCAAAGAAAACCGGGTTGCCTCATTTCTTATAAAAAGACAGACCAGGCTCATTTAGTAGTTGGCTTTAGGGGGTTAAGACTTACAGATCCGGACCGTTATACGGCTGCTGTTTTGGGAACAATTTTGGGCGGCGGGATGTCTTCGCGGCTTTTTATAAACGTTCGCGAAAAGCGCGGTCTTTGTTATTACATTCGGGCGGATCACGAATCGTACCACGATACGGGTACTTTGGTGGCTTCGGCAGGAGTGGATTTAAAGCGAATTGATGAAGCAATCAAGGTGATTTTGGCGGAATTTGGCGAAGTTGCCAGTGAAAAAGTAAGCGAAAAGGAGTTGAAAAAAGCAAAAGAGTATATCAAGGGTAAGGTGATTCTTTCGTGGGAAGATTCCAGAACGGTCGCACTTTCCTACGGGTCGGACGAGCTGATGGAGGGAAGGGTAAGATCCTTAAGCGAGTATTTGAAGTTAATAGATGGAGTTACGGCAGATGATGTTCATCGACTGGCCCAGTTTTTAGTGACAGACAGCAAACTTAATCTTGCTGTGATAGGACCATTTAAGGATGAAGATAGGTTCCAAAAGCTTCTGAAAGTATAGTAGTTCCCAGCTCCAGTATCCAGTCTACAGTACCCAGAGACCAGGGTTAAGGGCAGGCCTTAACCTAAGATTATTGCCGCACAAAGGCCTGCCCTTTGCATGGCCTCAGAGATTCGATTTGCAACCGTCTTTGATGTTTTGGGCTTCGGGGGTTATTGAATCGTCGTTTAGGGCTTTTCGGGTTGCTTCATCGGCAAAGTTTATGGCTTGAGTGCACTGGTTTTTCTGCTGGTAATAGGCGGCCAGAATCAAGCTGAAAAGCGGATTTTTGGGGTAAATCTGGCGAGAATCTTCAGAAATTTGGCGGGCTTTTTCGGTGTCTTTTTTTATGTAATAGGTTGCCAGCTGGCTTCTGGCAAAGGCGTTTTGCGGATCAAACGTTAGTAAATCCTGAAGTTGTTTTATTGCTAAGTCTGCATTTTTATCTTCAATTTTGAGGACATTTTGAAGGCCCTCATTGATAGCAGAAAGGTCAACTGGACGGTTTTTTATAACATCATCTCTGGCGTAGACAAAGGCCACGTCGTTGGCGTAGATGAGCTTCCAGTTGGGCAAGGTATAGACAGGTACGCTAACCGGCCAATAGGAGCCGGGCTGGCTATTTACGACTGTGTCGATGTCGTATTTTTCCAAAAGCTGCTGCCAGTTGCCTGTTCCGTGTGTTAGGGCTGCTTCATCTCCATAATCGTTTTGGGCGCGGTTGTAAAAGAGGGCGTCGGCGAAGACTTTGATGCCGTAGTTTTTCCAAAGAAAGTATTCATCCCAGGGAGTCGAAGTAAAAAGGTGTTTAGTATTTAGGTATTTGGAGATTATTTCCGGCTCTTTTTGGGGAAAAGTCGGGTTCCAAAGCAAATTGATAACACCGGCTGGTTTGTAATTGGAAGGATCTGTGCCTCGGTAAAGTACGATTGCAAAATCGCGAATGCCTGCTATCCTTTGCTGGCCGATGGATATAACAATGATCAGCAAAATAACCGTAAAGCAGGCACCAGCGATTTTGTTTGTATAGGCAGGTATTTTTGGTAAAGCATCTTTGCAAACTAGAAGAATTATGGGGGCAGATATCAGAAACACTGATGGCAAAATTCTGTAAAGCTTAAAAGGTGTCAAAAAAAGCGCCAGATAAAAAAAGCCCATTAAGATTAGGGTTAGGTTTTTGCGCCAGTTTTTGGCAAGTAGGGCGATTGAGCCAATCAATATTACGGCCGAAATGAAGTAGATATAGATGTCATACGAAGTTTGATTGAAAATATCATATCCTTTGGTTAACCAAAAGCGCTGTGGCAGGGAATAAAATTCGGTAAGATTGTGCGAATTTAATCCTCCAAGTTCCAGAAAAACAAATAGCTTTTTGAATTGGACAAAAGAGAGGATAATCGAAGCAGCGTAGAGTAACACAATCTGGTTTAAATTCTTGTATTCGATTCTTTTTACAAATTTTTCAAATAAAAATAAAAAGAAAAAGAAGCTAAAAACTGCTAGGCCGATTATTCCAAACGGATGGGTGTTGGGCCAAATCAGGAAAACGAAAGGTAGCAGATAAATTGTGACCGGTAGTTTCTTTTTAAGAAAATAGTAGATGCAGGTGTAGTTGACGATAGAAAGCAAAAGGAAGCTGGTAATTTCCGGCCTGTCATAGAGACGATAGGCAAGCATGTAGCCGGTTAAGGCAGCAAGAAAGCCTTTGAGGATATTGTTTTTAGTAATAAGTGAGATTGTCAGGTAGAAAAGATAAATGCTGGTTATCCCGATTAGAACTCGAAGTAGAGTGACCCCAAGCATTCCGAAAAGGTTTTCAAAACTATATAAAAATATATCAAACAGCCATTCTACTGAATTAAAAGTTTTGTCTATCGGGCCATAAATGAAGGTATCTGTATGGGGAATTGATTTAGTTTCAAGAATTTGACGACCAACTGCCAGGTGCCAGTAGGTGTCGGCGCTGGTTTTGATTGAGATTGCAAAAAAGATCGCAAGAATGGCGAAGACACCAATTATCAAAAAGTTTAACTTAGCTGCCATGGCAACAATAAACCATAAAGTTGAAACAGGAAACAAGAGATTAGTAACTAGTTACCAGTCACCAGAGACCAGGTACTAGGTTAAGGGCAGGCCTTAACATAAGGTTTTTGCTGAACAAAGGTCTGCCCTTACAGCGCTATACTTTATCCTATAATTGCAAACAGGTGACCTTTCGGCTAGAATGCTTATTTATGCCGGAAAGAAGAAATACGGGTTTTTATAAGCTCCAAGAACTGGTTGGCCGTATGAAGGAGGCAGACCCCGAACATGCAAACGGCTGGCAAGAACTTGGTGATTTTGCTGGCTTTCTGGTAAGAAACGGAAGATTGTCCAGAACAGCAAGAGATTCGGTCAGCGAAACTGGCCATGTTGATAGTGGCGTTTATGTGAATAAGTATTTCGAATTTGACATGGACGCCCAATCTGTTGTGGTTTGTGGGGAAAGAGTTCATTTAACCAAATTAAATTGTGAGTTATTGCGCTATCTGGTCTTGAGGAAAAATAAAGTAGCTGAAAGGACAGAATTAGTTGAAAAAGTGTGGGGAGGTCATGCTTCTGTCGGTACTGTAAATGTGCATATTGCCAGGCTGAGGAAAATTTTGAATGGAGGAAGGAAAGACGCACCTGAAATTATTCGGACTCAAAGAAATGTTGGTTATATGTTAGTTGATGAGCAGGCAGCTTGATTCATAAAGACTTTTCTCATCATTTAAAAAGTGCTAAATTGGGTGCATGGTCGAGGCGGTTTTGCACTCGGAAGAAGTCGCAGCGCTAAGAGAACCGGTGCAAGGTTTGATCCGTTTGGCATCGAACCGCCTAAGGCAGGTTTCCGGAGAGCGGGGCAAATTTCGCAAGATCTTTCTTTTTGGATCGGGCCACGTTTTGAAAATCCAGGACGACCCCAGGGATGAGGAACACGGCCTTTATGTTTACGGTTTAGGTTATTTGCCAACAGTACCCCTTGATGAGAGAGAATTTGTTTTTCACCTGCCAAGATATCCCCAGCTGGTGACTGACCAAACGATTAGAGATTTAATTGAAGGTGATTTAGGCGGAAACTTAAGCCCGGGCAGGGTTAACAGGATTAACTGGCTATTATTTTCTACGACTCCTACTCAGGAAGCTGTGTTCCAAGGCCAGTTAGAAAGGTACCAGACACAGAGGGCTGAGGTGAATGAAAGGGAAAAGAGTGAACGTCTAACGTCTAACGACTAACGCAAGGGTTAAGGGCAGGCCTTAACCTATGACACGCAAGAGAAAGGCCTGCCCTTTTTCTTGAGTGATGACCCATCTTTTGTCCCAAGGTCAGGTCTTCTGCTTGGAAATGGCGGTCGTTAAGGCCTGACCTTTGTTAAGTGTTTTGGCGCTGAGGGAGATTGACATTTAGATAAGCTGTCAACGAAAATAGAACCATGGAAAAGACTGTAGTTTTGTTAAAACCGGATGCCCTTCAGCGGGGGCTTGTTGGAGAAATAATCCACAGATTTGAGCGTAAGGGATTAAAACTGGTTGCGCTCAAGATGATTAAGGCTTCGGACGCAATTATCGAAGAACATTATTCCCACCACAAGGACAAGCCATTTTTTGCCGGACTTAAAAAATTCATGATGTCTTCGCCTTTGGTTTGTATGGTTTTGGAAGGCAAAGACGCAATATCTGTCGTTCGCAAAATGGCCGGGGTGACAAACGGAAGGGAAGCGGAATATGGCACGATTCGCGGTGATTTTTCGGTTTCGCAGTCTAACAATATTGTCCACGTTTCGGATTCTGCTGAAGCAGCAAAGGAAGAGCTGCACAGATTTTTTGAGGAAGCGGATATCCACGATTGGGAAAGAATAATTTTGCCTTCCATCTACGGCGAAGACGAACTGTAAGTCAGAGTGAAAAGTGGAAAGTCAAAGTCATAATAACGGCAAGACTCAAAGCGATAAATTTAATACCCCACAGAAGATAACCAGCTATCAAGATTTAATAGTTTGGCAAAAGGCAAATTCGGTTGCATTGGAGATTTACAAGCTTTCAAAAGCAGGTAAGAAAGGTTTTTCCGATTGGGAAATCTGGAAGCAGGCGCTGGCTGCAGGTTTCTCGGTTCCGGCAAATATAGCTGAGGGTTTTCATAGTCATAGAGGCAAGAGTTATGCTTCCCATTTGGAAATTGCACGAGGTTCTGCCGGAGAAACAGATTACTGGACTTACATTTTAGTTGAAACTAATCAGATTAAGGAAGAAGCAGGCAGTCGAATTAGAGGTGATCTTCAGGAAATAATTGCTATGTTAACCGGCCTTATTGCGAAACTTCGCTAAAGGACTGTCCCTTTACACTTTGACTTTGACTTTTTGCTATCTTGACCGCACCTTACTCATTTCTTAGACTGGTCTGTTACACCCTAAATGAGAAGATTTTTTACATCTTGCCTAATTTCACTCCTTTTGTTTCTGCCTCTTTCAGCTAATACCTTGGCTTCCGGGCCGAATTTTGGCGAGCACACCACAGGAAGAGTCCTGGTTAAGTTTAGGATGGGCACATCACAGGACGAAATAAATTCAACCGTTTCCAGGTTTGGGGTGAGGGTAAAAGATAGGCTGGATAAAATTAATGTGCTGGCGCTTGAAGTTCCACAAGGTTTGGAAGACGGATTTTCTTCTACATTTTTGAAATTGCCGTCCGTTGAATTTGCGGAACCGGATTTTGTAGCCAAAGCTATGACAGCTACAAATGATACTTATCTTTCACAGCAGTGGGGAATGTTTAAAATCCAGGCTGCAAACACCAGTGCGCAAAGCGCTTGGGATTTAAATACCGGCAGTTCTGCGGTTAACATTGCCATTTTGGATACCGGTATTGACCAGAACCATCCGGATGTGTCTTCCAAAATTGTGGCTAACCAAAACTTCACAACCAGCTCAACCGTTGATGACCTTTACGGACACGGCACTCATGTTGCCGGAATTGCAGCGGCTGTGACCAATAACAATGTTGGTGTTGCCGGAGTCGGCTACAAGTCTTCGCTTATGAATGTTAAGGTTCTGGATGATAACGGTTCGGGATACTACTCTTGGGTTGCCAATGGGATTATTTGGGCAACGGATAACGGTGCCAAGGTAATAAGCATGAGTCTTGGCGGTTCTAGCAGCTCTTCGACTTTGGCCAATGCTGTCAGTTATGCCTGGAGTCACGGAGTAGTGGTGGTTGCGGCAGCCGGCAACAACGGCAACTCTTCACCGGTTTACCCGGCTTTCTACCCTAATGTGATGTCGGTTGCGGCGACGGATAGTAATGATGTTAAGCCGAGCTGGTCAAGCTATGGATCCTGGGTGGACGTAGCGGCGCCAGGAGTTAACATTTTTTCGACTTTGCCGACCCATACAAATTCGATTGGTCAAACAGACTATGGAACCCTTTCGGGAACGTCGATGGCGACGCCTCATGTTGCCGGCCTTGCAGCTTTGGTTTGGGCAAGCGGTTTATGTTCTACCAATAGTTGCGTGAAGGCCCAGATTGAAAATACTGCCGACTCAATTGGTGGGACTGGTACTTTATGGGCACATGGGCGCATTAATGCGTACAGGGCAGTTGGTGGAGGATCACCGGCTCCAAGTCCGACACCCACACCTACCCCAAGTCCAACACCTACCCCAACCCCAACTCCTACACCAACACCCACACCCAGCCCGACTCCGACACCGACGCCAACACCTGTTCCGAGTTTGGTGATGCACGTTTCTAATATCTCGATGTGGTTCACAAAATCGTTTTGGACTCGAAATGTTTACACAAAGGTGACGGTTCTGGATGCCGGCGGCAATCCGGTTTCTGGCGCTACAGTTTCAGTTATGGTGACACAACCTTCCGGGGGTAAATCTTCCGGTTCCGGCACGACAGCAACGGACGGGACTATCACATTCAGGTTGCGATCGTCGCAAACCGGAACCTATAAATCCGCTGTTACAAACGTTGCCAAGACGAGTTATACCTATGATATCGGCAACTCCCAGACTACATCAAGCCTACTTGTCAATTAGGTTATAATGGGTTGTCGAACTGACTGCCCCCTTTTTTGGCCTGCACTGCCCAGAAGAAAATGAGCCAAAAGGACGACGCGTTTTCGACGCAGCATATTTCACCCCAGCTTGTCTCGCAGATTATTGAGGCAATAAGGAATAAAGCCTACGGTTCTGTGGAGATTTATATTTCCAACTATACGGTTACCCAAATAACAGAAAGGGTGATCAATAAACTTGCAGATAGCAGGAAGAGCCGGGAAGTACCAATAACGACAAACAAAGCGCTTTCGGATTCTGCTTAGTATGATTGGCGCGATTTTGCTCTTTTCCTCCTTAAATTTTTCCAATTTAAGCCCAAATGTTGATGTTTCGAAAATTGTAGATTCGGCAGGTGCCAACGTGCCGATGGAGATAGCAACTGATCCCGGTTTTTCTCAAAAGACCCAAAATTTTGGCCAAGGCCAGACTGTTTATGTGCGCATTACAACCGGTAATGATGGATCTGGCAAGCACAACCTCAATGTTCACGACAGTGAATACAATGTGCTTTCGACCTACCAAATGAGGCGATCCGGAGACGTGTTTACAGTTGATTTTGCGGCCCCAAAGGCTGAGGGGACATATTCTTTGGAAGCCGATATAGAGTCTTCCGGGTCAAATTTAAGCCTGGTTAAAACAATTACGGTTGGCGGAGGAAACTCAAGTAGCAATGTGAAAGTTGAAAACTTGGTTGGTGCCGGGAGTTCGGGTTTTGATAAGGTTTCCGGTTCACCTTCAGCTTTACCTTCGCCAGGTTTGAGTCCTGAACCCGGGACCAAAGCCCACAAAGTCAATGTTTTTTCGGCAGTTTGGCGGGTAATTTTTGGTCTTTTCAAAAAGATATTTTGATTTCAAATTGATCGTTTTTGAGGCTGAATGAGGGCACTTGACAGGGTAAATTTTCGGTGGTAGTGTGTTTATAGTTTCAGTTTTCTGCCCCGAAACTTTCGCTTTTCTGTCCAAAATTTTAATATTTAACCCTTCTTCACTAAAGTTTTGGAGGGTAAACCGGCCGCAAACGGAGGTTTGTTTCCTAGCAATTTGCTAGGCAATGAGCCTCCGCTTTTTGTTTTTTTGGACAACCTAGCGGAAATATCCTTTTTAGGGAAGGAGGTGAAAATAATAATGATTTCAACCAAAAAATTAGTAACTATCGGTGCAGCTGCGGCACTTTTTGCGGCAACAGCAGTACCAGCTTTTGCAGGCCATTTTGGTGGCGGGCAGTTCAATTTCGCCGGCATTAGAAATTCAATTGTAGCTGGTTCAAACACCGGTAACAACAATGTTAAAGGCGAAATAGAACATGGTGGTTCAACCAAGACTGGCGATGCCACAACAGTTGTGGGGGTATCAAACATCGCCAACAAGAATGTGAACGTTTCTTCATGTGGATGCAAAAATTCCCAGAAAAACGTAGCCCTCATTGGAAATTCAGTTGTAGCTGGTTCAAACACCGGTAACAACAATGTACGCGGCGAGGTGGAAGGATCAACTTCTACTGGTGATGCCGGAACAGGCGTTGTTGTGAGCAACGTCGTCAACAAAAACGTTAACGTCGGATTTGGTGGTGGAGACCACAACGACGAGTAACGTTTCCCTTCATCTTAGGAGAGGGGAGGAAAACCTTTGGCAGTACATTCGGTTGCCAAAAGTTTGAGTTAGGCTTCCCTCTCCAGGGTGGAGTTTTCCCAGGCAAAGGGCAGGCCTTTTGCACAGGGGACACAAAGCTTAAGGCCTGCCCTTAACTTAGAGAACAGAGAACTATGCACAAGAAAAAATGATTAAAAGAATTACAGCGATTACACTAATAATATTTTTGTCGATCGGGTTTTTGCCCGGAAGGTTGGTGTGGGCAGATCAGACGACTGGTACAACTACTACTGATCCAACACCGACTCCAACGCCCAGCCCTTCGGATTCACCGAGTCCAACACCCGCATCTGATACTTCGATATCAGCGTCACCAACCCCAACACCCATACCAACGACTCAAACGACTTCGGTTGATTCAAGCCCGACACCAAGCCCTGACCCAAGCCCATCACCGTCGCCTTGTCCTTCAAGCTGCCCGGGCGGCGATGTTAACCAGCAGAACAACGCGACAGTTGGCAATAATGTTTCTTCTACTTCCAATACCGGAAATAATACAGTAGGTACACCTTCTGATATAGAAAGTAACCAAGCGACACAGTCTGCTACAGTCGAAGCAAGCGGGTCAGCAAGTCCTTCCACTAATAATACTGGCTCTGTCGGCGGCAATATTAACACCGGTGGCGCCACAACCGATGTGACTGTAGTCAATTCGGCAAACAGCAATATTGCCGACTCTGCATATGCTTATAGCATCAAGAATGTTTATGCCGACGAAAACGGCAATATTGACTTGACGCAGCTTGCCGATGGTCAGCTGCTTCCCTCGGCAATGGTAGTTGTTGGAAACCAAAGCAACAATGCGCTAGTTGTTAACCTTATATATGCTGCTGCCAATAGCGGACAAAACAGCGTTTTGGGTACAGGTAATGTTCAGACCGGAAATGCTTATTCTTCGGTTAACCTTTTGAACTTTATTAATACAAACTTTTTCGGGTCCAGCATTAAGTTTGTCGTATTGAATCTTTTTGGGAATGTTTCCGGCAATATTGTTTTGCCGGACAATTTAGGGACAGGCGGGTCAGGTCAAAGTCAAAGTCAGAGTCAAAGCGGAGGCGGGAGCGTAAGCCAGCAAAATAGTGCCAACATCCAAAATAATGTGGAAGCTACATCAAATAGCGGATCAAATACCAGTGGCGGAGGAAATACATCGACCGGTAATGCAACGACGGCTGTTAATGTTTCCAATTTTGCCAATTTAAATATCTTTGGAGGCAGTTTTGCCCAGCTTCTTATTAATAATTTAGGAACTTGGAATGGTAAGTTTTTGGGTTGGGGAAGTGCTGGGGCGGCGGATCCAGTTTACGGCTTGATGAGTTTTGATTTCGGGCCTTTAGGCCAAGGAGGGGTAGGCGGTAGTTGTGGTTGCGGTGATTTGACGCAGAGTAACTCGGTAAGTTTAACAAACCGGGTGGTTTCTTCTGCTAACACAGGTGGCAATAGTATTGGTAACGGGTCGATTAGAACAGGTTCGGCCTTTTCTGTTGTGAATATTATCAATTTTGTCAATGCCAATTTTGTAAACGTAAAGGGATTTTTTGGAATTATTAACATTTTTGGGACTTTAAATGGAGATATTGGCGGGGCTAGCCAGTTTGCGGCTACTGAAAGTCAGAGTCAGAGTCAAAGTCAGAGTCAGCCGGATGTGCATGGTCCCGGAGGTGCGCTTTCGACCAAAATTTCGACTAACGTTGGAGGCTATGTAAATCCAGGCGATACGGTAACTTTCTTTGCTGCAGCCAAAAACAGCGGGACCGGACCGGTTTACGACACCAATATAACTTTCAAGCTGTGGGCGCCGGACGGTAGTTTGGCTTCCGAGCAAAGTTTTGGTGTTGGCAAGCTGGATTCCGGACATGTAGCTAATATTTCCTTTGGCCTGGTGCTTTCTGAAAAAGCACCGGCGGGTACATACTCTGCCGAAGTCGATGCCCAGGGCAAGGTCGGGCCAAGTGACGACATAATTTCTTCTTCTTCACAAACAAGTTTCCAGGTAGGACTATCGTATGTTTCGGTATTTCCAACAGGCGGCATTGTGCCGGACGTTTTGGCGGCTTCGACAAGTGGGGGCAGCAGTTCGGGGCAAGGACTAGAGGGCGCGTCTAACATTGCATCCGCTAGAAACTGGCTGGAGACGGCATTTATGATTCTTGGTTACTTGGGGATTCTCTATATTGCCCAAAGGTTAATTGCAAGACCTTGGAGGGTTGTGGTTGCCTACGTTACGCGACTTCGGGGATACACCTTTCCTAAGCCTTCGGTTTTGGTGTCTAGGCTGTTTTCCCGATTTGCCGCCAGCGCCATGGCCTTGAGACACTTCTTATTCTAGGGATTTTGCGCCTTTCAGCTTCAAAACTATAAGCCTCAGCTTTAAAAGGTTAAGTATTGTCTTTCCAACTACTATATGTTATTATGACCCTTCGATTTCTGATCGAACTGCCTAAAACTTCTGCTTAATTAAATCTGCCCAAAAAGGTTCAAATGGTTAGTGTCGTAGTACCGACATTTAACGAGGTTAGTAATGTTGAAAGCCTGCTCGAGCGTATCGAGAAGGCACTTTTCGCGTTCCCAAAAGCACATGAGATTGTAGTTGTTGACGATTTTTCAACCGACGGCACGTGGGAACTTCTTTTAAAACTTCGGAAAAAATTCCCGCTCAGAGTCTTTAGAAAAGAGGGCGAGAAAGGTAAGTCTTACTCACTCGTTGAAGGTTTTTCTAAAGCTTCCGGCAATATTTTGGTGATGATAGATGCGGATTTGCAGTATCCGCCCGAAGCAATCGCCGATCTTGTTTCAGGCCTTTCGGAAGTTGACATTGTCGTTGCCAACAGAAGCGAATATAAAGCGCCAATATTTCGAAAAACTTTTTCCAAGATCTTTAAGTTTGCCTTTGGCAGACTGCTTCACGGCATTGGCTGTGACGTTCAGTCCGGCCTTAAAGCTTTTAAGCGCCAAGTTTTTGAAACAGTAAAGTTTAGTCCAAAATCACCCTGGTCTTTCGATTTGGAATTTTTGGTGAGAGCTAAAAATGCCGGTTTTTCAGTTGGTGAAGTGGATGTTGCGTTTGAAAAACGCCAAGGTGGGGATTCAAAAATAAGCTTTTTGAGAAACGGTTGGGATTTGGCAACCAATGCGCTGGCTTTAAAAACCCTACGGCAAGCACCTGTTCATATTAGGCCCGAAGAAGGGGAAGTGATGCGCGGCGCGGGAGTCGGTTTTTTAGGGCGAAAATTCATAACCCACACAACTTTGAGCCACAGAAAATCGGCGGTTATCAACTTTACTTTTTTGCAGAAAGTCATTTTCGCTTCGATTTTTGGGGCAGCAGCGCTGGGATTTTTTTTAGGGCCGCTGCAAGCGGTTGCAGTATTCATTGCAGTTCTTTCAACGATCTATTTTTTTGACGTAGTTTTCAATCTTTTTTTGGTTTTAAGAAGTCTTCAGTCTCCGCCGGATATAACTTTTACACCATCGCAAATTGCTAAACTCGACGATGAAGAGCTGCCCGTTTATTCGGTTTTGTGCCCTCTTTATCGGGAAGCTGCCATTTTACCTAACTTTCTGGATGCTTTGGAGGCTATTGACTGGCCAAAGGAAAAGCTGGATGTCTTGCTGCTTTTGGAAGCAGACGACAAAGAGACAATAAAAGCGCTGGATAACAGTAAGCTTCCGAAATATATCAAAAAAGTTATTGTTCCTCATTCCTTGCCCAAAACGAAACCTAAGGCTTGCAACTACGGTTTAACGCTTGCAAAAGGGGAATACGTGGTTATTTACGATGCCGAGGATATACCCGACCCGCAGCAGCTTAAAAAGGCTTATTTGGGCTTTTTGAAGTTGCCCCGGGAGGTCGTGTGTTTGCAGGCGAAGCTCAACTACTTTAACCCGGATCAGAACTTTTTAACCAGGCTTTTTACAGCAGAATATTCGCTTTGGTTTGACCTCACGTTAACCGGAATGCAATCGATCAATACTGCAATTCCTCTTGGGGGAACCAGCAATCATTTTAGAACAGAGGACCTTAGGCGTTTTGAAGGATGGGACCCTTTCAACGTAACCGAGGATGCCGATTTGGGAGTTCGGCTTTTTAAGATCGGCTACAAGACGGCAATTATCGACTCAACAACTTTAGAAGAAGCTAATAGCCAAATCGGAAATTGGATCCGCCAGAGGTCGCGTTGGATTAAAGGTTATATGCAGACTTATCTGGTTCATACGCGAAACCCGGTGGAGTTCGTGCGCGAAAACGGCATCCACGCGTTTATTTTCCAGCTGATAGTGGGCGGAAAGATTGCCTTCATTTTTATCAATCCGATTTTGTGGCTTTTGACAATTGCTTACTTTGTGCTTAACGCCGCGGTTGGAACAACAATTGAAGCTCTTTTTCCATCATTTATTTTCTACATGGCTGTTTCTTCTTTGGTTTTTGGCAACTTCCTTTTTGTCTACTACTACATGATTGGCTGTGCCAAAAGGGAGCAATGGGGACTAATGAGATATGTCTTTCTGGTGCCATTTTACTGGCTTTTGGTTTCAGTTGCCGGTGTAAAGGCGCTATACCAGCTTATTTTTAAACCGCACTTTTGGGAAAAGACCGTCCACGGGCTTAATTTGGAAAACAGAAATCTTGAGAAAGAATTTGTTGAGGACGAAACCGAGCCGATTCCGGCTCCCAAGGCAGCGTATACAGGACTTTTTGACGTAGCCAAACTGCGCCTACTGGCTAAATCTGGCAAGGCTGCAGGAGGTATTTTGATTTTGGCTTCAGTTGTCGGAAACTTCTTCAATTTTGCTTATAACGCCTATTTAGGAAGGACGATTTCTATTGAGCAATTTGGTTTGGTTAGCCTTGTGGGAAGCTTTTTGTTTATAGTCACTATCCCATTTAACAGCCTTTCCCGAACAGTCACCCATAGAAGTGCCTATTTTTTAGGAGAATACGGAAGTCCGGTTAAATTATTTTGGCGACAGGTTAGAAAAAGAGCGATTGTTTTTGGACTTGTTTTTACAGGTTTATGGCTTGGGGCGAGTCCTTTTATTGCTCCTATTTTTAAATCGGATTCAATCTTACCTTTTGTGCTTTTTGCTCCGGTTTGGTATTTGGGCTTAATTTCAGCAATTGATGTTGGCTTTTTGTACGGAAATATGAAATTTGTCATATATGCCGGGTTGATGGTTGTGGGTGCTATTTCCAAATTTGTAATCAGCTGGATTTTAGTGAGCTTAGGACTTCCGCAATACGTTTATGCAGCAATTCCGGCGTCTATTGGCATAGCCGCGCTTTTGGCTTGGCTTTCAGTTAATGCAGTTTCTGAGAAGGAGGTAGTTGTTAATGTAAAAAAAGCAATTAAATTTCCTGTCCATTTCTTTATGACCTCGGCTTTTTCGGAATTTTCGATCCTGGCATTTTTAAGCTTTGATGTGATTTTGGCAAAAGTATTTCTTTCACCCAAAGAGGCGGGTGAATACGCGGTTCTCGCGCTTTTTGGCAAAATGATCTTTTTCATGGGTGGACTTTTCGGTCAATTTATTACACCGATAATTAGCCGTGAGGAAGGCGCAAAAAGAGACAGCAGAAAGGCATTTTACAAGTTGTTTTTGGCATCAGCTATTTCCAGCACCATGGTTTATTTAGGAGTTTCCTTTTTAGGCTTTGAGGTTGCCGAGCTTTTGATAGGACAAAAGATTCACCCTGTCGAACACTTGATTCCTTATTACGGCTTTGGAATTTTGGCTTTTACGATAGCTGCCAGAATTGTCAATTATTACCAGGTTAAACACCAACATATTTTCCCGATAGTTAGTTTTGTTTTGGCTTTAGGCCAAATTGGCGGGATTTTCATCTTTCATAATTCCGTTCCACAGATTGTTGACGTAATGCTAGTCGCCGGTATTGCCAATCTCGTTGCGGTTATGATTTTGCATTTCTTTAGAGATGATTTGGCAACTTTGGGTTCAAATTTTAAGGACATCATTGATTTATTCAAGTTTGATTTACCGAAAAGACCTGCGTGGCAAGCAGAAAAGCGAATTCTTATTTTCAACTGGAGGGACACTCGTCATGTTTGGGCGGGAGGAGCGGAGGTTTACATACACGAGATAGCCAAAGGTCTTATCAAAAATGGCAATCAGGTGACTGTTTTTTGTGGGAATGACAGAAAAAATCCAACTTATGAATGTATAGACGGGGTGGAGATCATAAGGCGCGGCGGTTTTTACACAATCTACCTTCTGGCGCCTCTTTACTATTTATTAAAGCTTAGAAAGCACTTTGATTTAGTCATTGACAGCGAAAACGGAATTCCGTTTTTTACTCCCCTTTATGTTGGCAAACCGATTGTCGGACTGGTCCATCATATTCATCAAGACGTTTTCCGCACAAAGTTGAGATTTCCTTTTGCGCAGTTCGGAAAATTTCTAGAAGGGGTTCTTATGCCATTCATTTATCAGAATGTGAAGCTGGTTACCGTCTCCAAATCATCAAAGCTGGATATGGAAAAGATTGGTTTGGGAAGGAAAATTCCAATCGATATTATTCATCCGGGTGTTGATTTAACCAAATTTAAACCCATGCCCAAAGCTAAAAGTCCAGTGGTTCTATACCTTGGAAGACTGAAACCTTATAAATCTATAGATATTCTCATTAAGGCTTTTGCTCTTATAAAGGCGGACATGCAGAAAGCAAAGCTTGTTATTGCAGGCGAAGGTGAAAGCAGGTCTTCACTTGAGGAGCTGGCAGAGGAGCTTAAGCTTGGTGACGCCGTTCAGTTTCTAGGGAAGATATCCGAAAAAACAAAGACAGATCTGCTAGCCAAATCGTGGGTTCTTGCACAACCTTCAATGGTCGAGGGTTGGGGGATCACAGTGATTGAAGCTAATGCCAGTGGTACTCCAGTTGTAGCTTCTAACGTTCCCGGTCTTCGGGATTCAGTCAAAAATCCGCACAACGGTTTTCTGGTGCCTTGGGGAGATTCATCTGAACTTGCACAAAAAATCACATTGCTTATTCGCGATGACCGCCTAAGGCGGGATTTCGAGAAGTTTAGCGTTAGATGGGCGGAAAACTTTAGCTGGGAACAAAGCACCGAGACCTTAGAAAAAATAATTGAAAAGAACAGAAAATTATCATGAGTGGTTTTTTGAAAGGAAATTCAAGAATATGAAAGGAAAAGTAAATTTGACGGTTGGTATACCGGCTTACAACGAAGAAGCGAATATAAGGAGTTTGCTGAGAGAAACTTTGAACCAGAAGCAAACATGGTTCAGTTTGCAGGAAATTATCGTTGTTAGTGACGGTAGCAACGATAGGACCGGCCAAATCGTCAAGACATATAAGGACAATCGGGTAAAACTTGTTGATAACCAGACCCGAAAAGGTCAAAGTTTTTGTCAGAATAAAATTTTTTCTATGGCAAAAGGTGATGCTGTCGTGATTCTTGAGGCTGATACGTTAACCGACGGGAAAAACTACTTGAATTATTTAGTCGAACCTTATGCGCGCAACAGATCTATTGGTTTGGTTCAAGGAAACGCCAAACCTTTGGCCGGAAAAACCATTATGGAGAAGGTTTTGTCAATGCAATCGAGGCTTTATCACTATTTTGAAATTAGCGATTATACAAAAAGAAAATGGTACACATGCGGGCGAGGCGGTCGTTTATTTTCGAAACAAGTTTACTCCAAACTGAAATGGCCGGCAGGTGTTCCCGAGGATGTTTATGCCCACTTGTGGTGCAAGGTCCATAATTTCGACACGGTTTTTGCGCCTTTTGCGGTTCGAATTTTCCGATGTCCAACGAGCATCGGGGATTTTGTGGGTGAGTACAGAAAAAACGTTTCTGCTGAAAAAATCGTTAACAATTATTTCAAACCTGAGATTGTCCAAAACGTTTTTAAAGACAGCCTAATTTTCGATTTAAGAGTCGCATGGAAGTTTTTTGTAAGCGATCCTTGGATGTTTGTTTTTTATATGATTTTCAAAATGCGACTAGCGTTTGCGGCCAGGCCTATTTTGAAGTTTGTCGATTTTTGGCCTCGAAACGATTCACCAAAATTAGCAAAAGTACATGAGCAAATTTAAAACGCCGAAAGTTACACTTGGAATTTCCGCTTACAACGAGCAGGAAAATATCGAAAATATTTTGAATTCAATCTGTGGTCAGAAGCAGGAAAATTTTCAAATCGACAGGATTTATGTTTACAGCGACGGGTCAACCGATAAAACTGATTTGATAGTAAGAGCATTTTCGCAAAAGGAGGGAAAAGTGGCGCTAGTATCAGATGGAAGACGTTTAGGGAAAACAGCCAGGGTTAATCAGTTTTTTGCGGGCGGGAGGGGAGACATTTTAGTCTATTTGGATGGAGATGTAGTTTTGGAAAATGAAGATTCCTTGGGCAACGCTGTTGACTGGTTCAAAGACGAAAAAGTTAATTTGGTGGGTTTTAATAAAATTCCGGTTCCGGCCAGAAATATCACTGAAAAGCTCATTAATACCTGGTTTTTGATTTGGTACGAGATAAGAAAGGATCTTGAAGATGGTCATAATATTCACAACTTTAGTTCCTGTGCATTTGCCGTGCGGGGGGATTTTGCTAGAAAAACTAAGTGCCCTGAGGGGGATTTTTCGTTAAATAAATTCTTGTTTTTTAAAGCTTACAAAAGCGAAAGGAGTTGTCGCTTTGCAAAGAATTCCGTCGTTTTTTACCGATCCCCAGATAATGTAGCAGACCGTCTTAAGCAGTTTAACCGTTTCACTAATGTGAACAAAAAGATAGCCGAGTATTTTGGCGATTGGACTTATGGTCTATACAAAGTTCCGCGGAGTGCAGAAGTTAAAGGAACCATAACCGCCTTTCTGAAGAATCCTTTCTGGGTGCCCTTAGCGCTGATTTTTCACTACGTTATTAGAAGTATTCCGACGAAGGATGAGCCCCTTATTAAGCAAGGCTTATGGGAAACAGTTCCTTCTTCAAAAAAGGTGATTTAACATGAAGAAAAAACTTACACTAACTGTTGGGATTCCGGTTTTTAACGAAGAAAAAAACATTTGCCAATTAATCGAGGTCTTGCTTTTACAGAAGCAAGAAGGATTTAAGCTAGAAGAAATAATTGTGGTTTCCGATGGTAGTTATGATTCGACTTGCGAGTTAGTTAAAAGCATCAATAATCCTTTGATTACTCTTATAGAAGGCAGGACAAGGTTAGGCCAACAGGCAAGACAGAACCAGCTCTTACAGCTTTTTCGCGGAGATTTGCTGGCAATTATCGAGGGTGATATTCTGCCTGTTTCGGATAAAACGCTTTCGGAGTTGGTAAAGCCTTTTTATGATTCTAATATTTCCAATTTGGGCATGGTTATCGGAAGACCTGTACCACTTAAACCAAAGAAATTTTATGAAAGAGTACTCTATCATGGGCTTTTAGTTAAATTGAAGCTTTTTTCAACTTGGAAAAAAGGGCTAAACGTTTACACATCAGGCGGGCATTCAATGAAGGTTATTTCGAGGGCTTTTTCGAAAAAACTGGAGTGGCCGATAAATGTTCCAGAGGATGCGTATACATATTTCAGATTAAAACAACTTGGATTTTCCATGGCCAGAAATCCTAAAGCTCAGGCTTACATGCGCAATGTCGGCAGCTTTTCCGATCGGAAGCGTCAGGTAAAAAAATTTTTGAGTGGTAAAAAAGCTCTTGAAAAATATTTTCCTAAAGAGATTTTGGACTCGGAATATAAGATTCCTCCTCTTCTGGCGGCTAGGTCGTTAATTTCCAATTTTGCTGAGAATCCCTTTTGGACTGTTTTGTTTTTTGCGGAAATTATAGCAAACAGGCTAGCCGTTTTAAGAAGGTCAGCTTTTTCCGCTGTGCACGAAATCTACGGATCTTCAAAAGAACTTGTCTCCGGGCCGGGGGCTGTTGATTTAAATGCCACCGTGTCGGTTGGAATCCCAGCATATAATGAGGAAGCGAATATTGGTTTGTTGATAGACAGAATTTTAAAACAGAAGCTAGTTCACGGGAAACTTTTGGAGATAATTATTGTTTCCGATGGTTCAGATGACGGAACTGTCCAGATTTGTCGTTCAAAAAAAGATTCCAGGATTAAGGTTATTGAAAATAACATAAGGTTGGGTGTGGAAAAAGCTCAGAATCAAATTACCAAAGCTGCCAAAGGAGATATTTTAGTCATTTTGGATGGTGACGTTTTGCCTGTGAAACGGGATTTTTTGGATAATCTGATTTTACCCATTCTTTCGGATCCTAACGTAGGTTTGGTGGGAGCAAATACTGTGTCTGCAAGGCCAGTGACTTTTTTTGAGAAAATTATTTCGGATAGTCATTATTTTAAGAACAAAATGTATTTGAGAATGTCGGGAGGGGATAATTTATATCTTTGTCACGGAAGGGCCAGGGCTTTTTCAAAGAAATTTTATAAACTGATTGTTTGGCCGACATTGCTTCCTGAAGACTCTTTTTCATATCTTTTTGCGCGGAAGAAGGGTTTCAAATTCGTATTCAGTGAAAATGCCAGGGTTATTTTCAGATCACCCTCGAATATTGCGGACCATTTTAAGCAGAGCCAGCGTTTTATGGGAGGCAGGGAACTTTTGATTAAAAAATTTGGCAAAAAAGAAAGTGTGATTTCAGCCTTTCGTATTGGAATATCTGACCGAGTGAGGATGGTTGCAAGTTTTCTGTTGAGTTCGCCAGTTTCATTTTTAGGCTACTCCCTGGTTTTTTGGTATGGTGAAATTTTCGCAAAAAGGAGATTTGCTAATAAGACAGGTTGGGAAATCGCTCAATCTTCAAAAAGGGTGGTTATATGAAGAATAAAAAAACGGTAGATGTTGTAATTTGTGCTTACAATGAGGATGAAAATATTGAACGACTTTTGAAAAGTATCATAAGCCAGAAGGGAGAAAATTTCTATATTAAGAAAATTATTGTTGTATCTGACGGGAGTACCGATTCGACGGTTTCTAAAGTAAAGTCGTTTAGAAATTCTGAGATTGAACTTATAGAATATAGCCAAAGGATGGGGTTGGCAGCACGTTTGAACGAAGTTTTTTTGAGATCTAAGAGTGATGTTTGTATAAAATTTGACGGTGACGTAATACTTTCAAGTGATAAGGTTATTTCCCGCCTCGTTTCCGGTTTTGCAAAAGGTGTTGGTTTGGTTGCCGGATTTCGGATAGCCGATAATCCCAAATCTTTTATCGAAAAAGTTCACAAAATGGGCGATTACATATGGCATTCGACCAAGCGAAACTTAAACAATGGTGATAACGTTCACAACCATCAAGGGTCTATTTCGGCCATGTCGCATGAGCTTGTTACCTGTTTGAGGATGCCGCAGGGGCTTTATGGAACAGACGATTTTGTTTATGTTAAAAACAGAGAGGCTGGTTTGGGTTTTGTGTTTGCTGAAAATGCCTTTGTTTATTTTAGGAATCCGAGCACCTTTTTTGATTACTTACTTCAACATAGACGAAATTTATCAGCAAAACACAGGTTGGAAAAGTATTTTGGAGACGGTGTATTAGAGGTTTATAAAATTCCAAGAAGCTACAAAATGAGAGCGATAGTCTTGGGATTTGTGAAATCACCAGCATATGCTTTATGCTATTTTGCTTTGGAACTTTTCGTAAGGCTGAGTCTAGTTATTAAGCCTTATGTGAGTCCAAGATTTGGATGGGAGCTTTCGAAAACAACAAAGAGCCTCGTATGAAAAAATTCTTAGTCGCTTTTTTTGTAATTTTTATTTCGCTTATTTTTGTTTTAACCTTGAAAGGAAATTACGGAAATCCGACATCTTCGCAAATTTATAATGAGCAGAAGGTGATGGGTCAGCCTTTTGAGTTATCTCCGGAGCGGGGTAGGTACGCCCTAACAATGTCTCTTGCCCAAGATCACAGCTTCTTTTTGAGGCAAGATATCGCAAAAATTGTAACACCCGATTTGGGGTTTTTTAGTGGTAAGTACACACTTCTCGTATCACCCGGGATGTCTATTTTGGGTGTGCCATTTTATTTGTTAGGTGCACCATTTAACTTGGCTCAGGTATCTACTTTTGCGATGCCTGCATTTTTTGCGGTTTTGAACTTTCTTCTGATTTTGAAAATTTGCCAGCAGCTTAAAATTTCTTTTAAAGCATCTATTGTTGGAGGGCTCAGCTATCTGTTTGCCACAACGTCATTTGCGTATAGCGTTTCCTATTACCAGCATCAGCTGACTACTTTTTTGCTTCTTTCGACAGCTGCTTTGCTGTTTTCCAAAAGGAATGTTATTAGGTTGGGGATAGCCGCTTTTTTGGTTGGACTATCATTTTGGATAGATTCCCAAAACCCGATATTTTTTATCCCGCTAATTTTTTATGCTGTGCAAACCGTAATAAAAGTACAAAGGGACAGCAGATATACGAAAATCTTTTTCCAAGCCCGCTTCCTTCTGGCAGTTTTAGGTATAGTCCTGGCTTTAGGAGCCTACTCACTTTACAGCTTAACGGTTTTTAACAAGCCTTTTCAGCTTGCGGGAACTTTAACGTCTGTTAAGGATTTTGATCAGAATAATGCTCCCATTATTAAGACGCTCTCAACTCAGAAAAATACTTCAAGATTTTTTAATACACGAAGGATGGGCCACGGTTTCGCCACTCTTGTTTTCAGCGAAGATAGAGGATTCATATATTACGCGCCAATAGTAATTGTAGCTGTTTTAGGAATAGGGGAGCTTATCAGGCGAAGATATGAGCAATCGGTCGCACTAATCGGCACAGTACTTTTCATTTTTGTCTTATACACGATGTGGGGTGACCCGTATGGCGGTTGGGCATTTGGGCCAAGGTACTTGGTTCCCATTTTTGCCTTCGCGGCAATTTTTATTTCAGAAGCGGTAGATCTTTTCAGAAAGAAGATTTGGTTTAATCTAATGCTTTTTGGACTTTTTTGCTATGGAGCCTCTGTCAACCTTTTAGGAGCAATAACAACAAATCAAGTTCCCCCGCAGGTTGAGGCAGTAGCGCTTGGTATGAAATGGAATTACATGCTCAATTGGGATGTTTTTCAAAAAGGAGTTACCAGTTCTTTTTTCTACAATACCTATTTAGATCACTTATTAACCCTCAATGTCTTTTATTTAGTGATTTTAGTCTCAATAATTGCTGTTTTCGGTTTCACCTTATTTTCCCTTGAAAGGAATAAATAAATGATAAAAATTGGCGGTGGAGTAGTCCAGTTTCTTTTTTCGAATAATTTATTAAAAAGGGCAAATGCTAACCTTGAAAAAAATATCTCATGGGCCGTCCTTTTTTGTTTGACGGCGGTTAGCATTGCAACTTACTTCTATTTTTATAAAAACGGTTTGGGTTTGGCATATAACGATGCAAGATCACATTTGGATATTGGAAGAAGGGTTGTAGAGGGTCTTAAGCCGGGGCTTGCCCAGTTAGGTTCAGTTTGGCTGCCACTTCCTCACATTATGATGATTCCCTTTATCTGGAATGACTTTTTGTGGCACTCCGGTTTTGCGGGGGCTATTGTTTCGATGGCTTCGTATGTCGGCACAGGGTATTTGATATACAGGTTTTTAAAGAACTTAGGGGTTGGTTATCTCGGACGGTTAACAGGCGTATTTGTTTTTGCTTCCAACTTGAATATTTTGTACTTGCAATCAACGGCAATGACCGAACTTTTGCTTCTGTTTACCATGACGGCGGGCGTTTACGAGTTGGTGATGTGGCATGTTTCCGATAAGATTTTTCGGCTTATTAAATCGGCTTTTTGGATAGCCCTTTCGACGCTGGTCCGTTACGACGGTTGGTTTCTGCTTTTGTGGGCAGGAGTTTTAATAGTTTGGCACGTTTACCGCAAGAAGGGTTATAAGGCCGCTGAGGGTACGCTTATATTCTTTTCGACGCTTGCGGCGATTGGGGCAGCATTGTGGTTTTTGTGGAACTTGGCAATCTTTGGCGACCCACTGTATTTTGCGTTAGGCCCGTATTCTGCGCATGCCCAGCAACAGCAGCTTCTGGAGGCTGGAAATTTGGCTACTAAAAGTAATCTGTGGCTTTCAGTGAAGATTTATTTTTTTGCGCTTCTTTACAACACAGGACTGTTGCCACTTACTCTTGGTTTAGTTGGGGCAATTTACTTTTGGGTAAGCGATAGGGTCAAGGGAAGCGTCAAAATAAGCTCAAGCGCGCTTATGACCCCTTTTATCTTTAATATCCTGGCGCTTTACTTTGGCTTTTCCGTGTTGTTTATCCAAGGACTTTCTGGAAATACTTGGTTTAATGTCCGATATGGCGTGATGATGGTACCAACGATAGCAATTTTGGTTGGATACCTTATCGATAAAATTAAGGATTTTAGGGTTATTATTATCGGTTTGCTATTATTTGCAACGTTTTTCTCGTATACGAATTTTGATGCTGTTACTATTGACGATGCACGTGTCGGGTCTTCCCAGAAGAACGTTTCGGAAGTTGCTGGTTGGCTTAGAGCCAATGCAAAGGACAAAAAAGGCTTTGTGCTGATTTCTGCGGCCTCACATGATGCGATAATTTTTTCCTCGGGGCTTCCAATGAAGCGATTTATTCACGAGGGAACAGGCGCCTATTGGGACAGTGCAACTTCCGGTCCGGAGCATTGGGCGAGATGGATTGTAATGCGAACTTATGACGATAGTGATCAGACGTATAAACTTATTAAAAATACTGTAGGTTTTAAGGAAGATTACGCTTTAATCCAACATTTTCCTTTTGCGGATATTTATGAGATCAAACCACAGTATTTGGGAGGGCTTAACTATGAACCGGTTTTGGGCAAGCAAAAGTAAGCTTTGGGTTGGGGTTTTGGCTGCTGTGCTTTTGGTTTTTGCGGCAGTTTTAGGATTTTTAATGTTTAACAAAAAGCCAATTTTTACCGTGCAACAAGGTCCACAACCGACTGCGCCCCAGGAGCGTACATGGAGTGTTAAATCTGTCGACACGATGAAATTTTCCAGAGATCTTTCGGCGCAAGCTATTACCGATCCTCGTTTTGACGCAGTTATTGATTCACAGGTTAAAAGTATTGCGGCAACCGGTGCTAATACTGTAGCTATCGCTACGCCTTATGACGACCGCTTTGTGCCGATCCTTTCGAGATGGGTGGCGGCTGCCAGGCGCTACAACCTTCACGTCTGGTTTCGGGGCAACTTTTCAGGATGGGAAGGTTGGTTCGGAGTTCCTGCTGATTTGAGCCGGGATGAACACAAAACTAAACTTGCGGCTTTTATCCGAAAAAATCCCAACCTTTTTGTCGACGGCGATATTTTTAGCCCTTGCCCTGAATGCGAAAACGGAGGGCCTGGTGATCCTAGAAATAACGGCGACGTTTCGGGTTTTCGAAACTTTATGATAGATGAAAAGCAGTTGTGCGATTCGGAATTTTCCAAAATCGGGAAGAAAGTCGATTGCGGTTTATGGTCAATGAACTATGACATCGCCAAACTTGTGATGGATTCAGATACTGCAGAGCAGATGGGTGGAGTAGTGGCCATAGACCACTATGTTGATAGGGCGGATAAGTTATTGGGTGACATCGATAGTTTGGCTAAAAAGGCAAATGCCAAGATCTTTTTAGGGGAGACAGGTGTACCGATTCCGGATATTAACGGCAATATGACGGAAGATGAACAAGCAGGGTGGATTGATTCGGCGCTTGCGCTTCTTGTTAAAGATCCTAATGTGGCTGGGATGAATTACTGGACTTCGTTTGGAGGTTCGACTGCCATCTTTAGAGATGACGGAACCGCCAAGCCGGCAGTGACGAAAATTGCCAATGTTTACAAACTGTCAATTCTGCCTGATTGATACAAAGATCATACTATATTATATAGATTGATATGGTTGTCTAACGTCTAACGCTGCTTGGGTTAAGGCCAGGCCTTAACTTGGGCGAATCTGGAAAAAGGCCTGGCCTTTTTCTGGGCCCTCGTTTAAACTTAAGATGTGATCCATCGGAAAATTGCCAGGCAAATTATTCCTCATCATCACGAAGATGGCAAGCAGCATCATGCCCACGCATTAACAGTTCCAGCACTTTTTACCTATTTCCAGATTTTTGTCTTTTTAATTGCAGGTCTTTATTTTGTGAAACTTAGGGCGCCTCAGGTTTTGGGAGTCGCTACATTTTCCGCTCAGCAAATTATAGATTTAACAAATGCCAAGCGGGTGCAAAACGGTTTGGGCCCTTTAACTTACAACGGTCAGTTGGCGGCTGCTGCAGCAGCCAAAGCACAGGATATGTTTTCTGTTAACTACTGGGCTCATAATTCCCCTTTAGGTAGAACACCTTGGAGTTTTATAACCGGCGCCGGATATAGGTACATTTACGCAGGCGAAAATCTAGCCCGAGATTTTAATGATGCCGGTTCGGTTGTTGATGCCTGGATGAATTCACCTTCCCACAGAGAAAACATACTGGATGCCAATTTTAAAGAAATCGGGGTTGCCGTTGCTTCGGGGAAATTAACCGGTGTTGACGGGATTTTGGTGGTGCAAATGTTTGGTACGCCGGTTGCGGCAGTGCCTGTTGCACCGACTCTTGCTCAGGCACCAAGCCCAATTCCCAGCCCAACGCCGCAAACTGCCGGAAAACAAGTTGCCTTGCAGACCACACCTATCCCAAGTCCAAGTCCTGCGCCGCTTGCCGTTATCAACCCAGGCGATAATGTAAATTTGGAACAGGGTGCTGCACCGGCTGCCAGCGCGACGGTTCTTGCCAGCCGACAATTTTCTATTTCAAAAATTGTGACTTTGGCAATTGTAGGATTTATTTTCTTTTTGTTTGCAATTGAAGTTTTATTTGTTGTAAGGCGCGATAATTTGCATCTTAGGCCCGGAGTTTTGGCGCATTTGGGTATGTTGGGATTTGTGCTTTTGGTGATCTGGTATGCGGTACAAGGAGCAATAATATGATGAAAACTCAAAGTTCAAAGGCAAAAGTCAAAACTAAATGAATAAAAAACTGGAAAAATTGGCGCATCTGTTTTTGTATTTTGGATTTGGGGTTGGAATGGTTGCGATTTATTTGGCACGCTACAGCCCGACAGAACAGTTTTTAATAATCGTTCTTTTGGCAACGTTTTATATTGTTTGGGGATTTTCGTATCATCACGCCAAAAGGGAAGCAACCGGCAGATTGTTTTTGGAATACCTTCTTATTGCCCTTATTGCCGTTCTTGCCGGCTTTTTCGTGCTGATGGCGTAAATAAGTATTAAGTATCGAGTATAAAGTATTTAGTATGGGGATAAAGTCGTTTACGGAGCTTGAAGCATGGAAAGAGGGTCACAAACTGGTGCTTCTTTGTTATCAAGTTACTAAGAAGTTTCCTGGTATCGAAAAATTTGGTATCGTTGACCAGATTAGAAGAGCTGCCGTCTCGATAACAAGTAACATAGCTGAAGGATTTTCCAGAAACGGGGCAAAGGAGAAAGTGCAGTTTTATTACATGTCTCTCGGATCATTAACTGAGGTTCAGAATCAGGTGATTATTTCGAGGGATTTGGAGTACTTATCCTTAGAGGATTATAAGCAGGTGTCTGAACAATCTGTTGTCGTTAGCAAGCTAATTAATGGACTTATTAAAAGCGCGAAAAAGTTTCCCCCAAGAACATAACTCGCTTATAGCTTAATACCAGATACAAAATACTTAATTTAGGGGTTTATTACGCAGTAGGTTCTCCCAGAAGTTGGCCCGTTGTATGTTGGGTTATCGCAGGGTAGTGAACCTGTTATGTATGACGGGTTGGCTTTATTTTCGGAGTCATTTTTGTTTTCGATTGTTGCACTTATCATATATTTTTGGTTGCCGGGAAGAGGAGTGTAGTAATAGTCTATGGTGGTGCTTGGGTCAAATGCAGGGTCTTTAGGAAGCGGGTTCAGATAAATTAAGCCGGCGCATTGAAAAATAGATCCCCAATTGATTGTGTTTACGTCTGGAACAGGGCTCGTAGTGTTACACTGAATTTTTCCGCCGTTTGTGTTGGGATAGATGTTGTTTGCCTGATAATATTGTTCCAGGGCCTGCTGAATGGCTTTTAAGTCCGATTTCCGTTTGCTGTCACGGGCTTTCGTTTGTGCTTGGGTGAAAGAGGCGAAAGAGATCGCAGCTAATATGCCAATAATTGAAATTACCAACAGAAGCTCGATGAGGGTAAAACCTTTCCTTAATTTGAAATTTATAATTTTAAATTTAAAATTTTCTCTGGGCAGAGTCATAACCTATTTCTATGATCTATTATCTGGCGGAGTGTGTCAATTTGCCTATCTTGACTGTTTGTGGGGTTTGGGATAACTTAGGAAACATCTTCTGTCCAAAGGGGGTGATATTTTTTGAAAAAGTTAATATTGGGAATTACCTCGTTTATGGCAGTTAGCACCCTTTTGGCCAGCCCCGTTTTGGCTGCGACAGTTATTTCACCTTCCAATAAAGGTACATGGGATTTCCAGACAAATGCGGCAGACGGTCTTGGCCAATTTGTGACTGGGCCGGGAACCCCTCCAGCGGGTGCAGGAAGTGTGGAACTGGCTTCAGGCTCAAACGGATCGAACTTCTCAGCAATTCACACGACAGCCTATGACGGACAATCAACGACTAATTTTGCCAACGCGGCTGCAAGCTACGCAACATATGTTCCAGTAGGAGCTTCTAATGCTTCTTATCCGAAGCTGATAGTTGATGTAAACATAAATACGACAACTACAACAATCCCCGATGAGCTTACCTTTGACCCTCGGGATCAATTACAGGCTCCGGTAGCAGGTGTATGGCAGTCTTGGGATGCGCTGAACGGAAAATGGGGTTCAACACTCCCGTGTAGTGCCTTCGGACCTGGGACACTTGCACAGTATTTGGCGAATTGTCTGCCGGGTAATGTTGTGTCAATCTCCGTAAGGACTAGAGCAGATGGAACTGGTGGAGTACGTTTCCAGGTTGGACCAAATGCTATAAGTGACGTACTTGTCGGCTATGTTGATAATGCGACGCTTGGATTTGACGGGACAAATACCAAGACCTACGATTTTGAAAACAACACAATCGTTTTGACGACTCCGACTAATAAGGACGAGTGCAAGAAGGGCGGTTGGCAGAATTTCAACAATCCGGTATTTAAGAACCAGGGTTCGTGTGTAAGTTTCGTTGAAGCAAACGTCAACGCAGGGAAATAATTTCTAGACAGGATTTTAAATTCAAAAGCCCCCATTTTGGGGGTTTTTGTTTTGTGTCGGGGTGCTGGGAATATCAGCAGCTTCCCTTCGGGACTCCTCTGATATTTTTGGCTTTGCCAAAAAGTGAACCCTAGTCGGGGTGGTCGGATTCGAACCGACGGCCTCGCCGTCCCGAACGACGCGCGCTACCAACTGCGCCACACCCCGTCTTTGCGTGATATTGCGGAACACTACTGAAACAACGATTTCAGTAGTTAGTGTAACAATACGCGGACGGAGTCGCGATACCGATACACTACACCCCGCCTCATTTTCATTCGGCGTAAACAATGTACCGCTGAGAGGAGTCGAACCTCCAACCTTTCCCTTAGGACGGGACTGCTCTATCCATTGAGCTACAGCGGCGCGCTTACGATAAGGCTAGGCCTTAGCGTGGGACTATCTTGGGCAAAGGCCTGGCCTTTGCTTTGGAAACATCGTCATTATTTTAACTCAATGGGAATATTTGGACAAACTCTGCTTAACAGCTTTTTTCGGAGGCGCTTTGTCTAACGAATGAGAAGTTGCTCTGGTAGATGATGTTAAGATTACAGGTTTTGTCCAGCGAAAGGATGTTTTTCAAAGCCAAACTGGACTCGGCTTTGTACTGGTCATATTGATCCAGAGTCTGGGCAAAAACGGTGATTTTATAAGCATTTTGCTTAGGGGAATATTCAATTTTAAAGTGACTGTTTTGATAGGGAAGTCCTGTTGAGCTTGCCAGAACATTTGTTACAAAACTTGATTTGCGGGCTTGGAACTTGTTGACAATTTGCGGGTAGTAAACGAAAGCAAACCAGAAAAGAGCAAGGGCCAGAATTATAATCGCGGTTTTTATGGTGAGATCAAAAGTATTAGTTACTGTTTTTTCCTTCATTTTTAGGCAACGGTTTTGGCAAACTGGATAAGTGCAAACATCAAAGTCAGAAGGGCGATTACCGCCAGAAGTGAGGCAACCAGAGGATCGTCTAAATAGTAAGAAAAGTGGTGGTACGGATGCTTTTTCGCTTGCGGTTTTAGGTGAGTTTTCAAATTTCCCCCTGATTTAAGATTAAAACCTAGAAGCGGTTAAATCAAGGTTCGGAGCTGGATGAGGTAACCAATCTTTTGCCTCAAGGCCTGGCCTTTGCTAAGGTTTAGCTAACGTGGTAGAGAATTTTGTAGAAGTAGATGAGAACTTTTGTGCCTTGAGTTGCCCAGGCCATACGTGATATGTCTTTTCTAAAAATTGTATGGTCGAAAATAGTCGGTTCTATAAGTTCTGCTCCTGGTATTTCTGCCTTTAGTCGTTCGGATTCTTCCCTGGGGGTAAAGGTGTCGTTATAGTCGTGAAATATATAAGTTTTGGCTTTAATGTTTTTGGCGGCGTGGTCTGGGGAAAGAAGAGCGGCTTCTGAAAGCATCTCCTTGGAGCTTAAGTTTTCAATAGCGCTTTTTTTGGATGCGGCGTTTTCTTGCTTGGTGAAGATGTCGTTTACTTTTTGGCTTATTTCAGCTTTGTTAGGGGAGCCGGCGATCAATAAATTAGTACGAAACATTAGATTTTTTTGAAGAAGTTCTACTGTTTGTGGGTGTGGTTGCCAGTTGCGGGTTCCGTCTTTGGTTAGTGCCTGACGCGAAAAAGTTTGGGCAAGATAATCCACGAAATTGTTGTAAGGGGAAAAGAGGGCTAAAAATGCTACTCTGTTTGCGATATCCGGATCCTCTGCAGCCAGGGCCAGGAAGCTGGCACCGGCACAAAAGCCGAAATAGCCGATTTTCTTTTTGTCGACTGAACCCTGATTTTCAAGATAACGGAAGGCATTGACATAACTTCTAATTGAGCTTTCGTTGACAATATCGTCTTTCATGCTTTGGGTTTGGGGAATCATAACCGTTATCCCCACGTCGGCAAGGCTCGATGCAAAACTGTCGATAAGTTTGTAATTGTAATCGGTGAGACCAACTCCAGCTGAGATTATGACTGCACTTTGTTTTTGAGTGCCTTTTCGAAAAATCACCGCCGGTGTTTGTTTGCCGTCATCATCGTAAAAGATTTGTGCGGATTTAATATCGGGGCTTGCAGAAAATGAACTTGTCGAAGGGTTAAGTCTTGCTGTTATGTGGATGACTTTATAAATTGTTCTTCCCGGTTTAGAAAAAGCAAAAGTTATAAGTATTAAGCCTACGGCAATTAGAAAAAGTTCTTTTTTGGTGAACTTTGGGATTTTAGGCATGAAGCTTAGTCTGCGTCCAGGCAGTAGTTAAGTGAGGCCGGAGGAGTAGTGTCGTAGCAGGAGGCCCCTGAGTTTCCGCTGACTTGTGGGTCATTAGTGTTTTCGAGGCGGGTCCATAATTTGAAACGGCTCCTGGCAGAATTTACCGTATAGCAGTAATAGTATGGAACCGGGCTTGCCGCACCGCAGCCAACGGCAGGAGCCGGTAGTGGATAAGGTGTTGAGGGTGGCGGAGGAGGAGGTGGGGGCGGAGCTGTTCCAGGAGGGGGGCCGATATTGACTGTGGGTGTGCAGGTGTATCCGGAGCCGAGAGTGTCCATAGTAATTGATCCGACCCCGTCTGGGGGTGCAGCGCCGCCCAGATGGGCGGTGGCTGTTGCCTGAACGGTGCTTGCGTCAGAACAACCGGTGAAGACTACATAAGGAGCGACTGAGTAGCCGGAGCCATAGCAGATCATGCTAACGCTATCGATTTTATGAGTAGTAGTATTGTATGCAGCAATAGCTGCAGCTTGACTTGAACAACCCCCTCCGCCACCGCCGGCAAAGACGGGGCTGATGAGACTAAAGTTTCCAATTGAGGCAAGCATGTTTTGCCAAAAATTGAATGCTTGTGCAGGGTCTTTGGGTTGTGTGTTCATAAAGGTTGGAGAAAGGTCCGGTATCCAGGCTCCGCCGCTGTAGGAATAATAGCTTGTTGTGGCTAGCGGATCTGCCGGCGGGTATTTTTGGTTTTGCTGGAAGTAAAGGTTGAGTGCGGATTTAATTGCTTGCAGATCCGCTTTTCTTTTAGTATCTCTTCCTTTGGTTTGAGATTGGGTGTAAGAAACGCTTGTTATGCCCGAAAGCATACCAATTATGCCAATGACAACCAAAACCTCGATGAGTGTAAATCCTTTAGATCGTTTGGGCAGATTCACTAAATCTATCATCTAATATTTGTCCAGAGGTGTCAATTTGCCTTTGCTCTAAGCTCAGGTCTTGGTAACCGACTTTAGATCTCAAGGCCAGGCCTTAGAAGACTGAAAGGCCTGGCATTCGGAAAGTGTTCATGTAAAATAATTTCTACGTCCCAAGGTCAGGTCTTAGGCCAAGACTTTCCCAACTAAGGCCTGACCTTTGCTAAAAATACTGTTAACATAAGGTTACAGATGTACGTCGATAAAAAAATTCTGGCGATAAGAACTATCGGCAATTTTCTGGTTTTGGGATCGCTTTTGGCAATGGGTTATACATTCTGGCCTGTTGGCAAGGCTTTTGTGGCGCACAGTTTTGACAGCTTGATAGGGAAAAAGTTTGAAGCGGCGCCGGTTGCTGCGACAAGCACCCAAACATTCGGGTCGCTTCTGGGAAAAGGGGAGTCAAACGTTAATGTTTTGGTTCCGAAAGATTCTAATTTTTCAATAATTGTTGAAAAAATTGGGGCAGATGCACCGGTTATTCCCAATGTTGATGCTTCAAATAAGGATGCTTATGATGCAGCTTTGAGGCGTGGTGTCGCCCACGCCCTTGGCACATCCTTTCCGGGCGAGCCTGGCGTTACTTATCTTTTTGCCCATTCCACGGATACCATTTTCAATGTGCCAAGATTTAATGCCGTTTTTTATCTTTTGAAAGACATGGTGCCGGGGGATCGGGTAGTAATTTTCTTTCAAGGAAGAAGGTACGACTATATTGTCAGCCAAACAAAAATTACGGATCCATCGGACGTTTCCTACTTTACGATGAAAACAGACAAACAAATTTTGGTTTTGCAGACTTGTTATCCGCCGGGGACAACTTGGAAAAGGCTTTTGGTTATTGCGGAACCGGCAGCGGGGGCAAGCATAAATTAGCTACTATCAACCAGGTTAAGGACAGGCCTTAACTTGGGTGTGTGCAAGCAAAAGGCCTGTCCTTTTGCTTTGGCCTGACATTCGTAAGAAGTTTACTTTGCGTTTGACTAATTTTCTTGATAGCTGCACAATCAAATTAGATATTTGAAAAAAAAGTTACATACCAGTTGGCTTGTTAGGGTAGTCCGACATAAGTTCTTTTTGCTGAAAAGCAAGCGCTTCGGTTTCACCCTAATTGAGCTTTTGATTGTAATTGCTATACTCGGCATTGTCGGTTCGGTGGTTACGTTTAGGCTAGTTAGTGGCACCAGCAAAGCAAGAGATGGCAGCAGGAAGGCAAATCTGGCGCAAATTGCAAGCGCATTGGAGCAATATTACAACGACAATGGGTTTCATTATATTTCCGGCAATCACACGTCTCAGTCCGGTGATAACTGGATTCCCGGCCTAAATCCCTATTTTCGAACAATTCCAAAAGACCCGAAACAGGCATCTTCATTGAGATTTTTGGCGAGTGTGCCCACGTGGATATCTAAGATGCTGGAAGACATTGGTCCTAAGCCGGTTTATGCTGTTACTCCGACTACCGGGACAGTTTCCGGTCCAGCTTGTGTTAGCTATGGAACAAAGTATAGGTTTACGGCAACTTACCTAGACACCGCAGGGTACTCTGACATACTTTATGCATATATTTTGATCAACAGTACAAATACTTACGACGTGGCCGCTGCTCCGACAGGCGCGTTTCTGGCTGTTTTGAACAACGACATCCACGATTTCGGAGTAAAAGATGATGCAGGAACTTGGCAATGGTCTGGAGGCGGCAGTGGCAACAGTTATGCGGATTTGGACCGTGTGACCAGTTCTTATTCGGGGTCCGGAACGACTTTGACAATCAATTGGGATATCACTTTTAAAAATGCTTGGCAGCCTGAAAATGCCCAAGTTTGGACAAGAGCGGCCGACCATTCTGCCGGCCCCACACCGTATATTGCCGGTGAAGCTCTTACAATTCCATGTCCTCCCGCAACCCCGACACCAGCACCGACTCCGGCACCAACACCAACAGGGGGTGGTGCGACAGACTATTATTACGGTTATTATTCGGATGGAGCCGGTTCTTATTACGAATTATGGGCAATGCTTGAGGATTCCTCAGACCCTCAGGCCAATACTTCTTCGTCTGCCAAATGCAAATTGTCGCGTCCAGTTGGGGCGCCGGTTGCGTTCAACTATTGCGTGGCCTCGCATCAATAAGGGCCCGGCAATCAGCGACCAGGTTAAGGTTGGCTTTTGGGTTTGATCGAATAACCAATTGTGTACTTAAGGTCAGGCCTTTTTCGATAAATCGGCTTAGGTTAAGGCCAGACCTTCGTAAAGTTTTCTACTTTAAATTGATTGCGTAGAGGTTGTCGGGGGTGCCTTCGGATTGGGTGAGAGTAGTCAAAATTATCAATTTAGAGCCGGACGGATGAGCAAAAACGAATCCGTAATCAAACTTTCCGGAATAAACTGCCATTTTGTTTGCGCCGTCTGATTCCATAATCGAGATCTGGTTTTTCTGGGCAACAACTAAATGTGCCGAATCTGGAAACCAGGTGATATTTTCAAGATCCGAAAAATCGGGAAGAGTGTACTGCTTTTTGGCTTTGACATCATAAACATGATGTTTGCCGTTTTTATCAATGTAGAGAACTTTTTCTTCGTCCGGCGAAAAGGTTAGACCAGTCGGATAGTAGTTGATCAAGCTGGGTAACTGGTAACTCGTCGCTGGTAACTGGTTGCTGGCTGCCGGTGAAGGTTGAGCTGAGGGGGATGGTGAAGCAGGTGTTGCTGCCTGGGTTGCAGACTTAATTTCGTCTGGTGCCAAAACCGCCAAAGTTTGGGCGCTTGTGTTGATTTGCTGTTGCCAGTCGGAAATTGTGGCGGTTAGCGAGGCGGTGACGTCGCGAAGTGGCTGGTCCGAAGTGTCGGAGTCGAGCATCAGATTGGCGGTGACTGTGCCGTCATTTTTGGGGAATCGGGCAATCAGCTGTTTGGAATCCGGACCCCAAACGAATTGGGCCGTTGAAAAGTCAAAAGCAGTAGTGTTTCGGGCAATCAGCTTTGTGCTTTGCCTGAAAGCTAAGAGCCCATCCGCGACTGGAAGGATGTAGGCCCCGCCGTTTATGCCTGAGACACCATAGACGATTTTGCCGCCATCAGGCGAAAGAGTAGGACTGTTTGCCCCTGTTGTTGTCAAAGGGGATATTTGCGGCGCTAGAGGGAAGAGAAGGGCATTTATTTCGGTTGCCAGGTCGGCTTTGACATCAATTTCTTTTTCCCAAGTTGTATAGCCGTCTTTTGCGATTTTTACTTTGTAGGTTTTGGGTTCCAAAAAGGCAATGTTGGTGTTGGTGGCCGAAGTTAGCCTGTCGTCTATAAAAACCTGTGCGCCTGTTGGGATAGAGTCGGCAACTATAAGGCCGGTATGTGTAATTCGGCCGGTTCGAAAATTAGGTTTAAAACCGCGCGCATAAAAAATGGCCGCCAGAGCAAAAAGTGCAAGAAGGACAATTACTATGGCGTAATAAGTTTCTCTATGTTTAGCAAGGTTCATAAATAGGATCTCAAAAGTCAACTTTTGATCTCAAGGTCAGGTCTTAGGCCAAGACCTTCCCCAACAAAGGCCTGACCTTTGTTAAGCTTACTGTTCCCAGACTAGTGCGGATTGTAGCAGATTTAAAGCTCAAAACTCAAATCTCAAAAGGCAAAAGTTGCTTAGGTTAAGGTCAGGCCTTTTTCGGGGGATTCGCTTAGGTTAAGGCCTGACCTTTCTCCAGGATTTAAGGGCAGGCCTGATTCAATTTTAAATTTCAAATTTTTAATTTTAAATTAGAACTGACCTTTCTGGTACTGATCTCTAAATCGCACCTTATGATGTCTTTTGTTACATTTATTATGGGCCTGGTGGTATAATTTGCGGGTATGAGAGTTGACGATGACAGACGAGGGTTAAGGTTTACAGGCGGCGTAACTAGGGTTGCTGTTGCGGGAATTGCGGCTGCAGGGCTTTATATTGCTTCCAATCAGTTTTATAGCGGTGGTCCGAGGCCGGATTTTCAGTCTACAACCCAGGGAGAGCAAGACAGAGATTATTTTGACTACTTTACTCTAGACGGAATAGAAATCCAGCTTTTAGCTGTTACAGAAAGTCCTGTGAAAGGCCAGGGAGATTATGTGGCTATTTTAGGACGTTCTACGGAGGATCCCTCGTCTCACTCAAAAGATTGGAAATTTGATATTGCTTCCGGTGACAAGACTTTTGGCGCTACACTTTCCGTGCTTCCAAAGGAACCAGGAAGTAGTGAACCTTTTGATCTGGTTATAGTTGCGTCTGTTCCGGAGAATTTGGGTAATTGGAGACTAGATGTTTCCCATGATTTTCCCAGCGAAGGTGCTGTTAGATCAATTCCTCTTCCGATACCAAAATTGCTCCCAGAAGCTCAAGACAAGACCTAACATGTTAGACCGGGATTTCACTAAAAGGGCAGATCAATCCATTGCCGCAAAAATTGCCAATCTTAAGGCTTTCAGGGAAGCTGAGGCGACCAGAATCCTAAAGGCTGACCTTTTTACCTCTTTTAGTATTTCCGATATCCCTGATTCTTCTAACCGTTTGACCAGACCTTTCCCAATCCGGCTCCCCAGCAGGTTGCGCCGCCCGGCTGTGGTGGTCACGACTACCTTGGCTGCTGGTTGGGCTGCTGCATGTGGCGGTTACGATAAAGCGAGTTTGACACCTGACGCCCAGCACCAGGCGGCAGTGGAACCAGCAAAAATTACCCCAGTTCCAAGTGTTTTGGGAAACGGTCAGAATCAGAAAGAATCTAGCCCAACGCCAGAACCTACGCGTACTCCTGAAGTAAATCCTGGAGATGAAACCGATGTTGGTGAGAGGGCAGTAATCCATTTAGACACTTATGACTTTGCTATTAAAAAATGGCAGGATCTTGGTGTTTTGCCCCGTAAGTCTGGCCGAACACTTGTTGTGGAGGGAGTTTTGCAAAATAAGACTGACAAATATATTGGCTTTAACTTTCCTCCCCCAAAATTTAATGAAGGGTACAGTATGTTGGTTTTAGATAAGAATGGTAACCCTGTTCCTTATGGTTCTAGTGTGTATTACCCCTATGGTTGTGGGGGTTTATTTAATGACCCGTATGTAAGCACAAATGCTGGCACTTTAAGCTCAGTAGCTGACGGTTATCAAAAAGATTGTGTGACTAAAGTCAACTCTGTTATGGCACCTGGTTTTGGATTACCGATTGCACTGGTATTGGAAATATCTAAGGACACAAAAGATATAAAACTGGCTTTTGATTCCCAAGGTACTGGAGGGAGACAAACAGTTGAGGAAAGGCAAATAGATCAAAATTATCCTTTAATTCCTGAACAGCTTAATTACAGCAATCTTAACGAGACTTTACATGTTCGGATCCCTGGCGAATTGGCTACAGATCTTGAGTATAAAGTAGAAGGTTTCACAAAAGTTAAGCCTGATCCAGCTTCAAAAGAGCGAGATGCCGTTGTCTTTCGAGTAACAAGCAATTCGGTTGGTGTAAAGGAGCCGTTTACCTTTTTTTCGGGACAATTGTATCTTAAGGACGGCAGAGTGATTCCGCTTGCCACAACTTATGATCTTAAGATTTCGCCCGGCCAGACTCAAGATTTTTCGCTATTTGTTGGGGAGTTGCCTCCTACAAATGCATTTAAGCCTGGTACGGTGCCGACCTCAGATGTAGTAAATGCTTACGACTTTGACCTTAAGGGAAGCACTTTAGTGGTTTTTACGCCAGGCGCCAGTCCCGCTCTGAGGGCATGGGAGATGCCTTCTGGCGAATGATTTTGGATATTAGCAGACCGTTTCAGCTAAAAGGTCTGGCCTTTGTTGGATGATTCTGAGCCTAAGGCCTGACCTTGACTAAGCTGTAGGCCTAAGAATTTATATCAGCAGGTCGCCTTGGCACCTTTAAGTCATGCCAATGGCGCTCCTCTGATATAAGTTAGACTCATAGTAATTGACAACTCTAACTTATAGTAGTATAATTGTTTTTGAGGCTAAAGCGTGGTATTATTACTGCGCAAGTAAGCAATAAATGGACAAAGATAGAGATAGATCTAGAGACGTTTCAAGCGAAATTCCTAAAAAAACACAGAGAACAGCACGAGTTGGTGTTTTTGGAGGCGTTATTTTGGCAGGATCTGCGGCATTGATCGCCGCATGTGGTGGTTCCGGAAGAGGAGAGAAATCCGATCTGACCCCAAACCAGACAAGTCAGGCAATAGCAGGAGCGAAAGCTCAGCCATCTACTGGGCCGGAGGGTGTTACTGTTATTGGTGAAGCTTCACCTACAGTAGTTTCTGAAGCGCCGACAGCAACAGTTGAAGCGCAACTTACACCAGAACAGCTAACTCAGGCAAAGACATCAGTGGCGCAAACTATTACTACTGCTCTTGAGCAATCTCACTTAACGCCTGCTGATTTGAACAAGGCCCACGATTCAAATGCCCACAACGAGATGCTAGACCCTAAATATTTGAGCCAAATGATGGCTCTTTGCGATCCAAACAGGTGGGGCGAAACATTCGGGCCGCCGGAAGAACCTCGTCAGGTTCCACCAACCGAAGGAGATTACTTTAGTGTTTTCTTAACAGCTTGTAATGAGGTTGCTAACATATCAAAAGTTTTATATGAAGCTACCGGAAATCCGGATTTCAAGACTGCAAACGCGAACTGGAAACCTGTCCACAAGCAGATTTTTGACGAAATTAGAGCAAAAGCGCCAGATAAGGTTACACCTTCTCTGTGGACGAATGCGGCGCGTATCTACTACTTAAACGATCAGTAACTTCCTTGACACTCACTTTCAATTTATTCTAAGCTTAAATTAGGTCGCGGACCGGTTGGTTCGTGGTCTGTTTATGCCTGTTTCGCCTGCCGCAGGCACGCAGCCTGCCACTAACGTTAGTCAAAAACCAGCTTCTTCCGGCAAGTCCGGCTTTATTAAAATTCCTGTCGAGCCTTTATTTTCGGGTATAGGCCATGTTTTGTTTTTGGCAGCGGTTGTTGCGGTTATCGGGGTATTGATATTTTTTGTGGGAATTTCAAGCTTCCAAAAATCAATTTCTAACCGTTCATCGCAAAAAATAGGTCCACTTGCACCACCTATAAATGTTGCGGATGTTAAATTTCCCGGTGATCTTCAGCGCGATTTATTTTTAAAGAAGCTCCATGATGCTGCAAAGGCTACTGATTATACCGCTAGGTACAAACTTCTATTAGACAACTATTCGACGCTTTTAGGTTTTTATAGTGGTGATCATGATCCTAAAACACGTGCAGTTTTGGAGCAATATGCTCAATATATGATCAACAATTACCCGGAGCATGCACAGGAAAGCATTTATACTGTTCCGTGCTTTGATGCTTCTTGTGGTAAGGCTAGTTATCCTGCCGAGATTAAGAAAATAAAAGATGAGGTTGACAATGGGGCATTTGATAAAAGTTTAATACAAAACCTCGACAGAAGTTTTGAAGCTGCGGCTCTCTCTTCCGATAAAAATTTTCAATGGTCAATGTACATTAATGCGCTTTCCGGCGTTAAAAGTCTTTATGACAAAAATAAGGATGCAAATGTACTTTCTTTGTACAAAGAGCTCTTGAGTTTTATAGAAAAAAATTATCCAAATTATATTATGCCACCCCAAATAAAGTTATGATCAAAAGAATTGTACTGACAGGAATAGTTTTGATTGGCCTAGTTTCGCTGGCCTCTTTCCGACCAAAACCGGTTATGGCACAGGCTGGTGCACAGGCTATTGTAGCTGCAACGCTAGATAACAGCAGTCCCGCAGCCAGTATTCCGATAACAGTTACTGTACATTATTACAACTCATTTGGCGAACTTTTAAACGGTGCGTCTCCAAGAACTTACACGGTTCCTGTGGGGACAGTTTATTGGCTTTATTCGGGGTTGGATAATACGAATAGTCCGCCTTACAGTGTCACATGGGGTACCAGTTGTTCAGACCCTCGCACCGCTGCGGGATACTTTGGCACATGGGGTGTTGGGGGAGTAGCCGATTATCAAACGGACCCACAGGATGTGCATTGTACGACACCTAATGCAACTCCTTATATTACCAATACTGCTTGCAACTCGGTGGGATGGGGGCTAACCGGAATTGGGGTGGATGGGACAAATATTGCCAGCTTTTCGGTCTATGAATCGCAAAATTCTGGCGATGTAGGACCAGGAGACCCTGTGCCTAGCAGTTTAGTTGCTAGCGGTTTGAGTCCAGGTACGCGGTCATATAATTTTAGTTTGCCGGATTCGGCCAGTCCCTATTACGTGCGCATTAGGGCTGTTTCACCGCAAGGAGTAGGCAGTTGGTCTTCGATTGGGCAATTTACGTGCGCTCCAGGGGTCGTAATCACCCCAGCGGTAAATCTTTCCGCCAACCCGTATTGTGCTTCACAAACAGCTGATACAACTGCAAATGTTGTTGGTGTGAACTATGGCTGGACGCCCTCTTCCCCTGCGGGTAACCCGCAATATTTGGATTTCTCGATTTGGCCTAACAATTTTGCACCCGGAACCTTTAGTAACTATCCTGTGACTGGCGCTTCCAGTTTGAATGCTCCACCTCCTGGATATCCAATGTATCCGCAAGGTGTGACTTTTTACTGGCGGGTTAATAACTACATTAGCGGCAACTGGTATCCTTCTGTGACAGGAAGGTTTACTACCCCGACCTGTCCGCCAAACGCAATACTGCCAATCGCAACTCCAGTAGCGACACCGCAAGTTGGAAAGCCTTGTCCGGCCGGTTGCACCGCCCCGACGAAGACATATTCTTACGCAAGGCCGAGCGCTTGGTGGCATATGTGGACTGACGGAACAGGACCTTGCGGTGCGCGTGATATAGCTGGGTTCACAGCCGCTTTAGATTCAGGAAATCAATTGTTTTGTGCTGGAGAATACATTTATTGGGAAGTCAAACCGGCTGATGGATCTGGCAATACCTTTGTTGCCATACGTAGCTGGGTGAGTGATGGGGGTACAATCTATACCTCCACAGGCGTAGTGAAACTTAATTGGACATGGCAGTATGAAGTCCAGCTTCATCTTACCGGTTATAGTTACGGAAGCGCAGGTTCGCAGAGTGACAACCGAAAGGTGACTTCAACTTCCAATGATCCATTTTGTAATGACGGGTCTATCAGCTGTGATAGCAAAACCCCTTTTGCGAATCTAAACAGCGGTGCCAGCTACGATATAACTTTTTGCACACCCGCTTGCCAGGTTGGCGTTTATTCAACTGCTAGCTCATTTACTAGTGGTTCTTGTACTGCTTGCCCGACGCAAGGTCCGACACCTTCCCCGGAACCGGTTGTTATTACACTTTCGGGTTTTTCCGATTGCGTCGACGCGTTACACCCAAAGGTGCATTTGCGGTGGACTTCCAATTCGGGAGGTACGGCTTATTCGATACTTCGTGACGGTACGGCTGTTATGGGTTCGGGAACGAACGTTACCAGTACCGGAATACCTTCGAGCTTAGGAGGGACTGACCGGTCTTGGGATGTTACCATGACTGACCCTGGTGTTTCCCATAACTGGAAAGTGCATAGTAGCGGAGGCACTTTTGACCCGAACGAATCTAATTTATATCCGATCACTACGGCAACATGTACGCCGCCGCCGGCGAACCCTACTAATCTAAACGTAACGACTGCTTGTACCGGGGGTACTCCAACTATGTCATTCAGCTGGCAAAACAATGCTACTACCGAAACAGGTTTCTGGTTGGATGTTTCGCACGATGCTTTCACCGGTGACTCTTCGACTGTAGCTTCGTTAGCAGGGCAAACTTCCCAATGGGCAGTTAAAGCTGTTTCCTATTCTGATCACACGCCTCCAAAAACTGTTAATTTCACTTGGAGTGCAACAAGCGCATTAGATTTTGGAGATGCCTATACGGGCAAGGATGTTACGTCGATTAATGTTACCAATGGCGGTACAGGTTATACTTCGGCGCCGGCAGTTATTATCTCCGGCGGCGGGGGAGTTGGCGCCCAGGCAGTTGCTTCTATTTCGGCCGGAAAAGTTACAAGCATAGCCATAACATATGGTGGCAAGAATTACACTTCTGCACCCTCAATTTCGTTTAGCGGCGGAGGCGGAGGCGGAGCGGTAGCAAGTGCGACTGTTTCTACTATCGGCGACACGCCGCTTGTTCCAGCGAAGGGAGTTACCTACTACTGGCGAGTGACAGCATATTCGTTAACTCAGCAAAGCGCTAAGATTTACCCGACCTCAACAACGACACCGCCCGGTATTTCTTTCACGACGCCAACTTGTATGTTTGACCTTAAAGTTGCAAACAGCCCACTTGGGAATCAACAGGTTTATGATCCCGGAGCGACTGCAAACCTGACAGTGCGTGTTTTTAATACGTCACAGGCGGAGGTTGATTTTACCGGTCCGGGTTCCGTTGGATTTTGGCCCACAAGCACTACATTGCCGAATTGTAGTGCATCACCGCCGGTTCCACAGACACCTTCGGCTTCAAAGGCGATAACGGTCACACCCCTTTTACGCAACACCGATGATTTAAATCCAACAAGCTATCAGGATTTTACATTTTCATTTACAGTAAGTAATACGCCCGGTTCTTATGTGGCCAATTTTTATGTCCTTCCCAACTGTTCGCCAAACAATGACAAAAACTGGAGTAATAACAGTTTCCAGTTATTGTATGTTGTGGCGGCAAAGACCTGGTTTAATACAGTAGGAGGAGATGTGGGGGGTCGGGGCAAGATTCAGGTTTCAAATACAAGTGTACCTGTAAACTCCCAGTCAACCGCCGTTTTGGCTGGTAATCCGCTTGATTCAAGTGTAAGCGGTAGATGGGAACTTAATAATTATTCAAAAGCGCTTTTCCCGGCAGATGGAGGGGGAGTTTACAACTATTTTGCAAGCAGGTTCAGGTATAAGGCGACGAATCCTTCAAGTTGTACGGTAAATCCCGTCCAGGTAGCTGTATGGGCGTCTAATTCCTGGTCATATGTACAGTGCACTTCAAATGCCGACGTTGGCGGTCTCAATATATCTACGGCCGGCAACTGGGTCGTTTTTGTGGATGGAAATTTGACTGTTTCTTCAAATTTCGGTTTTGCAACAGGTAGTAATTCGACCATAGTATTTGTTGTCAAAGGAGACGTAACATTTAATACAAATGTCACTCAGGCAGACGGGGTTTACATTGCCGGAGGCACGGTCCATGATTATGACAATACAAATGGAAAAGGCAGGAAATGGGCTTCGCCGACGGGCAATTATTATCTGACTGTAAATGGTGGCATATACGCTAAGGCTTTTGATTTAGGAAGCTTTTTGACAGATGACCCGCTTTGCGGTGATGCTTGCAAAAACAGCTTGAATCCGTCCGATTACGTTGTTTTTCAGGCAAAATACCTGGTTCCTGCGGTAGCACAGCTTATTGGTTCCCCGGCAGTCTCCTGGCAGGAAGTGGCACCGTAAGCCGCTGCTTACGGAAATTCGAAATCCTAAATTAGAGTTTAGAATTTAGGATTTAGAGTTTGATGTAGTTTGTTTCCCTTTAGGTCAATAAAACCCGATTTACCCCTTGCCCTTTTTTAGTGCCGATTCTAAAATGCGGCAGGACCAACACACCCTGTTAAGGCCAGGCCTTAGCTTAGGAATGGTCAATGTAAAGGCCTGGCCTTTGCGCAAGCTTACATGAGATTGCCTCTTTTTTCATCTAAAAGATTAGGAATTGATTTGGGAACTTCCAACAGCCTTGTTTGGGTTTCCGGTGAAGGCGTAGTGCTCTCCGAACCAAGCGTGGTGGCTGTTGATTCGGTAACGGGTAAAGTTGTGTCTGTTGGTTCAAATGCGCATGAGATGCTGGGAAGGACCGGTACGGATTTGGTTGCTCAGAGGCCGGTTAGGGAAGGGGTGGTTGCCGATTATCTGGTTTGCCAGGCAATGCTTCGCTATTTTATGGACAAGGTTTTAGGCTATTCACGCTTCGCCAGACCGGAAGTGATGGTATGTGTGCCATACGGGATAACTCAGGTTGAACGCCGGGCGGTGTTGGAAGCCACGCTTTCTGCAGGAGCGAAGACTGCCTATTTAATTGACCAGCCGTTGGCTGCTGCTATTGGCGCCAAACTGCCGATTGATGCGCCTTACGGGTCGATGATTGTCGATATCGGCGGAGGCCAGGTTGGAGCGGCGGTAGTATCTTTGGGAGGTATTGTTGGGGCCGGCAGTGCCCGCGCAGGGGGCGATAAGTTCAACGAGGCCATAATTTCCTATATCAGGCGTATCCACAATCTGGTAATCGGTGAGAAGATGGCAGAGGAGTTGAAGCAAAAAGTCGGAAGCGCGATTGCCATTTCACCTAAAAAAACATGGGAGATAAAAGGGCGCGATGCCATATCCGGCATGCCTAAAACCATAACGGTTGATTCCAACGAGGTAACAGAAGCAATAAACCCTGTTTTAGGGACGATTATTGCCTGTATTAAGGGTGTTTTGGAGCAAACTCCGCCGGAACTTTCTTCCGACATTATCGACCGCGGAATCGTCATTTCGGGCGGCTCCAGCCAGCTTCGAAATATCGACAGGTATATTAGCAGTCAGATTGGTGTTTCTGCTCACGTTGCCGATGATCCGTTGCACTGCGTGGTTTACGGAACGGGGATTGCGCTTGAGAACATAGAGACTTGGCGCAGGTTTGTGCATCAAAGATAGGAGAAAGGGCAGGCCTTGGCATGGACCTTTCACCGAAAAAGACCTGCCCTTAGCGTGGTTTAATCTCAACTATCGTTATCTCAAGGTCAGGCGAAATTAGCGTTTTCAGATCAATCTTCTTAATCTTAAGGTCTGGCCTTTTAGTTTTCCAAGGCCAGACCTTCGTCGAGTTTTCCGCTAAAATTTGATCTACTTTGTGTCCGTTTAGGTCGAAGAAAAGGGGATTTGGGTAAAAAATTGCAAAAATACATAAATTTTTTTCTGGCAAGAGATCTTGAGATATGCTACATTTTAGTTAGGCCTGCCCAAATTTAATTTGGCGGGCAAAAGATGCAAATTTTTGGCCTGCGCAAAATTTTTTTGGCGATAGCGATACCCGCTTCAATTCTAGTTTTTTTTGGCAGTCAAAATGAGGCTTTTGCCAGTGAAGCAAAACAGGTCAATTGGGTTAATACAACAACCTTATCGCAACCAGGAATTCCAACCATTTCTAAGGGCGAAAACAGCTTTAAACCGACATGGGCTTGGGATGCTTCTAAGTCGCAAATTTCAGGCACAATCCACTATTCGGTCCAGTGGTGCAAAAAGGCCGATTTTTCCAGTTGCAGCCAGAACATGATGTATTCCGATTCACCTTCGTTTAGCTTCGATGATTCCAATTCGCTTGCCAATGGAGTTTGGTATGTGCGCGTTCAGGCTTTGGATGAGTATGGCCACAAATCGGAGTATTCGCCAGTAGGTTCAGTTTCAATTCATAACTTTGCTGTTTCAACACCCTACAGTGTAAGTGCCAAACTTGACGGCAACATAGTTAGCCTTACTTGGAACGATTGTCCTGGGTTAATTTTTAAGGTGTGGGCCTCTGAGACTGGAGAAAATGGAAGTTTTAATGTGATTTCCCAAACCGAATCTTATGTTTTGAATACGAATTTAGCTTCAGGTTCGCAAAGATTTTACTATTTAACTGCGATTGACAACTGGGGAAACGAAAGTCCGGCTTCTGCTGTTGTTAGAGTTCAAACTCCGGGATTTCAGGCAAAAAAGGGTGGTCTAGTTGAGGATTTAGCCTCGATTTTGCGGCCATATTGGGAGAGCGTTGATTTTGATAGGAACAAAGTTGAGGGTGCGAAAAGCAATGATGTTTCCGATAATCCGGTTGAGACTAAGGACTTCTTCGATTTTGTGCCCACAGGATACTTTAGATAGTAGCGTTTTTTGGTCAACCATCGTTATCTCAAGGTCTGGCCTTTTTCCTGGATACGGTTTGGTTAAGGCCAGACCGTCGTAAGGGTTTCAGACAAAAGGGCGGGCCTTTGTGCTGCAATTCCAAGTTAAGGCCTGCCTTTAACTTGGCTTATCTTTAATTTAGCTTCAATTCAAGGTTAGTTTAAATTCCGTTAGTGGCGTTTTCAGATTAACTACCGTTATCTCAAGGTCAGGTCTTAGGCAAAAGAATTTTCCAACAAAGGCCAGACCTTCGTTAAGATCTGCTGATCTATCACCTATAAATTTCGGGCGAGGGCTTTTTGGAGGCTTTGGTGGGGTGGGCAATATTGATGCTTTATTTTGCCGGAAAATTGCCAAACCTGTAAAAATAGGCAAGGCTAGCGTTTCCATAAAATGATTTCTGATAAAATACTTGATTGATTCTTATAACAATCTGCTATTATCTATATCGAATAGACATTTTTGGATATCAAAAATCAAGGAATTTGAGTCAATTCGAGGCTAAAATTGGTTAAGGGTAGGCCTCGATGTTTGGGTGTTTACCCTTCGTTATCTCAAGGTCAGGCCTTTTTCTTGGAAATGGCGAGGCCAAGGCCTGACCTTCGTTAAAAGATTAGTTTAAGTTTGGGCCTGACCTTTGTAAAAATGCCTAAGATTTTAGATAATATACATGTGTCTTAAGCACTTTCCTGTTTACTGGCCTTTCTGAAGTTTCTCGGAAAATGGTCGGAAAATTGCGGGGCGATAAAAGCCCCTAAAAAGGCTTAAAAGGTTAAAAGACTATGGATAAATCACGAAAAATCGACGTTTTTGGTGTAAAAGTGGACGATATATCTGCCGATGAAGCGGTCTCGGAGATTTTAAACCTGGCCAAGCGTGAAAATAGAGGAAAATATGTAGTTACGGTCAATGCGGAATTCGTAATGATGGCCAGACGAAATAAAGAGTTTGCGCGCATTTTAGAAGATGCCGACTTGGCTTTACCGGACGGCCAGTGGGTGGTATTTTCGAAGCTAATTTCGGGTGGTTCGGCACAAGATAGAATAACAGGCGTAGATTTAATCGAAAAATTGTGTCAAAAAAGTGCCGGAAAGGCTATTGTAATAGGCTTTTTGGGAGGTTTTTCGGGTGTAGCACAGGAGGCTAGTAAGCGCCAAATTAAGGCTTATCCCGGGTTAAAAGTAGGGTTTGCAGGGCCTGGAGAGGAGACTATAGGTCAAGATTTGAGGCTAAAATTACCATTTCCCGCCACAGAGAGGGTGGACATACTTTTCGTTGCGCTAGGTATGGGTAGGCAGGAGTTCTGGATCAATGCCATGCGCAACAAGCTCAACGTCGGAGTTTTTATAGGGGTCGGTGGAGCGCTAGATTTACTGGCTGGTGTGAAAAAAAGGGCCCCAAAACCCGTTCAGGGTGCCGGTTTTGAGTGGTTGTGGCGTTTGATCCACGAACCTGGCAGGGCATGGAGACATAGGGTTATTCCGGTGTTTTTTTTGATGTTTTTGGCAAAATTTGCAAAAGTGAAAATTTCTAAAATCTTCTGAAAAATTTCTAAAAATTTTTTCAAAAAAAATCTGAAAAATTTTTGAAAATTTCGAATTTACATCTTAGTAAAAACTATTGGATAAAAAATTTAAGCCGATAGGAAGCTTCGCGAAAGTCAAAAGTCAAAAGTCAAAAGTCAAAAATTAGCTTCAAATTTACAAAAATAATCTATAGTACATTTGTTACTCAAACGATTAAAAATCGGTGTTTTTGGGGGAGAGTGTTAATGTGTCTTGTAGTAAATTAGTCAGTTGCCAGTTATCGGGGCCAGCCGCCAGTTACAGGACAGGCCTTGACCTCAGTCTTTTGTCAGAAAAAAGGCCTGCGCTTTGCGTGGGATAAGTTACCGACCGCTATCTCAAGGTCAGGTCTTAGGCTGAGAATATCCCAACAAAGGCCAGACCTTCGTAAAAATGCTAAACTGAGTTTATGGCGAAGTACGTTCCAGATATAACTACCAACCGTTGGGTTATCTTTGCCGAGGGTCGCACAAAAAGGCCGGTAGATACAGACAAGACAAAGTCGGCAAACGTCAATAAGATATGCGTTTTTTGTCCGGGTTTTGAGCGCATACCAGGCGAGGAAATCTATCGAGTTGGTGAGGGGAAAGCTTATGAGCGAGGCTGGAAGGTAAGGGTTATAAAAAATAAGTTTCCGATCACCGATTTCCATGAAGTGATTGTCCATTCACCAGACGATAAGCTCGATATTGATAAACTACCGCTTGAGCAGGTAAGGCTTATTTTGCGGGTTTATAGGGAGCGATTTAATGCCAATAAAGATATTGGCCATACGATTATCTTTAACAACGTTGGGGAGGTTGCAGGGGCTTCTATTAGACATCCCCATTCGCAGCTGGTGGTTGTGCCTAAGCAAATCAATTTAGACACACTACCGCTTGAGGCTGTTGTCAATACGGTTGTGGATAACAAAAACTTCGTAGTGTTCTGCCCGAATTTCTCGCAATGGCCCTTTGAATTATGGATAGCTCCTAAACGGCGTGGGGAGTTTTTTGGCCAAATAACAGACGAAGAGGCAGATGATTTGGCATACGTGCTTCAAAACGCCTTAAGGCGGCTGATAAAGCATCTTTCGGGAGCGGGGCATTACCATCCCGGAATGCCCATGGTTGCGTTTAAAGACGGGCCTGCTTACAACTACTACGTCCACCATGGAAAAGATTGGTATATACGGATAATTCCAAGGTTGGTGCACAGGGCCGGATTTGAGTTGGGGACGGGGCTTTCTGTAAATACTATTGATCCTGTTGATGCTGCGGAAGCCTTGAAGGAAGAAGATATTGGTGAGACTTTGGAAGAGAAGATTTTAAACGGGTAAAAGTTGCGTTTTCAGATAACCAATTGTTATCTCAAGGTCTGGCCTTTTAGTTTTCCAAGGCCAGACCTTCGTAAGAGTGTGAGCTAAAAGGTCAGGCCTTTGTTGGGATATTCTTAGCCTAAGACCTGACCTTAACTAAACTTACTCAAGGATTTGGCGGATGATTTGCTTCGTTTCTTCGGGGCCTTTAACCTGAATGTAGTCAATCGGGGTTTTGGTGACGGCATAGTCGTTGCCGCCGGGGAAAATGGCATCGCCAACAAAGAGCATATCCTTAATTTTAGTCTTAAGGTGGTCTTCCATTTGTTTAAGGCCGTATGCTTTGTCGATGCCTTTTTTGGTTACGTCTATTGAAGTGTAACCGGCAGCATGAACTTCAAGATCGGGCAGTTTTTCTTGGACATATTTGGCAATTTCCAACTTGAGCGGAGTGTTTTCCTCTTTCCATTTGTTTTTGAGCTCGACACCTTTGTCGCCAAGAATCTTAACGACGTCTTGGCCGAGAGCAGACCAGGTTACTTGGGTACCGCGGTCTTCGATGATAATGCCATACGTTTTTTCGGGCTTGTAGCCGATTTTTGCGATGATTTCTTCGAACGCAGCGATGATTCTTTTAACTTCTTGTTGAGTTAAGTCGTGCGAGTAGACCTTTTTCCATCCATCTTCAAATTTATAGAAAGTCGTGGCTGTGGTAGGGAATAAAAACATATTTTTAAGAAGATTGGTTGGGGCTTTAAGGCCGTTTAAGAGTTGTTCCTGAAAGAGTTCGAATTTGCCGCCACCAATAACGGCTACCTTTTTGGCTTTGAGGAGTTTTTCGAGAAGGTCGCTCATTTCTAAATCGATTGTCGATTTAGTGGGGGCGAGGGTGCCATCGAGATCAAAAACGATAAGATGCTTGTTTTTGAGATTAGCTTTGGATGCGGGTTCCATTTAGGTATTTTAGCACAAAAAATGTGGAGGATTAAGGCGAAAGGTGGAATAAGGGCAGGCCTTTTTCCTGAAAACGCCAAGGTAAAGGCCTGCTCTTGACCTCGAAAGCGGATATTTAGCCTCAAATTTGACCTAACTTGCTAGTTTTAGCTTTTAAGGCTTCAGCCTGAAATCGGCCATTTTCAGCCTGAAGGCCTGGCCTTGAGCGTAAAAATGAGGAGTTATGGGATTAGGCGATTTTTATGGGTTAGCGCTTATTTAGTATTGAGGATATTTAGTACTTGATCGTGGATGGGTTTGTTTGCCAAGATTATGTCGCCGGAGGTTAAAGACTTTTTGCCGGAAAAGTCGGAAAATGTTCCGCCTGCTTCTTCTGTTAAAAGGGAAAATGCTGCGAAATCCCAGAGTTGTCCATGGGCGCAAATGTAGGCTTCAATTTTTCCTTTTAGAAAAAAACTCATTGCAAATGAAGCTAAATTCATAGAGGTGTTGGATTTTTGGCAAATATCCACCAAATTTTTTGTTTTGCCGAGTCTTTCAAAATGTTTAAGATTGTAGTAAGAAATGTATGCTTCATTTAAGTTTTCGACTTTAGAAACCGTAGTCTTTTTTCCGTTGAAAAATGTACCTTTTCCTTTTTCGGCGCTGAATAATTCGTCCTGATTGGGGAAATAACATACCCCAACTATCGGTTTATTGTCTTCCAGGACAGATATCAGAATACACCACTGGGGAATGTTTCTGATATAAGATCGGGTGCCGTCTATCGGGTCTATAACCCATTGGAATTTGGCTTTTGGATTGGTGGATCCAAATTCTTCGCCAATAAAGCCGTGATCCGGGTATTTTTTGGAAATTAGCCTGCGGATAAGCTGTTCGGTTTCGATATCGGCCATGGTAACCGGACTTTCATCTGCCTTCTTTTTGACTTCCGGAAGGTTGTTAAAGTAGGAGAGTGCGTGTTTGCCGCCAGCTTTGGCTGCGTCTATTGCTGTTTGTAGCATGCTCAAAGTATAGCAATTTTTGGAGACATATGACAGTTGAGCATAAAATTTTTTAAAATAAAACGATTTTGGGGATAAAATTTATCCATGAGCTGGCATATCGGGAAATGCTCTAATTTTGGGATTTCTATCTTTCCGTTTAACATAAAGGTTTTTATGACCTCGTCGGAATTGACGATTTACCCTTCTTATCCTTCTTAGAGCTTCTGGAGTGTGCAGATGATTTACAAATTCAGCAACGGCTTGAACCGTTTCTCTTCTGTGTTGGTGTTTTATTTTGGAAATTCTGGTTGCAATTTTTTCGGTTCTACCTCCACTTAGGGAACCTTCACGTTCCGCTTTAACTAAGGCACTAAAGTTACCTAGATAGAAAAGAGATTTTCTAACTTCAGTTGGCAATGGAAGGCTTGCGATTTCTTCTGAATGCAGCGACAGAACGTAAATCTTTGGAATTGGGCCATGTTTATGTTTTTGGAAATGGTTAACTATTTCTTGCTCTGTTCTTTCGATGTGATCATCGCTTGTGACAATTGCTACAGGGCCGGTTATATTGTTTTCTTTGATGTAGGAATGGAATTGGGTGATGTCTGTGGTGGTTGATACCGTAGTTGACCGAGTTTCTATTTCGCTTTCTTCGGCGCCAAGTGCCATTAGAGTTCTTTTCATCAAAGCTGACCCTGACACCAAACCCTTTTTATGTTCGCCGGCGAAGCAGGCGATTTTCGGGCGGTTTTCTTTTGGATAAAGTTTTTTAGAATGGCTTACGATCAAGGCTGTTATTGCCCTTTGCATCATGATAAGGCTGGCGATAGCTCTCGCATCTGGAGAATTGCCCCGATAGTTGTCAAAACACAAAATAGCCTGCGGCGGATCTTCTAAAATTCCTCGGGCAGTTTCGGTAACCGGCCTTGGTTCAAGTCTTTCCATAAAGGATGACAAATTATATATAGAAGGAAATTTTAAAGCAAGGAAAAGGGTTTATTGATTTAGACCTTGGTCGCCGGATTTGATCGCGCCAAGAAGCCAAAGTACTGCCTCTTTTTTGTACCTACGGTCGCCGCGAGAGTTGATGCGGATTGCCGGAAGTTTTCCTCGTTTGCCCCAGCGTTTGACTGTGAGTGGGGCAACCCTTAGGATTTTGGCCACTTCTTTAACTGTTAATAAATCCGGCCAGTCGTCTCCTAATGCCATGTTGATGTTTGAATTTTGATTAATAAATTAGTGTGATCTAAGTGTGTCATTCTAGAGAACGAAGAAATCACTTTCGGACTCCAATGTATCATGGGAAAAATTGCCGGTCAAGTGGGCAAAAAGGGGGTTTTGGCAATGGTTGCATATCAATAGCTCAAGGTCAGGCCTTTTTCTTAGTCTTGACTTAGGCTAAGGCCTGACCTTTTCTAGCTATTTGAGCTCTACTTTCGCGCCTGCTGCTTCTAGCTTTGTCTTTGCCTCATTTGCCGTTTCTTTGTTTACCCCTTCCAAAACTTGTTTGGGGGCTGCATCTACCAAATCTTTTGCTTCTTTAAGTCCAAGAGTTGGAACTAGTTCGCGAACCACTTTAATGACGGAAATTTTATTGGCTCCGCTGTCTGAGATTATGACATTGAAAGTGGTTTGTTCTGAAGCACCTTCGTCGCCACCAGCTGCGGCTGGAGCAGCGCTTCCTGCAACTACCTGAGGTGCGGCCGAAACTCCGAATTTTGCCTCGAGTGCTTTAACCAATTCAGAAAGCTCCAAAACAGAAAGTTTTTCGATATCGGAAATTAAGCCCTCTAACTTTTTGCTGACTTTTACATCGGCTTTGGCTTCTTCCTTTTTCTCTTCTTTTACCTCTTTAATTTCTTCTTTTACTTCTTTTTCGGCGTCTTTTGCCTCTTGAGCTGCTTGCTCGGCAGCGTCTGCTGATTCTTCTGCTTTGTCGGCAGCTTCCTCGGCAGCGTCTGCTGATTCTTCTGCTTGCTTTGCTTCGTCTTGTTTTTGATCGTCGTCTGCCATTTAATTTATCACGCTCCTTTCTTTTTTTGAATTTGATCGAGTGCGTAAACCAGGTTTCTGAGATTGGCGCTCAGAACACCAACAACTCCATAAATTGGCGAGGAAAGTGATCCCACCAATTTGGCGTGAAGTGCATCACGGCCGGGAATTTTGGAAAGACTTTCTAGGCCTTGGGAGTTTAAAAAATCAAGGCCAAAAAAGCCAAATTTGAAACTGGGGAGGCCTATTTCTTTGTTACTTTGGGCCGTTTCTTTTATTGGAGCAATCTCGTCTTCATAGGAAAGAATTGTAGCGGTTGGGCCGGTAAGAAGTGTGCCTTCGGGATCTTCTGTTTTTCCTAATTTATGACCCGAGTCTTTGAGAGCCAACGAAATGAGCGTATTTTTTTCAACGAGCATTTCGCCGCCAGAAGCTTTTATTTTTGACCTGAGGGTTGCTATTTGGTTTGCCGAAAGGCCGCGATAGTCTGCAAAAGTCAAAGTTTTAGCCTTTTTAAATTTTTCGGCCAAACTTTGGATTTTTTCTTCTTTTTTCTCGCGTGCTGATTTAGCTACTTTTTTCATTAAACTGTGTCCAAAGAAAATGGCCGACTTGCGGCCAAAGAGAAGAAAAAACTTACTTTCTCCTGCGCAGCCCTTCGTCGTACCTCCTCAGGGTAAACCTGATAGCCTTCCGAAATTTAACTTCACTTTGTCCAGTTTACTCTGAACGAAGTGAAGAGCTGCGGTCTTTGGATTGAGGGTATTAAACTAGATTTTGGTGAAGTTTGTCAATACAGATCACCTACTTCATACTCAAGGTCAGGTCTTTTTCTACCTCATTTACACGATAAAGGGCAGGCCTTTTTGCAGCAAAAGCCATAGGTTAAGGCCTGCCCTTAACCAGGTTTTTACAACGAAAAAGCCTCACAAAACAAACATTCGTGAGGCTTTTATGAAACTTCCAGACTACATTGCGTCGTCCTCATCTGCTGATTCTTCCTCGTCTTTTTCTTCTTCGTCGTCGTCTTCGTCGTCAATAATTCTTGTTTCATCGATCATTCTTTTTATCACCTCCTTTTTAACGTCAAGCGAAGCTTGATCCAACTTTGAATATTAATTAGGGTTTTTGCCGGCATGATAGTTTGAATAAAAAGGCAGTTTTGGGAAATAGCAGGGGAAAATTATCAGATGCAAACGTTCCTGTCAAGGAGTTGATTTTGCCGAAATTTAAAGGGAAGCGGGATCAAGCTTTATGGCTGGCCCCATAGTGGTAGTTATAGTTGCCTTTTTGATTTTTGAAGTGCCAATTGCAAGAACCAGGGCTTTCATATTTTTAGTAAGTTCGTCTTGTTTTTGTGAAAGTTTGCCGATTTTTATATGGACAACCGGAGATGATGGGTCTGTCTTAAACAAAGTACTGGCGGTTTTAGTGTCCTCTAGGACTTTTTCAAAATTTTCTGTCACGGTACCGTTTTTGGGGTTTGGCATCATGCCCCGAGGACCTAGAATTTTGGCGACTTTAGCAAGAGCAGGCATAAATTTAGGGCTGGCTATGACAGTGTCGAAATCGCGGCCCGGTTTGATCTTGCCGCTTTCAAGATCGTCTATTGTTTTTTCGTTAGCGAATGTGACGTTTTTTGCGTTTGCCTGGGGTTTTTTCTCTGAAAACACGAGGTATTTTTTATCTTTTGTTTTGACTTCCAAATGGGGAAAATTAACAGAACCTTTAATATTTTTTTCCGAAACGCCAAGGTGCATTTCTACGGCCGGGTCGAATTTAGTAAACGAGGTTTTTGGCAAAAGTTCCAGCGCGTCTTGGGCGCTGTAGAGCTTGTCCTCAACTAATTTCTTGGCTTTTTCATAATTTGAACCGCGATGTCGTCCGGGAGCCTTTTTCTTTAATGACGCCGGTGCTGCTTTTTTAGCTTCTTCGGCTTTAGTTTCTGACTCTGATGCTAAATTTTTATCCGGCTGAGTTGTTTCTGTTTCGGCTGTTTGATCTTGAGGTACCGCTTCCTCGGCTTGTTTTTCTTGCCTCTTTTCTTTTTCTTCTTTTTCAAGCTTTGGAACACCTGCCAGTTTTTCTGCATGCTTTCGGGAAGTTTTAATTTCCTGCTGGCTTGACGAAAGATCGATGACTTTAATGCGAGTTGTTCCCATGACTTAACCCCATAAATGGGGACTCCTTTACTCGGTTACCTCCACACCCATGCTGCGGGCTGTGCCTTCAACTATTCTAATTGCGGCTTCGATATCTTTGGTATTTAAATCTTCCATTTTTTCTTCCGCTATTTTTCTGGCTTGAGCTTTCCCAAGCTTGGCAACAGTTTGTTTGCCGGGAGTTTTAGCAGCTTTTTCCAGGTTTAAGGTTTTTTTGATAAGAATGGCAACAGGCGGTTTTTTAACTAAAAAGGAAAATGTGCGATCTTCATAAATTGTGACAACAACCGGCAGAACGGTACCTTGCTGATCTTTGGTTTTGTCGTTGAAACTTTTGACAAAATCCATAATCGGCAAGCCGTGCTGGGAAAGAGCAGGACCCACAGGTGGAGCAGCGGTTGCCTGACCGCCTTTGACATTTAGTTTAACAATTGCTTTTATCTTTTTGGCCATTTTAAAAAGACGACTAACGTTTTAAGTTTAACTACTAACGTGTCGACAGATATGAAGTATACGCTAAATCGCGGGATTATTTCAAGCAATAACAAGTTCTAGTTTGCCTCGAGCTTTTCGTACATATTCTTAGAAAGATTTGCGATGTTTTCTGTTGCCTCTTCGGGTACAGGCGCTTCGGAAAGGATAACAAAAATGTATGTGCTGTTTCTGCCATAAATTATGGCTGCATCGTTTCGGATATTGTCCAGCTCGCCGGTTTTGTGGGCAATCTTGGTTCTTGGAGGCAAATATTTGGGAATTTTGTCGTTTATGGTCTGATCTAAAAGTAAATCTCTCATTTCTTGAGAGCTTTGGGCGTCAACGGCAGTACCGTTATGAATTTTTTCCAGTATTTGAGAAACGGCCCTCGGACTGGCAACTGGTTGTTGGGGAGCGGAAAGATCAAAACCGGAGATATTTTGCTGGTGAAGGAAGCTGTCTATATTATCCCAGCCTAATTTATGTGCTAAAAGCAATGCGGCATAGTTGTCGGAAACTGTAATCATTGAATTTAGAGCTTCTGAAACTTTGTAAGTTACGATTCCGTTTGCAGTGTTTTCGTCATCCGGTGCCAGGACTTGATCTAAGGTGTATTCGTCTTCAGATAAAACATCGTCTTTTTTAATTTCTCCTTTGGAAATGGCATCATAGGTTTTGTAGAGTACAGCAAGCTTGTAGATGCTGGCAGTTTGGAATGTTTGGTTTTCGTTTACAGAGTAAATTGTTTGATGTTTAAGGTCTTTTATAAAGACGCCGTAACTTCCGGGAAAATTTGAAATTTGATTTTCGAGATAAGATTGAATTTGCTTGTTGGGTTTATCTGAAAATAGGGCACTGAAATTGTTTTTTGCCCCAAAAAAATAAGGGTTGATGTAACTTTTGGTGTTTTTTGTGGAGATGTAGAGTAGGATCACGAAGATCGAAATTAGAATTAATGGGACTCGAATTTTTCGATAAAGAGGTAAGGGCATATATGTATTTTAGACGATTCGAAAAAGTTAAAAAACCGCCTTGTTCTTGAGGCCTCCTTCTCAGTTAAGGGCAGGCCTTAACCCTGATTATGCAGCACAAAGGCCTGCCCTTATGCAACGAATTCCATGATAGCTGACTGGTATTAAAGCTTAGCAACTTGGAGGAAATCCAATTCGACTGGTGTTTCTCGTCCAAAAATCGAAACCAAAACTTTGAGTTTGCCTTTTTCTTCGTCGATTTCAGAAATCGACCCCAAAAATTCCGAAAATGGGCCGTCGGTAATTTTGACTGCCTCACCAACTGAAAATGCGGCTTTAAATTTCGGCGCTTCCATGCTCATGAAGCGTTTGATGGTTTCAACCTCGTCTTCTGGAAGAGGGGTTGGTTTGTTGGAAGTTCCAATAAAACCAGTTATTCCAGGTGTTGTTCTGACGGCAAGCCAGGTGGCATCATCCAAAATCATATGAACTAGAAGATAGCCGGGGAAGATTTTCTCTTTTACTGTGTTTTTCTTACCTTCTTTTATTTCGATCTTTTCTTGTGTAGGGACAAGTATGTCTAAGATTTTGTCCGAAAGTTTTTGCGAGTCCACCCTTTGTTTTAGGGTAGCGGCGACTTTTGACTCATGACCCGAGTAGGTGTGGACTACGTACCAATTGGCACCAGGGGTTTTGGGTTTTTGGGGCGCCGGTTTTTCTTCAGGGGTTGGGATTTCAGATTCCTCCGGGTTTTCTTCAGCTTGATCCACTGATTCGGAAGCTTCGTCTGCAACTGGCTCTTCTGCGGTTTTTTGTTCTTCGGCGTTTCGGTCGTTTGGTGATTCTGGCTCAGATGCTAGTTCTTGCGATTCTTCTTCTGACTGTGGCTGATCTTCCCCAGAAGGCTGATTTTCAGAAGGCTCTTGGTCTTCTGGCTGGGCAAAAGTTGCTTGATCCTCCAACGGTTCCGACTGATCCTCCGTTGGCATTGTTTCTTCCGCGCTGTTTTCTTCCACAACCTGTGGAACCTCTTCAGCTATATCTTCTTGTATTTTCTTGTCGTCCTGGTCGTCCATTACTTGTGTACCTTAAGAAGGCTTTCGGTTATTTTAGTAAAAATTGTGTCAAGGCCAGCAACATAAGCGCCAACCACAACTGCAACTAAAAGAACTATTACAGTTAATCGTAAAGTTTCCTGGCGGGTAGGCCAGATAACTTTTTCGAGTTCAGCTTTCGATTCTTTGACGTATGTTAACGGATTAAATGCCACTAAGAAATCTCCCTTCAATTGTCAAGGTTAGCGAGTATGATAACAGAATTTTTAATCAAGAAGCAAGAATTAAGAATTGGAAATAAATGTTGTTGATTTTGGTTAACTGATAGAGAGATAATTACACTTACCTAATATGAAGAAAGTTAGAAAAGCAGTTATTCCTGCGGCGGGTTTTGGGACAAGGTTTTTGCCGGCAACAAAGGCAATGCCCAAGGAAATGTTGCCTGTTGTCGATAAACCGATTATCCAATATGTGGTTGAAGAGGCGATTGAAGCAGGGATTGAACAGGTTATTTTGGTTACCGGCTGGCACAAACGAGCGATTGAGGACCACTTCGACAAACATTTTGAACTTGAAGCGCGCTTGGAAAAGGATGGTAAGATGGAGATGCTTGAGGAAGTACAAAGGATTTCGGAGCTTGCCAACTTTGTATATGTGAGGCAAAAAGAAGCGCTTGGGAATGGCCACGCGCTTTTGGTTGCGCGGGAAATTGTCGGCGACGAGCCGGTTGTAATGCTTTGGGGAGACGACTTTGTGGCGGCAAAACCGTCTCGAACTCGCCAGATGATAGACGCTTACGAAAAATACGGTACGTCAATTCTTTCCGGAATCAGGACAACAAATCCTGAAGATACTAAAAAATACGGTTATGTTGGTGGAAAGAAGATTGATGAAGGCGTAATTGATGTTAGTCAATTTATCGAGAAGCCAGGGCCCGGTAAGGCGCCTTCGGATTTAGCTGTGGTTTCCGGATTTTTATTTACGCCGGATATTTTTGATGCGCTAGAGCGTGCAATTCCAGACACTATTGATAAAGGTAAGGAACTTTATTATGTGGATGGAGTCAACAATATGATGAAGGATGGCAAAAAAGTCCATGCAATTGAGATTAAAAACGGCAAATACTATGACTGCGGGTCTAAAATTGGGTATCTAAAGACCGTAATTGACCATGGATTAATGCACGAGGATGTCAATTCTGAGCTGCGTGATTACCTCAAGGGGTTAGATTTATAGCCGGCTGGTTTTTAAATTTACCACTATCAGATATAATCCGAACATGACAAAGCATTTGGCGGTGTTTGATAGTGAAGCAGCGGAGGCAATTTTTTCCGGAAAGAAAAAGATTGAGGGCCGTTTTTCAAAAATTAGAATTGTACCGTTTCTTTCTGTTTCAGCAGGGGACATTGTATATATAAAAGTTTCAGGTGAGGAGATTGTAGGACAGTTTATAGTTGATAGGGTTTTTTACTTTGACCACCCAAGACATGAAGAGCTTGAGGAGGTCAAGAAGAAATATGAAAGCCAGCTTGATCTACCTAAATCGTTTTGGCTCTCGAGAGAAAAGGTAAATTACATTACTTTGATGTTTATAAAATCGGTTACCAAATTTATTATTGCACCGGAAATTCCTAAGCGGGATTTAAGGCCCTGGGTGGTGTTGGAATAAAGTCAAAAGTCAAAGCTCAAAAGTCAAAAGTTATGGAAGCTCTTCAAATTGAAGAACTTTTTATTTAACGTAGTGCACTCGGCCGGGCTTGACCCCGTATTTTTTTAGCTTCACGGCATCTTCCCTGTCGTGAACGAAGATTTTGTCGGCTTGGGTTAGCAAGAAACGGGTCACGATACTTGCTTGCGGCGGGTTAGTAAATTCCTGCATCCAATAAAATTTTTTGCCCATAAGTCTTGCTGTTATAACAGCGGCCATTTGAGTGGCATTGGCCTTTTCGAGGTGAATGAAGTCGAGCTCTTTATTCTTGTAAATTTTTTTGAGGATTTTTGTATACGAAGTGCTTGGCCTTATTGTAAGTAGGTTAGGACGGGAACTTAGTATCAGTTTAGATTTTTTTACATTTTGCACGTAACCTCGCATAGAATTTACAAAAAAGGCCCTGTTTTTGCAAGAGGCAAAAACAGTAGTTAATCGGACATTAGAGATTAGCTAGGCGGTATAAAGGCCAGACCTTTTTTCCGAGAATTAGCTTGAGCTAAGGACCGGCCTTAGCTTTAGACGTGTTTGCAATTGACAAGCGCTTAACAGTTAATTTACAATTTGCTTAGAGAAAGTTAGGTTTTTGCCGCAAGGTCTTCTTAAATAATATTATTAATGTCTTTTCCCGAAAATTAGTGAAATGAATTTATTTGTAAAGGAGGTGAATTGAGTCTTACGTTTGTGCATCTTTAATGCACAAACAGTTTTTTAAATGGCAGCGAAATTATTTGTAGGTAACTTGCCTTATTCTATGACTGGAGACAGCCTTAGGGCTGTTTTTGAAAAAGTCGGTAAAGTTGTTGATAGCAACATCGTGATGGACAAAATGACAGGTAGATCTCGAGGATTCGGATTTGTGGAAATGGCATCAGACGATGAAGCTAAAAAAGCAATTGCCGATTTGAACGGTACAGAAGTAGATGGCAGGAAGATCTTTGTTTCGGAAGCAAGGCCCCAAGCTCCGCGAGAGAACTAGATTTATTCCTAGCATTTTGTGAAATGTTTAGCTTGCGCTTTCTAGCGTGAAGGTCTCTAGTGCTTTAATCGTTACGGATGATCGCGTAAATTGCGAGAGCAGATTCCAAGCTTTCTGATCGAAGATCTATTGGTCGTTGAATTGGAAGTTCTTGAGGATCAGGTCGAAGATTTCCCTAAATTGGTTTGAGCTGGAAAAATAGGGTGTTTCGGTAAAGTAATTTACCTGAGTAAATTCTATGGCGTAAAAGAGATTATTGTGCTCGACAACTACGCTTTTGGCGTCTAAGTCATTTCGATAGTACAGAAAACCGTTATTGCCTACCCTGGTTTGATCTTTCAAGTCAGCTGTGTCAAATTTGCTATAAACTGTTACAGTGATATCAATTTTGTTGGATATGAACCTTTCCCTGGAAAGAATAAGGCTATCTTTTGTGTCGTAGTTATACTTGCCACTTAAAATTTGGGGGTATTTTATAGTGTAGTTGTATTTGTCGTTAGTATGTGTTAGCCACTTGCCGGTGTCGTTAATGGAGGTTGAAGTCGTTTCCCCTGGAAGCAGGTATTTATTGGAAATTTGAGCGTTTATTGTAGGAATATAGTTGGAGATTAGCTTAATTAGGAAGAATCCGCCAACTAGTATGAGAATTATTGCAATGACCGGGAAAGGTATGAAGAAACCGGGCCTCGATTTTAGCTTCATATCCTAATAATGGCAGTTTCTTTTGAAAAAAACAACTTTAGTAGATCCTGATTAATTTGCCATCCGGATCAAGTTCTACAAAATGATGAGCTGTAGCATTTTTGATCTCACTGCATTGGTTTTCGGGTTTGTTGTCGACTAATTGCCTTGGATTATGGGCGATATCCAAAACCCAATCATCAGCAATTTTTCCAAGGCATGGCCCGTTTGACATATCAACATTTTCCCGTTTCTTTTCCAAATAGAGATTGAGGGCATTTTTAAGAATTTCGTCTTGAGCTTTGATATTTGGGGACGAGGAGGCTTCCTTTGGGGCGTAGCTTGGGGCTGGATTATTTTGACGTGTAGGTGCTTGTACTTCTTTTTTGAAAACGACAAAACCTAAGGCGAGAAGCAAAATGATTATTATGGCGGCATAAATGAATTTGTACTTTTTGCCCATAGGACAATTTTACACTATATGGCGCGAAATCTAATGGATTTTTTTAAGAAACGTGTGGAATAATGTTTTTAGATGTCAACCGTTAGGCATTACCACCATAGTTTCCGTTATAGCTATGAGACTTCACTGAGAAAGCATTTTCTTTTGATCGGAATTTGGGCTGTTTTTATAATTATTCTTTTGCTTTTAGCCTTTTATTTTATTGAGCCTTCAAGGGCACTTCTTAAACTAGAAGACCTTTCTCTAACGGGACTTACTTTAGCTTGTTTTGCAACATTTTTTCGATTGGCTGCGGCATATATTTTTGCTTTAATTTTGGCAATTCCTTTGGCTCTTTTTATCACAAAAAGCCCAAGGCTTGAAAAAATTTTATTGCCAACTTTTGATATCGTCCAATCGGTTCCTGTTTTGGCCTTTTTTCCGGTAATAGTCCTTCTTTTTGTTAAAGTCAATTTTTTTGAAGGAGCGGCAATTTTTGTTCTTTTTATGGCAATGCTTTGGAACATAGTTTTTAGTATGGTAGGGGGCCTTAAAACAATTCCCCAGGATATCGAAGCGGCAGCCTTCGTTTTTGGTTCAAAAGGTATAAGAAAATTAACGACTGTGACGTTGCCTGCAGTTTTCCCGTACCTTATCATGGGTTCGCTTTTGGCGTGGGGGCAAGGTTGGAATATTTTGATTGTTGCCGAGGTTTTGCATAACTACATTCCCGGCGGGACTCAATCCCAAGATTTGTACGGTCTGGGCAGCCTTTTGGTTAACGCCAGCTATCAGGGAAAGAATTTGCCGTTCATTTCAGCCTTGGTCGCGATGGTAATTCTTATTGGCCTTATGAATTTTTTCATTTGGCAAAAATTATTGCATTTGGCGGAGAGGTACAAATTTGACTGACGGAATACGCCTTAATAAAGTTTATAAATCTTATCCTACAACGCCTGAAAAGTGGGCTGTTCGGGATTTTACGCTTGAAGTTAAAAACCAGGAATTCTTTTGCTTGGTGGGACCTTCCGGTTGTGGCAAGTCGACTGTCCTTAAGCTTATTGTCGGTTTGGAAAAACCAACTTCTGGTCAAGTTCAAAGACCAATGGGGATCAGTATGGATTTTCAATCCGGGGCCTTGATGCCCTGGCTTACAGTTGAGGAAAATGTTGCCTTTGGCCTTAAGATGCGCGGGGATGGGGCACAGAAAATCCATGACCTTTGCAATAAATATTTAGAAATGGTCAACTTGCAGCATTTCAGCGAGAAGTATCCAAGAGAGCTTTCGGGCGGACAACGCCAGAGGGTGGGGATTGCAAGAGCGCTTGCAGTTGAACCCCAGGCGTTACTTTTGGACGAACCTTTTTCTGCACTAGATTCGATTACTACCGACGAACTTCACAAGGATCTTTTAGCAATTTGGAAGCAAACAAAAATTACAATTATTATGGTTTCTCATATTTTGGAGGAAGCGGTGCTTTTGGCTGATCGGATTGGTGTAGTTGTGGATGGGTCTATTCGGGGCATTATGGAAGTTTCTATGCCAAGGCCGAGGAAAGATAGTGACAAGGATTTTGAAAGGGAAGCTAAGAAGCTAAAAGAGCTAATGGTTTAGCTCAATAAACTTCGCGTTTTTCCCAAAAATTTCTGCCTGGTTGTTTTTTATGGTTGCTAAATCTTCAATTCTGACTCCGCCCCAGCTCATGTAAAGGCCCGGCTCAACGGAGAAAACCATGCCGGGAACGAGGATATCCTTGCTTTTTACATATAGAGAAGGTTTTTCGTGAACTTCTAAGCCGATGCCGTGACCTAGGCTGTGGATAAATTTGTCCTCCAGCGAATTCTTTTTGAAAAGGTTAAAAGCTTCCAGGTAAACATCTTTGGCTTTGATATTTGTCTTTAGCTTTTTAAGCGCTTCCTTTTGGGCTAGAGCAACAAGAGTGTAAATGTTTTTTTGTTCTTCAGTAGCGCGGCCGACAAAAATAGTTCGGGAAAAATCGGCGCAGTAATTTTTGTACTTTAGGCCAAAATCAAAAAGTAATGCATCACCCTTTTTGATTTTGCGGTTTCCAGTTACGTAATGAGGCAAAGATGAATTTGGTCCGGAAGCAATGATTGGATCAAAAGCAAGCGGTTCTCGTGACTTGATCTTGGCGATTTTTTCCAGGTTATCTTTAATTTCTGCTTCGGGTTGGCCGACTTTTATGGTTTTTAACACTTCATCAAAGACCGATTGAGTCAAGGCCTGAGCTTTTTTGATATTTGCAATTTCATCTTCATTTTTAATTTGTCGGAGATTTTCAACTAAATCCCTTACAGGGACAAGTTTTCTTTTAAGAAGTTTCTGATATTTTTTATATTCCGAAAAAGTGAGATTTTCCCCCTCAAAAGCAATTCCTTTAAGATTTGAAAGCGCCGATTCGATGGTTTTTTGAACTTCGGCCCTTTCGGCTGTTATTTGGATCTTAAGATTTTTCGATTTAAGCTTTTGGGCTTCTGCCTGATAAAGTTTGGCGGTTATAAGAAGTGATGGTTTGGATTTAAAAACGATCATGATTGCCTCGCGCTCTGTCGGAGAAACGCCACGAAAACCCGATAGATAAAAAATATTTATCGGATTTGTAATAATCGCCGCATCTAAATTTTTGCCTTTTAGAGTATTTACTATATTAATATTGTGTCCCATTTTGTTTGCCGATTATACATATTTACAGTCGAGACTGGCAATAAATAATAGGGAGAGTTAAAATAATACTATGGCAGTCGATTCAGAAGCTGCAATTGGTCAAACTAGTTCCAAATTAGGAAAAGTAAGGGGCGTCGTTGGTTCTGCAACGAAGCTAGTCAGAACAGGCCTTCTTGTTGCAGGAGTAGCCGCGGTTGGCAAGCAAGGGGTTGAATATTATCGCCATCCACATCAGGCAATTGACGATAGTGCTAAGGCGGTAAGGAAAGCGGATAAAGCTGGGCTGGATTTATATAAGGGTATAGCCAATAGGTTTCCATCAGAGAACGCCAGTTCCCAGCAACCTGCAAGCCAGCCTTCCGCACCCGAAGTTGCTCCTCCTGCGCCTGCAGCCGATAATCAACTTGGCAAGTAACTTTTTTAAATAAAGTTTGGTATATATGGCGGGTGAGACTAGACTAGCAGAACATTCCAGAGAAAATTTAGCTCGTTATAAGAGAAGATCAGGCAAGTCAAATAGGCCGAGTTCACAAAGTGGGTTAGCAAAGAAGAACGATAAAAAATCCAATAGTTTGGCACTTGGCATTGGTGCTACTGTTGGGACTTTGGCTATTGGATTGGGTGCCGGACAAGCATCAAAACACCCAGACTTAGTTAAGGAAGTTGCAGGTGGCGTTGCAAGCGCGGGCCAGGATTTTTTTGCGAGCACCAAAAAGGCGGCTCAAGGGGTGTTAGTAGAGCCAGTTGAGGCAAAGCCTGTTTCCGTTTTCGATACGGTCTTTCCGAGCCAAAATGAAAAGGCCAGAGAAGATGCTTTTATAAAACTTGTCGATGCAAGGGATCGTGTAAACGCAAGCCTCAATGACGACATTGTGCGCCATGTTAACAAAGAATATGCAGACAAGCTTTGGGAAGCTTCCGGCCACGACGAGGCAAAATTCCAGGTTTTAATGGGAATGCTACTTTGGGAGTCTAAAGGGGATCCTAATGCAACTTCAGACGCCGATGCTGTTGGGCTTTTCCAGTATATTAGGTCAGTTGCAGAGGATAACGGGATGACAGTAAATGACCAAATAGATGAAAGGAAAGATCCTGATTTGATGATTAAAAAAGAAGGAGAGAAATTTTCGAAGGACATCTTGGATACGGGGTCAATATCAGCAGCTTTGCAAGTTCAACATATGGGTCTTGCCAATTACATGGGTTTTGCAAGGAGATATTTGGAAAACCACTATGGATTGAGGTTGTACGATATAGTGGTCACGCCGGAAAGCGCAACTGATGAGGCAAGGCAAATTGCAAACTACCAAGCAGACGAGAATTTACGGACAATACGCTGGCATTTAATTAAAAACAATGTTTTTCCCCAGGACGTTTTGGGCGAATTTGCCGACGAATTGCAGGGAACAAATTTTGACAAAGCATTAGAATTTGATGCCGATGTTGTTGGTTCTTACTTAGATTACGCTGAACGTGTACAAGCTTTAGGTTTAAAGGCTCATCACTAATTCATTTTGTGATTACTTTTGATTTAGATAGGCCAAAATACAACAGTAGTGAGTTCTTCAGCGGATAAACCTTAATTTTTAAACAACAGATTTTAACCTGACTTTAAGCTGATGAGCTAGAGTCGTTTCAGTCATCTCTTGTATTTCCATCGACTGAAGATCTTGATCATAAGTGCCGGAATTGGGGTCAAGATCTTGCGGAAGCGATATTAAATTATAACTTGCAAATGAATCGACACCCCCGTTTGCATCGATAATCTGTTTCAGGATAGGTGCAGGGTAACTGAGCAAAATTTTTCTAATGAAATCCTGTCCGGATTTCAAAAAGTCTTCGACGTTACCGTGAAATTGCCCTACGTCATATGCAATTTTTAATTTTCTGCCCTTTTCAGCTCTAAGGCGCTTTGCTGCGTCATGCATTTTTATAGCCCAGAGCAAGCTTCTTGGAAATTCCACAAGGTTTTCAGGATGCGCTTGTTGAAATATATGGGTAAATCTTGAGCTTATTCTGCGCCTAGATTGGCTATCTGAGGAAAAAGAACCTGTGGCAAATGGCACTATGTTTGATAGTCCCCACAAGGCACCGTAGCCTAAACCGGCTCTAAGGAATTTTCGGCGGGTTGTCCTTTCTTTCGTTCCTGTGATAATAAGGGATGCGCCAATTCCCGCCCCGACTGCCACTTCGGCCGGTAAGGTTGATACCGAGGCCAGCGCAGTTGGCAAGGGCATCTTTGCGTCTCCAAGCATTACCTTAACCTTATTTTTAGCCAACTTGCTAATTACATCTTTTGGAATAGATAAAGTAGGGTTCTTGCCTGGAGGCTTATCGTTTTTAAAAACCTCATATTGGGAATTTTGACTGTCGGGTTCGACACCTGTTTCTTTGAAAAAGATATCTATATCCGGGGGAAGGGAATCAGCAGTTATTCTGTCAATGTGATTTTCGTAAAGGGGGATATATTGGGCATCTTTGGTTTCAATGCCTTCCCAATCTCTTTTAAGTTTTGCCATATCATAAAGAGTCGCGGCAGCTAGGGCGCCACCTGCGACAGAAAAAAAAGCTCTCCTGGTTGTTAGTCTATCTAATGGACTTCTTTCGGTGGCTTCTTTCATATACCTTAGCTGAAATTAGTCACGTATTATAACAATGAGCAAGCGGTTAATGCAAACTATGGGATTATGGGTGGGGAGGAACTCTGCACGGGTGGAAGGAAATAATTTTCAATTAGTATATGAGTCACCCCTCATATATGCGAACTTTCCTGCAGGGCCTAGAGGATATAGACCTTCGGTCTAGTATAGCTTCGCTATATACGAACCTGCACGGGCGGAAGGAATCGAACCCTCGTCGGCAGTTTTGGAGACTGCGGTCCTACCACTGAACGACGCCCGTAAATTCAGTCAATATTATATAAAATCGGATAAAACTCGGTAAAGAGCGAAAAGATGGCATAGTTTGAGGTCAGGCCTTTTTCTTGGAACTGGCGTACTTTAAGGCCTGACCTTTTTGCCTAAGGCCTGACCTTTTTGCTAAAGCGACGAGGACTCGACGCAGTAGTTGAAGTTGGGGTCCGGTGGGGAAAGTGTGCAAAGTGCACCAGGATTGGTAGAAATTTGCGGATCAGATGTGTTGTCGAGTTGGGCCCAAATAACAAACGAACTTCTGTCTGTATTGACTATATAGCAATAAATATTCTTCTTGTTTTGACAGGTTGCAACTCCCAAAGAGGTTACATTAACGGTGACACTGTCGCTGGCAGTACCACCTGTGCAGGAAAGTGAGAAGGAGTAGCTAGTTGGAGGAGTCGGAGTGCCTGGTACAGTCCACGAAAATGAACCGGATGTGCCTGAGCCGCCAGGCCCCCCTGTTACTGTGCAGCTGGTGGTATTTGATGAGGTCCAGGTTATGTTTATCGAATCGCCAACATTTGCTGAATATGGACCGTCGGATCCATTGGCTTTGATGTTGGCAGAAGAAGAAGCGCCGCTGACTGTCACTGTTGCAGTTTTATCTATGAAGCCCGCGTCGGTGCAATGTAAGGTGTATGTTGTTGTAGACGTTAGTGGCCCGGTGGATAAGGTGCCGCTGGGCCCGCTTCCTCCACCCGGGGAAACGGCGCACCCCGTGCCGCTAGGTGTTGTACTCCAGGTGATTGATGTGCTGCTGCCGCTTGGAATTGTTGGGGCCCCTGCGGAAATTGTCCCGACTGGTGCTGAGGCAGAAGTTGTAAAGGAAAGCACTGTGCCATAACCTGTGCCGCTTGCATTTGAAGCAAGAGCACAGAAGTAATAAGTTGTTGATGCTGTAAGGCTGCCAATTGTTTGGGAATAGGGTGCCGCGGTTGTGCCTGATCCGAGAGCGTTGCCTCCAGTAGAGGGTGCTCTTGTGCCGAATGTGTCATTGCAGGTTCCAGGGCTTGTGGTGCTGTAGCGGAACCATCCTGTTGTTGCAGAACCATTTGGGTTTGCAGTTCCATTTAAGGTTGCGCCAGATCCGCTGAGACCTGTTGCGGCAGTTGTTGTGACTATCGGCGTGGCTGGCGGCGTATAATTGATACTTATTTGAGGCGGGGTGGCCGATTCTGCGCTGTATGCGCCAAAGGCTTCCAGCCCTGTTGGGATTGTGTTGGCTGCGTCCCTGTCACTTAGAAGCATCATGTAGGTTGATCCTCCAGCGTTAACAACAGAGTTTGCCAGGGACATTGTGAAGGAAGATCCTACGGCAGGAAGGCTTGTTGTGGCAATGCTGCCAACTTGTGGGGCTGTGGGTGGTGTACCTCCCCATTTTGTGCAGTCGACTGTAGGCCCCCAGTTATAATTTAAGGCAAGGAGGTTAAAATTAGTTCCCAAACTTTTAACGTACACCGTTTGTGTCAAGGTTACCGAGTTTATTGTTGAGCCAGCTGGGATTGAAGAAGTGTCAAAGGCGAGATAGCTTCTGTATTTGTAATAACCGCCGCCGGTATAGTATTGACCAGTTAGAGAATAGGTTGATCCAGCAGGAGGGGCAATATCGCAGCCCCCGCTGGGGTCGGGTGGATAGTATCCACTAGCATAAAACCTGATGGTGTTGTCTGTTGTGTTTGCATTGATGTTTACAGACGTGCCTGTCGGAGTGTATGTTACCTCCACATATTCTTGGGTCAAGAAGCGGTATTCAGTCCAACTATTTAGTATGCCGATCTCAAGAGCGGTAATATCTGCAGGCGTCCATGCCACACCGGTTTTAGGGTTTGTTGCCCAGGTATAGCTGGAAGTCACGTAAGTTCCGCCTATGCCGGTTTGGAAGCCCGGGCTGCTTGCATAGTTGGTGCTGCCTGTGCGGATGTAAATATAGCTCATCGGGTCTTGGCCTGCGTTGGCGCGAGTTACAACTTTGACCGTAATACCTGTAATAGTACCGCTGATTGAGTTTGGGTCGATTTTATAGAGATCCATTTGATTGATAACATTAGATTTTACGTAAGTTGCATCATTGTCCGCGGTGGCTTCTTTTACCTGGGAATAATTTGGTGCGGTTAACGGAGTCCACTGAGTACTCGAGCCAACGCCGTTAGGCCTTAAAGTTACTGTTGTTGCTGCTGCAACTTGGGGTATGGTTTTTGTTGTTTGAGCTGGTTTGGAAAATAATCCGGCTAAGAATTTTTCGCCATTTTGAACAGGATTTTTAATAAGATTGGCCAGGTAATATAAGATACCGGATTGGAGCGGGTCTTTGGGGAGTTTTTTGATGTAGTCTGATATTCCGGGAATCCAGTTAGCGCCGGTGTCCGAAGAAAATACGTTGCCTGGTGTTGTGCCTGGAGGGAACTGGTTGAAGTCCTGATAATAAGCAACTGCAGCAGTTTGGATGGCTTTTAGATCCGCCTTTCTTTTAGAATCGCTCCCTTTAGTTCTTGCTTTGCCAAGCGCGAAAGTGCTTATGCTGGCCAGCGTCCCGATTATGGCAATAACGACCATGACTTCAATAAGAGTGAAACCGACTCTACGTTTCCAGTTTCCAGTAACCAGTGACCAGGTTTTGAGGAGCTTATGTTTTGCCACTATTTATAGATTAAGGGTTTTGGGTCTTTGAGGCAAGGGAGTTCGCGAAAAGGTCAGGCCTTTGTTGGATTAGTTTTTAGCCTAAGACCTGACCTTAAGCTATCTTGACCTCTTTATGCTCGGTAACTTTTCTGCAACGCTTACAGAACTTTTTGAGGTTAATTTTGGTGTCCTGGCTTTTGCGCTTTAGCGCGATATTGTCCGGATTTTTGCTGTTTGTGTAATTTTTCGATTTACAAACAGTGCATTGCAGCTGGAACAAGACTCTTTTTGACTTTGCCATAGAGGTAAGTTTAGCGGATCAGGCGCAAATTTGGCAAGGGTTAAGTACAACCCTTAAATTGGATTCCGCTTATTGTGGTGCCGGTTAAGCAAAGATTATTGTTTCTGGAAATTTGTGAGGCGAGAAAGAAAATTTGAAGGTCTTTTTTATTATCTTTTCCGTTTGAGACCAGAAGCGGAAACTTAATCGGCGAAATACCAGAAGGCGAAAGTTGTATTGACTGAAAATCTATATCTTGGACATTAAAGTTGTCGTCCGATTTTATGACTATTGGAAAAACTCCATTTCCTTTATTTATGTTTTGAGGTTTTAAGTCGATAGAAACTTTTTGAAAAACTTTAAAAGTCGATCCAGTATTCGGTGAGTAGTTAAGTTCGAATGTGTCTGGCGCCACAGTTTCGAAATTTTTGACTTGGATATTGCCTAGAGTGTCATAAGCTGAAACATCAATCGGTCCGGATTTGGAATCCAAAGTAAAGCTACCCTCCTCTGGATTGATGATAACAAGTGTGGTTACACCGGTGTTTGGAACCTGAGAATTAGGATCTGTTTGATTGGTAAAGGACGGTTCAACAAAATAATAAGAATTAGGTATTTGAGTTAGAATTTCGCCTGTTTCGGGATTTTTGCCAGTCGATCTTCCGAGGGAATCCGTAATGAATAAGTCGTTTGGAGTCGGGCTTGAAATATAGATGGAGCTTAGGTCTGTATTTGTTTTTTCATATCTTCTTGAGCTTAAGAAATTATTGGAATAGGTGGCAAGTGTCTTTTTGTTTTCGTACGCTGGATCTGCGATTTGATATGTTGGGTCTTGCTTGGCGTTTGCGACGATAAAATGACCCGGCTCTTCTAAAATTTCGGGCTTAGAGTTTGCAAGATCGGTATTGAGGGTATCAAAATCATTGCCGCTTCCAACACCTACGAAGCGGATTTTTTGAGTGCCGAAGTTTTCGTTTACCCTAACAGAATATGCAGCGACTGAATTCCACTTTAAGGCTCCAAAAGCATAACCCTGATTTTGATTTAGCCAATCGTTTAAGGTTTGGGGATTAGTAGGATTGCCGCTTGGAGTTCTCGAAACACCATAGTAATTTAGGAGCATTGCAGCCGAAGTTATGGCACAGCCACAACCGCCAATTGTCGTTCCGCAAAAAAACGGGTTTGAGGTGGATGCATGATCGTACGTTAGGTCTTTCCAAGCCGGGTCAAGTTGGCTGAGATAGGGAAAAGAGGGACCATGGAAGTTGCCAATGTTGACTGTTGCACCGGAAGTAGAATCTAGGGTGACGTTTTGGCAAAGTGGAGTTGTAGTATACCAACCTTCTTTTGTGGCATCTACGAGATGTGGTGGAGGATTAAAGTCTTCGTAGTAGAATGTTTCCTTAACGGAGTAGTCCCCGAATGGAGTGTTCTTAAATATTGCATTACCGCTTGCGTCGGTTGATGCCCCGCCGATTTCTTTTGAGCTGTCACAGTTTGCTTCTTTATAGACGGACATTTCCCAATATTGAAGATTTGGTTCGTTTATGTCCTGCAATCCGTTTTTGTTTAAATCTTCAAATTTATGCATAGTAATATTGCCCAGGGGAAGAAGACTAATGTCGTCTAACCAGATGGAACCAGAACAATCTTGTGCTGCCCCTGGCGGTAGAAATTGGTAACTGCAGTTTGCTGATAGCCCAACTTTTATTTTTGTTGTGTTTGGTGGAAAGTAGCTCAGTTTTAATCCTCCAAACGAAATTCCATACCATGTTTTATCGTCAGGCGGATACTGAGACGTGACACTATTTATTCCGGTTTTGTTTCCGTCTTTATCGTAGAAGCATACGTCGATTTCTGGTTTTATGCCTTTGTTCCCAGTCGTTCCCTGGATTAAGGCACTTAAGTTGTAGATTTGTATAGGGTTTATCAGGATGAATTCTGATGCTATTTTTACGGAGGTGTAGTCTCCCTGGTTTGGGAGGTAAACGTTTGTAATGCCTACGGATTTAGAACCAGTACTTGATCTAGAGGAGCTCCATTCGACAGAAGACTGATAATTTGATGCGGGAATGTTGCAAAAGTCACTTGTTACGATATTCCACCCGGTAGGAAAGGTTTCACCTTCTTCAAACGACGAGTTTGGCACTAAATTGTAGTTTAATGCGAAGACTGGGCTAATTTTAAGAAGAAGCAGAATGGTGGTGATTACTGATACTGTGAAGATTTTTATTGAAACTCTTGATTTCACGGTGAAACAGTTTGTTTATATGTGCCCTTTTTAATTTGCCAGGAGCCACCCGGGCCGCCTGAAATATTTGTTGATGCTAAACCTTCGTCATAAGTCAAAATTACTGATTGGCCAAGAGTTAATCTTTTGGCAATAACAGCAGTGGCGTGTGATGATTGAATGAGTCTAACTTCGCCGTTTAGCGCATAGAAGATGGCATTCGCCCCAGATTGGCTGATTCTAATTGCAGGGTTTGCGTTTGATGGTGTTGCAACCAGGATGTAACCCTTAGGACTTGCACTTGTAGGGTTTATTGATGAGTTTTGCCCTACGTTGACTGTTCCATTCAGCACAAGCGCTACTGATGTGGATCCGAAGCTGCTATCCAGATCAAGGCGGGTGTCTTGACCCATGTCTAAGTTCCCGTCCCGGATATAAACTGGTCCTGTCATAGTGACAATTGTGCCTTGAGCAAAATTTAAGTCACCGTTAATATACATTCTTCTGCCTATAGTTGCGAATCCCGAGAGGTTACACTGAGAAGGTGTTAGAGTGCAATTAATAGTGCCGCCGTTTGTTGCTTCATCTATCCACTGCTGATAATTAAATTGTGGCATGTCTGTTTGTGGCGACCCGGGGTGTCGCGTACCTTGTACGGTTGGAGGATTTGAAATTGTTCCAACTGCCCAAGCATCGCCTGTTATTACTGAACTTTGGTTTCCTGTTATGTTTCCATTAGAATAGACATTTCCGGGTGTTCCTCCAGCGCCTGTTATTTGAGCACCTTGCCCAAGATCAACACCACCGTCACCCACCTGAACGGCGTAGTTGAATTCGACTATCTCATTGTTTATTCCAATATCTACTTTTATTGTTCTTTTCTGTTTTGGGTTTGTGGAATTTGGAATATACCCAGTTGAGGTTATGGTTTTTAAATTTGATGACTTATCTTGGATTGCTACCTTGAATGTTCCGGCTGTGCCAATTGCGATTTCGTTGCTGCATGTCGCTGGGGGGCACGCTCCAGCATTCAAGTTTAATTGCCAAACTGCGTTATCAACTCCTGCTTCTGCAAGCTCGATTGCCTGTTCGCCTTGGACGGAAATTGCACCGAAGCGAAGGTAACTGCCGACTTTGGAAAGCATGGAAGCGGAAAGTATCAAAACTACTGCCATAAAAATGATGGCTATTATCAAAACCTGGCCTCTTAAGTTTGTTACTAGTATGCTTTTTTTCATTTATTTCTAATCACTGCTTTTGTTTCTTGTGCCTGTATGTAAGTTTTGCCAAATTGGGTTGTGGTGTTAGTAATCCCTGCGGTGACTTCGGATGCTTGAGTTGGGTCAGCGTTATCAAAAGTAAAGCTGAGGCAGGATATCTCGTCGGAAAGTATTAATGACGAGGGTTTTCTTGAACTTATACTTGAGGGGTAGGTTATCATTTTGAGTTTGGTATTTTCCAAGTCGTCTTTTTTTATGACAACGTAATCGTAATTTGAGCTACCAGGATCGGTTGGGTTGCCATTGGAGTCAAGCGGCCACAACTGCAAAACGACTTTTGCTGAGTAGCTAGTTGTGTTATTACAGGAGGTGGCAGTTGAGGAGGTGGTTGCACCGCCGCATCCATTGTATGGCGAACCTACCGGGCAGCTCGAAACAACTGCGGAAGATTCCCGGATTTGGTTTGTAATGGCGTCTAAGGCGATTCTTGTTTCATTGGCAACATCTATGGTTTTACTTTGGTTGGAAAAAAGCCGGAAGTGGGCAAAATAAATGGAAACCACCATTATGGATATAATTCCAATAATGCCAATTGCCGCTGTTATTTCGACAACCGACATACCCCTTAGAAGATCCGCGAGTCTTTTTCTATGCTTTTTAATTGCCATGATTAAAGGCCGTTTTTATAAATTAGTGTTTCCATTTTAAGTTGTTTTGCTGCACTGTTTTCTGTCCAGGTGACTGTTATTAATACGTCTTTTATGTCTGCACTGGATTGGTAGTTTGTGACAGTTTTGTTTGCTGCCCCTTGGGGTAACTTTGAGAGATCGGTATCTGTAATCGGTCCTGAGGCGACTGAGGTGTAAGCCATATTTCTTAAGTCTTCTATTTGTTTGCTGGCGATTTTGGCAGCTACAGTTTCCAGATTAGTTTTTCTGGTATTTAGAAGTGTTCCGGAGGAAGAAAGGAGGATGGTGATAAGAGCGATAAAGAAAAATGAAGAAAGCAGGACTTCGATTAAGGTGAATCCTGGTCGTTTGGGCATTAGTATAATTTTAGCAGGAAAGCCCTTTGGATGTTAATTACTTTAGTTGGTGGTTTTCTGGAATGGAATTTTATTGGCAGTTTTTAGGTCGTTTAGCGCTTTTTGATAAGTATCGATGTCACCATTAACACTTGTGCTTAATCTTAAAATACCATTATCTTGCCAGAAAGAGGCTGCGAGGTTAATCTCTTCACCTAATAGGGCTGTCAGTTCTGTAGTAAAGTTTGCGTCAGCTAAATTTTCTTGGGAAATTGCAGTGTTCCATGCTTGAGAAAGGGTGTTAACTTCGTCTGTGCTGAGCGGCCTTTGCTGGGCAGTAGTGATACTACCGTCCAGCGTTGTCGAGAATTTTTTCAGGATTTCTGTCTCGCTTGTGAAATAGTCAGTGACTGAGGAGACAACTTTAAGGTTGTGCTGTTGGTACTTTTGGGCAGCGTTTGGCATACTGGTTTGACCTGTAGACTCAAGCGTTGACCCAAGGGATTTTATATCTTGCGCTAACTGATTTGCCTTGTTAAGTGATATTTGTGCTGCGCCGACAGCGTCTTTTGCATCATAGAGATTCTTTGTAGTTAAGGCAGCCCCAATTTCCGCAGAGGCTTCTGCGATCAGAGCTTGGTACGATCTAATTTTACTGTCTAGTGCAATTGTAGTACTGCTTAAGGTGTTGTAGTAATTTGAGATTTTTCCTGCTTCTTCTAAATAGCTGTTTGCGCTCTCTTTATAAGTAATGTTTTCTAAAATCGCTTTACTTTTATTTGGAACACCTTTCAAGTTTGCAGTTTTTGCGGTTACCTCCTTCAGGTTTTTAGTGCCGCTGTCTACCGTATCAAGAGCTTTGCTGGAATCGTCTTTGATTTTGCGTGAATTTATTACACTTTCGCTTTCGGAAGTAGTTGTTGCCCCTGCTACCTTGGAGTTTTGATGTTTTTTAAATGGGTTTTCGGAGATAATCATCTTTTTGAGACTGGAGACGTCTGTTTCGATTGGTCCAAGTTGGGGTGACGTTTTTGCCCCGAGAACTTTGGTGTTTTGCTCTAAACTGGCGATTTGAGGGTGGATTGCTAGCCCCGAAACTTGAAGCGATGTTGAATCTGAGCCTTTTTTGCCAAGAGAAAGGTTTGATATGTCCTGAAGCAATGAATTAATTTGAGAAACAGATGTTTTAAAATCGGAAACCGACTTCGAGACAGAGCTGATGTTTTCGGTTGTGTTTTTGCGTGGTAGGTAATAGAAAAAGTAAACGCTGGTAGATGCTGTTACTAGTGTGATGACTAGGCCAGCCAGGATAATTAAAAAAAGCTTTTTTGGGGATTTTTGAGGCGGTTCCTGGACTATGTTTATAGCAGGCGAGGCTGGATTTGGAACTTGTGTTGGCGGTGAAACTGGAGGGTATTGAGGAGGGGGAGCTTGTGGATCCATTAGCCTTTAAGGCTATTATAACAAACTAAAAATAATAGGGGTTTATCGGTTTGGCATTAGGAGATAAGTTGTGAATAAACAACGACTCCGAAGTTGAGCCGGCGATGGGAATCGGACCCATGACCTTTTCCTTACCAAGGAAACGCTCTGCCACTGAGCCACGCCGGCTGTGTGCTGGGAGAAGGATTCGAACCTTCGGAGTCCTTTCGGACGACGGTTTTACAGACCGTTGCAATTGTCCACTCTGCCATCCCAGCGCATCGGAATAGAGAACGAGCTTTTGAGCCGAGACGGGGGGTCGAACCCCGGACCTACCGTTTACAAAACGGTTGCTCTACCACTGAGCTATCTCGGCATGTAAGCGAATATGATTTTACCTTATATAAATTTTTTGGGCAATTTGTTATCAAAGTGACTGATTTTGACTTTGACAACTTGACAGGATGATTGCTTCGAGTGCTTGGAAATTGAAATCGTTATAGCTTTTTTGCAAGGATTCTTTGGAAAATTGGGAAGCTTGCTGGCAGTTTCCGGATGATGCGTAAACTGCAGAAAGATACAGTGGGAAAGTCGGATCATTAGGCATAAGTTTTCTTGATTCCTCCGCCAGGCTTTTTGCCTCGGTTATTTTTGACTCGTCTATGTAGTTTTGGATGAGCTGTCCTCTGGCGAAATCGTTTTTTGGATAAAATTTTAGCAGATTTTGAAGCTGGTCAATCGCCCTATTTTTGTTTTCCGGTTTGAATTTCAAAGGTTCCTGGATTTCCAAACTTAAAGCTGAAAGATCAACAGGCAAGGTTTTTATAACATCGTTTCTTGCCCAGAGTGCAGAAATGTTGTCGACATAAACTAGCTTCCAGTTGGATAGTTTATATACAGGTGTGTTGTTTCCTTTTGGCGCTGCAAACTGGCTGTTTACAACCGTGTCGATATTGTATTTTTCAACTAACCTATCCCAGCCTTCTTGACCGGAACCGATTATTTGATCATCTTGGAAATCCTGTGGAGTTCGATATTGATACATGACATCACTGTATGTTTGAACGGTCGGATTTCGCCAAATGAAAAAGTTGCTCCACCAGTCGAACGTGTAAAGATGTTTTGTTGTGAGATAACCTTCGATAACAGTTGAAGTTTGTTGGGGGAAAACTTGACCCCAAAGGCGCGATTTAACGCCGATTGTTTTGCCACTTTCGTCAAATGATGCTTTGAAGTACGACTTCGAGCCAATTGTGTAGCCGACGAAAATTGAACCAAGTGTCAAAATTATCAAAAATCCGGCGACAAGTTTAACAGTGATGTCAAATACTTGGTTTTTAAAGTCTTTTAGGAAGAATATTATTAGCGGGGCAACTGTTAAAAGGACGAGTGGGATTAGTCGATAATATCTGATTGGTGTCAGACTGATGGCAAAATAGGTGGCAAAAATCAAATAAAGCGATAGATTATTTTCTCTCTTTTTAGCTATCCAGTGAATTGCAAGAATGAGTCCAACTATGGATAAAAACACGTAAAAATAAACTTCAACCGGCATTTGCTGAAAAAATTGATAGCCCCTTGAAAGAAAAATTCTATCTGTTAGGGAACCCCATTCGTTGACGCTAAAGCTTGTTAGCTTTTTCAACTCCAAGAAGAAGAAAAATCTTTTTGCTTGGATTAAGATTGCTATTGTTGATACTAACCAAATCGAAATGACCGACATAAAGTTTGGCCGGGATTTCACTTTGCGGAAGTGCTCAAAAACAAAAATTGTTATCCAAAAAGATAATAAGGCGTAACCGTAAACCACAAATGCATGAATGCTGGGCCAGGTAAGAAAAATTGCGGGAAGTGCATAAAAGGACTTGCTAAAAATTCCTTTGAAGAAATATTTAAAACAAACGTAGTTAATAAGAGCAACAAATAAATAGCTGAAGTTCTCAGGCCGGTCGAAAAGGCGAACGGCAAGAGGGTAGCCGGTTGCTGCCAGAACGGCGAACTGGATTTTTTCGTCTTTTGTAAAAACTTCGACTGTTTTGTAAAGAAAAAAGATTGTACTAAGGGCACAGGCGATCCTTAGGATAACTAAACTTTTAAATCCAAAAAAATCATCAAATAAAAAAAAGATTAAGCCGGAAAGCCATTCTGTTGAGGTGTAGTGTGTGTCGGCTTTGCCATAGATAAAATCATCAGTTTTTGGGATTTCTTTTTGCTGCCAAACTTGCCGGCCAACTGCTAAGTGCCAGTATGTATCCGCTGTGTCGCCAACGGTTCTGACTCTGGCAAAGTAGATTCCAAGAAGCACAAAAAGAGCCAGAATCGTAAGGTTAATTTTTCGAGGCATTTGATTCGGTTTAGGAATAATATAGCATGAATTTTAACAAGGTTATTTACCTACTTGACCCCATAAGATAGTTGTTATCTTTACGGGGTTGACACGATTTGATACAATTTGGTCGGTTTATATTATGGACGATCAAAACACACCGCAGGCAACCGGCCCAATTTACCAGGAGTCACAGGGCAAAAGCGCCAAGTGGTTATGGATTCTTATCATCCTTATAATTATCGGAGCTTTGGCATTTGCGCTTTTTAGAGGCATTGGTCCTTTTGCAAAATACAGTCCATTTGTCGCGAAAGCAACTCCAACTCCTGAGGCAACTGTTGCACCTGCTGAAGAGGCAAGCTCTTCCCCGCAAACATTAGACAGGAGCGTTCCAAAGATAAAAGTTTTGAATGGAAGCGGTGTTGCCGGAAAAGCATCCGCTGTTAAGGATTTCCTCCAGGGTAAGGGTTACACAGTTGTTTCTGTTGGTAATGCCTCAAATTACGATTACACCAACACAGAGGTTGATTTTAAGGCTGACTTTCTTAAGTACAAGGATCAGTTAATTTCTGATCTTTCAGACAAGTATTCCGCTGTTGCAGGCGCAACGCCCCTGGAATCAACTGATTCTGCGGATATTGCAGTAATAGTCGGGACAAAATAAATTTCCAAAAAAAATTAAAAATCTGGCTCTAGTCAAAGGCAGGTCTTTTTCGTGGAAAGGGCTTTGGTTGAGGCCTGCCCTTTAGTCAACGTTCGTTAAGGCCAGGCCTTAACCAAGACGAACTACTGCGAAAAGGCCTGGCCTTTTTTCCATTTTCAGATAAAAAAAACCAAGCGATTGCTTGGTTTAAAGATAATTGCGACCCTACTTTTGGCGCATGGTTTAGTTTTTCTTCGGGTTCTCCCAGGTGGGTATCTTCATCGCCATACCTCGGTATTTGCGAATATTAGATCCCCGAGATAATACTTGAAGGCGAAGAAAAAGGCTAAAACTTTTTTAAAGTGCTACCTAAGTAGGGCTTGCTTCCTGTGAACAATTTAATAATAACACAAAAGTCAACCTAAAAAAAGCAGTTTTTGAGGCTAAAATGGGGCATTGAAACCTGGGACTAGAAGGTTGAAAAGGACCGATACAATGGGAAAAAGTATTCTTGAGACCATGCCTGTAAAAAGCAAAAGTATAAGAATAAAAATTCCGTAGCGTTCTGTTTGTATAAAATCGTAATACCAGTCACGAGGAAGAAGGCCAGCCAGTACCTTAAAACCATCCAACGGATGAACCGGAATTAAATTGAAAACGCCAAGTAATAAATTTAATAAAATCACGATATATGCGTAATCGTAGACAATTGCGAGACTTTGAGGAATACGTCCTAAAAAATAGTATGAAATGGTGTAAGGCAAGGAAATGACTATTGCTAGGATAAAATTGGAGACTGCGCCGGCTACAGAAATTAACGCAGAATCCCTTTTAACGTTTCGCAGGTTGAATGGGTCAAATGGTGTGGGTTTGCCCCAGCCGATTCCGACTAATAACATGGCTAGAGTTCCCAAAGGATCTAAGTGCGCGAAGGGATTAAGTGTTAATCTGCCGGCAATTTTTGCTGTGGGGTCACCAAGTCTGTAAGCAACAAAAGCATGTGCTGCCTCGTGGATCGAGATAGCTACAACTAGCGCGGCGACATACACGAACATGTTTAAAATGGCCGCGGAAGGATTGGATTGAAGATTATTTAAGAATTGCTGAATAAACATTGGAATTATTGACCAAATTGGCCACGCATGCTATAGTTTAACACGATTTGTGTTGGAGTCTAAATGAGAGCTTGTGAAGTTTGCGGAAAAAAATCTGTAATCCAAAAGTCCGGTGCCCACCAATACGGTGGAGGCTGGGCTATGAGGGCGACCAAAAAACGAAAAGTTTGGCAGGTTAACCTTCACTCGGTGAAAGTGACTTACAAAGGCGTTCGCAAAACAATGCGGCTTTGTACAAAATGTTTAAGAAGAGTTAAGACGGAAATGGAAAAGAAAGTTTCTAAAAAAGAAGAAAAAGTTGTTCCAGAAATTCCTCAAGTTGCCAACGCTTAAATTATTTTTTGACGTATCTTTTTTGATTCCTTTATAATGCCTTTATGGAAGACCAAGACAGAATTGCACCTGGAGAAACAGGAGAAACGAATCGGGATGATAATCTTGGGAAAGCACTTACTACTAGGCGGCGAAGGTGGGATTTTATTGTAAAAGGCGAAAAACTTGAAGCTTTCAATCATGATAAATTCCCAACCGTTATAAGACCTCTTGCTGCAGCGCTTGACATCAGCCAAGTTGTGACATGGAATTACGGTTTCAGATGGCCAGCGCTTATGTCAATTAAATTCAGGGATATGATCCAAAGACGTTTACTTGGTAAAGGTGTGGAACAATCCGGGAGCCAAAGTATTGGTGATAAGCCACGAGGTAAATGAATTTTGATGATCTTCTTTCCAAAATTTTGGAAACAGCAAATTATCCTGTCGATCAAAGACAGGAATTTAAGGTCACCTTCTACAATTATTATTTTTCAAAACTTCTGGGAGAAATTGAGAAAGTAGATACACAAGGCGCAAAAAAACTTTCCGACTCATTAAATTCAGGCGATAAAGAATTTCAGGAGGTTTATGAAAATTTACAGCAGAACGATTCTATACGTGCCATTTTGGACAAAGTTGATAATGAGGTTATTGGTCAGTTAGTGGATGATATATCAAAATATGCAACTGAAGAGCAAAAAGAACAAATTCTCGCAATCTTATCTACGTAGATTTTATCTCTTGCAAGTACTTTAGTTAAATAAAGTCGAAATTACTTGAGAAAGTTTTGGATAACCGTTTTGGAATTCTTTTAGGCTCATTGGCCGTTTTCCTTCGGGCTGGATTTTGCGATCGGGAAGAAATTTGATTATCTTGCCTTCGACTTTTGTCCAGACAGCAGGCCAAGGATAATATGCCCTAGTCATGCGGTCTAAAGTTTTTGGATCTGGTGGATTTTCGATATCGATTTTGCCAGACTGTTTAGTTAGTTTCGGTGTGTAATCTGTAGTCGGTTTATTCTGCGGATTGGGCTGGTTTTTTCCTGATGCAATTTCTTCTATAACTTTTACTGCAAGTCTACCACCGATTGTATTTAGTTCTGTCAACAACGTTTCTGTCGTTTCATTTGGTTTTAATTTGTAAATTTCCTGAGCGTAAATTGGCCCGGCATCAACATCCTCTGTCATTTTTATAATCGTAAGGCCGGTTTCTTTTTCGCCGGCAAGAATCGCAGAAGGTGCCGGAGTGGGTCCTCGGTAATTTGGAAGAAGCGAGTGATGGATGTTTAAAGGTTCGTATTTTGGGATATTCAACAAAGTATTTGGAAGAATGTGTCCATAATCGGCAACAACAATAAAGTCCGGATTTAGGTTTTTAACTTTTGTAATAAGGCTTTCTTCTATTTCGTCTGCTGTTATTACAGGGATATTGTTTTCTGTTGCGAATTTTTTTGGCGGTGCCGGAACCAATTCTTTATGGCGGCCTTTTGCTTTGTCTGGACTTGTAACGATTGTTTCAAGACCAAAGGATTTGTGAAGCGCGATAGCATCAATAACAGAATATTTACTGCTGCCAAAAAAGATGATTTTTAGTCTTTTTTCCATAGCTATATTTTACTCTTTTGGAATTTAACTTTGAGGAAGAGGCACTTCGACGAATTGTTCTTTGCCGCGTTTGTCTTTTTCTACCTTAAAAACTTTGCCGTTTTGGGTGTGGACATGATCGATAAACAAAACGCCATCTAGGTGGTCAACTTCATGCTGGATGATTCTAGCTGCTACACCGTTGTAGTGAACGGCGGCCTTTTTACCGTGCATGTCTTGAGATTCGATATCAATTTCTGAAGGGCGAATGACATGTCCGTAAAGTTCCGGGACGGAGAAGCAGCCTTCCAAAAAACTGGTTTCATTTTTGGAAAATTTTGTAATTTTTGGGTTTATAAAACTTTTCAGCTTATTTCTAATTCTGGCAACAAAAGCCCTTTTAAAAACCCCAATTTGCGGGGCGGAAAGGCCAAGGCCGATTGGGTCGGTTTGGGCTTCGATGGTGTCTATAAGATCGGTTATTAGATTTTCGACAGATTTATCGAACGCAGTTATTTCTTGGGACTTCTGGCGAAGCGCCTGGTCATCTTTTGGAATTGTCAAAATCGGTTTTACCATTAGTTAATTGAATCAGGTTCTACTGTAACTTGCCAGTTTTTGGGCAAGGTGATTAGGGGTCTTACGTGTTTGGCAGCCTTTTCTCTTTCCGATAAGCTGAAATTTTTAAGCTTGTATTTGCAGATTATATGATAGCTTGGCGTTTTTTGCATAAAGACTGATTCATAAGGCCCGAGGGTTGTGATGTTTTCATCGAGTTTTGATTTCAGCTGCGCGTAAAATTTCTGAGCCTCTTTTTGAATTTTTTCTTTGTTTTTGCCCTTTGCGGTTAGCTTAAAAAGCATTCCAAAAGGGGGATAGTTAAGAGGTTTCTTTTGGTATATTTCGCTTTCGAAAAAAGCCTGGTAGTTCCCGGTTGCAGCAGCTTCTATAGTTCGATTTTCAACATTGTAGGTTTGCAAGAATAGTTTGCCGCCCGGTGTGAGAAGTTTTTTCAAAGACGTAATTTGCGCGTAAAGTTTTTCTTGCGAGTTAAAGTCGGGAAGATTTGCGACCGAATCGGTTTGGATGTGGGCTACAAGATCGTATTTTTTCAAAAGCTGGGCATAGAGGGAGTAAGCCGTCCCGATTGTAATTTGACTAACGTTTAACGACGAACGACTAACGCCAGAAATAGCATTAACCTTCGTTTTTGGAAATAGTCTTTTAACTTCGGCGGAAAGCGAGTCGATATTTAAAACGTTCCAAAAAATATCTGCAGAGGCACATTCAGGGCAAGTTTCCGGTTGTTTTTGCAGAAACTGCGAATTCTTGCAAGATTTGCAAAACATGTGACCGGACTCCTTCTTTTTGTTTAAGAACAGGAAAATACTACCTTTTTCGTCAATAGTATTTTGGATTTTTTCTTCGAGGTCAAAGCTTATCGGGCTCTTGCGGCCGCTTTGCTTTTCGTTTTGCATATCCACTACGGTGGTTTCTTGAGGAAAGTTTTGCATTTTGATATGGTTTTTAAGACCAAAATAAGTAGTGATTTTTGGACAAGGGTCGACTATTTTTAGCTCGGCGCGGGTGAGCTCTACGATTTTTTGGGCAACAGTTAAGGTGTCAAAATAAGGTGAGCGCTCGTCTTTGTAGGCGCCGTCGTGCTCGTCGTAGATTATGATCTCCGAAAGGTTTGGGCAAGGAGCGAAAACGGCGGATCTGGACCCAAAAATGTAATCAGCATCGCTGGAGAGAATTTTTTGCCAAGCGTTAAGTTTTTCCGCCGGTTTTAGTTCGTTGTGATAGACGACGGGATTTTTGGCTTTTGGGAATTTGGCTAACGTTTCCGGAATGCGGTTGATTGAGGGGATGAGGATTATTGATTGGCTAAACTTAAGGTCAGACCTTTCAGTTTTCCAAGGCTTGACCTTTTGCGCTTGATGGTTAAGGTTCAGGCCAGGCCTTAACTGAGGTGAGTCCGTGCGTAAAGGCCTGGCCTTTTCGCCTAGAGACTTTTTGGGGATTTTCGGCATCATTACTTCCAGACAGTTGACCATTGGGGCGAGGTAGTAGTTGGCCATCCATTTAAGGAGTTCGATTTGATAGGGAAGCAAAATCGGTCGGTTGAGCAGAATCTTTGAAATGGGCCTAATATTTTTGGCGTTAGTCTTTAGTCGTTCGTCTTTAGACACAACTATTCCCGTCGGACGTCTATTGCCGAATGGCACTTCGACCAGTTGGCCGATTTTTACGTCTAGGCCTTTGGGAATTTCATATGTAAAAGAGTCGATATCCGGTGCTTGGTAGGTTAATACGACAACATCCGCGTACATAGCGCTTGGATTATATCAAGAACTTAGACGACTTTACTTAATTTACGGTGACGTTGAATATTGTGGAGCCAACGGTTTCACCGGTTGATTTCTTTTTGACTGTGACTGTTACTTTTTCGGAACCTTTAAACTGTCCGATAAAAAGTGAGTGGGCGTTTGGACAGGGCGGTTGGACTTCGAATGTGCAAGCGTTGTCGGTCACAATTTTAACTTTTGAGTTTTCCTGCGACCAAGTGTAAGCGAAATCTTGCTGATACAAAACCACATTTCCAAGATTGTCCTTTAGGACTGCATTTACTCCGTAGCTTTGGCCGACGTTTAATGACAGGTCTGCTTGAGGAAAAGCGGTGAGGTTGTAAGAACTTGCGTTTGGCTGGCAGTTTGGTGTTTGGAAAGGATTGCCTGGCGGATTTGAACTGCCCGGATAAACGTCTGTATTCTGGTACGGCGTTTTTGAGTCGTTAAATATTCTAAGCCGCCACCAATAGGTTTTGGAATTTTGGGGTACGGGGTTGTCCGCGCCGTCTAAATTTCTGGAAGTGTCCCAGGTGTAGGTTGTGGTGTTTGCCGCAAGTTTTGCAAAAACCCATCCGGAAGGTGTGCTTGGCCCGGTCCATGCTTCGTCATTTATATCCAGATAGTAGCCGGTTTCGTCCGTTGCGTCTTTCCACCCGAAGGCAACTTTCGGAGCATATCCGTTGCAGGAAACTGTGACTTGAAAGTCGCCTGATTCAAAAGTTTTTGGTTGGGAAGAAGTTTGGTTCGGTGAAGTTGAGGGACTACTTGTTTTGGAGTTTGGTTCGGTTTTGGAAGCGTTTTCTTCTATGTTCGAAACGGAATTGTTATTTTGATTTGTGTTTGGGGTGGGAGTAGGGGTTACGGTTTGAGAAGCACTTGGTTTTGGGTTGGGTTTTTTTATTTTGAAATAATAAATGCCACCTGCTGCAAGGCTTATTGAAAAAAGGACAATTATTATTAAGATGGGAGCAAATGCGCGTTTATATTTCACCGGTAACTTAATCGTATATCGTTTGTTTTATTGGGGTCAACCAAGGAAACATTATTAAAAGGATGTTTCGAAATGTGCCGATTTCATCTATAATCTTTGCTATGCGCAAAGACTGCGAAAGAGGGATTGCTACCATTGATTTTGTTGCTGCAACAGTGATTGTTTTGTTATCTATGGCGGTAGTTTCCGATGGATTCCAACTAGTTGATGATCTGAATTCAGATGACGAACACGTTGAAGAGCCAGCACCGGTTTTTAATCAAGAGAATCAAATCCAATCAACTTTTACAGCCATTGCCGGACCAACGCCGGTGAGTCTTGCAGATTTAGCTCCTTTTAGAAATTAATTTTTGGGATTCGTAGGCTAGGAGAAGGTTTTCGTAGAGGGAGGCGACGGTCATGGGGCCAATGCCGCCGGGGACGGGGGTAATGGCAGCGACAATTGGTTCGACTTCGGTGAAGGCGACGTCGCCAACGAGTTTTCGGCTTGCGTTAAGGCCAGGCCTTAACTGAGATCCGTCGTTGGCAAAAGGCCTGGCCTTGTCATCTGGCTTAGCTAAGGTCAGGCCTTTTTCTTTGATTTTAAGGTCAGGCCTTTCAGTTTTCCAAGGCCTGACCTTGTCCGGTTGGACAACGTTTATACCTACATCGACTACTGTTTGGCCGGGGGAAACGTGGTTTTTGGTGATTAAGTTTGGTTTCCCGACGGCGACAACGATGATGTCTGCCGGTTTTGTAAGAACTGTCAGATTCGGCGTTTGGCTGTGGCCGACTTCAACTTCGGCTCCCAAATTTCTGAGAAGCGTTGCTACCGGCTTGCCGACAAGTTTAGATCGGCCGACAACTGCTGCTTTTTTGCCTTTAATCGGCACTTTGTAATAGTTAAGGATGGTGATGACGCCTTTGGCGGTTGCGGGGACTAAGGCATCGGGATTGTTTTCTTCCAAAAGTTCTTCGTTTGTAGCAGTTAGACCATCAACGTCTTTTTTTGGATCAATCATCTCTATCAATTCGTCTTTGTCCAAATGTTGGGAAATTGGCAGCTGGATGATAATGCCGTGGACTGTTGGGTCAGCATTTAGCTGTTGGAGCTGGGAGGTCAGCTGGTTTTGAGTAATGTCGGCGGGGAATTTTTTAAGTTCGGCAATGGCACCGATTTTCTGGCCGAATTTAATTTTCTGCCCGATATAAGTGTTGCTTTCATCCAGGTCGCCGACTTGAATAATAATCAGTTTTGGTTTCGTTTTAAGATTAGCGATCTGCGTTTTAAGATTGTCTAATATCTTGTCGCGCACAGTCCGGCCGTCTAAGATTTTTGCCATCAGGGATAGTTTATAGTTTCCAGTTTCCAGTTTCCAGTATTAAGGGATTGGGAAGCGGCTTGTCATGTAGGCTTATGCTGCTTGTTCAGGACGACGTTTTTTAGGATCCAAAAGATATTCGGTAATTAACGCTGAACTAAGTCCGGAGACAAACGGTACTCCCAGTACTAGAGATATTTCTGCTATGGTAAGACCTCTTAATATCAACCTGTTGCTATCATTGTTGTCTACTTGTCTTACTATTTGGCCTGATTCATTGTAACTAGGATTTTTATGTCGACTTACTCCAACTACACTTATAGCAATCCCCACATTGGTTGTTACACCAAAGACTAATGTTCCGATAGCACCTACTCTTTTAAGATTCCTGAGCAGTTTTCTTTCTGGCTCTCCAATTTGTTGAACTCCTCTTTCTAATGCCATGGTTAGATTTTATGGAATTGGGAATTTGCTAGTCAAGGTTTTGACTTCGGCGGCGATTTTGAGGAGGTTTTTGTTACGGTCGGCGCGGGCGCGGAAATTCTTGAGAAAATCATTGCGTTTTTCTTTGTCTTCCGGCAGTTTTTCGCCTTTGACTTCTTCGATTGCGCGGTTCATCCAGGCGGCAACTTTTTTCATTTCGGATTCTTTCATTCCGCGGGTTGTTATTGCCGGAGTGCCGAGGCGGATTCCGGAAGGGTAAAAAGGCGGCATAGTGTCAAAAGGGACGCCGTTTTTGTTTATAACAATTCCGGCTACTTCCAATGCATAAGCTGCAACCGATCCGTTGACGCCCTTGTTTCTGAGATCAATCAAGATCAAGTGGTTGTCGGATCCGCCAGAGACTAAATCAAACCCAAATTTGTTAAGTTCTGCGGCGAGGGTTTTGGAGTTTTTGACGATTTGAGCGGAGTATTTTTTGAAGGCGGGGGTCGAGGCTTCTTTTAGGGCGACGGCGATTGATGCGGTTTGGTCATCATGGGGTCCGCCTTGGATTCCGGGAATAATGGCACTGTCGATTTTTTTGCCCAATTCCGGATCTTTTTTCAATCCTTTTTGGGTGACCATGATTAAAGCACCTCGGGGTCCGCGCAAAGTTTTATGGGTTGTTGTGGTTATGATGTGGGCATACGGTGCAGGCGACGGATGGACGCCAGCTGCAATCAGTCCGGCTATATGGGAAACATCTGCAAGTAAAAAGGCGCCCACTTTGTCGGCAATCTGGCCGAAGCGTTTGAAATCGATAATCCTTGGATAAGCCGTAAATCCGCAGACTATTATTTTCGGCTTTTCTCGCATGGCCTGTTTTTCTATCGCGTCATAATCCAGCCGACCGTCTTTTCCCAATTCATACAGCACTGATTTGTAATATCGGCCGGTTACGGATTGTGGTTGTCCGTGGGTCAAATGACCTCCGAAAGCTAAAGAAAGCCCCATGACCTTGTCTTTTAGAGGTTCCAAAAGTGCGACATAAACAGCCAAATTGGCAGGGGAACCGGAAAGCGCCTGGACATTGACATAGGGAACGCCGAAAAGTTTTTTGGCACGTTCGATTGCCAGTGATTCCACTTCGTCGATTACCCGATTTCCCTGATAGTAACGTTTTTTGGGGTAGCCTTCTGAATATTTGTTAGTTAAAACTGTGCCAAGAGCCGATCTCACAACAGCAGAAGCATAATTTTCGGAAGGAATCATTTCCAAAACTTCTTTTTGGCGTTTTTCTTCGGCAGCAATCAGTTTGGCGATTTGTGGGTCGGATTTTAAAAGGATCGACATCAGAGACGGAGCAGATTCGCTTTCATTTTAAGGGTTTGACCTGATCTGTTCAAGTAGGTCTTTGGCTTCTTTGTAATCAGGTCTTAAATTAAGGGCTGTTTCAAGTGATTGTTGGGCCTGAGCCCTTTCGCCAATGGCTATTTGGGTTTTAGCAAGAGTTAAGTAGGAAGGTGGATAAGTGGGTGCCATTTGCGGAAGCTTTTCGGCGTAGTTTTTTGCCTCATTTTCGAATTTAGGATCTTTTTGCGCAAGGATTAAGTAAGTTTTGGCGATATCTAAAGTTGCCAGGAAATTGTTAGGAGCAGTTTTTTGCGTCTGACGTGCAAGAGAATCTGCACGATTTACCAGTTTTTGGGTTGAGGCCTCGTCTTTTATATCCACGGCGTATGAAGCCAAAGAATAGGCAAAGTTGGCAGCCAAAAAGGGGTTTTGGGTTGGAGAGGTGGTTAGTGCGTTGTCATAAATTATGAGGGACCGGCCTGGCGATGTTTCCTGAAAGCTGTCCGCACGCCTTTGAAGCGTGTCGGAAAGGGCAATTCTTATAACAAAGGTCAAGAGATAAAGAGAGATAACGGTGGTAAGGGACAGCGCTCCCCATGCTTGGATTTTCCCAACCTTAAAGTTTATGGTTTTAGTTTTTTCTGCTCCGGTTAGGGCGAGTGTTGTGGCAGATGCCAAAAAGAAGACGGTTTGGGTGGCAACTGTAGAGAAACCAAAAAAGATTGACACAAGGTAACCTGCTATTGCAGCAATCGTTGCTTTAGAAATTACGCTTGTTTTTTCGTCCGGTGCCTTTTTTCCAAGCTGCAAAAAAATTGCTGAAACAAAACCCATAAATCCCAAAAGACCGACGATTCCGGTTGTCGACAGATAGTTTAAAAATTCGTTGTGGGCTTTATTATAGAAAAATTTCCATTCGGTGGTTTGGTTGTGGGCGGTTGGGCGGAAAAGGTAATAGCTGTTGACGAATGTCTCCGGGCCGCTTCCCAAAATCGGCCATTTTTCAAAAACTTTTAGGGCGCCTTGCCAGACGATAAATCGGATTTGGCTGGATTCGGTGCCGCCGGTTGTGAGTGATGACTGGATTGGTTTAGTTGGTGTGTTTGATAGGGGTGATTTGATTTGAGATTTGTTGGAGGTAACGGCTTCTGAAATTCTGGAAGTTAGGGCAGTTCCGAATGTTAACCAAATTACGATAAATACAGCCAAAATTGCAGCTAGAATTTTTAAGTTTGTTTTTAAAATTTTTCTTCCCAGAAAAGCAACAAAAATCAGTAGGGAGATTGTAGCTCCAAGAATTCCGGCTCTTGAGGTTGTTAAAACCAGTGCCATAAAGATTATTGCGGATGCAGCCCCAAAGAAAAGTTTGGCGTTTTTCGACTTGAAATTTATAAGGTGTGCTAAGGAAATCGGTAAGGCCAAAACCAGATAAGATGCCAGCCAATTGGGTTGTCCCATGGTTGAGAAAATTCTTAACATTGGATTGAAATCGGCAGTCCAACAGCTTGAATTTAAGTTGCCTGTTAAAACAAAACACGACGGGTCAAGCCCGAAATGTGCAGGGATTCCCCAAAGAGAAACGGCAATTGCGGAAACAACAAGTGCCAAAAGGATGCGGTTCGCACGGATTTTATCCAGCTGGGTAATTGCTGAGGCGAAAATCACGAAATAAGAAATTAGTGAAAGTAAACCTCCATTTAAACGAGTTGGATATCCAAAGATCGACAAATATTTATCGGTTGAGGTTATGGTTGAGGCGATTTGGGTTAGAAGAAAAAATCCAAAAGCTATTGTTGCCGCACCGGTGGGGAATGTAAATTTTTTCTCGAGTATGGATTTTGAAACTATCAAAAAAAGAAGTATCACAGAAACCAAATAAACAAAAAACATTTTGGGGACTTCAAAAAGTTCGGTAGTTTGGGTCGTAAAAATAAAAGGGGTTACAACGGCAAGCGCCAAAAGGCAAAAATCGATAGCTTTTTTAAAATAGTCTTCAAGCGAGCTTGCCACGCACTGATGTTAGCAATATGGAAGTTGGTTGGCAACTTTTATAAAGAGTGAAGATTGGTTATACTTTAGGCCGCTTGTGATGATTCCGGTTGTCGATAATATTCTTGGATTGTTTTCTTCTGATTTGGGTGTAGATTTAGGAACCGCAAACACTTTAATTTATGTTTCCGGCAAGGGAATTGTTGTACGGGAGCCTTCTATAGTTGCCCAGCATAAAAAAACAAAAAACGTTATTGCCATTGGGGCGGAAGCCAGAAAAATGATCGGCAGAACTCCTGCAAACCTCCTGACCGTCCGGCCGATGAAAGACGGAGTGATTTCGGACTACGACACCACTTTGGCAATGCTTTCTTACTTTGTCAAAAAAATTCATTCGACACCGAACAAAAAATTTTCTATTCCAAGGCCGCGAATAATTTTGGGTGTGCCTTCGCAAGTTACCGAAGTGGAAAAGCGGGCGCTTTTGGATGTTGCCAGGGCGTCCGGGGCAAGGGAGGCGTATTTGGTGGAAGAGCCAATGGCTGCTGCCGTTGGGGCGGGCCTTGCGGTTTGGGAGCCTATCGGGTCGATGATTGTTGATATTGGCGGAGGGACAAGCGATATGGCGGTTATTTCTTTGGGAGGAGTGGTCACAGGAAAATCTTTGAAGATGGCGGGAGATACTATGGAGCGGGATATAATCAACTATGTTAGGTTTCGCTTTGGGCTTGCGCTTGGCGAAAAAACTGCGGAGGAAGTGAAGATGCTTTTGGGAAGCGCTTATCCGATGCCCGTTGAAAAACAAATGGTTGTTAGGGGACGGGATTTAGAAAAGGGACTTCCAAAATCGGTGAAGCTGACATCGACGCAAATAAGGGAAGCCCTGGCTCCAACCATAAATACAATTGTTGATGCTATCCGCGATACGATAGAAGATGCCCCGCCGGAGCTTGCTTCGGACATTGCGGAAAGGGGAATTGTGCTTTGCGGCGGCGGCGCGCTTTTATATGGTTTGCCTAAATTTATCTCCCAGGAAACAAAAATGCCGGTTATCGTTGCCAACGAGCCGCTTTCTTGTGTAGTTCTGGGTTGTGCGAAACTTTTGGAAAATCCGGAACTTCTCGAGAAAGTTAAGATAGCCCGTTCGCAATAATAATGAATTATTGCTCAGGGTAAACATGTTCGCAATAAATTGCTCAGTGTAAACACAACCAACTAGTGAAGAAGCCAAAACCAAGACTGCTGGGTATGGAACATTCCATAAGCGCTTCCGGTAAACGCCATTGGAAATTCCGCGATCCCGATTCATCCAGTTTCTTTTCTGACGGTGGAAGCTTTCCTATTTCTTCTTTTTACCCTTTTTACATTTTGGTAGTTGTGGTGCTTTTGGTTTTTGTCGGCAGGCTTTTTTCGCTTTCAGTGGTTCACGGCGCAGAAAATAAGGAACTTTCGGAAGGAAACAGAATCAGTCTTCTGAAGACTGAAGCCCCAAGAGGCAGGATTTTTGACAGAAACGGCGGGATTTTGGCCCAGTCGCAAACTTCTTATGTTTTGGAAAAGGACGGGCACGATACAGTAATTACTAATCAACAAGTTGCCGATTTGGAAAAACAAGGGCTTGCCGGCGAAAACTTTAAAGGTGATCTGGGGCAAATCAAACAAGGTGTCAAACGTGTCTATACGTTAGGTGATGTCACTGCCCATGTTTTAGGTTACACAAGTGTTGCAAACAGTTCGGATTTTGAAAATAATCCCAATCTCTCGAAAATAAATTCCGTTGGGCGCCTAGGTGTTGAGCAGGCTTACGATAGTTTTTTGCAGGGAAAGCCCGGCGAAAAATTAATCGAGGTAGACGCAACTGGAAACAAGATTTCTATTTTGGACGATGCAAAAGCGGTTTCGGGCAGGGACCTTCATTTAACTTTAGATTCAAACTTACAAAAAATTGCCTTTGACGCTTTGAAAAAACAAACGGACAAAATCGGGACTAAAAAAGGCGCGGTTATTGTCCAAAACCCCCAAACAGGGGAAGTTTTGGCTTTGGCTTCGGCCCCTTCATTTAACCCGTTTGATATTGGAAAATCGATGGGCGACCCGAACCAGCCGTTTTTCGACAGGGCAATCCAGGGGGTTTATCCGCCCGGGTCTGTTTTTAAGCTGGCTGTGGCAATGGCCGGGCTCTCCAGTGGAAAAATTACACCGGACACCGAAATCGAAGACGTCGGGAAGTTTGAGTTTTCGGGGACAACTTTTTCCAATTGGTATTTCAACCAGTATGGGAAAACGGACGGGGTTATAAAAATTGACAGGGCTATCGCCAGGTCCAATGACATTTTTTTCTTTAAAGCGGCACAAATGGTGGGGATAGAAGATCTTCACAAGTTGTTAGTAAAGTTGGGATTCGGACAAGTCACCGGGATAGATTTGCCGGGTGAGGCTTTCGGGCTGGTCCCGGACGGCGTTTGGAAAAAATCCACTTTGGGTGAGGATTGGTACCCCGGTGATACGATGCATCTTGGGATAGGCCAGGGATTTTTGCTGACAACACCAATCCAGATAAACCAAATGACTTCTTATGTTGCCAGCGGAAAATTAACTAAACCTTACGTGGTTTCTAAGATTGATGCCGGTGCCGGAAGCGGTGAAATAAATTTTAAGGGAAATGTAAAAGGCGAGAATTTAGTTGATTCAAAGTTTGTTGGTGTAGTACGATCTGGTATGGAGCAGGCCTGCCAAAGCGGAGGAACGGGTGTGCCCTTTTTTAATGCACCGTATAAAGTTGGGTGCAAAACAGGAACTGCGGAAAAGACTTTGGGTGACCCACATGCTTGGTTCACAGCTTATGCCCCATTTGATAAACCTGCAGTTTCGATTACTGTAGTTGTCGAAAACGGTGGTGAGGGATCGGTTGTTGCAGGGCCGGTTGCCAGGGAAATTTTAGATTGGTGGGTAAAGAACAGAAGCTAAGTCAAAAATCAAAACGCAAAAGTTAAAGTAAAAATTCAAAACTTTAATGCAGTTATCAAAAGACCTAAAAATAAACCTCAAGAAACTCAAGGATTTACGATATGGTGAAAACCCCCACCAGAGAAGCGCGTTTTACCTAGGTGACGGGAAGCCGGGTTTTGAGCAGCTTTGGGGAATTGAGCTTTCGCATAACAATATCGGTGATGCCAACCAGGCCTGGAAACTCGTTTTGGAATTTACTCGCCCGACTGTAGCTATCATTAAACACGCAAATCCCAGCGGAATTACCTCGGACGAGGATTTAACCCGTGCTTTTAATACTGCTTTTGCTGCGGATCCGGTCAGCGCATTTGGAGGAATCGTTGCCCTAAATTGTGAGCCAACTTTGGACATGATCGAGGCCATGAAGGGCAAATTTTTTGAACTAATGGTAGCGCCAAAATTTTCGGAACCGATTTTGGAAAGATTAAAAAAGCGAAGCGCCAAAATGCGTGTTGTCAAAGCCGACAAGCCTGCAAAACTTTTGGAATTTACGCGTGCTTTTGGCGGTTATCTGGTCCAGACTGCAGATGAAATTGACGAATCACCAAAAACTTGGAAAGTCGTTTGCGGGAAATCACCAGACAAAAAGACTGAAGCAGATTTGGAATTTGCCTGGAAAGTTGTAAAGCATGTCAAAAGCAACGCAATAGTTTTGGCCCGGGGCGAAAATATGCTTGGAATGGGCACCGGACAGCCGAACAGGGTTAATTCAACAATGCTTGCCCTTCACCAAGCACAAGGCAGGAAGCCGGAGGGCAGAAACTGGTCAGTTACCAAGGACAAAACTGCAGGGGCAGTTATGGCAAGCGATGCGTTTTTTCCGTTTCCGGACAATGTGGAACTAGCAGCTAAAGCCGGAATTTCGGCAATTATCCAGCCGGGCGGGTCTATAAATGACGAAGCAGTTATTGCCGCTTCAAAAAAGCATGGTATAACAATGGTGTTTACGGGAGTGAGGCACTTTAAGCACTAAAGTAAGAGAAATTTGAAATTCGAAATTTTCAATTTGAAATAAATTTAATAATGTCAAAATGTTTTAAAATTAAGAAATTAAGATTTCTTTAAAAATTGAAAATTAAAAACTAAAAATTTCATGGAAGGTTTAATTGAGGTAAATAACGTTTTTGCGGCGGTTTTTGAAAAAAGTATTCTCGATGGTCTTTTGGGAGTTTTGGACAAGCAAAGGACAAAGTTTTGGGGAACCGAAGGAACCGCCAATTATGTTCGCGAAAAAGGCTTTAAGGCCGAATCGGTTTTGCGCGGTTTTGACTACAGCGGGCGAGTTAAAAGTTTAGACCGGGCAAATTTTGTGCGAATTTTGGCAGATAGGGAAAATGCGGACCATTCGACCCAGTTAAAAAGCGAAAACCTGGAACCGTTTGACCTTGTGGTTGTCGATTTATATGCCCCAAATGCCGAAACTTTTCCGGAATCTATGGACATCGGCGGGCAGGCTTTAATTCGCGCTGCAGTTAAAAACTACAAAAGCGTGGCTTTGGCATTTGACGCCCAAAGCCTGGAAAAGCTGGTTTTAGAACTTAACAAAAACGCTCTTATGACATCTCTAGCATTTCGCCGCGAGCAGGCAAAGCTTGCCGCCAAGTTTATTGCCGGCCGGGCGAAGCTCGAAGCGGAAATGTTTGAAAAAGTTTGAGCTTTATTGTATAAATCCCAGTTATGATTGAGTTTGATTCAAGCCCTGTGGCTCAAACTGATGCTACAGAGACCACTAAGCCTTCCACGGGTAAAACGGTATACGAACTAAGGAGAGAGGCTTACGTCAAAATGGTCGTTTCCGTTTTAGCAACTGTGGATTTGCTGGAATATAAGCGCGGCGGTGCAGAAAGAATAATAAATAAATCTATAGAGATGCCCTACGTAGACTGTATTGAGCCTTTAGATGGAGGAAATAATGATGAACAGAGAAGAGAATTGCTCAAAGCTGTTCGTGAAAGCGCAGATAAAAAAGGTGGCGGTCCTGCCTGGAACATGATGTACGATTTTGCAGACTCAGCCCTAGACAAACTTTTTGACTTGAGAGCAACGGGGAGCCGCCTTGCTTCGACCTTTAGTGATATGGGAATTATCCAAGACCAGTCAATGGATGCGGTAGAGGCTGCGGTAAGTGACCAGTTGCGCGTTATGAAATTGGATGATAATTATTCGCGGGAAGATGCTGCTGCAAGCCTTATTGTAAATAACCCAAAAGGTATGTTAGTAAACGCAATGACTGCAGCCAGACTGTACGATGCCATAAATGATACTTCTATTTTGCCAATAGTCACGGAAAGAGTTCATGCAAAAAGTCGTTGCATTGCATTACGGGACTTTTTTCTTAAGGAAATTTCGAGGCTTCGAACGATTAGCAAGCGTAATGCTAGCAGTAGAAAAAAGGTAGCTTAAAATGCAAAGATTGTTTGACAAAAATCCACAATAAGAATATATTTTTTCCCATGTCAGAAAGAGCGCTTCGAGAAGGTTTAGAAGATTTTGCCGGACATCTATACGCTTTAGGTGCCGTGGCAGTCCCAACACCAGAAGCTGTTGCGACTGCAATCTCCCAAGAGTGTGATGCAATGAATATTGAAGGAAGGGTAAAAAGTGAGGCTGATGCTGTTTTCGGTCTTATTGTTTATAGCAGGCAGGGTACGGTTATGGATGCACTTGAGGCAGCCAGGGCATATGATGCAATCCACGGTACTTCTGTTTCTGAAAGAATTGAAGAGAGACTTTAATTTCAAAACGTTTTTATGGAGCGAGCGGAACAGAGATTGAGACAATTTGAATCGGAAAGATCAAAGATTTGGAAGGGCGTTGCTGAGCAAGTTACAAGAGCAGATAAATTGCTTGTTCTGATGTTAGCCGAAGCAAGGGAAATGGGCTGTATTCCAAAAGAGCATTTTGTAGATCCGGGTCAATTAGGGTCCAGAAAAGCAAAAACCACTCCAGTTGAAGCGCTGGATTTGGGTCAGGTGCCGAAGACAGGTCACGGGCTTCTTATTCCCCACGATGACGGAACTTTTGCGATAGTTACAGCCGAAAGAAGGGGGATTTACACAACACAGAGGCAGAGATCCGGACTCAATAGGAGTCGGCTAGATTATCAGCAATTTAGTACACGGTTTACCCCGGTTAAGTCACCACTGCTTGCCTTAAGGCTTAGGCTTGAAGCAACAAGGCAGTTAGGGGAAATTATGCAAACCGCAATAGAATTAAAAAAACAACGCGAAGAAGAGAAGCGGGGAAATTAAAAAATCACGCTATTAATGAGGCTTAAGTTTTTCGCTTGTAGCCATTAGGAAAGTTTTTAGAACAAAATCACAAAATATTTCTTGGCTCTTTTTAGTTGCATGGTATGAAGCTGTTGCGACTATTGCGCTTATCAGGAAAAGGAAGCAGTAGATATTTTGTTTTCCAAGTATTACATTCGCTGTCAGTAAAATGAGTACTATGTAAGCGTAAAGAGCGCTTGCTGATGTTATGTTGGCCCAGAGAGATATTCTAAAATGAAAAAATTTGTGAAGATCGCTTGTATTCTTGAATCTGAGGTAATCGTCCATGAAGTGATGTAACTGTAAAAGCCACTCGAATTCATTATCATCTTCGTCACTTTTAATATTAGCACCGAGACTTTTTACAATTTTACGGGCTTTTTCATAATTTTCTTTATTTTTTCTCTCGTTTTCTTTTATGGTTTTTATTTTGTTTAACCAGGGTACTAAGCTATTTATCATTTGAAAGCTGAAGCCTAAAAATAGTGACGTAATTACGAATAAAGCGATTATTATGGCAGCTGTGCCATTTTCAATCCTTGAAAAGTCTATATTTTGTGTTTTTGTATAGAAAAAGGTTATTACCAGCGCAATTTGGAAAAGAGCACCGGGGATAATGTTGTAGAAGAATTCTGCGAGGCCTGCCATTTGTTATGGGCAGATTGTGTTTATTATATCATTAGGATATGAACCGTGAGTTGGCTTATTGGGTGGCGACTTCGGCGATTCCGGGAGTTGGGTCGCAGACTTTTTCTTATCTTCATAAAAAATTCAAATCGTTAAAAAAATTTTGGGAGGCGGCGGATAGTGAAATTCAAACGCTTAAGATTGATGTTAAAACTAAGGCGTCGATAATTGATTTCCGCAACAAAGTTGACCCGAAAATTTATCTGGAGAAGGTTTACGCAATGGGCATTAAAGTCGTTGCCAAAATAGACAGGGAGTATCCTGCGAATTTGCGGCAACTGGAAGCATGCCCGGCGGTTTTGTATTTCCGCGGGAATTTACTGCCTGCGGATGATTTAGCGGTTGCGGTTGTTGGTAGCCGCAACGCGACGATCTACGGCAGGCAGATAACGGAAAGGTTAGTGTTTGACCTGGCAAAGAATGGGCTGACGATAGTTAGTGGTCTTGCGCGGGGAATAGATGCGGTTGCCCATAGAATGGCACTTGATAGCGGCGGCCGGACGATTGCGGTTTTAGGATCGGGTATTGATAGTATTTATCCGCCGGAAAATAGGAAACTTGCCGAAGAAATTGTAAAAAATGGGGCGTTGATTTCCGAATTTCCGCTTGGGTTCCCTGCCTTGCCGAACAATTTTACAGCCAGAAACCGCATCATTTCCGGTTTATCACTTGGCGTTTTGGTTACGGAAGCTGCGGTTGACAGTGGGTCTTTGATTACCGCAGGTTATGCGGCAGAGCAAGGCAGGGAAGTGTTTGCAGTGCCCGGGCCGGTGACTTCCAAGACTTCTGAGGGTACGAATAATCTGATAAAAGACGGGGTGCATGTGGCGACAGTTGCTGATGACATTTTGGAGGTACTGGACATTAGCAGGAAAAGAGACCAGTTACCAGAGACCAGGAACCAAAAGCCAAAAGACAAGGATCAGGCGAGGATATTGGCGGTTTTGGATGGGGGAACGAAGCACGTTGATGCAATTGCCAAGGAAGTTAAATTGCCGATAGAAAAAGTATCTGCAGCACTATCTTTGATGGAACTTACGGGTTTTGTTAAAAATTACGGGAGCGGGATTTGGGGAGTGTAAAAAAATGTATCAAACGTATCAAGGGTATCAAAAGTATCAAAAGGAATTATCATGTCCTATAGTTTGACACTGTAGATTGGGTTTGGTATAATTTTCCGGTAAATATGCAAAAAGAAAATGAACCGCAGGTCGGTTCTAATTTTTTAGGAAAAACTGTTTCCAGGCGGGCTTTTTTAGGCTCTATCGGAAGACTTGGTGCACTAGCTGCGGCCAGTTCGGCGTGTGGTGGAATTGCTCTTGGAAGGGATAAAGCTGTTCCAAGTGCTACGTTGCCTGTTGAGCTTCCAACACCTGTTGATATTAAACCCTCCAAAGAAAGAGTTATAGATCTAGACGGAGCGCAGGTCTATCTGAATTCAGAAGGTTTACCCGAAGCTTACCTAGGCCAGGATGGAGTTATTGTAAATTTCAATGTGGATGAGGCAAGAAAAGCCAGAGATCTGGCACGAATAAATGGTGAAGAGGAAGTCTTTAAGATGTTTCGAGTGGATGTTGAGCATTTAAATATCACTACGACACCTGCCGATTTTTCTGAGAAACACCCCGTTGAAGCGTATTTACCGAAAGATACTTTAACTGATGCCGAGCTTAAGAAGCGCGGGATCGAAATTATCCAGTCGGATTATACAGAGCTGCATATCCGGGAAGGTGCGTTTAGAGATGGTGAGCTGCTATCGGGTTATAAAGATGGAAAGCGTAAGCTTATTTTCGTGATGATCGACGAAGAAGTTGTTTCCAGACATTACCTAAAAGATCCGAAGTTTAATTCTGTTAGGGAACTTGCTGCGCCATATGAAGATGTTGACGTAGAAGGTTTGAGGGAAAAGATGGTAAAAGGATACAACTCTGAGATTGATCTTAACCGCAAATCGTTAAAAGATTACGGTTCCGAAGAATACTATCTTTCTATTTTGGATTTAAAAACATTTATATATCATACCCAGCATCTTATGAGTGCCAAAGAGCTTTTAGATGTCAGCATTCGTTCTGCGCAACTTAAAAGCAAAGACCACCAGACTGTTCTAGGCCAGTATCATCAGGATACTTACGATGATAAAGGTAATATGACAAGTCCGGCGGTTATATTTGTTGCCATGGGAGAACCTCCCAAAAGTCGGGATTATTTGAGGATTTATTTTGACAAAAAAGGCGAGACTGTTGTTGATAATTTTGTAAATCGAGCAGAGGGTAGTGATGTTGCTTTGTCTGACCTCCAGGCTCTTCCAGGCCCTAATGATATTGGCAGAAGAAGTTATATAAATGAAGCGCAGGACACATATATTCTAGATCCAGATTGGCCAGGGGTGCGAATTCGTCACGAGGCTTCCCATAATTTTCTGATGGCCGACCAAAAAGAACCGGCTAGTGAGTACGGTGCGGACGAAGAGGTAATTGCAACCTTTAAAAGAGCCAGAGACGAATTTGACAGAACCGGTGACAATAGCGGTTATTATTTTGTTTTGCGGTCTAAAAAAACTGGAGAAGTTATTTTGACTGAAGCCGACGAGGAACCTTCAAGCGACCAGATCGCGGCTTAGTTTTCTTCTGGAATTGACTGTTTTCAAATTTGCAAAGTATAATTTTTCCGTGCCAGTTAGAAGAACGTTGAGGCTAGGCCCTTTAAAGATAAGTACAATTTTGGAACCTGGGTATGAGGAGATTTTAGCGGAGCGCGAGCTAGGGGACAGAGTTGTTACTGTAGAATCGACTAATGTTCTATGTGACAGGGAAAGGAGAATTGGCGGCCAGGGTAGCTCCAAGCGTCACTTTGGATCCCAGATTAATGCAGCTGATATTAGGGTACGTAAAAGTTGGGGTCGGACAGTAGAATTTAGCCACGTAAGTTTAGGAGAGAGGCGCGTTTAACTTCTTAATAATTCCAATGAATTCTTCTAAATTATTGATTAAATAGTCTGGACGGGCGGCTTTAAGACGTTGGGTGGAACACTGGCCATTTAATAGAGCGATTGTGGTTGCGCCCATGTCTTTTCCTATTTCTATATCCTCCTTTGCATCACCAATTAATAGGACTTCGTCAGATTCAATTTTGTTCTTCTTGAGATAATCAATCAGCCTTTTTTCTTTGCCTTTTATGGTGAATGGGGCATAGATATGATCGTTTCCGCAAATTTGATTTATGAAGCTGTCAATCTTTAAACGTTTAGCTTGCTCTTTTATCCGATTCTGGTCGTGATTGCTGACAATTACCGACTTTATCTTATTTTCTTGGAGCCATTTAAGAATTTTCTTAACGTTTTTTCTGGTTCGGCATCGTTGTACTTTCTTTTCGTAAACCTTATGAAACACATCAGCCGCTTCTTTAGATCTTTCCGCTACTAACTGTGGGGATATACCAAGGTTGGCAAGAAATTGATTTATCGGTATATCGAAGACTTCTCGATAGGTCTTGAGGGTTATGGGCCCTGCTTTATAAACTTCTTTTAGTTCTATATTGCAACTGTCTACGATTGCTTTTGAGTCGGCAATTAAAGTGCCGTTCCAGTCGAATGCAACGAGCTTGATCATTTCTGTTGTCTGGACCTTTGAATTGCGAGGATTAACCACAATATTCCGTTAATTCCTATCGAAAAAGCACTTAACCAAAGTGATAGGGTTGAGAAAGTAAACGACATGACAAATAAGACAATTGTGTTCATTAGGCTTGTTGAAACAGGAGGTTTTTCTTTGTCTAATATTGCAGGAATGAGGGCAATGCTAAAGATCCAGTTTCCGATAGAAAAAACCCAGTCTTGCCAGTGCATTTTTTGATTTTACAGTTTTTTGGCGATTTTTGCGCGGGTTTGTTTGTCGATTAGGACTTTTAGCTGAGAAAGCGTTTTGGAAAATTTAACTTCTTCGGTGCCGTGGACAAGGTTATAGGCATACTCCTCTTTTGTCCAGGTTTTGAGGTCTGCAAGATTATGCTGGTTTAGGGTTTCCAGTTTATCGATTGCTTTTGCGAATTTAGCTTCTTCAGTTTTTCTGTCTTCGTATTCTTTCCAAAGAGAAGAGATGAGTTTTGCCTGTTTTGCAGGCAGAAGTTTTACGAGTTTTTTGATGGCTTTTTGCTCTTTTTGCTTTTTATCTTTAGGTTTTCCTTTCCAGGCCCAGGGATCTCCTGCGTAAATTTCGGCAATGTCGTGGACTGTTAATAGCATCACAACTTTTCCCACGTCGACTTTTTTTCCTATTTCGCCCCATAAGGCAATTGCAAAAAGCGCGGCGCGCCAGGAATGCTCGGCAACGCTTTCGCGGCGGCCGGTTGAAAGCCACGAATGGCGCATCAAAGATTTTAGCTTTTCTGCTTCTTCGACGAATTTTAGGATTTGCTTAAGGTTTTTATCTGACTTGGGTGCCATTGGCGACTTTTTCGGCAGGGGAAATTAAAATCGGCTCGCCGTTTTTGTCGGCTGCCAAAATCATACCTTGAGATTCAAGTCCCATCAGCATTCGCGGTTCCAAATTGGCAATAATCGGAACCTGTTTGCCTTTAAGGTCTTTTGGGTCGTATTTTTCGCCAATGCCGGCCAAAATTTGGCGGCGTTCGTGACCTAAGTCGATATCAAGCTTTAAAAGTTTGCTGGATCCCTCAACTTTTTCGGCGGAGCGGATTGTTCCGATTTTTATTGCAAGTTTTTGGAAGTCGTCAATTGTAGCCATTTACCTTAAGCACAAGTTTACAATTAAGCTTTAGCTCTTGACAAGGATGGTACAAAGATAGGAAAGTAAAAACCACTGTTTATGTCGAAAAATTTAGTTATTGTTGAGTCGCCAACCAAAGCAAGGACGCTTACCCAGTATTTGGGAAGCGACTATCAAATATTGGCTTCGATGGGGCACGTTCGTGATTTGCCAAAAGGCGAATTTGGCGTGGATGTGGATCACAACTTCGAGCCGAAGTACGTAATTCCCAAAAACAAAATGAAGATGGTCAACCAGCTGGTTAAATCTACAGAGGGTGTTACCAATTTATACCTTGCCACCGACCCTGACCGGGAAGGGGAAGCTATTGCATGGAATTTGCTTAAGGTTATTGAGCAGAAATCCAAAGCAAAAATGGCAAGGCAAAAATACCAGCGTGTCGTTTTCCATGAAATTACAAAAGACGCGGTACTGGATGCATTTTCGCATCCAAGGGATTTGGACCAAAATCTGGTGGAGGCCCAACAGGCAAGGCGAATTCTGGATCGATTAGTCGGTTACAAGCTCTCGCCGCTTTTGTGGAAAAAGGTCAAAAGCAAGCTTTCGGCTGGCAGGGTGCAATCGGTAGCTTTGCGTCTGGTTGTTGAAAGGGAGCGGGAAATAGAAGCGTTCAAGAGTGAAGAATACTGGGTGATTGAAGTAGAAGTTAGTCGCCAGCAACCAGAGGCCAGAGACCAGTTTGTAATTACGCTTGCCAAGATCAACGGGAAGAAAGCCGAAGTTAAAAATCAAAAGGAAGCGGATCAAGCAGTTTCAGACCTTAAGGTTTCCGACTATTCTGTCTCTTCGGTTGAGTCGAAAGAAGTTAAAAAATATCCGAATCCTCCATTTACAACTTCAACCTTGCAGCAGCGGGCAGCTAACGTTTTGGGGTTTGTGCCAAAGCGCACAATGAGTGTTGCCCAAAGCCTTTATGAAAACGGACTGATTACTTATATGAGAACAGATTCCGTGAATTTGTCGCCTCAAGCCGTTTCTGCGACAAGAAAGTTTATTGAAGAAAATTACGGGAGGAATTATTTACCGGAAAAGCCGCGGGCATACAAGGTCAAATCGAGGTTGGCACAGGAAGCGCATGAAGCAATTAGGCCGACCAATGTTTCCCGTCAGTCGATAGATGGAAGCCCGGACGAGAAAAAACTTTACGACCTGATATGGAAGCGGATGGTTGTTTGCCAAATGGCCGAAGCGGTTGTTAATGAAACGGCGGTTGAGGTTGAGGCAAGTGCCACCTCTCAAAAATATCTTTTGAGGGCTACGGGTCAGCAGATAAAATTTGACGGTTGGTATAAGGTTTACGAAAAGGCACCGATCACAGAACAGGTGTTGCCAACTTTGGTAAAAGGTGAAGCGCTCGACTTCAAAAATATCAATCCTCAACAGAAATTCACTGAACCGCCAGCAAGGTATACCGAGGCAACACTAATCCGCGACTTGGAGAAAAACGGGATTGGCAGGCCTTCTACTTATGCACCGACAATTTCAACTTTATACGACAGGTTATATATAGAAAAAATGGAAGGCAAGAAAATCGCACCGACGCCGATTGGAAAAACAACGATCGATTTTCTGATGAAATATTTTTCCGACATTTTCGATTATTCGTTTACGGCGGAGATGGAGGACGATTTGGATAGTATCGCTCAGGGTAAGGCAGAAATGCCGCCAACCATGAAGAAATTTTGGGGGCCGTTTGAAGCGAAGGTCGAAAAGGTTGCCGAGGAGGCAGACAAAATGAAAGTCGAAGTGGAAACTACGGACGAGATTTGCGACAAATGCGGAAAGCCAATGGTGGTTAGATACGGAAGGTTTGGAAAGTTTTTGGCATGTTCGGGTTTTCCGGATTGTAAAAACACAAAAGCTTTAAATGAGGAAACGGGTATGAAATGCCCGGATTGTAAAACCGGTGACGTGGTAACCCGCAGGACAAAACGGGGAAAAACTTTTTGGGGATGCAGCAATTGGCCAAAATGTAAGTTTGCAAGCTGGACGAAGCCGAAATTGGAAGTTTCTAAACCAGAGGAAAAAGGGCAGACCTTACAAGGGTAAGCCTGGCCTAAGACCTGCCCTTAACACGGGGCGTGACAAAAAGGCCTTCTTCGAATATACTCGTATCTGGTTAAATCTCCTGTCCCGGACTAGACAATGCCTAAGAAATCTCAGAAAAAATCACCAATTGGATCTAAACACGAAGAACGGGTTATGGTCGTTTCAAGATCCGATATTTTTGCCGGCGGAATTTGGCACGGCTTAAGGGGCGATAACGTCCAGAAATACATAAACACCATAAATTCCAAGCACAGGTTTATGGCAAGAGGCGAAGTTGAATCGGATGCAAGGTGGCAGCAAATAATCCCTTATTTAATTTTTGAGCACAACGGCAAGATTTTTTTGATGCGCCGAAAAGGTGACCATACAGACAAACGTCTTTCCAATAAGTATTCAATCGGAATTGGCGGCCATATAAATCGCCGCGACATGAACGGGCAAGGGCTTTTGGGTTGGGCCAAGCGTGAATTTGCCGAAGAGATTGATTTTTCGGGAAACTACAAAGCTAACTTTTTGGGGATTATAAATGACGATTCGAACGATGTCGGCTTAGTGCATGTAGGTCTGGTAATCCATTTGGTTGGCGATAGTGACAAAATTCAGGTAAAAGACGAGCATAAAAGCGGAGAGCTCGTTTCAATGGCGCAGCTGGGCCGTTCCTATAAAAATATGGAAACCTGGAGTCAGATAATTTATGATTACTTCCGGCAAATGAAACAAGATAAAAAGTCAAAAGTCAAAATTAAAAAGTTAAAAATTACTGAGGGTGCCGGGATTTTGGCGGATTGGCAGATTGCTGAGCTTATAGAAAAAGGAACGATCAAGATCGACCCGTTGACTTCCGACTGGAGGGAAAAGATTGACCAGGTTTCTATGGATTTTCATCTTGGAACAAACATTAAGCTTTTTAGGGCCGGTGCTTACAGGTTTATAGATACAAGGCGGGGTTTGCCTGAAGATGCAATGGAGGAGATAAATTTGTCAGAGGGCGATCCGTTTATTTTGGAACCCGGAGCTTTTGCGATTGCATCTACTTCGGAGGTTTTGAAGTTGCCGGCAGATGTTTTGGGAAGATTGGAAGGTAAATCTTCGCTGGCGAGGTTAGGGATTTTGGTGCATTCAACGGCAGCTCGGTTTGATCCGGGGTGGAACGGGGCGCCGGTATTGGAACTTGGAAATCTAGGGCCAAAGCCCGCAATTTTATATTGCGGAATGGCGATTTGTGCATTTACTTTTGAAAAATTGTCTGCGCCTGTCAAAATGAAATACGAAGGCTCAAGGTCGGACAGATATTCGGGTTCCAGGAAAGCTGTTGCTTCTAAAATCCACAAAGCATGAAGGGAAAGTTCATAGTTTTCGAGGGAATAGACGGGGCCGGGTCTACAACTCAAACAAACCTTCTTTTTAAATACTTAAAATCAAAAGGCAAAAAGGTTGTTGAAACCTGTGAGCCAACCGATGGGCCGATTGGCAAATTAATTCGAAAGGCGTTAAGGGGAGAGGTTAAATTCTCCTGGGAGGCATTGCAGTTAATGTATAGTGCCGACAGGGCAGACCATTTGGACAAATTGATATTGCCTTCTCTCAAGACTGACAAAGTTGTCATCTCCGACAGGTATTATTTTTCAACTTATGCATACGGGCAGTTAAATCTGGATGGCAAATGGTTAAGAGGCCTTAGCCCAAATTTTCCTATGCCGGACACCACTTTTTTGGTGGATGTGCCGGTTCCTACTGCGATGAAGCGTATTAAAACTTCGAGAGGTAAAAAAGAGCTTTTTGAAAAAGAGAAATTTTTGGAAAAAGTCAGAAAAAATTATTTGGATTTGGCAAAAGAATTTAAATTTATTGTTTTGGACGGGACAAAGGCTAAAGAGAAAATTGCAAAGGAAGTTATCGAGCACGTAAATGATAAATAAGGATGAGTTGCTATTTGTCGTTGACGAAAATAATCAGCCTTTAGCACCGAAACCGAGGAAGATAGTTCACGGCAAAAGGATGTGGCATAGGACAAGCGGTGTCTGGATAATCAATTCAAAAAAGGAGATCTTATGCCAAAGGAGATCTTTAAAAAAAGACCAAAATCCAGGATTTTGGGAAGCGTTTTTCGGAGGGCATCTTGCGCCGGGTGAAGACTATTTGGATAACGCCTGTTCGGAAGTTTCGGAAGAGTTAGGGATAAAAGTCTATAAAAAGGATTTTAAATTTTACAACGTTTTTAAAAGTAACAAGCCGAAACATGCGGAATTTCAGGGTGTTTTTGCTTTATTTTCGAATGCTACTAAATTTAAGTTAGAAGAAGATGAAATAGACGAAGTGAAATGGCTTGGAATCGATAGACTAAAAAGAATTTTACTTTATGAAACCAAAAGTAAATGGGTCCGGAAATTTTGGGATAGGGAGGTTTTAAACTGGCTAAAAAAATCTTATGAATAAATTTCCGGTTGAAAAATTTACAAAAGAAGAGGCTTGGTATATTTCCCCGTTTTTTACTAATTTAGACAAAAACATTTTTGCGGCGAAGTACTTGCCGAGTGAAGTTTTGGGAGCACTAGCATCCCGATATTCGAGATCCACAAAAGGAGTGCGCCGACTATTTTTCGATGAGTACATAAAGCCAATTTTGGAACCCAATTTGGAGGGTGTTGATTCTAAATCGCAAAAAGAGGCGGAGGTTATGAAGAAGGAACTTATAGCTTTTGTAGATTTCCTGCACACACATGGCGGCTGGGAAGCAGTTGTAAATAGTAAACGGGCTAGAAGTTTCTTTGCAAGGTGGCTTGCCGCCTATGGCGATGATTCTATAGCGCAGATGGCCGGAGCGCATTTATTTTTGGAAGGTGTTTCGCAAATTGCCACAAAAACTCTGGAGGATTTCAGGATCGGCTTTGCGCCACTGGAAAAATCGACCCGCTATGTAGCTTTTGATACGAAGGTTTTAGGCAGCTGGCAGTATTTTGTAGACCCGAATTTGGCGAAATCTTCTTACGGGGCCGAGTACCTTCGACTTTCCAATATGCTTTTTCGGCGCTATTCCGAGTCTTTGGAGCCCCTTTCTAAATATTTAAGGCGAAAGTTTAAGCAGGAAGAAGGGCAAAGCGACCGGGCATATCGTGAAACGATGAATGCCAAAGCCTACGATGTTTTGCGGGCGTACTTGCCGGCAGGTACGCTGACCAATGTTGGATTTTTTGGTGTCGGGCAAGCCTTTGAATATGTGATTACCAAGTGTTTGGCATCGCCACTTTCGGAAATTCGGGAAATTGGAAAAGCAGCGCAAAGGGAAATGATGGAAGTAATCCCTTCGATGGTGGAGCGGGCAACAAGTGAAAAGGGAAGGATTTACCAAAAGTATGTGGCGAAGACGGAAAAGGCGTTGGAGGATCTGGCAGCAAGCCTAGGTAAAGGCCAGGCCCTTACCTCGGACACTCAAGCGTTAAGGCCTGGCCTTAACAATGAAAAAGGCCAGACCTTAGCACTCGATTCACTTGGAAAAAGGTTTGGCCTTAGCGAAGGAGGCGATGTCGAACTTGTGGAATGGGATGCAGACGCCGAAGACAGAATTGTTGCAAGCCTTCTATACAAGTACTCGACACTTTCCTATCATCAGATCAAAGAAGCAGTTTTGAAAATGAAGCCAAACCAAAAGCTTTCAATTGTCAAAAAGGCTATTGCCGGGCGGGGTGTGCGTCAGCATAGATTGGTCCGGGCTTTCGAAAACACATATTACAAGTTCGACCTGATTGCCAATTTTGGCTGCTATCGAGATCTTCACCGTCACAGGATGTTGACACAAGAGCGCCAAAGGCTTACTACGGAATTAGGGTTTGACGTGCCGCCTGATTTGGTCAGTGCTAAGTTAGAAAAGCCGTATGTTGATGCGGCGGGGAAAATCGATAAGTTTTACAGGAAGATCAAAAAGCGTTATCCGGACCAAGCCCAGTATGTTGTGATGATGGGGCATAAAATCCGCTGGTACCAGTGGGAAAATTTGAGGGAACTTGCTTGGGAAGCAGAACTTAGGACAGGACCGCAGGGACATCCGGACTACAGAAGAATTGAACATTTAAAGGTGGAAGCCGTAGCCAAAATCCATCCAACACTGGTTAATGTTTTGAAGTTTGTGGATTTTAACAAATACGATTTGGCCAGGCGCGAAAGTGAAATGAGAATTGATAAGAAGCTTGCAAGTATCAAGTGATTCTTGCGGTCCTCGTCGATTTGATCGACTGCGGGCCTAAGAAGTTGGCGGGTATAAAATAAGAAATTATTGACGAGTAGGTATAAAATTATGTGTGTCGAAAAGGGGGTGAAGAATGAAATTCCATTTGGCAGCGCCTTTGAATTTTAGGAGAGGGTTAAGTAACGGTGGCGATGGGGTTCACAATGAAGGTGTTTTTAAACCAAGAGAAGATGAGGAGGCATTTTTAAAAGGTTTTTTAGCTAGGCAAGTTGATTATAGAGATGTAGTGGAAGCAATCAATCGATTGGAAGGGATGACGCCGGAGCATGCGCGTGAACTTTCGGAGTATTATAGGGGCAAGAGGCACGCTTTGCTCGGGAAAGGTAAGGAGCGCATAAGCTTTTAGCACCTTTTATTGACAGGCTTTGTGCCTTTTTAATAAAATTCACATAAGTTGGCAAGAAATTTTTCCTGCCGATTTTTATTTTGGAAAAATGGACGGAAAATTTAGAGTACATAGAAGTAATTTTCAGAGGAGAAGATACATCGTGGGGGATTTTTTGCCAAATCCCGAAACACGAGCTTTCGCTGCAAGGTTAAGTGCTGAACAAGTGTCTGGTCGTATTCAGTCAGATGAAGGCAACGCTGAGACTGCAAGAAATGTTGAAGTGCCTCAAAGTGGCGGGGTCGAAAGAGGGCAATGAACGGCAAAGAAGCAAAAGGTCGCGAGCCGTTTCCACTGGAGGCGAGCGAAAGACAATTAAACCGCGTCTTTGGAGCTTATCAAGACATAAGATACCAGGGTTTCACGAAAGCTGGTGGAAGAGTTTATAGAAGAATTGATTTAGGTCTAGTAACTTGGCCGGATGGTGACAAATTGAGATCGCGTTCTGTTCATTCACCGCGTGGCGGAAATCGGGCTGGCCGCCACTAATTGATTCTTTACATTTCTTTGTGCTATAGTTTCCCTTAATTCGCACGCAGGATAAGTCTCCTGACTCTACATGTCCTGCGGAGGAAAAAGGAGACAAGTTTGAGAGTCTAACGTCTAAAGACTAACGACGCACGCTTGTTCCCATAAATTTAAGATATGTCAAAAGTACCGTCAATGCAGGATCTTTTGGAAGCCGGAGTCCACTTCGGTCATCAAGTACGTCGTTGGAATCCAAAGATGAACCAGTATATTTTTGGAGCCCGCGACGGAGTTCATGTTATAGATTTAGGGCAAACGGTGCCAAAATTGGAAGAAGCTGTAAATTTTGTTGAAAAAATTGGAGAAGCAGGCGGAATTATCATTTTTTTGGGTTCAAAAAAACAAGCCCGATCGATTGTTTTGGAAGAAGCCCAAAAAGCTGGCGCAATGCACATTACCGAGCGCTGGATCGGTGGACTTCTTACTAACTTTGAGCAAACCAGCAAAAGTCTCAAAAAGCTTAAGGATTTAAAGGAGAAAAAAGCTACTGGCGAGTTTAAGGACAGGACTAAAAAAGAACAGCTTTTGATAGACCGAGATATTGCTAAGTTGACCCGCTTTTATGGCGGAGTTGAAGAACTTGCCAAACTTCCCGATGCAATTTTCATTATCGACGTTAAGCGCGAAGAAAACGCTTGCCGGGAGGCTAAAAATAAAGGTGTACCGGTTGTTGCAATTTGCGACACGAATGCGGATTTAAACCTAGTCGACTACCCGATTCCTGGAAATGACGACGCCATAAAATCGATTGCGATTATTACTGCCGCTATAGCAGATGCATATAAGAGCGGGCGGGAAAAGTTTGAGAAGAAGAGCGCGCAGCAAAAGGTGGCACTTGCTGGAGAGTCTGCTGCAGAGGTTGTGCAAAAAGGTCAGGCTGTGCAAAAAGGTCAGGCCTTAACCCAGGCCGGATCCCAAGAAAAAGACCTGACCTTAACTAAAGACGAACAGCCAAAGATTCAAGCAAAAAAAGATGCAAATTAAGATTGAGGACATCAAAAAACTTCGCGAGAAAACCGGTGCCGGGATTGCGGATTCCAGAAAAGCGCTTGAGGAAGCAAAGGGCGATTTTAAAAAGGCGGAAGAGCTTGTTAAAAGCTGGGGGATTGAAAAAGCAGCGAGTAAATCGGACCGTGTTGCCGGCGCAGGCTTGGTAGAAACATATATCCACGGTGGTGGAAAAGTCGGGGCGATGGTAGAAGTTAACTGCGAAACGGATTTTGTGGCAAGAACTGACGAGTTTAAGAATCTGGCGCACGAGCTGGCGATGCAAATTGCAGCAATGGACCCGAAGGATGTTAAAGATTTTGAAGCGCAGGATTATATTCGCGATTCTTCCAAAAAGGTTTCCGATTTGGTTAAAGAAACAATTGCCAAAGTTGGGGAGAATATAGTAGTCAAAAGGTTTATCAGGTTTGAGCTAGGAAATTAAATGGCTGAACAAGATAAGATTAGTCGTCTTTGGGATGGGCTTATAGAAATAGAAGCGGAAGCTTGTGATGCTAAACTTTCCTTACTGCGTCAAGTATGTCCGCAGGCTGTTGGCCTTGCCGGCGAAAAAGATGCAATGCGCAGCAGGCTAGAGCAAGGCAAAACAGAAACTAATGATAGTTGGCTTATAAATAGAAATATGGGAATGGAATACAAAGAGGGTAGTTTTGAACGCTGGGTATTTACACTAGCGGATGGAATTTACCAAACTTTGAGGCGATTAGAAGCTAGGCCGACCGTTGATCATGCTGATTTAGCAGGCGCACCACGTCTTAGCTGGTCTGGAAGATAATATGATTAGATGATGCAAAAGTTCCAATCAGAATTATGATTTTGGAAAGTAGCGAAACCCTCGCAATTATTCAAGAAGCACGTTTGAAAGATTTACGGACACACGAAGATGCTTACGTGCAGGGGATTGCTTTAGCAATCGCAAAGGGCGATGTTGAGGCGGAAGAAGTTTTTTCAACTAGGTTGACAGAGGTGATATTTGATATTAATTGTGTTAAAAGTAGAGGTGTGTAATGGATATAACCGAAGCCCAATTGAAAATGCAGGATGCGGTAGCGCATCTTAAAACGGAGCTGGCCCAGATTAGGACGGGGAGAGCTAATTCTGCTTTGGTTTCGGACATTGTCTGCGATGCATACGACAGCAAGCTTATGGTCAAAGAGCTTGCCAATATATCTACTCCCGAGCCAACTGTTATTTTGATTTCTCCTTGGGATAAGTCGATTATCACAAATGTTGTTGGCGGAATTACAAAAGCAAATATCGGGCTGAATGCGGTTATCGACGGTGATTTGATTCGGATTGTTATTCCTCCTTTGACAGCAGAGCGAAGAGAGCAGTTTATAAAGCAAATGCACGCAACGCTTGAGCAGTATAGGGTGCAGGTTCGTCAGATTAGGCACGAAGCGAGGGAGTCATTAAAAGACCAACAGGATTCCGGTGCAATTTCCGAAGACGAGGAAAAAAGGTTGGAAGGGGAGCTGCAAAAACTTCATGACGAGTACGTTGAAGCAATAGAAGTAGCAGGTAAAGCGAAAGAAGAACAGCTTCGAGAAATATAACTTCCAAGAACTTACCGTTCGACTTAAGGGCAATCTTCCTATAAAATAGTAAAAATGTTGTCGATTATTATTTTCATTCTGATACTTTCATTTTTGGTGATGATCCATGAATTTGGGCATTTTATTATGGCCAAAAGGTCGGGAATAGGAGTTGAAGAATTCGGTTTCGGTCTACCTCCAAGGGCTTGGGGCAAAAAAATTGGCGGTACAATTTATTCTTTAAATTGGCTTCCTTTTGGCGGTTTTGTGAGGCTTGTCGGTGAAGATGTAGACGACAAGCACAAAGATGCTAAAAACAGTTTTTACACAAAAAATATTTGGCAGCGAATGGTTGTTGTTGTTGCCGGCGTTTTTATGAATTTTGTGGTAGCCGTTGGCGTTTTTTACATAGTTGTTTTTGCTCTTGGGTTTAAGGTTAATTTGCCGCTTATTGCTGACCATAAGTTTGCATTTGTTAACCAGTCTAACGAAGTTTTGATTGCCGATGTCTCTGCCGGCTCAGCAGCTCAAAAGGCGGGAATTGAGGCCGGAAGTGCCATTATTTCGGTAAACGGGCAAGAAATTACTTCAACATCGCAGCTGCAATCCTTGATTCGTGCTTCGGAAAATAAGCCGGTAGAGTTGGTTTTGGAAAATCCGGTTAATAACAGTCAAAGGAGAGTTAGTGTGACACCAACTTACAATAGTGATGTAAAAGCACCCGCATTAGGAGTGGAGCTAGGGGAAATTGTTGCACTAAAATACACAACTTTGCCACAAAAACTTTTTGCAGGGTTTATTCATAGCTGGAACACTTTTGATTATTCGGTAACGGTTTTTGGAAAACTAATTGCTTACTCTTTGCGCGAACACACAATTGCGCCTGTTTCGGAAAATGTTTCCGGACCGGTTGGAATTGTGCAGATTACATCACAGGCGGTTTCCTTGGGAATCGTTTCTGTTTTGCAGCTTATTGGGCTTCTTTCTCTAAACCTTGCCGTTTTAAATATTTTACCCATTCCGGCTTTGGATGGTGGCCGCTTTGCTTTTATTGTTTTTGAACTTGTCACCAGAAGGCGAGCTAATGCCACTTTTGAAAAATGGGTGCATACGGTTGGATTTGCATTTTTGATAGGGCTTATCGTTCTTATCACCTACAACGACGTTTTAAAGTTGTTTCACCACTAGCTTCTAAGAAAGATATACGACATACGATTTACGATTCATGGGTCAGGCCTTCTGGAGTAAAGGTCAGGCCTTTGTGCAGCGAATTCCGTATGTTAAGGCCTGCCCTTAGCTAAGGAGAAGACCTGACCTTGACCAAGCAAACTTGCTTCGCTAGCAGCGACAAAACTGTTATACTTCATTTTGTGAGAGTAACTGATCTTTTTTCTAAAACTTCAAAGCAGGTGCCTTCCGACGAAACATCGGTAAATGCCAAGCTCTTGATCCGCGCGGGATATGTTGATAAGGTTGCAGCAGGAATTTATTCATATTTGCCTCTAGGTCAGAGTGTTATCAACAACATCTCAAGTATTGTTCGGGAGGAAATGGATGCAATAGGCGGGCAGGAAATTACGATGCCGGTTTTGCAACCAAAAGCTAATTGGGAGCAAACAGGCAGGTGGAAAAGCTTCGATGTTCTTTTTAGAGTAAGAGGTGAAGCGGGTGAATTTGCGCTTGGTCCGACTCACGAAGAGATCGTAGTTCCTATGGCAAAACACTTTGTAAAATCTTACGGTGATTTACCGAAATACGTTTATCAAATCCAGACAAAATTTCGTGACGAGGTAAGGGCAAAGGCGGGGCTCTTGCGGGGGCGCGAATTTTTGATGAAGGATTTATATTCTTTCCATGCGACAGAGGCGGATTTTGAAAAATACTACGAAAAGGCAAAAGTGGCTTACAGAAACGTTTTCAAGCGTGTTGGCTTGAACGCTATTGAAACGCGGGCTAGCGGTGGCACTTTTTCCAAGTATTCGGATGAATACCAGGTTGTATGCGAATCGGGTGAGGACGAGATAATTTACTGCCCGGGCGGTGATTTTTCCGAAAATACGGAAATTGCGACTGTCAAAGAAGGAAAGCAATGCGATTTGGGCCACGGGCCTTTAGTTCGGGCCAAAACAATTGAGGTCGGCAATATTTTTTCGCTAAAGGATAAATACAGTAGCGCATTCGGTTTGAAATATACAGATTCCGACGGCAAGGAAAAACCGGTTCTCATGGGCTGTTACGGCATCGGGATTTCCAGGCTAATGGGGGCAATTGTAGAGGTGATGCACGATGAGCGGGGAATAATTTGGCCCAGATCGGTTGCACCTTTCGATGCCCATTTGGTTCATATCGAAGATACCGGGACTGAACCTTGGGTTAAAGAGATCTATAAAAAGTTAACGGAAGCCGGTGTTGCTGTCCTTTGGGATGATAGGGAAAATGTTTCTGCAGGGGAAAAGTTTGCAGATGCCGATCTTATCGGAATTCCGGTTCGTTTGGTCGTTTCCAAAAAAGTTGGTAAAGGAAAAGTGGAGATGAAGGAAAGAGACAAAGAAACCCCTAGAGTGTTTACTGTCGAGGATTTAATAAGGGAGCTATCGTAAATTTTGTAACTTATAGTAATTTTTAGTATAATTTCCCACATGGCTGAGAGAGCTTTTAATTCGAGGGATGCTTGTGATACGGCTGATGTAGCTGACCGCAGGTTGACCGGTCAAATTTGTGGTGGCCGAAGTATTTCGGGTTGGCTTTCGGCTAGGCAGACTGTTGCATCTGCAAACAGGTATGTCAGATCCTTACCGGTAACAGTAGATAGTAATCCTATAGAAACAGGCGGGGAAAAAGGCATCATCCGAAAATGGCTTAACGCTTTTGAGGATCTTGGGAAATTGAATCCTTATGGCACGAAGTACGGAGGCCGTTTCTAGTTTGAATGCATCAAAGATCCTGCTATAATTTTCAATTACAATGCAATACACAATAACCCCAGGCGAAAAGGGCAAAATTGAGGTTAAAGTTGATGTGCCAAAGGCAGATTTTTCCGCAGCATATGATGCCGCGGTTGAAAATTTAGCAAAGGACGTAAAAGTATCCGGTTTTAGGCCCGGCCACGTGCCTCGGGACGTAGTTGAAGGACAAATTGGGATAGGCAGGATTTTAAACGAAGCGGCAAATTCTCTGGTAACAAAACATCTGGACGAGATTTTCCAAAAAGAAGGGATTGTTCCTATAGTTAATCCCAAAATTGCCGTTGAGGCGCTTTCTTTAAATTCGCCCTTTTCATTTGTGGCGTCTTTGATTCAGCGCCCTAAAGTTAAGCTTGGCAACTGGAAGGCTATCAAAGTTAAAAAAGTTGCGGTTAAGGCTGTTTCGGATGCGGATGTCGAACAGTCGATAAAAAACATTCATGCGGCTTGGTTGAAGCAAAAAAGTAGCCAGAAGCCAGAGACTAGTGACCAGGAGGCGGGTAGCAAAGTTATTTATGATGCTCATGGTAACCCTATTCCGGTGAAAGGAAGCGGAAATCCTTCGACTAGCGCTCAGGACAAGATTGATGATGAGTTTGCCAAAGCTGTTGGGGCAAGGGATATTGCGCATCTAAAAGAGCTTGTTAGGAAGGACTTGGAAGCAATTGTTGCGGACCAATCGGAAAACAAATTGGAGGAAGAGCTATTTGATAGTCTTCTTACAATAGGGGAAGTGGAAGTTCCGGATATTCTTGTAGACGACGAGCTTAACCGAATAATGGTTCGTTTGAACCAGGAAGTCGAGCGGCAAGGCAAAAAGATTGAGGACTTTTTGAGGGAAGAAAATACTACTATGGATGCACTGCGTGCCAAATGGAGACCGCAGGCGGAAAAAAATGTCAAAACAACGCTGATTATGGATGAGATTGGCAAACAGGAAAAGGTGCAGATCTCTAAAGAAGAGCTTGAAAACGCCTATGGCGGAGTCGATCAATCTAAACTTTCGGAGCAGCAAAAAGTAGATCTTCAGCAGTATATTGCGGTCTCGCTTTTTCAGGCCAAAACTTTGGAGTTGGTTAAAAAAGCAGTAACTGCTGCGTAAATTCTTGCCAAAAGCCTTTTCAAAAAGTTAAAATTTAGCACTATTTAAGATCCTTATATATGAGAGAGCGAGATTACAGTGAAATGTCACCGGCTGAGCTGAATGGAGGGCTCATAAGGTTTTTAGATTTAGCCCCAAAGTTAGATATGCATGGAGAACCACCCGCTCTTGATTCGGCAGAATTCGCGGAGATTCTTAGCGGAGCCGAGCGAAGAGAATCCAACTCGCAGCTTCTCGAGACAATGATTCCGGCACTAGAGAGGCTTTTGAAACGGTCGAACGGTACGGAGAGTTTCAAAAGATTTATTTTGGGCCGGGTGAGAGGTTTATATATGGTAGGTCAAACTCCAGCCGATTTTGAAGGAGGGGCTGTAGGTCGCGTTTTGGGCGAAATTTTAGGTGCTGACGATTCGGAAGGCGGTATATTTTCGGATAAAGTACAAGTTTTTGAAAATGCTTCTTATGCGATGGCCGTATTTGAGCTTTCGTTTCTAAGAAATGATGAGCTAGCGAAGGAGCTCATGCTCGCAGAGAAGTTTGCTCCTCGTTATGCCGCATGGAGAGGCGAATTTATCAAAAGATATGGAGATGAACCTGATTTACCTAAGTTTCCGAAAAGCGAAACTCCTGATTAGAGAGTTTTCTTGCCAAACGTCTCTTAAAAAGTTAAAATGAAAAGTCCCATTAGGGATATTGGGAAGGATGTGTTATTTGATTGGCGCAAAAAATTATAGTTACCCATACCTCGCCGGACTTTGACGGTATTCCGGCTATTTGGCTGCTTCGGAAATTTCACCCTGATTTTAAAAATGCCCGGGTCGAGTTAGTTCCTGCCGGTGATAATACTTACAACAACGAGCCTGTAGATTCTAATCCTAATGTTTTACATGTTGATGTCGGTGGCGGCAAATTTGATCACCACAAAACCAATGAATTCACTTGTGGCACGAAACTGGTTTACGAGTGGTTGGTAAAAGAAGGATATGTTAAGGCAGACGACGAAGCTCTAAAGCGAATTGTAGAGGTTATTACGGAGCTTGACCATGGATGGGATACTTACAAGTGGGCGGATCCGGGTTCGGACAGATGGGAGTTTTCGCTTCACAATATTCTTTCCGGTTTTAAGGGTGTTTACCCTGGAGATACCGAAAAGCATATTAGCTTTGTGACTGATGGTTTGGAGGCGGTTTACAGGCTTATGCAGTCCAAAGTAAAGGCGGAAAAAGAAATTAGGCAAGACGGAGTGAAGTTTGATACGCGTTGGGGCAAAGGCGTCGGGGTTTTAACTAAAAACGACGGAATAATGGAGGTTGCAATAAAGGAGGGTTATTCTTTGGTTGTTAGAAAAGACCCACAGGAAGGTTACGTTAGAATTACCGGTTCCAATAGCCACAAAGTCGACCTTACGCGAGCCTATGAGATAATAAAAGAGAAAGACAAAGTAGGAACTTGGTTTCTGCATGCCTCCAAGGTACTTCTCAGAAATGGTTCGACAAGAAATCCGACGATGAAACCTAGCAATTTGAAACTTGAGGAAATCGTCGAAATACTCGAAAAATCTTAACTTATGAGCTCAAATGATAAAAAAAGCAAAATTTTTAGCCAAGGAAGCGCAACTTAGGATTAAATATATGATTTCGAAAGACTGTATTTTTTGTAAAATCGTAACAGGGGAGATTAAAAGCAACTTTGTCGCGGAGACAGAAAAGGTAGTTGCTTTTGCAGATATAAATCCAATAGCCGAAGTGCACTTTCTGATTGTTCCCAAAAAACATATCGAATCAGTTTTGACAATTTCTGACTCGGAAGCTTCCGATTTAATGGCAATGCACGAAGTTGCCAAAAAGTTGATCGAAGACAATAAGCTCGATGCTTTCCGCTTGGCTTATAATGGTGGTAGATTTCAGCATGTGCCACATTTGCATATGCATCTTTTAGCTGGTAAAAAAATAGACTGGAGAAAGTTATGAGAAAGGTGGTGTTTTTTAATGTCGACTAAAGTGATTGCACAGCCTGGAGAATCGGCTGACGCTCTGATTCGCAAATTCAACAAAAAAGTTCAAGCAGAGGGGATTTTGACAGAAATCAAAAAGCGCGAGCACTATCTTAAGCCATCTTTAAGAAAGCAGCAGAAGATCCAAATGGCCAGGAAAAAGTACATTAGGAGCAAGTATTAAAGAAAAATCAAAAATCAAAAGGCAAAAGTCAAAACTATATGAGCCAGGTTGCTGATCAGATAAGTCGCGATTTAGTTGATGCCCAGAAAGCAAGAGACGAAGTAAAAGTTTCTACTCTGAGAATGCTAGCGGCTGCCTTCAAAAATGCCGAGATTGCCAAAGGTGGCGAGCTTTCTGACCAGGAAATTCTTGATCAAATTTCCAAAAGCGCTAAACAGCATAAAGAATCAATAGAAGCTTACGAGCGTGGTGGTAGGGAAGACCTAGTCGAAAAGGAAAAAGCGGAGCTTGCGGTGTTGTCTGTCTACTTGCCCGATCAGATGGGCGAAGAAGAGCTTGGGAAAATAGTTGATGAGGTTATCCAGTCAGTTGGCGCTTCGACTCCAGCGGACATGGGTCGCGTTATGGGTGCTGTTATGGCAAAGGTAAAAGGACGAGCCGATGGTAATGCCGTTTCTGCTATTGTAAAATCCCGACTAGGTTAGAACTTTATGGTTAAGACTTTAGTTTTTTCTGACGCTCGTTTCCCTGTCAATCGAAAAATGGTGAGAAAAGCCGTTTTGGACACTTTAACAAAACATAAGGTTGATAGTTTGTCTTCTGAAGTGTCAGTGGCCGTTGTTGGTCGTCGAAAGATGAAAACCCTTACCGATCAGTATTTAAAGGACGGAAAAGAGCACGAAATACTCTCGTTTCCTCTTGAGGAAGTTACTTCAACGCCTGCTTCCGGTTTTGCAAGTATCCCAGATGATGTTTTAAGACTGGGCGATATTGTTTTGTGCTGGCCGAAAGTACTTGATGCGGCAAGCGTTGATGATATTATGGTTGATGAGGAAATTTATAAGTTGGTCTGCCATGGAGTTGAACACCTTTTAGGGCAGCATCACGAGTAAACGAGTTTTTATGAGAAGTGAAGTTTTTTACCGCAAATACAGGCCGCAAAAATTTTCTGATTTGGTGGGGCAAGGGCCAATTGCTGAGACACTTTTGGCTCAACTTGAATCGGGGAAGATTGGGCATGGATATTTATTTTGGGGCCAAAGAGGAACCGGAAAAACTTCAACAGCAAGGATTTTTGCAAAGGCAGTTAATTGCGAAAAATACGGATCCGACAAAAACTCCAAAATCCAAACTCCAAAATCTAAATTCGGGGAGCCGTGTGGAAAGTGTAATTCGTGCCTTTCTATAACTAACGGAACTAGCCTTGATTTAATCGAAATCGATGCGGCCTCTAATCGGGGAATAGACGAGATCCGTGACCTTCGCGAGAAGGTTAAACTTTCGCCCGTTTCTGCAAAGTTTAAGGTCTACATTGTAGACGAAGCGCACATGCTTACAACTGAAGCTTTTAATGCCCTTTTAAAAACGTTGGAAGAACCACCGAGACACGTGATTTTCATTTTGTGCACAACGGAACTCGGAAAGTTGCCGGCAACAATTGTGTCCAGACTTCAAAGATTCAATTTTCAAAGGGCCACGAATGCCGATATTTCCAAAATGCTTATTAAAATTTCCAAAGATGAAGGTATTAAAATTGAAGAGGATTCAACTATGGCTATAGCAACGGCTGCGGATGGCTCGTTTAGAGATGCCGTTTCTCTTTTGGACCAGCTTGGCGCTTCGGGGAAAAAAGTGAGCCCGGCTGATGTTTTTCGTTTGGCGCGCCTAAGTGGCTGGAATCAACTTTTTGAGTTTGCAAACTCATTGGCAAGTTCTGACATCAAAGGCGCAATTTCGACAATCGAGGAGATAGCTGAGGCTGGTGGGGACGTACCCTTTTTTGCCAAGCAAGTTATTATTTTTTTGGAAAAAGTGCTTTTTTTGCAAATAGGGCTCCCTGCGGACACCTTTTCGGACTACGACGAAGGTCAACTTAAAAAGGTCAGGGAACTTTCAGAGAAATTTGATTCAGACAGACTGCAAGAGCTGATAAGAAGTTTGGCCATTTCCGAAAATGAAATGAAGCTTTATCCTTTGCCTCAAATTCCGATGGTGCTTGCTGTTTGTAAGTATTTAGGTGTTTCTACGCCACAAAATGAAGTTTTAGAAGATGATGAGGGCGGGCTAGATCAAGACGAGTTAGTTAAAGATCGGAGTGAGCAAAAAAAGCCGGAAAAAGTTGTCGAAAAGCCTGATTTCAAAAAAGTCTCAAGAAGGAAAGTTTCGTATGGGGATATTGAGAAAAATTGGTCAGAGTTTTTAAATAGAGTTAAGAGGGTTAACGCCCATGTCGTTGCACTTTTAAGATCAACCAAACCTGTTGATTTTGACGGCAGAGTAATAACTCTTGAGGTATTTTATCGGTTCCATAAAGAAAAGCTGGAGGAGCCGAAAATACTTTCCGTTTTGGACAAAAACATGGGAGATCTTATGAAAAAGCCTATTGGATTTAAATTTGTTCTGGCAAAAAAAGAATCTAAGCCAACAAGCGTAGTTTCTGCAAGCGATGTTGTGGATATTCGGGAAAACGAATTGGAGCTTATAGCACAGGAAATATTTTCCAAATGAAAATACGGCTTTTTGCCATTATTGCCCTTTCATTCTTGCTTTCTGCTTGTATTCCTACGATAGGCAATTCTGAACCGCGCAGTTCAAAAGATGAATTCAAAAAAGGAGTTTACGCTGCAGGTTTTCCAGCAATTCCTTATTATAAAAACTCTAAAGTCCTGGAGTCGTATGGTAATCAAGGATATTTTGGATCAGCTTCTGTAACCAATGACGACATCACCAAAGTCACGAAATTTTTTGACGAGTCGCTAAAGCAATTAGGTTGGGATTTTTCCGTTCGTCAAAATTCCGCAACAAGCTTTGAGTACTCCATAAATAATGCCAGGCAACAAGGCTCTATCATCATAAACACTACAGTTGACGGTAAAAAGACGGGGATTACGGTATCTATTGCGCCGAGATAAGTTTTTTGACCCCAGTTAAGGCGAGGCCTTAACTTTGAGGGATTCCCGACAAAGGCCTGGCCTTTATCTTGGTCTTGACGGGTTTTTTAGAGCCTGCTAAGATAAAAAATGTACCAATGAAAAGGTCTGCCCTTTCAATTGCCCTGGGACTTCCTCTGTTTGTTTTAACCCTTACCCCTGTTTACGCCCAAAATTCGCTTCAAAATTCCGGTTTTAAGACAACGCTTCAAGAGGTAAAGGAAAGAAGACAAGAACTTAGGCAGGACATTCGGGAAAATGTAGAAATTAATAAGGCGGGTAGTGCAGCTGCAGGCCTTAAGGCAAAAGCAGTAGAAGCGATAAAGACCGCTTTTGAGCGGATTTTATCAAGGTTTGATGCGGCCCTGGTTCGGCTTGATAAAATTTCAAATAGAATGGCAACGCGAATAGACAAGTTAACTGCAAAGGGTGTTGATACATCGGCTGCAAAAGCTGCACTTCTTTCTGCGGAAAATTCCGGAGCAGCTGCAAAAGCCGCAATAGATAAGGCCAAGGCTGATGTTGCAGCAATTGATCCATCCTCTTCTGTGAAAGATGCAGTCCATGCTGCACTAGCATCGGTTAAAGCAGCGAAAGATTCTCTTAAGAGTTACCAAAAAGCCTTAGTTTTGGTTGTACGGGATTTGAAGAGCGCAAGTGGTCTTAAGGAAGGGAGTGAAAGTGGCAAGTAAAGATCCCAAAGGAAATCTAAAAACCTTACTTTTACTTTTGGCTGCTTCTGTTGCAGTTTTGATTTTGGTGTTTTTTGTTTACGATGAGGGAGTCAGAGTGACTGTTGGCAGTAAAGGGCCGACAATTACAAAAGATTCACAGGTTCAAAGTCTTGGTCAGCAGAGCCAATCGGACGATGTCAATTCAATTGAAAAGGATTTAAATAATACCAATTTGAACAACATTGATGAGGGAAGCGGTCAAATCCAAAACGGGTTAACAAATTCTTCTAACTGATTTAGCCCTTTTTCCCTGCTTGACACGATTTTGAAAAAGTCGTATTTTCATGGCGGGAAAACAAAAAAAGCCTCTTCTAAAGTTTTTCCCTTCAAAAAACATATTATGAAAAGCATGGGTTACATTGATTGGCGTATTGCGTTGTATTCGGTAGTTATTTGGATTTTGGGTTTTGTTCTTGGCGGGTTTGTAATTTTGCCGTGGTTTTATTTAACTTTGCCGGTAATAGTTCTTGCGGCAACGTTTTTATATTTCCGGCAGGTTAAAGCTATTAGAATTCTGGCTGACGGTCAAATAATAAGTTCTAAGGATCGGCTTTTTGCTATAGGGCTCGGAGTCGCCGTAATTTGGTTTGTGACAATCATGGTACTTAATGGTTTGGAAATTGCAGGGCTATATTATTTTAATTTCGGGTTATACTTTTCCGATTTAAGAAATTGGCTGATTTTTCCATTTATACTTTTGACTCCTGTAGTTTATGCCATAGTTTTGGAAAATAGGCGCTTTTCCAGGACGAAACGACAAAAAACCAAAAAAATTATGTTCATGCCGCATTCTTGGCATATCGCTTTCAAATAAATGGTGCAAATTACGCCCAAAAATGTTAAGCTTAAATTTAATTCAAGGTGAGAGATTTATCTGGACAGAGTGGATGGACAAAGCCTAGCGGGTCTAGTAAGACGCCGATTATTAAGGCTGCAATAGTTGTAATTTTAGTAATCGGCCTGCTTTTTATTGTTAAGCAGAAGTTAACTTCCGGTAGTTTTATAGGTGGTTCTTCAGCCGGACTTTCGGACGCGCCGCACGGCTTAACACCGGTTTCGGTATCGGGCGTGAGCAATGCCGGGGGAGTCAATTTGTCATCGCAGACTGCAAACCTTGGACCGGTTAAGTCAGGGATTTCTGGTAGTGCAACTGCGACCAGAACTTATGGTGACGGCAGCTATAACTTAACTGTAAACGCAACTTTGCCCAACCCTCACGGTGATTCTTATGCTGTCTTTTTAGTTGGCTCCGGTGGGCCCGTTTTTTTGGATTTTATGAGCGGGTCTGGAACGAGTTGGTCATTAAACTTTAACGACAAAGATAAATATTCAACTCTCAATAGAATCTGGATTACGGAAAAAATAACTAAGGAATTTAAAACTCCGGAAACTCATATTCTTGAAGGAAGCTTCTGATTTGACAATCAACCTCTAACAATTGACAATTTACCTAATGAAGAAGGTAATGGCTTTTGGGGCGTTTGACGGTCTTCACCCAGGCCACTTGGATTATTTTAAGCAGGCAAAGGCTTTCGGCGATGTTTTGGTCGTTTCGGTTGGGACCGATAGAAACGTTGAGAAAATTAAGGGTAAAAAACCACTATTCAACCAGGACGAAAGATTAGACTTGGTTTCTAACTGCAGCCTAGTAGATAAAGCAGTTTTAGGAGAAGAGGATGATTTCATGCACCATATTAAATCTGTAGAACCTGACGTTTTGTGTTTAGGTTACGACCAATGGGCAAAAGAAGGTGATTTGAGGGCTGAACTTAAAAGGGTGGGACTTGAAAACGTTGAAATTTATAGGCTAAAGCCTTACGAAAAGTATCGAGCGAAATCCACGATTACAAAAACAAAATCGGTCGATTTTTAGGAAAGTCTCCTTGCGCTTCTTTTGGTTTTTAGACCTTCTCGGTGCTTTTTGGTGATATCTTTTTCCTTGTGTTTTGTTAAGGTTCTTCGCATGCGCTCAACGGCTTTATCAATAGCTTTGTCAATTTCCCGCTCAGTATCAATAATAGTTATGATTCTGCCCGGAACTGCGATTTCTATTTCACAGTAAAAGTCGTGCTCTTCGCCTCTATGGGCTTTTTCGGAAAAGAGCCGAACGTGGGCTTCTTGAATTTTTGGGTGAAATTTGGCAAGTTTCTTAACTTTTTCAAGTGTATATACCTTGGTTTTTGGATTTTTATTATAGTGGATTGCACTGATTGTAGTTTTCATCGAGCTTATTCTAATTCAGATGCTTTTTTGTTGCAACAAATTGACAATATAAGCTCAAAAAGATAGTATTTAGGTTAATGTTTGATAAGTTGCAGCAGCTAAAAGAGCTTAAGAAAATGCGTGATGAGGCGATGGCCATTCAAAAGGCTTTGGATGCGGAAATTGTCGAAGTTGAAAAACATGGGGTTAAAGTTAAGGTGACTTTGGCTCAAAGATTTATTTCGATTGAAGGTGACGGCAAAAGCAACGAAGATATTGTTGAGGCGGTAAACGAGGCTGTTAAAGAAAGCCAAAAGGAAGCTGCCAAGAAAATGCAGCAAATGGGCGGTTTTGAAGGCCTCAAAGGAATGCTCGGCGGACAGTAAGCTTCTTTTTTAAGTATAATACCCACATATGGATTTGACGTTTGGGGCAAATGAGATAGATCAGTATTCCATCCCAAAATCACAAAGGAAAACAAAGCTAGCGACCATTTATAAGCTCAATCCAAGAGATCGCAAGGATAAGCCAGGTAGGATTCTTGAGGTTTTGTGGGACAGAAGGAAACCCTATGTTTCGGGATTTGATAATAGGTATTCTTACACTGTTATTTTTAAAAAATCTAAAGCTGTTGCGGGTAACCACTATCACAAGATAAAGCAGGAACTGTTTACGCCACTTTCGGGCAAATTCAGCATTTTTCTGGAAGATATAAAAACGAAAACGAAAGAAACAGTTGAAATGGATGCTCGCGATCACGAAATGATCTATATACATGTTGGGCTAGCCCACGCTGTCAGAGCTGAAACTAAGGACGCAATACTTTTTGTTTCGGCAACTGCTCCAGGTCTTGAAGAGGACGAGACACCTTATAAGCTAGTTTGATCATGAAGAACAACGGTAAATGGAGCACCTTATCTTCTAGAAAAGTTTATAGTAATCAGTTTATAGAAGTTGTAGAAGACCAAGTTACTAAACCGGATGGGTCGAAAGGAATTTATGGTTTTGTTAAAGTTCCAGGAACTGTTGGTGTTGTCGCCATCGACGATAAATCAAATATTTTGCTTTGTAAGCAGTATAGATATATCTTCAGAGAAGATTCTTGGGAAATACCTAGAGGGTTTGTTGAACGAAATGAGTCTTCACTGGAAGCGGCAAGAAGAGAATTGGCCGAGGAAGCAGGTGTTAAGTGTAAAACCATAAGGTTATTAGGATCGCTACGGCTATCGATTGGACTGATAGACGAAGAAGCAAAGATTTATATTGCTAGAGGATTGACCTCGGTTCTATCCAAAGATGAAGAAATTTCTGATGTTAAAAGTGTAAGCCTGGAGAACGTTTTGAAAATGATAAAATCTCAGGAAATAACAGATGGTCTAACGGTTAGCGCTATTTTACTTGCAAAGGAAGTTGCGAATTTATGAAAGTTCCAAAGGCTGTTGCCAATTTGATCGATGCGTTTGAGGCTTTGCCGGGGATTGGGCCAAAAACGGCGGCAAGGCTCACATATTATCTTTTGCACGCGCCGGATTCGCTTTCGGAAAAACTTTCCCAATCGGTTAGCGAACTTAAGGCGAGGACGAAAATTTGCTCTACTTGCCAAAATATTACGGAAAGCGACCCGTGCGATGTTTGTTCTGATCCTGATCGAGACCCATCTATTATCTGCGTGGTTGAGGATCCTTTGGATGTTTGGGCAATTGAAAAAAGCGGTAGCTTTTCGGGCTTTTATCACGTCTTGCACGGTGTTATTGCCCCCTTGGAGAACATTGGGCCGGAAGAGCTTCGAATCCGCCAGCTTTTGCCTCGATTAAAAGACGGAAAAGTAAAGGAAGTAATTTTAGCGACAAACCCCTCAATGGAAGGGGAGGCGACGGCAATGTATATTCAACGTTTAATTGGACCTTTAAAGATTAAAACTACACGCATCGCCCGCGGAATACCAATTGGTGCGGAGCTTGAATACGCGGACGAGGTAACGGTAAGGCGGGCATTTGAAGGCAGAAAAGATTTCTAATTTACATACTATAGGTTGACAATTTGAAGCTATTTAAGATATAATCACAATTATGGAACGCAGACCGGATGTTGCCGGTTTTTTGGTGGAAGAAAGGACCTCGTTTCCTACCACGGTGGAAATCGACGATTGGGTAAGGAAGGCCCAGGGTGGTTGTGGCGAATCATTTGGTAGACTTTACAGCGAATTTCATCCGAGAGTTTTAAAATACGTCACATGTCGAATTGGGCCAAACGATGCTGAGGATGTGACTTCACAAGCTTTTTTAAAGGCATTCTCCGGTTTGCCCAAGTTCGAAGTAAGGGAAGGTGTGCCTTTTTCTGGTTGGCTTTTCAGGATTGCTCACAATGAAGCTGTAGATTATTGGCGCTCAAGAAAAGACATCATAGCAGCACACGGGGGCTTAGAAGATAGGAGCATTTTTGCTGACCTTGAGAGAGTAGAGGAAATTATAGATCTTGAGAGCGCGTTTGGGGAATTGCCCACTCAACACCAGCCTGTTGTCTACTTGAGGTTCATAGAAGGAAGAAGCCATCAAGAAATAGCCCAGACGTTAAAAATACCTGTTAACACCTCACAAGTATTTGCAAAACGTGGTATTGATAAATTGAAGCAGGTATTGGGGCCAGATTCGCTAAATACTGTTGAGTTGGGTAACCAGACTGCAGCTTAATTTTGCCTCCATTGTCCTTTCAGCTTCACCCATACTACAATTAAATTATGGATTCTTCGGGGAAAAGCCCTTCTTCCGATTTGAACCAACTTGATCTTGAGACGGTTTCCAAGATGCCGACAAGTTCCAATAACCCTATTGGAAACGAATTTATCAAAATGGGAAGGGCGGCTTTAAACCAAATTTTGGGAAGAGGTGTTGGCTATTCAAAGCCCATGTCGGACGAGGAGTTGAAAGCACTCAAGAAGGACGATGACGAATTCAGTGAGGAAGAATATTTGAAGTTAAGGCAAAAAATTCAGGCAATTTACGACGAATACAGGGCCCAAAAGAGAAAAGAGGAAGAAGAGAAAAAACGCGACGAAGAGCAAAAACAAGCAAACCAGCTGGCAAGGCTATATGAGCTTAGGAAAGGACCGATTGGTGCCGGGGCGGATGTAAAAGCTGCGGTTTCAAAGGGAAGTGCCGAAACCGGCAGGAATTGGGGATCCGAATAGCTTTGATTTATTTTCGGTATAGGTTTAAAATTTGCACATATGGATGATACAAAATCAAGCGGGGAAGAGAATAAAAGCCCTAAAGTGAACTTCGGTGAAGCTCCACCACCCTTGCCGGAGGGAGAGCTTGAAGGGATGACTCAGAGGTTCACAAATTTTGTGCGAGCTAATTTACAAAGAAGGCGAGGCTTACATGGGCGCCTTGCTGAATACGACAGGGATAGGGGTAATGAGCGAGGGTAAGCAGGGGGTCGCAGGAGAACAGGGGCGTCGTGGTTTTGAAAGAATTAGTGAACATGTTGACAATTTACTTCACCAGACTAAAACGTTCCATGACAGGATAATAGAGGAAACAGGCGGAACTCCTGGAATACGCGATGAAGGTGGCCTAAGATCTGCAGTTGCGGCGCCTTTCGCCTCTTTTGGTGGCGAAATGTTACATCAGACAGTGTTTAACCAAGCTGCTGCACTGATGCGTTCTTTAATTCAAAACCATCCATATGTTGATGGAAACAAGAGAGTTGGCTTTGCAATGACTGAGTGGTATCTTTTTGAGCATGGTTATGGGTTGCGGGATGATGTTCCCGACGATGAAATTTTTGACTTCATTGTTGGCGTGGCGAAAGGTGAGGCGGCCGTAGGTGAAATCTCAACTTGGCTTGAAACACATTCAGATCAAGCTTCCGCTAGAAATTTTGTTCAACTAATGCAGAAACTTGCTCAAGTTTAAATATGTCCCTAAAGCTTTACAATTATTTGACCCGGAAAGTTGAGGAGTTTAAACCGATAAATCCTCCAAATGTTGGTTTGTATACCTGCGGGCCAACGGTTTACAACTTTGTGCATATTGGTAACTGGCGCACGTTTGTTTTTGAAGATATTTTAAGGCGCGCGCTTGTTTTCAATGACTATAAGGTAAAGCATGTGATGAATATCACAGATATAGACGACAAGATAATTAACAAAGCTAAAGAAGAAAAAATTCCCATAAACGAACTCACAAAGGAATATACAGACGCTTTCTTTGCGGACTTGGGGAGGCTCAATATTCTTCCTGCTGACGTATATCCGCAGGCGACGGAACACATTGATCAGATGTTGAAGATGGTTGGTTCGTTGATCGACAAAGGTTTGGCGTATGTCAAAGACGGTTCGGTATACTTTTCGATTTCCAAGTTTAAAGATTACGGCAAACTTTCCGGAACTAATGTTAAGGGCGTTAAAGCGGGGGCGCGAGTAGATGTAGACGAATACGACAAGGATAATCCTCAGGACTTTGTGCTTTGGAAAGCTTCTGATAGTGATGCAAAAAGCCGGCACGAGGCTTTTGATTCGCCATGGGGAATCGGCCGGCCAGGTTGGCACATCGAATGTTCGGCGATGAGTACCCAATATTTGGGAGAGACTTTTGATATTCATACAGGCGGTGTGGATTTGCTTTTTCCCCATCACGAAAATGAAATCGCCCAGTCGGAAGCTTCAACTGGCAAAAAGTTTGTGAATGTATGGATGGAAGGTGAGCATTTGCTAGTAAATGGGGAGAAAATGGCCAAACGGCTTGGCAATATTTACACGCTTTCGGATATTTCTAAAAAGGGTTTTGACCCGTTGGCTTTGCGCTACCTGTTTTTAACGGCACACTATCGATCCAAGTTAAACTTTACTTGGGAAAGCTTAGAAGCGGCTCAAAGGGCACTTTCAAACTTGAAAAATGAAGTTTCGACTTGGGAAGAACCAAAGGTAGGTTGTGCAGAATTTGAAGATAATTTCAAAAAAGCAGTTAGTGATGATTTAAATATGCCGAAGGCGGTTGCCATTTTTTGGGAAATGGTAAAAAGCGATTATCCTGCGTCAGCTAAACATAAGTCAGCTTTGGTAATGGACGAGGTTTTGGGATTGGATCTTTCAGATGTCAAAAAAGCACAACTTCCAGAAGGGGCCAGAGAATTAATTGACAAGAGGGAAGAGTTTAGAAAAAGAGGTGACTTTGCTGGGTCTGATAAGATTAGGGATCAGTTAAAAGGTATGGGTGTGGAGGTCGAAGACACAGCTGCGGGTCCAAAATGGAAGGTTAAATAAGTGATAGATGTTGTCAAAGTTAAAGATCGGGATGAGGGACAGCGAAAGGCGCATGACATTCTCAAAAAAATTGTAAACGGAGAAACGCTTTTGGCGCTTTCGGGCGGGACCTCAATGGATTATGGCGTGATGCTTGTTGGACCCGGCGATGTTGTGCCCGGTGCGATTTGTGTTGTAGACGAAAGATACGGTGAGCCATTTCACGAAAATAGCAACGAGCTTTTGATGAAAAACGCAGGAGTTAAGGATTTTGTAGACGAAAAGTGTGTTGAATCGCATAAAGTTTTAAGAGGAGAAGACTTTTTGGAAACGGCAAAAAGTTACGAGAAGGATATCGAACAGCTTTTTTCAATGTTTAAAAATAAAGTAGGCGTGATGGGAGTCGGCGATAATCTGCACACGGCAGGGATTTTCCCATATAGTGTCGCTGCTAAAAGTCCTAATTTTGTGGAAGCGGAAGAAGTTGAGGATAAATTTCCTTTAAGAATTACAATTACGATGAGGGCGCTTGGCGAATTTACGGGATTTGTGGTTATGATGTTTGGTGCTGCAAAGCGTGAGGCGGTTAAGATTATGCTCGATGAGAAGGAAAATGATATGCAAAAATACCCTGCGATTTTTTATAGAAAAAGTAAGATAAAATCGTATTTAATAACTGATATACAGATTTAAGTCAAAATTCAAAAGTCAAAACTATAAATAAAAATTTAAAAATTGTAAACTTAACAAAGTTATGAAAATAGGATTTATTGGACTTGGCAAAATGGGAAATAGGATGGTTATAAAGCTTCTTAGTGAAGGTCATGAGGTTGTGGTTTGGAATAGGACATCAACTAAGGTTGATGAGCTGAAAAAAGATTCAAAACCAGACTGGAAATTGGGTTCAGCGGACTCCATTGAAGATTTAGTCAAAGGACTTGAAGCTCCGCGAGTTGTTTGGTCAATGGTGCCGGCTGGTGATGCAACGAAAGAGGTTTTGGCTGAGGTTAGGAAATATGTAGATGCTAACGATGTAGCGGTTGATGGAGGAAATTCGAAATTTTCAGATACAGAAGAAGAAGCCAAAAAGTTTAAGGAGAAAAATGTAAGGTTTTTGGGGATCGGAGTTTCCGGGGGGTTGATTGCTGCGACGGAAGGTTATCCGATGATGGCTGGCGGAGATAAATCTGCATTTGAGCACATTCGTCCCATTTTAGATTCCTTGGCAAAACCTCATGGTGGTTATGATTATTTTGGTGAAAGCGGCGCCGGGCATTTTGTCAAAATGGTCCATAACGCAATTGAGTACGGCTACATGCAGGCAATTGGTGAAGGTTTTGGGGTTTTGGAAAAAGCGCCTTATAAATTGGATCTGGAAAAGGTGAGCAGGCTTTACCAGAAAGGGACACTGATTTCCGGGTTTATGATGGAGAGAACTATTGAGGCGTTAGAAAATGACCCCCAAATGGAGCAGGTTGCAGGAGTTATTGGCAGCGCTTCGGGTGAGACTGTTTGGACTGTTGATTATGCAAAGAAAAATGACTTACCAATAGAAATTATTAAAAGGTCTTTAGAGATAAGGCGGGAATCGGAGATAGATGAAAAAATTCAAAGGTCATTTGCGGCTCGTTTAGTTGGGTCGCTTAGAATTGCCTTCGGCGGACATCCTGTCAAGAAAAAGTAGCTTCCATTTTGCTAATTTACCGTGCTAACTTGCCACCTTTAGCCTCCAAGGTCAGGCCTTTGTTGGGAAATGAATTATCTGCGCAGAAGGCCAGGCCTTTTAAATAGAATGATCAAAAGTTAAGGCCTGGCCTTAACCTCTAGATTTTGCAGATTGTGAGAAGAGGCGCAAGCCACTCGCTGCCTTCTTTTTTGATAAACTCGTCAGCAGCTTCGGGTCCCCAAGAACCGTGTTTGTAAATGTGGAGTGGCGGTTTGCCGCTTTGCCAAACTTCCTCGATAGGGTCAATGAGCTTCCAGCTTTCGGTGACATCGCCCAAAAATAGCGTCTGGTCACCAATCATAATATCCATCAAAAGCCTTTCGTACGCGTCCGGTTGCGGTGTATCAAAAGATGTCCTGTAGCAAAATTCCATGTCGACCGGTTCAAGCGCAGTTGTTAAGCCGGGCTTTTTTGCAACTAGGCGTATGCCGATTCCTTCGTTTGGCTGAATTTGCAAGGTTATATGGTTTGGCATGGACCTGTCCCAGAAATTTTCGAAAAATTTGTGGCCTTTTTCTTTGAAAGAAAAGATAATAGAAGAAACTTTACCCTCTAGGTGTTTTCCAGTCCGAAGATAAAAGGGGACTCCTTGCCATCTTTTGTTTTCGATTTCAAACTTAACCATTGCATAGGTTTCGGTTTGGGAGTTCGGGTCAACCTTTTCTTCTTGGCGATATCCCTCATATTGGCCTCGAACTGTTGATGAAACAACTTCATCTGCTGTTAATTTTTTGATGCTTTTTATTATTTCCAGTTTTTTGTCACGGATGTGGTTGTGGTCAAATTTCCCAGGCATTTCCATGGTAGTTATTGCCAAAAGCTGCAGGAGATGGTTTTGGATGAAGTCGCGAAGGGCTCCTGTTTTGTCGTAGTACTCGCCCCGTCTTTCAATGCCTATGCGTTCAGCTGCAGTTATCTGCACGTTGTCTACATAAAGGTTGTTCCAAATTGGTTCGAAAAGTTCATTGCCAAAGCGGAAGGCAAAAATATTCTGGACAGTTTCTTTGCCTAAGAAATGGTCGATTCTGTAGATGTGGTTTTCCTCAAAAAGTTCGTGAAGTTGGGCGTCTAGCTCTAAAGCTGATTTTAGATCGAATCCAAAAGGCTTTTCGATTACTATTCTTGCTCGCTTTGGGTGGCGGGAACAACCTAAATTAAGTTTATTTTTGCCGAGGTTTTTGATAGACTCTTTAAAAATAAAAGGCGAAATTGCCATGTAGAAGATTTGCTGGGGGCAAACTTGGGCGGCATCTTCGAATTTTGAAATTGCGGCAGAAACTTTTGGCAGATCGATATTTTTTTCGACATCGGCGGAAACATATTCGATTTTTTTGGCAAAAGCCTCCCAAGACTTTGGATCTTTTGGATTGATTAACTCTTTTAAACTATCTGTAAAATCGCTTGAGGTGAATTTTGACCTGGCACAAGCTATTATTTTGAATTTTTCTGGAAGGAGACTATTCTTCGATAGTTCGAAAAAAGAAGGGAAAATTTTTCTTCTGGAAAGGTCCCCGGTTGCACCAAAAATTACAAACACCGAAGCGCTTTTTTTGACATCTTCTATGTCTTTTGGTGTTGCCATACAAGGCTTATTGTACACTAGCTAATCGGAACTTTGGGAGAAATTTAAAATGTGACGGGAACGGTTTGGGTATATTCCGGAGCATCGCCTGAAAGCGAAGGACTATAAACTGTGATTTGCCCGTTGGCAGTTGCAGGGCTGGAAAAAACCACTGAGGTGAAAAAAGGACAAGCATTATAACCGAAACATGCTTCAGCTTTGCGAATACCAAGTATTTGGCCGTTTGCGTCTTTAACCTCAACAACAAGCCCGTTTGGTACGTTGGCGGCTCCAGTTATAGTTACCGGCGAGGTAATTTGTGCTCCGTTTGCCGGCGATTCAATTTGAATTCCCTCTCCTTGCACTTGTATTTGGGCTGTGCCGGTTTCAGGTTGTGTCGAGGGAAATTTTGTTTGGGTTTCTTGGGTGTTTTCAACTGGGCTTGCAGATGCGGAAGCAGAAGGAAAATTTGACTGAGAAGTTTGAGCTTGCTCTACGTTAGCCTTCTTGGTTTTTTGGAGGTTTTTCGTGTAAAGATAATAGAATCCACCTAGCGCCAGAATAGTAATTATGGAAATTAGTATCGCGATTTTAAGATTGTTCATCAAAAGAGGACAGGAGTAGCAGAAAAATTATATCAGACCAGCGCAAGAGTTTTAGGCTGCTTTAACAGGGAACGGTACCAAATGCACGATTGTTGATATTAGCCAGAGGACAACTGCGCCAATTAATGCGGGAATGAAACCGTCTATTGTAAAGCCTGGAACTAATTTGGCCACTAAAAGCAGAAGTAATGCGTTTATGACAAAAGTAAATAAACCAAGAGTGAGAATATTTATGGGAAGGGTTAGAATCAGAATAATCGGTTTTATGAGGGCATTTATTATGCCCAGCCCGATTGCCACAACCAACGCCGTTGTAAACGAGTTAACATGAAATCCAGGAACGTATCGGGAAACAACTAAAAGAGCAAGTGCGGAAATAATCCAGTTTGCAGCAATAGAAAATGGTTTCATAAGGGCATTATATAGTTTTGGTGCCAAATATAGAACTTTTTTCAGTCCAATAATCTTCTTGACATAATATTGCCAGTTAATTTATCATTTACTACTATGAGCCACGAAACAGTCCAACAAGGAGGCCCCGAAACCTTAGTTTCGCGAACCGGAAATAAATTGCACGAGCTCTGGAGGTTAAGGCCTAAATCAAAGCGTAGTAATGAGCTGACTGAAACATTCGAGTTAACTTGGGGGGAAATGCATCGAGCTCCTCATGACGTAAAGATCCTTTTCAGCAGGCTGGGTCTGAATCCTGAGACTGGGAGCAGAGTTTCTGTGATTTTGCAAAAAGCGGCTGTTGCCGGAAAACCGTCGTTTTATCTTGAAGTTGGCCCTCCTCTTGCTAAATCAGCTATTGAAGCTGTAAGGAAAGGACCGCATGCAGCCCAAGTTCTTACTGAAGGAGGCAAGGTTGTTGTTGGCCGGTTATTCAAAAACCATCATTTAGTAGACAAATTTTCTCATTTAGCGCCGAATATTCATGATGCTGAGGCAACTTTTTTGGAACCCTTGGCAGGTTGGATTGTAGATGTGGCTCGGGATAGGGCCAAAGGTCCGCACGTCCGGTAAATTTCAATTGAATAAGCGATTAAAGTTCGATTGCTTGGCTTTCGTAAAGCCTGACCTTTTTCTGTCCTTTGTTTTTTCGGCTAGTTTGTTTCTATAATGGAGTTAAGGTGAGAAAAAGTCTTGCCACATTAGTCTTTTTGTTGGTGCTGGTTCTTGCACCCATTCCGGTTTTCGCATCTCTTGAGTTGGTTAACCCTTCAAGTCCTGTTAGAGATCCAAATATTGCTTCGTACCCGTTTTCCGAAACGGGCCAAAAGGGTGTTATTTGGTATGAAAACGGCCAAGAGACGCTTACCATCTCGACTGTTTTTCAGGGTAACCCTAGCGATTTTGGTTGGCTGATTCCGGTGCCTTCCAAACCAACGGTAGAGAAGGCGAGCGACGAGCTTTTTACATCTCTTGCGGACTTGACCGTTCCCAAGTATAGAACGAATACCGGGCCAATTGGGCCGCTTTTTGGAGCTTCCGGTCTTCGGGATATGCAAACCGCACCGGTTGCGCCAACGATTTCCGAGGGGGAGACTGCTGGTATTTTTGATATTACGGTGCTTTCGGCTTCTGACGATAAGGGTTTAAGAGATTGGCTAACAAATCATAATTATCCGTATCCAACTGACAGGACTAATGTTATCCAGTCTTACGTTTCGGGTGGTTGGTATTTTGTGGCCGTAAAGGTCAATCCAGACGCTTCTTCCGCATCAGACTATTTATCTCAAGGACATGCCACGCCCCTTCAGATTAAGTTTGCTACAAATCGAATAATTTACCCACTGAAGCTTTCGGGTCCGGGAATCGATTCGGGTGCATCTTCTACTAAAGTTGCCGCCTTTTCGTTTGAGCAAGGAGTCGAAAACTTTTATGGCGTATTTCAAGGCAAATATACGCCCCCAACGGGTGGCGGAACTCAATATACATATCCAAAAGTGAACTTAAGTCTAGATAATTCAACAGCAAAGTATGGGAATGTTTCGCTTCAAGCTACCGGTGCAAATTTAACAGGTCAAGATGTTGTTGCCCAGAGCTACGCTTCGAATTTAAAACCCGGCAAGACTTATGTTGCAAGCGCATGGGCAAAATCCGACGCCAAAAGCGGATCTTTGAAGGTAAATATAACCGGCGCCACCTCTTATTCGTCTAGTGCTGTTAGCGTTGCCGATGCCAGCAGTTGGAAACAGCTTGCCGTTGTTTTTACCGCTCCGGCTTCTAGCGTTAACATTTCTCTTTCAGCATCCGGTTTTTCGGACGGCGACACTGTCAATTGGGACGGCGTTCAAATTGAAGAAGGTTCAAAGCCGACAGATTTTACTGTAGAAATTTTGCCTTCTTTGGGACGGGCAGGCACCTTAAAAAATGGAGGAAATGCTTCTCAGACGGTACTCCTTTATGTTTTTGCTGACCACAAAAAGGAACTACCCGGCTTTAACATTTCTTACGCTTCTTTCGTATCACCAAAACAAATAGAAAAACTGGCTTTTTCTGCAGATGGCCAGTCGCCTTGGGTTAAAGCTAAAAAGAAGATGTATTTAACGAAGCTTTCAAGATCTATGACAACAGCGGAAATGCAGGACGATTTGGTTTTTAGGGATGCTGCTAACGATACTCCGGTCAATGCGGATACAGCGGTTGAGGTTTCGACGTTTAGGTTTTTTGGCGTTATCGTTTTGGTTTTACTTTTGGAGGTTGTCGGTATCGTTTGGTTTTTGAAGTTTCGCAAAAAGAAAAATGCAGAGATTAAACCTGCTGAGTCAGAAACAAAAGTTGCAACCAAACCCGAAAGCAAAAAGTCGAGTTTCTAATGTTTCCATTCCTTTCATATTTCAACTTTGCCTGGCTTTTTTTGCTTTTAGAAGTCGTAATAACTGTCTATATTTTGGCAGACAGCATTAAAACCCACCGGAATTTTATCTTATGGCCGCTAGCGGCATTTTTAACCGGCGGGGTAGTGGTTTTAGTTCTTTATCTTGCAACAAGGGGCCAAGAGGATGCAGAATATAATGAGGAGGAAGATTTTGTGGGCCAAGGGTTCAAAAGAGGATATTTTTTTGTTTTCTCATTTATTACACTTGGGATACTTTTTTTCGGAATAGCGGATTTTATCAGGGTGATTTTGAACTATAACTGGGGAGGAGCTGCTCCAACTGTTGCTCGCAGTTATTATTCCAGCTATTCCAGTTATTCTTCCGATTCATTTACTCGAGATGTCGCGTTTAGGCTGGCAACGATAATAGTTGCACTGCCGATTTGGTTTTTCCACTGGTTTCATATTAGTGAGAACCTTTCTAAAATAACCGATTCGACGGAACTTAAAATTACATTTCGCACTTATAAATCCTATCTTTATCTGGTGATGGGGATTAATTTGGCCATAATTATTGTTTTTGGAATATGGTTTGTTTACCAACTTCTTTCATTTTTACTTGGAGCAACTGGGATTCAGCTTTCGAGTTTTGCGGCGCCTATTGGCTATACAGTTGTGGCAGCGGCGGTTTTTGGTTATCATTTTTACCTTTTAAGAGGAAACGATTTTGCCCAAGTTGAGCAGAAGGTTGCGGCCTTGCCGAGCCTAAAAGCGGCTGAGCCAAAAGCCGTTAAGCCGAAGTTTTGTTCAAAGTGCGGTAAGGAAAATAGTGCTTCAAGCTCTTTTTGTGTTAACTGCGGTACGAAACTTGCATAGAAACCGGTTTAATTTCAAGGTCTTGTTTTTAGGCTAAATTCCATATAATAATTATTTTTATGGCAGATTCAAAACCTGTGCAGCTACCAGCAAAAATTGTTGACGATTCCGGAGCTCGTTTGAATGAAAAGAAAGATGAGGCAAATCTGATTATTCAGCTTGAAGGGCTTATCAAAAACCATATTTCCCAAATCGATAAATTAAGAATTGAACTTTCGGAACAAAAGGCAATGCTTTCCGATACTTTTGAAGGCGACCCCACTTATAAAGAGCACGCAGAGGCCGCCAAGGCCGCTCAAAAGGTTAAATCGGCAACCAAAGCGGAGATTCTAAAGCGACCGGCAGTTGCTACGATTGCGGAGAAGGTTAAATCGCTAAGTTCTCAGATGAAAGAGCTGCAATCGGCACTTTCCGATTATCTTGGAGAATTTAACAGACTTTCAGGAATTACCGAGATTGAAGGGGAAGACGGGGAACTCCGAGAAATTGTCTACGTTGCAAAACTGGTAAAAAAACCTCGATAAAGTCAATCGTAAATTGTATAATTCGCTTATGAAAACGCTTGCCGACTTGCAAAAGCGCGTGCGGGATTTTCGCGACGCTCGTGGCTGGAAAAAGTTTCATAGGCCAAAAGATTTGGCTATTAGTTTAGCTTTGGAAACGGCCGAATTTTTGGAGCATTTTAAGTGGAAAACCGATGCCGAGATGCGTAAATACCTAAAATCCAAAAAGGGCAGAGAAGTTGCCGAAGAGCTTTCGGACGTTTTGCATAATGTGCTTTTAATAGCTGAGGAATTTAAAATCGATTTAGAGCGTGAATTTGAAGCTAAAATGAAAAAAAACGAAAAAAAATATCCAGTCAGACGTTGATTTTTACCTAGACAATTTGCATCTAAGGATTATAATTTAGTTGAGGCTGTTTTCACGGCCTTAAATTTATGGAAGAGCCGGACTGCCAAGTCCAAGTGCAGAAATTGCCCAAAGATTATAAATGATTCAAGAAACCAGTCCTGATCCTTCCTCCCATAATGATGATTGGAGGCGACGCACCTTCCAAGTGCTTCAACCTGACGGATCTTCCCGTGCGCCTGAATTAAGAGAAGCAAATACCGAACAAGACAGGATTTTTGAATTTTATGCCAATTTATTTGAATCTATGCCTGATGATGACGACGACGAGAATGCTACCAGTTTAGTTGATCGATTCAAAGGAAGTCCCGCTCTGCTTGGAGGAATTCCTTTAGGAAGGGTTCTCGAATTCCCGGAAAGCCAGTTTAATGCTAATCGGGAGCCGCTAGTCCAAGCTTTGGTTGAAGACAATGCGGATGTTGGCCATCAACTCGAGGTGGCTAGTTACTGGTTCAGGTTGAAAGAAATAGCCGAGATTGTAAAAGGTAAAATGGCAAGGGGCGAAATTTAGTTTTTTTCTTATAATTCAAACTTGCCCTAAATTCCTAAATTTGCTATAATTTCCGTTCATTTTGCGACCACAAGGCCGCTTTTTAACGGATTTATGAGCGCCGATAGAGAAAAAATTGGTAGGGAAATCGAATTGGACGAAGAAATTACGGCTTTGGATTATGCCGTTCGTCGGGGATTGCCAATTGAGCGCGTTTTTGACCGGGGTGGGGGCACTTTAGGTCTTTGCGATGTGCCAGACGGTGTTATCGATGAGGATTATGCCAAAAAGATTGCCCACGGTTTGGTTTCCCTCTGCTTTCCGCAGATGCCCCAGGGAAATTTATGGGAAGATGCTGAAAGGTTGGCAGGAGGTTTTCATCAAGTTAAAACTGGTTTGCAGCTAAAGTTAAACAGTCCCCAATTCACAGATGCTGAGCGAGAAGCAGCTCGTGACTTTAAAATTGATACTGTTGTCGAGTTGGCAGATGATGCATTCAAAAAATTTAGGCGTAGTACCAGCCCTCAGCAAGACAATAGAATGTTAAACCCGGATGCCAGCGCTTTGTATTGGCTTAGAATGCGATCAATTGGAACCGCAGCCATAATTGTTTCCAGGGAACACGAGGATCCTGATTTTTAAAGCCTATATTATTAAGGGGTTTACATTTAGCTTCAGCCTAAGCTAAAATTATATTAGAAAACTAAATAAAACCGCACGGCAAGAGGTTAATTGACCGCCGGCGGTTTTTTTGAAACCAAAAAGGAGGTGAAAAAAGATGACATGTGAATATCAAAATGGAAGGTCACGGTCTGACACAATGCCTTTTCCAGAGGCAAGGCGTGAGACCACTGAAGTAGATATTTCTGTACCAATCGGAAGGTTCTTGGGGGTTGCTGACAGTGAAGGAAACTTTGCCAGTGTACGTGTGAAGGGTGCACGAAAACTTTTTGCTAGAGAATGCCACGGTGGCAAAGAATCGGTTTGGGGTAATGTGAGATTATCCGAAGGAGAAAGTTATGATGTTGATCTTGAGAGTGGTGTCGCAAGGATCATTGCGGGTGAGGCAACAGGTATGACAAGAGTTTTTAAAGTTTTGGCTCCAGAGGGTACAGTTGTTCAGACAGGAAAATAATGCTTTCAGGGTGCTAAAATGTTGCTGTGTTGAATTATATTCAAGCCCAAAAACAGGTTGAAGAACTTGAAAAAAGCGGTAAGTGGGCGACAATTCCCGCAGATGATGTCATAGAAAAGGCTGCTAAGGCGCTTTCTGCCAATAATTTCCAAGCAGAGATAGTCGAAAACGGTATTAAGGCAAAAGAAAGGGTGTTTGAAATTCTCCCTGACGGTGCGGAAGTGATGGTTATGACCTCGAGAACATTGGATACAATTGGTGTCACATCGCAGATTAATGAATCGGGCAAATATAATTCCGTAAAATCCAAACTTAAAACTATGGATCGAGTAACCCAAGAGCTTGAAATGTTAAAAATGGGTGCTGCTGCAGAATATGCTATTGGGTCTGTTCATGCCGTGACCCAAGACGGACATGTGATGATTGCTTCCAATTCGGGAAGCCAGCTCCCAGGTTATGCAAATGGGTCGAAAAACGTAATTTGGGTTGTGGGGGTACAGAAGATTGTTAAAGATATTGATGCTGGGTTCAGGCGAATTAACGAAAGATCGTTACCCTTGGAGGCAATAAGGGCTCATGAGGCCTATGGTACGGAAGGAAGCAATGTAAGCAAGCTTCTTATTATGAACCGCGAAAATAAACCGGGCAGAATAAGGGTAATTTTAGTTAAAGAAGTTTTAGGTTTTTAAGTCCCCAAATAAAAAAAGTAGCTAATTAGCAGGATTTTAGTCCAAATTTCGACAATTTTGACTTCTTTTGGTCAAATTTTTGAAAAAATGAGTAGTGATTTGGCAAAAAGTGGTAAAAAACGAAAAAATCGCCAAAGGCGACTATAAAATAATTATACCAAACTGAGAACTCTTTTAACAAGATAGGAATTTTTGTTGACTTAATTCTCATTTGAGTGTATAAACCTTTCTCAATATGTCGATTCGAGAAAGATTTCCATTTTGGAAACTATCTGCTGAAGAAGATCAGAGAAGAGAACATATTAACGACACACTGGATACGGTTTATGTTTTGATGCCTCGTCCAGATGATCCATATGAGAGATGGCTTCATTATACTTCTGATTCGCTAGCCGAAAGTATTCGCGCCTCTGCCTTGACAGGAGGCCAAGCGGCCCGGTTTTTGCTCGATTCTATCCCTGCTTTTAGAACTGCCGATTCAGTAGAATTTGCTTTTTTACCCATCTCGAAGCGTGAAACGGCTTTCAAATTTGCGGTTGGAGGGAGTTCTGTAACATTTTGCTATGACAGAAAAAAGTTTAAAGTGACAAATCCTGGCCAAAAAGGAATGCCCAAAAATCCGGAAGCGGTTTTTGAAGATTTAATCGATTTTGTTTCCGATGATTTGGTGAAACCACCCGAATCTCAGTAAATTTCAAATTTCTCCAGTAATTTTTTGTTGCCTTCTATTTGGTAATGCAAAAGGTCCCGGTAAATTCCAGGTTTGGAAGCAAGGTCCTTTGGCTTGCCTTGGCCAACAATTTTACCTTCGGAGATAACGATTATTTTTTTGGCGCTTTGGATTGTTGAAAAACGGTGGGCGATTATAATAACCAGCTTATTTTTCATAAGGTTTTCGAGGGCAATTTGGACTTCGCGTTCGCTTTTGGCATCAAGTGACGAGGTAGCTTCATCTAAAATCAAAATCGGGGCGTTTTTTAGGATTGCGCGGGCAACTTGGATCCTTTGTTTTTGGCCTCCCGAAAGGCGGACGCCGCGTTCTCCAACTTCTGTTTGGATCCCATCTTTAAAGCTTTGGACAAAATCGTATGCGTTTGCCTTTTTAAGGGCATCGATGACTTCCGAATCCTTAGCTTCCGGTTTGCCGTAGCGGACATTTTCGGCAATTGTTGTTGAAAAGAGTTCGCTCTCTTGGAAAACGAGGGCAATGTTGTTTCTAACCAGTTGGTGGTCAAGTTTTTTATAATTTTTACCCTTTAAAAATATATCTCCGGATGTTGGGTTATAGAATTTCAAAATCAAATTCACAATCGTTGTCTTACCGGCTCCGGATGGGCCGACCAGGGCAATTGTGTCGTTTTCCCTAAGGTCAAAGGAGACGTTTTTAAGGATGCCTTTTGATTTTTCGTAGGAAAAGGATACATCTTTAAATTTAATAGTAGGGTTTGGGATTTTTTGGGAGGGAATTCGTTTTTTATAGTTTTCGGCGGAAGAAAGTGACAAAATTTCAAAATATTCCTTGCTTCCGGCTTCGGCTTGCTGGATGTTGGTTAATATAAAGCTCATGGCAAAAAGCGGCCGGCGGGCCTGGTTTACAAGCTGAAGGATAAGGACTAGGGTTCCGACTGTAATTGCACCCGTAAAGGCGCTGTAAAAAGCGACGATGGAGATGCCGAGGATAATTAAAATCAGGCTTAAGTTTCTGGCAAAATCGAATTTATGGAAAGTCCAGCTTTGTTTGGCATAGATTTTGTTAATCGTTGTGAGATTTTCGGAGAGGTATTTGAATTCAAAAAGCTGGTTATTGGAGCTTTTGACTAGCTTTATGTTTCCGATTACCTCTGTTATTCTGCCGCGGTTTAAATCTTCAAACTTGTTCTTTTCAACCTCTTTTTCACCCCAACGCTTAGTTGAGTAGTAGGAAAGCGACAGGTAGATTGGGAAAAGGATAGTTATAAAAAGGGCTATAGGGAGGCTGTAGTAGGCTAAAACCACAATTGTAAAAATGCTTTGCAGAAAAGTCGGAAGCATGAAGTTGGTTGAACCGTTTATGAAGTTCTGGATGGATTGGATTGCCCGGTTTAGCTGGTTTACGATTTTTCCGGAAATTTCGCCGTCAAAATAGGATTGGGGAAGCGTGAGTACCTTGTCGTAGAATTTTTCCGTTAAAAACTGGCGGAGTTTGCCTGCAAAATGGTCGCCCAGACGATCGGAAGCTGTGGTTATTATTACACCGATAAAGCTCAGAACAAAGCTTAAGACGATAAGCGAGATGAGTTTTCCCAGGTTGCCGCTGTGGTTTTGGATCTGGCTTAAGATTTCGTCGACAATGTATTTGGAAATAATCGGCGGGAGAAGCTCGAGAAAGGAGCTTGCCAGAATCAAAAGCCCAATGATTGCTGCAATGTTGTGCAGGGGTTTAGAGATTTTTATGATCCGCCAGATATTTTGCATATAACCAGTTATGATACCATTTTATTGAAACCAAGGCCTGGCCTTGGAGGCTAAAAGTGGTCAGTTAGCAGGGAATTAGAACGGGTTTAATAGATGAACGGGATGAATTTTTTGGTGTTTTCTAAATAAACCTCGTAAGTTGGGTAAATTTTAATTAAGAACCCTTCTTCGTAAGAAGCTTTTGCATCCAGAATGTATATCAAGATTAAGTAAGTAATTGTGTTTAAAAGCTCTGGGCTGGATAAAACAAAGCTCAGGCCAAAAATGATAAGAGCAGTATACATTGGGTGTCTCATGAATTTATAGGCACCTTCCTGTACATGTTTGCCGCCCTTTTTGGGTTCGGGAAATGGTGAAAGTGTGTCAAAGCCCATGTTATAGATAGAATACAATCCTAAGCCGACTGCCAAAGCAAAAAGAACCAGTAAAAATCCGTTGGTGAAAAGAAGAGAAAAGTTGGAAAAGTAAATTAAAATCAGAAATAAAATTACTTGTCCGGCAAGGAGGTATTTGCCTTTCATAATTTAAATATATATTAGCAGGGGTATAATGTCTAATATGAACGATTTAGCCAGTAAAAGATGCGTACCTTGCGAAGGTGGAACGCCACCGATGAGGCGAGTCGAGGCTGAAAATATGTTGGCAGAAGTCGACGGCTGGAATTTAGCAGAAGATGGCGTTTTAAAGATCCAACGCAAGTTCAAGTTTGATGATTTTAAGTCCGCTTTAGGTTTTGTTAACGAAGTCGGGAAAATTGCAGAAGAAGAAGGGCACCATCCGGAGATTATTTTTGGGTGGGGCAAAGCTGTTGTGACACTTTACACTCATGCGGTTTCGGGTCTTTCTGAAAACGACTTCATTCTTGCTGCTAAAATAAATAATTTGGGGCAAGAATAAATTAGCTAGAATTGCAAAAAGCGGACTAAAAAGCTAAAAATAGAATATGGCAATAATTATCAAAACTCAGCAGATTTCGGAAGAAGATTTTGGGGCAATAAAGGTTAAAAACTTATTCAACAAGCCAGAGTTTGAGCAAATGAGCGTTGCAATGATTCGCGTTCAAGGTGTTAATAGACGTCATATAAATAGGAAAAGTGATGAGTTTTATTACGTTTTAGAGGGAACCGGAACTTTTGCTGTCGACGATGAAGAGGCAAGCCCCGTTGCTACTGGCGATTTGATCTTTATTCCGAGAAATACAGCTTTTGTAGATTCCGGCCAAATGACACTTTTGGTTTTTTCGTCACCGCGCTATGAAGTATCGCAAATTGAATATATGGAATAAGTGAATTATGAATAGAATATATTTAAAAACAACTCAAAAGAAACAGGTTTTAGACATCACACTTGATGTTAATGATTATTTGGCAAAGCAAAGTTTAGACTCCGGTCTTTGCTACCTGTTTTTAACGCACACTACCGCAGGATTAACCACGGCTGATATGGATCCCGGGACGGACTTGGACGCTTTGGACTTTATTGCTTCACTCGGTGCCGGCATAAAGTACAGACATCCACATGATCCAAGCCATGCTACAGACCACATCAACGGTTCTTTAATCGGCCCTTCAATAATGCTTCCCTTTGAAGCAAGAAAGCTGGTTTTGGGGCAATGGCAAAAGGTGGTTTTAATTGAGCTTTATGGTCCCAGAGACAGGGAAATAATTGTATCTACAGTTGCTGCCTCGTAGTTTTTAAATGCGAAAGGTTTTGCCAAAGAGTTTTTTTGAGAGAAATACTGTTATGGTAGCGCAGGAACTTCTCGGTAAATTTTTGGTGAGGAAGATTGGCGTAAGGGAAATTGTTGCCAAAATTGTGGAAACGGAAGCTTATGATGGCGCGGAGGACAAGGCGGCCCATGGCAGCCACGGCAAAACACCAAGAAATGAAGTTCTGTTTGAAGAAGCTGGAAGGTTTTATGTCTATTTCGTTTACGGAATGCACTGGCTTTTAAATATTGTTTGTGGCAGGAGAGATTTCCCGGCAGGAGTTTTAATCAGAGGTGTAGAGATTGAAGGCTTAAGGCTCGACGGGCCGGCAAAGCTGACAAAATTTTTAAAAATAGACAAATCTTTTAACGGAAAATTAGCCGCTAAAGATATCAGCTTGTGGTTTGAGGATAGGGGCTTAAAAATTAAAAAAGACCAAATTGCCAGCTCGAAGCGGATAGGTGTAGATTATGCCGGAGAATGGGCAGACAAACTCTACCGATTTTATCTGAAGAGATAGTCTTTTGCCCCTTTGACAGAAGTATTTCAGTTGTTTTAAAGTTAAATTACTGCCTATGAAAAAATCCCGGGCAAGAAAGGTAAATTTTACCGATCCAAGAAGTTACAATGTTAACTTGTTTTGGATTTTTGTTCTTGTTGTGGCCGCAACAATCGGCCTTGTATTTTTAATGCTTCTTTAAAGATTCCACTGCCTTTTGCTGCTTATGGCACTGGGGTATTATTGATTTGATGTGGAAAAAAATCTGGTTTCTTTTCGTCCTTTTTATTTTGGTGGGAATTGTCGTTTTTGGGGCATTTTTGGCTTCGCAGTCTTAAGAACTTCTTGACAGTCGATTTTTCATTTCGTATAGATATCTTTCTAGCATGAATAGAGCTGCAATTGATAAGGCCAAAAAAAGTCTTTCTCAGGAAAGGTACAACATATGCTTTTTGAAGGGAACTGAACTACCCTTTTCGGGAAGATATACTTACGTTAAGGACAAAGGTGAATATTTGTGCGTGGTTTGCAAGACGCGGCTTTTTTCATCAAGTACAAAGTACGATAGCGGAACCGGTTGGCCAAGCTTTTGGGATGTTATAAAAAGCGCCAATGTTAAGCTTGAGCCGGATTACAGCTTAGGTGAAGAAAGGACTGAGGTGCTTTGCAAAACTTGCGGAGCCCATTTAGGCCACGTTTTTGATGACGGGCCCGGTGACCATGGAGGCAAAAGGTACTGTATCAATTCGCTTGCTTTAGATTTTGTCCCTAAAAAGGAGCCGTAGAAGCAATCCGGTTTTTTAGGGCAAGTGCAAACATTTTTCTCTTTAAGTTTCCCCTTAGGGCTTTTAAGCCTATTTTGAAATTATATTCAAAAAATACCTGAAAAATTTCATCTGGAGTCAGGCTTTTGGCTAAGTTTAGTGCTTCATCATACATGTCGTCGGTGAAATTTCTGTAGACTACTTTGGTCAAAAGATAAGAAATTTGCCATTTGCGGCCGGTATATTTTTTCCATTCTTTTTGGTAATTTTCTAAAAGGGCGAGATTGCCTTTTTTCATGGCTAAATCTATTGCTTCTTGGGCCATTTGGGAGGCCTGTAGAGCGTGGCGGACACCCTCGCCGCCAAGCGGATTAATTTGGGCTGCCGAATCGCCGATTGATATGATATTTCCATTTACCGCAGCTGTTGAACCTTTTGAGATAAAAAGTGTGCTCCCATGCAACTCCAGAGGTTGGGCGTCATTCATGTATGGAAGCTTGTTTTTAAACTCGTTTAAGATTTCAAGCTCTGTTTTGTGTTTGAATGTGCTTGATTCGTAAATTCCTATGCCGATTTTGGCTTCATTTTTACCCATCGGAAAAACCCATGCATAACCTTTAGGGGCGAAGCTGTTGCCCAGGTAAAACGAAATTGTATTCTGGTTTGGGAATTTAACGTTTGTGACAATGTATTCTAAGCCTATTGAAGGCGGGCAAAGTTTTGCGCTTCGCAAACCGGCTTGCCGGGCAAGCATTCCGCTTGGGCCTGAGGCATCGACTATAATTTTTGCAAAGGCTTCACCTTTTTGGAGTCCGGAAAATTTAACACCGATTGGTTTTTTCCCCTCAAAAATGAGATCGGTTGCATAAGTCCCAACTAATACTTTTGCACCATTTTTGGCAGCAACTTCTGTTAGAAAGCGCTTTAGTTTATTAAATTTTAAAACAACGCCTCGAGCTTTTTTGTAATTCCAAATGTGCGAGTTTTTGGGCGTTACGATTTCAAATTTATCCCAAGTAGCCGCAACCACGCTTTGGGGTAGGGAAAAATCTTTTACAATATAGTCTGGGGAGCCAGCACTTGAAAAGTTGGGACTTCCTATTTCCTGGCTTTTTTCCAGAAGGAGCACTTTGTAATTTTTTTGGCTTAGTTGTCTTGCTAAGTTGCTTCCGGCCGGTCCCGCGCCTGCTACTATTACATCGAATTTGTCAGTTTGCATTCTTGTCATTTTACTTTGACTGCGACGGTTTTTCCAGATGGCTTAGACAATATGGCTACTTTGGCGAGATGGGTTTTTTAGGACTTGGAAGTTTATAATGATCCAATGGAGCAAAAAAATGATGGGAGCGGGGAATTTTCCGCTGGCGAAAAGTATATCATTTCTGAATCTTCCGAAATCTCGGTAGGCGAGGCAGGTGGTTGGGCATTGAAATTTTTAGGTGTATTTCCTGCTTTAAGTAACCGCAATTTCCGCCTCTACTTTTTTGGTCAGCTGGTTTCTTTAATCGGTACCTGGCTCCAAATAGTTGCCGAGGGATTTTTGGTTTTTCAGATCACCCATTCGGCGTTTTATGTGGGAGCAGTTGCGGCTTTGGCCACCTTGCCGACTCTGGTTTTGGCACTTTTTGGAGGGGTGATAGTAGACAGGTTACCCAAGCGCAATATTTTGTTTTTTACCCAAGGTGCCTCGATGGTTCTGGCATTGATTTACGGATTTTTAACTGTTTTTCATCTAATAAATATTTCTGAAATTTTTACTTTGGCGTTTTTGTTAGGAATTGTGAATGCACTAGATGCACCGGCCAGGCAAGCATTTGTCGGCGAAATGGTGGAGAAGGAACATATCTCTTCTGCTATAGCGCTTGTTTCCGGAACCTGGAATGGAGCGCGCGTAATCGGGCCTAGTGTTGCGGGAATTTTGATTGCCCTGGTTGGTGTTGGAGGAGCCTTCATTATAAATGGAATTTCTTATATTGCGGTAATTGTAGCTTTAATTTTGATGAGGCTTGCTGCTTTTAAGACGCACGATGTGCATCCGCATCCGATTCAGGCTATACGTGAAGGTGTTTCTTATTCGCTTTCCCATCCTGTCATAAAACCCCTTTTGATTTATTCAGGAATTGTTTCGATTTTCGGCTGGTCATATTCCACAATGATGCCGGTTATTGCACAAAACACGTTTCATGTTGGCCCAAGCGGTTTAGGACAACTTTACGCGGCTTCCGGTGTGGGGGCGTTTTTGGCGGCAATGATTGTTTCTGCGCTTGGCAATAAATTTGAGCCGTTTATTTATATGATTTCCGGCACTGTTCTTTTTGTTTTGTCTCTCACACTTTTTACAATGACTGCAAATTTTATTTTGGCACTCGTACTTTTGTTTTTTGTCGGGTTCGGGCTTTTAATGGTGTTTCCAACCATAAATAGCACGATTCAGCATCTAGTCGAAGATAGGTATCGAGGCAGAGTTTTGAGTCTTTATACCATTACGTTTTTGGGATTTTTCCCGATAGGAAATTTTGAAGTTGGACTTGTATCTGATCGCTTCGGGACGGATTTAGCGCTTAGGCTTGGTGTTGTTATGGTCTTAGCATCTGGTGCTTGGCTCTATTTTAACCGCGCAAAATTCAGATCTTAAATTTTTCTGGATCGTGCATTTTACGAAAGCAGGTTCTTGAGGCTTGCTATGAGGTTATTTAGCTGGTCGATTAATCCTTGGATAACATTTGTGTTGACTGTCACTGTTGCAGTTGGGCTCGGGCTTGGTGAAACAGAAGGACTTGGTGATGCTGAAGGTAGAACACTCGGGCTTGGAGTTGCAGATGGCTCTACTGTTGGACTGGGCGATACGATAGGAGAAGCGCTTGGGTTTGGAGAAACGATTATGTTGTCATCATCGTCCAAGTCTTCATCTTCATTTTCGTTTTCATCTTCGTCGTGATGCTTGCCGATGTCTGATTTGGCAACTGCGGAAACTGCGGCTCCGCCCTCATGTTCGTGTGCTTCTGCGGAAACAAAGAATCCGTGGTTTTGCGGTTTGTTGCTGTCTTCATTTGCTAAAACCGGTGTTGCTATAAGTATAAATGCGAGAGTTAGGAGCGGTAAAAGTTTTTTGTACATTCTGAAAAGTAAAACGGATCCTCGCCAAAAATGTTACATTTTGCCTTGTTTTACGTTTAAAGATGTAGGAAATATTGTAGAATGTGCCAATGGATGACCTGACCCAACTTATCATCTTGGCACAGGAAGGGGACCGAGATGCATATGGGAAAATATACAGCCAGTTTTACCAGCGTATATATAGGTATTGCCAGTTTAATACCTACGATGCTGTTATTGCCCAGGACATTTGCCAGGAAACATTTGTTAGGGCATGGAAAGCTCTACCGGGGTTCTCTATCAAAAAAGGTGGATCGCTGCAGGCGTTTCTTTTTCGAATTGCCAGAAATTTAATAATTGACGCTTCGAGAAAGAAAAAAAATGCATCTTTGGAAAATTATCAAAACCTGGCAAGCAGTGAGGATTTGGCAGAAAATCTTGACAGGAAAGACGAAAACAAGAGGTTAAAGAAGGCAATATCGATATTAAGCGAAAAAGAAAGACAAATAATAGTCCTTCATTATTTTGAAGAACTGTCTGGAGCAGAGATTGCCAAAGTTGTTGGAATTAGAGAAGGAGCACTAAGAGTGAGGACACACAGAATTATAAAAAAATTAAAAGATTTAATGGAGGAGGATCATGCTTGATAGTGAATTTAGTAGGTTAAAGCGAGAATATCAGGAGACAAAAACTCCGGATTATCTAATTTATAACGGATGGACCAATGTCCGATCCCAGCTTATGGATCGCAAGTTTGGAAGCTTTTGGCTCGTTTTTAGGCGAATCTCTCTGGCGGCGCTGTTTTTAGCCTTGATATTTGGCGGTGTTGTAACAACTTCGCGGGCTGCGGCACCGGGTGATTTCCTTTATCCCGTTAAGGTTGCCAGCGAAAATTTATATGCGAAATTAAGCGGAAATTACCAAAAGCCGATAGAAAACCGCACGCAGGATGTTATAAAAACCTCGGGTCAGGGCGATGGAAACTTCGATGAGGCAATTAAGCAATACAACAACACTTTAGATCAAAGTAAAAACCAACCGCAGGACGAGAAAAGTCGTGACGAGTTTAAGGCAACACTTCAAGACCAGGAGGACCAGCTAAGGCAGGCACAGGAGCACAGCAGTAATTCGCAAGACAGGGAAAAGTTGCAACAAGTTATCGAAAAAACCAATGAAGTTCAGGGAGAAATAAAAGGGGTAAAGGATAGTTCAGAAGGATCACACAACAGACAAGAAGACGGCCATGGGGATTAGCTGATCTCAAAGAGTTTGGCTTTGGATTTTTGGCCGGAGACAAGTTCCACTTGAGATTTTTTAACTTGGAAATAATCTGATAAAGCATCGATTATCTCTCCGTTGGCTTTTCCTTCCAGGGGCGGGGATTTTACGTAAACGTGCAGGGTTCCCAAAAGGTCTTTTTCGACTCTTGGCCGTTTTGAGTTAGGGTGGGCAACAACTGCCACTTTCATTAGATATATTTTAACCCGAATCGACCTATATCGATATCAGCCGTTTAGGTTATTGCGGCTTGATGTCTAAAAAAGCGAAGAGTAAAATTTCTTTTATGGTTGAGGCAAGGCCCCGATTTAGCAGTTATTACAGGCCGGATATTATTGAAACCATAAGGAGCCCCCGGGAGTTGGAGTGCAAGTGGCCGGCAATCTATAAGGCTTTGGAGCGCGATCTGTCTGTGGCCACAACGGTAGATGAGTATGCGGAGCTTGTGAGAACTGCAAGCCGAAGAGCTGGAAACGCAAAGAGAAAAGGGTTGGATTCTTGGAGGCGTAAATTTTACATTTTTAAGCACGACGTATTGATACAGGCCCTAAGGCAAAAGAATGAATCAGGATTAGACGGAATGAATATCGGTGTGGATTTTAGTAGACCTTGCGATCCCCATTTGTCATTCGATTTTAAATCGGAGGAGCCATTTAGGACAGTTGTTGGGCCTGAGCGTTTTTACCGCTTTTTAGGCGAGGAGGAGTATCTAAGGCTTTTTGGGGATGTGGGTAGAGAACTTTTGCCATTTGCAAGCCGTCCTCGGCCGCCTAGAGATACACAAATTTTGCAAAATAATTGAATTTTTGCTTAGGAAATTAGGCAGCTTTTTGGAAGCGTAATGAATCGGTTCTGAATTTGACTCCCTGAGAATCAAAAATAGCTGAAGTTACCACATAGAGGCCTGGGTGCTGGGGATCTTCATAAACGCTCGGTATGTCGAAATGGAGATTTTTGGTAATTGCCGAAAAGATCACCATTGAATGCTCACTTTGGCCGGTAATGAATTCCTCGGCATTCCAAAGTTGTCCACGTTTTACTATGTCCAAGTCTGCTTCTTCGTCTTCCCTTGGTACCACCCTAAGTTGTCCTACTGCTCCTCGCGCGTGGGCGCCAATTGCAGCAATAGATCCCTCTTCTGCACCGCCTCGGCCCATCATAAGGATTGGTCTTTCAGGATTTTTGAGGTCTGAGGATATTGCCTCAAGACACCACATCAGATCTCCGGATTTAATCGGCACGTATTCTGCTCCGACTTTTTGGATACTTTCTATTATTGAAAGATTTGCTTTTCGGTCCATAACAGCAACTCTTATTCGACTTGCGGGAATTTGCAGTTCCTTCATAGCTGCGTGGAGATTTTCTGCGGTAGACATTTCAAGCGAAACTACACCATTTAAAGAGCTTGGGGCGAAAAGTTTTGCGAAGTAATGAGCTTTATCACCATCTTCCACAAGTGGGATTTCGGTTATGTTGTTGTAGTCTGTAAGCCCAATTATCGAAACTGCGTTGGCCCTCCCATGGGTTGCTGCGGTCGTGTTCTCAACAGGGTCATTTACAAAGCTTAATTTTTCTATTCCATTTCCGAATGTACCAATAAGGGTTGGCATCGGTTTTCCAAGCTTTTCAGGACTAGCTTCTTTGCCACCTTCTGAGTCCTTGCAATCAGACTGGAATGGGGCTCTTTCCAGAATAACCCTCATTGCCGGGACGGCGTCGCTGTCTATATCTTCTGTGAGTTTGTTTTTTCGGTCTTTAGGATGATCGACTTCTAGCGGTACTCCGTTTGTTATTCTCTGGACGTGTTGGTGGGCGGAGATGGCTGCGTTTGCGGTTGCCCTGGAAATCCAAATTCTGACAATACCAGGTTCGGGAAATGGGGCCGATTCCGGTTTGCCCCTCAGCTCAACTTGATCCACCGATGCCATAATGGGCGGATTATATTACTAGGGTAAGAATTATTGCAATAGGGAAGTGTTGCCCGGCAGAAAGTTGAGTTTTAGGCTGAAAAGTATATAATTTCCTGCTATGTGTGAACGTTGTGCGGTTTTTCCGGGCAGACTGGTGGAAGCGGCTAAAAGGCATAAGGTGGCGGTTGTTTATTCCAACCGTGAGCCTTTTGAAGAGTGGAAAAAGAGATTTGGCACTTACGGATTGGATGTGACACTGTTTCCGGTAAAATTTGACGGAGCTAGAAGAATCCTGGCAACACGGCCTCAGCTCGTGGTTTTAGACGACCAAACTTATAGACTGCCGCTCGTTGATGAACTTAAAAAAAGAAATATCGGGTATGCAGTTGCTTCCGGTAACTTTGATATCGCAGAAGAAGTTCTTGATTCCGGAGCCGAACAGTTTTTAGCTCTCCCAATGAACTCCAGACTAGCCCTTTCTTATATGAGAGCGGTTATTGCCAGGAGAAGACCCATTCTTGTTAGTAAGGAAGAGCTTAAACCTATAAAAATTGGTGACGTAAATGTAGACTTTAAAGGGCGTGCACTTACAAGAGATGGGGTCGATTTAAGAATTAAATTGAGGGCCTGGAAACTGCTTGAGCTATTTGTAGACAATCCTGGAAGAGTTATAGGAAAAAAAGAACTGGAACAGGTGGTGGATGGTGAGTATCCATTGGTTAGTGACGTAATTTCGAATCTTAGAAGAGCTTTTGAGAAAGACCCTAAAGACCCCCAGCACTTTATTACCGTGTGGAACGTTGGCTATAAATTTGTGAACGGTGCTTCTTCCCAATAGTTAAATTTTCCAACCGGATTTTTGGCGAAAATTCTGCTCGGCGATTGATATTAGCTTGGTTAAAAGCTTTTGATAGGGAAGGCCAGATGCTTCCCAAAGTTTGGGATACATTGAAATTGGGGTAAATCCGGGCATTGTGTTAACTTCATTGATTACAAATTTGCCACTTTTTTTGGAGAGTAGAAAATCTGCTCGGGCTAAACTATCGAGGTTAAGAAGCTTGTACGCTTCTTCGGCTGTTTTTTTAATTTGTGATGCTGTTTTTCTGTCGATAGGAGCAGGAATTAGAAGTTTTGAGCCAACGTCACTGTATTTGGCCTCGTAATCATAAAATTCATTTGCCGGAATAATTTCACCACAAATGCTAGATATGATTGTGTCGGCTCCTAAAACCGACACCTCGATTTCGCGGGCGTCTACAACACCTTCTTCCACAATAATTTTATAGCCGTAGGAAAAAGCTAGCCTTATTGCTTTTTCCAAGTCTTTTGGGGTTTTGACTTTTGTGATTCCAACGCTTGATCCAAGGTTTGCGGGTTTAACAAATAAAGGAAACTTGAGTTTAAGGATTTCTTTTACAAGGGGCCTTTTGCTTTTTAGCCAGTCTCCTTTGGTGACTGCTTTGAATTTGCAAACAGGCAGGCTGTTTTGCTGCCAGATAATTTTGGAAAATTCCTTGTCCATTCCGAGTACGGATTGGGTAACACCACAGCCAACGTAGGGGACATTTAGCATTTCAAATAAGCCCTGGATGGTTCCGTCTTCACCGTAGTTGCCGTGAAGGACAGGAAATGCAACATCTGCGCCTTTTAGACAGCTTTCCGCTGTCTGTTTTTTGCCGTTTTTGTGCCAGATAGCTTTTTTATCTATAAAAATCTGACGGACTTTAAATTTTTTAGGGTCTAAGTTTTTGGCGACGCTTTTTCCTGAGATTACAGATACTTCGTGTTCTGCGGATTTGCCACCGAAGATTACTGCTACTGTTTTTGGCATAATGCGGGCTTTGAGGATTATAGCAAATTGGCAAGAGCTAAGTAACGTTTAAGGATTTTCTCAGTTATAACTTATATACTCACTCGGATGAGAAAGGTTTCGCTATCTGCATTTGTAGTTATTTCCTTTATTTTTTACGCGCTGCATAAAGGAATAGGGGGCAAATTGGATACCCAGGCCTTTTCTCCGGATCAAGCAAAAGCCTTTCCAAGTACTTCACCTACACCAGGAGCTGTTTCTAGCCCTACGCCGCTCGGGCAACCTGTGAGTACTCCCGTCAGCGCGCCACCTACCCCAAAACCTTCAGGCCAGTATCGTGATGGTCAATACACCGGTAGTTCGGCGGATGCCTATTACGGGAATATTCAGGTAGCAGTCTCGATTTCCGGTGGAAAGATAGCGGATGTTACGTTTTTGGACTATCCGCACGATAGAAGAACCTCCGTCGAAATTAACACTCAGGCGATGCCATATTTAAAGCAGGAAGCAATAGCGGCGCAAAGCGCCAGTGTGGATATAGTTTCCGGGGCGAGTGATTCCAGCAGGGCATTTATTCAGTCGCTGGGTTCTGCGCTAGCAAAGGCAAGAACATGAAGAGAACAAAAAACATAATGGGGATGCATATAACACTGGAGGTAGTCGATGGTTATTGCCGAAAAGAGTCGTTTGATAAAGTTTTTGCCTATTTTAGATATGTAGATTCGAAATTCAGCCCATATAAAAAGGATAGTGAAGTTTCGCGAATTAACAGGGGTGAGATTCATAAAAAAGACTACAGTGAAGGTATGTGGACGATATTGAAGCTTGCAGAAAAAACAAAGAGGGAATCTAATGGATATTTCGACATTTGGCGCAACGGGGTGATGGACCCTTCGGGAATTGTGAAGGGGTGGGCAATCTATAATGCAGGTAGGATTTTAGATTTGGAAGGTTACAAAAATTACTATATTGATGCCGGGGGGGATATTCAAACCCGGGGTTTGAATAAATATTTGAGGCCTTGGAGGGTTGGTATAAAAAACCCATTTAACAGCGGGGAAATTGTAAAAGTAATAAATATTGCAGACGGGGGAGTTGCAACGTCCGGCACTTATGAGCGGGGAGACCATATTTATAATCCGAACGGACATTTGGAAAATCACGTTAAAAGCCTAACTGTTGTAGGCTCGGATGTTTACGAAGCAGACAGGTTTGCAACTTCTGCGTTTGCAATGGGCAAGGCAGGCATCAACTTTATTGAGGGCAAGCCAGGTTTAGAAGGGTATATGATAGGAAGAGATGGGTTGGCAACTTTTACCTCCGGCTTTTCTAGGTATGTTATTTCCGGTGCTTGATTTTGTGGACGGTTTTTTAAACCGGATCACGATGTACAAACTCGTTTTGTACTACTTGATTTTTTTAATTTTGGCGGCAGTCGGGATGGGGTTTTTGGGCATTGTTTCTATAAACCCTGTTTACCTTACAATTTCCACACTGTTTCTTTTAGGCGTTTGTTACGTTACCAATATCGTTTTTGCGAACGTTTTTAGGGTTCCAGCCAATGTTGAGTCGGTTCACATTAGCGCTTTGATTTTGGCCCTTATAATTTCGCCAGCAACAAATTACAACGGTTTTGGGCTTTTGTTTTGGGCGGCAGTTCTAGCGATTTCGTCAAAATATATAATTGCTTTTCGGGCAAAACACATATTTAACCCTGCTGCTTTATCTGTAGTTATTACTTCTTTCGTATTAGGACAATCGGCAAGCTGGTGGGTGGGAACACTGCCAATTGTGCCATTTGTGCTTTTAGGAGTTTTGATTGTTCGAAAAATCAGAAGGTTTGATTTGGTTTTTTACTTTCTTTTAGTTTCGGTTTCCACGATAGGTTTGTCGGTGATTGTCAAAGGGGGAGACCTTGTTTCTCAGCTTAAAAATGCGCTTTTTTACACTCCAATTTTGTTTTTTGCGTTCGTGATGTTAACAGAGCCAATGACAACACCCCCTACAAAGAATTTACAGTCCTTTTATGGAGCACTTGTCGGTTTTTTGTTTGCTCCCCAGGTTCATTTGGGTGATTTTTATACGACACCCGAGATTGCTTTGGTTTTAGGTAATGTTTTTTCCTACTTAACCAGTTCAAAGGGAAGGTTGAATTTAAAACTTAAAGAGAAAATGAAACGATCAGAAGATGTTTGGGATTTTGTTTTCCAAAAAAATAAAAAATTTTCCTTTTTGCCAGGCCAGTACTTGGAATGGACTTTGGGGCACGATGATATAGACAGCCGGGGAATGCGGCGTTATTTTACGATTGCTTCGTCGCCAACGGAGGATGAAATACTTTTGGGAGTCAAGTTTTACACTCCTCCAAGCAGTTTCAAAAAGTCGCTTTCGGGGCTTTCAAGCGGCGCGGTGATAATTGCTTCCCAGCTTGCCGGTGATTTTACTTTGCCTAAGGACAAGACTGCAAAGCTTGTTTTTATGGCCGGTGGAATTGGGATTACCCCCTTTAGGAGCATGATCAAATATATGTTGGATACAGGTGAAAAGCGGGATGTGACTGTTTTTTTCAGCAATAGAGAGGCCGGCGAAATTGTCTACAAAGATGTTTTAGATGAAGCAGAAAATAAACTTGGCATAAGGACTATTTATACCCTGACAGGTTCCGACACGCCAGGCAATTGGCAAGGTAAGCGAGGTTATGTTGATTCAAAAATGATTATGGAAGAGGTGTCGGACTGGAGGCAGCGCATTTTTTATATTTCCGGCTCGCACACGATGGTTAGCGCATTTGAAAAAACACTCCTTTCGATGGGCGTTCTAAATAGGAATATCAAAACCGATTTCTTTCCAGGTTTTGTCTAGCCATTTTTAAGGTTTTTCTCAGCGAGGTTGTATAATATGGCTTCGCATGAGAGTGCTTGTCGTTGAGGATGACCATAAAATTGCAGGTTCTATAAAGCGCGGTTTGGAGCAAGAATCTTTAGCTGTGGATGTGGCTTACACAGGAAGCAACGGATATGATTTGGCTTCCAGCGAAGATTACGATGCGATTATCTTAGATCGGATGCTTCCCGAGATGGACGGAGTAGAAATTTGCAAGAAACTCAGGGGGGAGGGTATTCACACCCCAATTTTGATTTTAACTGCCAGGGGGCAAATTTCCGATAAAGTTGAGGGCTTAAATTCCGGGGCAGACGATTACCTGGTTAAGCCGTTTGCATTCGAAGAGCTTTTAGCCCGAGTACGTGCGCTTTCAAGAAGACCTAAAAATTCTTTGGAGACCACTCTTAAAGTATCAAATTTAACCTTAAATACAACAACTTACGAGGTGTTTCGGGGTAAAAATAAAATCAATCTTACCAGCCGTGAATTTGCGCTTTTGGAGTATTTAATGCGGCACACTGGTCAAACACTCACAAAGGACCAGATAATAGGTCATGTTTGGGATTACGATTCTGATGTCTTGCCTAATACAGTTGAGGTATACATGGGTTATTTAAGAAATAAAGTAGACAGGGCTTTTAAAAATTTACCGCAACTTATCCACACACAGCGCGGTTTTGGTTACAAAATTGGAGAAAGTAATTAAATGTTTGAGCGGGCACGGTTAAAGCTTACATTTTTCTATTTACTAATTATCATGTTGATTAGTTCGATTTTTAGTGTGATGATTTATGCTGGATCTACAAATGAGCTTTCAAGGATCGAAAGGGTTCAGCGAATAAGGCAGCAAGAAAAAAGTCAGGGTCTTGCGCCATCGGGCCGTATTTTTAGGATCGATCCGGAAGTTTTGGAAGAAAGCAGGTCCAGAATAAGAATAGCCCTCATAATTTTTAACCTCATGATTTTAGGCTTTTCCGGCGCGGCCGGATATTTTTTAGCAGGGAGAACCTTAAATCCGATTGAGGAAATGATAGACGAACAGAATAAGTTTATTTCGGGTGCGTCCCATGAGTTGAGAACCCCTTTAACTGCCCTTAAGACGTCGACAGAAGTTGGACTTCGGGAAAAGAACCTTAGTTCGGCAGAAGCAAAAAGTCTTCTGAGGGATAACTTGGAAGAGATTGAGAATCTTAGAGTTTTGACAGACAAGCTCTTAAGGCTTTCCCAGTTTGAGAAGCTAAATGGGGATTTGCCTTTAGAGGTTATTGCTGTTTCACAAATACTTGAGGAGGCAAAGCGCAGAGTAAGAACACTTTCTAAATCAAGGAGTATAACTTTAGATATTTCAGATTCGAAATACAAAGTTAGGGCGGAAAGGGAAAGCCTTGTTGAGCTTATGGTTATTCTTTTTGATAATGCTATAAAGTACAGCCCGAAAGGATTAACAGTTAAAGTAAAAGTAGAAAAAATTAACAATGATGTTGCAGTCAAAATAACAGATAACGGAATGGGAATTTCCAAAAAGAATTTAGAGCATGTTTTTGAAAGATTTTATAGAGGCGATAAAGCCAGGTCTAAGGTAAATGCCAATGGTTATGGATTAGGGCTTTCCATTGCCAAAAAAATAGCGGAACTTTACGGCGGATCTATTAGCGTACAAAGCCAGGAAGGTAAAGGCAGTACTTTTACCGTCTTATTACCAAATTCTTAAGCTTATTCTCAGCAACTTTTTTTTAAAATACTGGCAAATGGCAAACGTAAAGAGAAAAAACAGTTCGCCTGCGGGGAAAAGCCGTTTTTTTTCAGTTTTCTCAAGCCGCAAGAGGTTGGCAATTTTGCTGATTATTATCGTTGTTTTGGGATATTTTGGGTTTCAAAGATACAAAGCCTCAACCCAAAAACCTACGTACCAATCAACCCAGGCCCAGAAAGGTACTTTGGTTCAAAGTGTTTCTGAATCCGGGCAAATACTTTCCACAAACATAATTAATATATCTACATCGGCAAGCGGTGTGGTTTCTAACGTTTATGTCAAAAATGGTGATACTGTTTCTGCGGGGCAGCAAATTGCCCAGATAACACTAGATCCGGTTGGCCAGCAACAATTTACCCAAGCACAGGCGTCACTTCTTTTGGCTAAACACAACTTGGATGCTGCCAATGCTACACTTTTTAGTCTGCAATCTACTATGTATTCCAAATGGAAAACGTATACAGACCTTGCGACTAACTCTACGTACCAAAACGCAGATGGGAGCCCAAATGTTGGCAATAGGGCTCTGCCGGCTTTTACAACGGTTCAGGACGATTGGCTGGCAGCGGAAGCTAATTATAAAAACCAGCAAGGGGCAATTGCGGCTTCCCAAGCCAGCCTTAGCAATGCATCGTCTGTCTTCCAGCTGGCGTCACCTGCCGTCACTTCCACGATTGCTGGCACGGTTTCTAATGTGCAGATTATTCCCGGAATGGTTTTAGGAAGTCAGGGGTCATCTGTTTCTGTTGGAACTGGTGGGTCTGTCGGATCTAACCAAAATTCCCAAAGGGTTGCAGTTATTCAAAACAATGGTTTGCCGGTTGCCACTTTTAATGCTTCGGAAACCGATATTGGCTCAATTAAGCTTGGCCAAGACGTGACTGTTTCTCTTAACGCTTTTCCGGGCAAAACTTTCACCGGCAAGGTGGCTGCTGTTGATAACATTGGGACAGTTTCAAGTGGAGTCACAAATTATACAGTTCTTGTGGCATTTGACAGCGACGCGCCCGGAGTTTTACCAAATATGGCGGCATCTGCCAGCATTATTACCGATGTAAAAAGTGATGTGCTTTTGGTTCCTTCTGCGGCGGTGCAAAATGCAGGTGGGCAGGCAACAGTCAGGATTCTTAAAAACGGAAATGTTCAATCTGTGCCTGTTGTTGTCGGCGGGGCCAACGATACGCAAACCGAGATAGTATCCGGAATAAACGAAGGCGATACGGTTGTTACTTCTTCAAGCACTCCCACAAAAAGTGGAACAACTGGGGCTTCCACCTCGCCATTTAGCGGTGGCGGAGGCGGCGGTTTCTTTAGAGCTGTTGGCGGCGGTGGAGGAAGATGACAGGTTATGATGATTACGATTTCCAACTTATCGAAAATTTACCAAACGGGTGACGTTGAGACGGTTGCCCTTGATGATGTTTCCTTCAATGTTCAAAAAGGCGAATTTGTGGCCATTATGGGTCCTTCCGGATCAGGCAAATCTACCCTGATGCATATGCTGGGGGCTTTAGATAAGCCGACGAGCGGTAAATATGAGCTGGACGGTGAGGATGTCGAAGATATGTCGGATGACGATTTGGCAGATATCAGAAACCGCAAAATCGGTTTTGTTTTCCAGGCTTTTAACTTATTGCCTCGAAGGACAGCTCTTCAGAATGTGATGATTCCTATGATTTACGCCGAGATTCCCAAAGAGGAAAGGCGGCAGCGGGCTAGAAAATATCTAGAAATGGTTGGGTTGGGAGATCGGCTGGATCACACCTCCAACCAGCTTTCGGGTGGTCAGCAGCAACGCGTGGCAATAGCCAGGGCGCTGGTTTTGGATCCGAGCATAATTTTGGCGGACGAGCCAACCGGTAATATCGCTTCCAACCAAGCTGAAGAGATCATGGCAATTTTTAAAAAATTAAATTCCCAGGGCCACACAATAATTATGATTACGCATGAGCCGGATATTGCCGAACATGCCAAACGAATTATCCAGATAAAAGACGGAAAAATAATATCTGATCATAAAAACGGAGTGCGCAGGAAGGCAAGAAGGGTGAATTAATGCAGTTTTCGGAGGTTGTTAACGAATCTTTTGGAACCCTTTTTATCAATAAACTCAGGACCGGTTTGGCGATTTTAGGAATTGTTATTGGGATTGGGAGTGTAATTGCCCTGATATCGTTAGGGCAGGCAACTTCCCAATCCGTCCAAAGTAGAATCCAGTCATTGGGCGCAAATTTGCTAACTGTTAGTCCGGGCGCACCCAATACCGGTGGTGTGCGCCAAGCAGCCGGATCGTCCACAACCCTAACTTTGGATGATGCTAATGCAATTTCCAATTCTTTGGGAGCGGTGACAAACATAAGTGCGGTTTCTCCGGAAGTTTCCAGGCGGGCGCAAGTTTCAACCGGCAGTGCAAACAGTAATGTCCAGGTTATCGGAGTAACGCCTGCTTATGCACAAGTCCATAAAGTCCAAGTTGATACTGGCCAGTTTATTTCGGCTCGGGATGTCGACGGAGCCTCAAAGGTAGCCGTTATTGGCCCAACTGTTGCCAGCGATTTATTCGGCGCGGGCAGTAGCGGTGTTGGCCAACAGATTCGAATAAACGGACAGATATTCAAAATTGTCGGCGAGACGGTTTCCAAAGGTGGGACCGGTTTTGGCAACCAGGATGATATTGTCTGGATTCCATTGACAACAGCCCAAAGGCAAATTTTTGGAATCAACTACCTGACTGCCATTTCGCTTGAAGCCAAAAGCCAAGATGTGATGGTAGAAGCCGAAAACCAGGTTGGTTACCTTTTGCTTTCGAGACATAAATTGAGGGATCCGTCGCAAGCTGATTTTTCCATTTTTTCCCAACAGGATATTTTAAATACCGTTTCGGCGACTACTGCCACATTTACAACTCTTCTTGCGGGCATTGCGGCAATTTCGCTTTTGGTTGGTGGAATTGGAATCATGAATATTATGCTTGTGACGGTTACTGAGCGGACTCGCGAGATTGGCCTTCGAAAAGCGCTTGGAGCCAAAAAGAAAGTGATAATAACCCAGTTTTTAACAGAAGCCGTAATTTTAACCTTTGCAGGCGGAATAATCGGAATGATTTTTGGGGTCGTGGCATCGTTTCTCATTTCGCGCTTGACCGGTGCGCCATTTGTGATTTCGCCAACTTCTATTGCTTTGGCAATCGGGGTTTCCGGAGGTATCGGCATAATTTTTGGACTTTACCCGGCAAGAAAAGCCGCAAATTTGCAGCCAATAGAGGCGTTGAGATATGAATAGTGATTTTCGGTTCCGGGTTAATCGCATGTTAAGGTCAGGTCTTGACTTTGGTTTACCTTTTGTAAAAGGCCTGACCTTTTTGCGCAGAAGAGTATTTCGAAATTAGAATTTATAAAAAGGAGGTGAAAAAATGAAAGCACAACAAATAGTTTTTACGATAATTTTAGTTTTAGCTGTAGGAGCAGCTGCTTTTTGGGGAGGAATTGAGTACCAGAAAGGTAAAACTCCGATGATGGGCCGAGGGGCTCAAGCTGGCCTGCAAGGCAGAAACGGTGGCCAAGGGAGGTTCGGTGGCAGAAACGGAGAAACCGGGGCAAGAGGCCAGGTCATATCTTCAAATGACAACGGAATAACTGTTAAGCTACCCGACGGTTCCAGCAAAATTGTAATAATTTCTTCTGGTACCCAAGTTGGCAAACAGCAGCCGGCAGCAAAATCGGATATTCAAAACGGTGACACGGTTATGGTATTTGGAACGGCAAATTCGGACGGGTCTATAAATGCCCAAAGTGTGCAGATAAACCCACCACAGTTTAGGCCATCTGCTTCGCCCGCAGCGCAATAGCTTTCTAGGTATTAGAAAGCCACATAGAGTTGCCAAATCACTAGTTTCGAGTTTGATGTTATACTCTTGCTCAGTGTTTTGGCAGCTTCAGAATAAAATTAGTCTTTGGCGCTTTCGGTACTTGCTCTTACTTTTGGTTTGGCGCGATGTTAAAAGCCGATACAAACAGGCGCTTTTCGGTTTTGCCTGGGCAGTTTTGACGCCCACATTTCAAGCTTTAGTATTTTGGCTTGTTTTTGGGATGGTATTTAAAGTGCCTCAAGGTAAAATTCCTTATTTGCCTTTAGTTTTTACAGGCTTTATTTTTTGGAACTTTTTCTCTCAGTCTGTTTCCAGTGCTACGCTTTCGGTTACCGGTAATTCTAATTTGGTGACAAAGGTGGCTTTTCCCAAAGAGATCCTCATCTTATCGTCAGTTTTAAGCAGAATACCTGATCTTGTTGCGTCGCTTCTTGTGCTTATTATTATCATCGTTTTCTTTCACATAGGTATTTCAGTCTATATTTTTTGGGTCGTTCCAATTCTGATTATTGAAATGCTGCTGGCTCTGGCAATAGGGATGTTTTTTTCGTCCATTAATGTTTACTTTCGCGATGTAACGGCGATTATCCCGATTATTTTAATGGCATGGCTTTTTCTCACGCCGGTTTTGTACCCTCTGGATTTGGTACCAGCAAAGTACCAGCTGATTGCAAAACTAAATCCAATGACCGGAGTTTTGGAAGGACTGCGCAGAGCAGTTTTAACCAGTGGTCCACCGGAAGTAGCTTCAATGCTAATTACGCTTGCCGTTACATTTGTCCTGATTGTCGTAAGTTATGTGCTGTTTAAAAAACTAGAGAAAGGATTTGCCGATGTCATTTAAAGTAGCTGAAGATGTGATTGCCATAGACAAGCTTTCAAAAAGATACAAAATCGGCCAACCCAAAAAGTTAGGTGACGCATTGCCGATATTTTTATTTAAGCAAAAGCTTAAGGGGTTTTGGGCTCTTCGCGACATTAATTTGTCAGTTTCACAGGGGGAAAGGTTAGGGATAATCGGGGCAAACGGATCGGGGAAATCCACGCTTCTTAAAATACTTTCCGGGGTGACTTACCCAACGTCGGGAAAATTTAGAATTGATGGCAAGGTTGCAGCACTTTTGGAAGTCGGGACGGGGTTCCACCCTGATTTTACAGGTAGGGAGAATGTTTATTTATACGGGACAATACTGGGGATGGATTTGGCAAGTGTTAGGCAAAGGTTTGACCAGATAGTCGCATTTTCTGGGATCGGAAAGTTTTTAGATACGCCGGTTAAATACTATTCTTCCGGAATGTATGTCAGGCTTGCCTTTTCTGTGGCAATTCACTTGGATTGGGACGTTCTTTTAATTGACGAGGTTTTGGCAGTCGGCGATGCGGACTTTCAAAAGAAGTGCCTTGTAAAAATTGAGCAATCCCTGGATCATAAGAAAACTTTGATATTGGTTAGTCATAATTTTGATATGATAAGAAAGTTTTCTAACAGGGTTTTGTATCTTCGCGGCGGTAAAGTGTGCAAAATTGGCAAACCCAACCCTGTTATAAATTATTACTTGAAGCATGGTTAAGAACAAAAGCCAGATGGTTTCGATTGTGACGACGTCTTACAACAGCGGACGGTTTATAGAAGATTGCATCATAAGTATTCTTTCCCAAGATTATCCAAATGTAGAACACATTATCCAGGACGGAGATTCAAAAGATCAGACTAAAAGCATTTTGAGAAAGTATAAAAGTCCTAAATATGGGGGAAGAATTAAGATTTTTGTAGAGCCAGACAATGGGCAATCTGACGGCTTAAACCGGGCAATCCAAAAGGCCAAAGGGGAAATTATTCTGGTTCTAAACGCCGATGATATGCTGGCGCCTGGAGCGGTTTCTTGGGGTGTTGAACAACTTAACAAATACCCAAAGGTAGGAGTTGTTTACGGTGATGCGTACATTATTGACGAAAAGGGAGAAATAACCGACATTTACAAGGCGCACGAATATGATTTTGAAAAACTTTTGTGTGTTGAGCTTGTGCCTCCTGCACAGGCGGCCTTTATAAGAAGGTCGGCTCTGGAAAGAGTCGGTTTTTGGGCAGATGCGACACTGGACACATGTCCCGATTTTGAGATGTGGGTTAGGATCAGTCAAAAGTTTCCAATGAAGCATGTCTTTGGTGTGGTTACCAAATATAGAGTTTATGAAAGTCCACAGCTTGACAGTAAGAAGCCGAGAATGACGGCAAGGTTTGTTGCGGCTAAGAAGGAGGTAATGGACAGATTGTTTGAATCAAAAAAAACACCTCTTAGAATCAAAAAATTAAAAAGGCGTGCATATGCGAGTTTAAACTTGTGGGCAAGCCAATGCGCCTACGGTTTAGGGCAGCCAAAGCAGGCATTTTTATACCTGATTAAAAGTTTTTTGCTTCAGCCTTCGTTTGGTAAATTGCAAAAGATAATAAAAGAGCTGAAAGCCTTTTCGGTTTACAGGTTGTCTTTAGTCTGGAGAAGTATTTGAAATGGGGTTTGGGAAAGCAACTGTAGGCGATGTTCAACGGTTTTGGGATGCAAGACCTTGCAATATTAGACACTCAAAATCCAGGATTGGGACAAAAAAATACTTCAACGAGGTTGAGAAAAGAAAATATTTTGTTGAACAGCATATTGTCTCGTTTGCACAATTTGACAAGTGGCGCGGGAAAAGTGTTTTGGAAATCGGCTGCGGTATTGGAACCGATACTATAAATTTTGCAAGACATGGCGCAAAAGTTACCGCCGTTGAACTTTCGAAAAAATCATTGGATATTGCCAAGCGCAGGGCTAAGGTTTTTGGGTTGCAAAACAAGATTAAATTTTATCTTGCAAATGTTGAGGAATTATCGAAAACCGTTCCTATTAGACGATACGATTTAATTTATTCCTTTGGTGTTATCCATCATACACCCCACCCCGAAAAAGCTATCAAAGAAATAAAAAAATACGCAGATAAAAACACTGTATTTAAATTAATGATCTATAACCGATACTCCTGGAAGGTACTTTGGATACTTTTTAAATATGGTAAGGGCGCATTTTGGACCTTGGACGAACTTATTGCCAGACACTCAGAGGCGGCAACAGGCTCGCCTGTGACTTATGTATATTCGAGAACACAGGCAAAAAAACTTTTAAGAGGTTTTAAAATTAAAGACATTTGCGCAGACCATATTTTTCCTTACCAAATACCCGATTATAAGAAATACCGATATAGAAAAGTTTGGTATTTCCGATACTTGCCGAAATCACTATTTAGATTGCTTGAAACTTCAATCGGTTGGCATTTACTAATTACTGCAAAACCCACCTTGGCAAATGATTAAGTTATCTGAAAAAACTTGGGTTTTTGACGAGCCAAAGGCAATTCGGATTAATAAGGCCAGATTAAAACATTTGGGATCACTTGGGCTGGATTTTTCCGGCAGAAAAGTTATTGATGTGGGTTGTGGTGTTGGCCATCTTGCCCAATTTTTTCTTAAAAATAATTGCGATGTATTAGGTATAGACGGTAGAAAGGAGAACATCATAAGCCTTAGGGCGCGTTATCCGAAACTTAAGGGCAGGGTTGCAGATGTTGAGAGTGAGGATTTCTCTAAATACGGAAACTTCGACGTTGTTTTTTGTTACGGACTTTTGTACCACACCAAAAAGCCGGATTATGTCATCAAAAACCTAAGCAGGATTTGCAAAGAGTTGATGTTAATAGAAACTTGTATTGTTGATTCCGACGAATTTGAAGTACAGCTGGTCAAAGATACCCAGTCAGTTAATCAGGCGCTTGCGGGAGTCGGTTGTCGACCGTCTCCACGGTTTGTAATTTCTCACCTTAGGGCAAACGGTTTTGGTTATGTTTATGTTCCAAGAGTTGTACCAAAGCATCCTGATTTTCTGTTCAAATATAGGGCAGATAAAACGCATTTAAAAGACGGTCATTTAATAAGGCAAATATTTATTGCCTCAAGGACCAAATTAGTAAACGATAAGCTGACCCCAGTTTTTGATGGCCATGAACTCTATCGAAGAGATTTTCTTTCGAAATTACCTTCTTTAATATTAAAATCTTTTGCACAATTTATTTATAGACCGAGAGAAATATCTAATATTTTTAATTGGCACACTGGATTATTGGAGGGTAATTTAAACGGATACAGGACTTTCTTAAAACGCTTATGGGAGCTTCTGGAAATAAAAATGGGAAAGCCGAGGAGGCTAACAATTTTATGGTACAACAAGGCAAAATTAACAATTGATCTTGAGAGCGAGATTTCAAGATGTGTTTTTGTTGAAGGTGTCTATGAGCCGTTGCAGTTCTTGTTTTTGAGCCGTTTTCTAAAAAAAGAAATGAAATTTGTAGACGTTGGCGCAAACATTGGGCTTTATTCGGTTTTCGCGGCGTCTATCGTTGGAGAAAAAGGGCGAGTTTTTTGTTTTGAACCCAGTAGAAGAGAGTATAGGTTGCTTAGACAAAACGCAAGAAGATTTAAAAAAGTCATCAGAAGTTTTGAATATGCAGTGGGTGAAAAAAATCACTGGGCAAAGTTGCATGTCGCAAATAATTTTTACAGTGGTCACAATACACTCGGTGAATTTATTTATGATGCGATAAAACCGATCCGAGTTGAAAAAGTTAAAACGATTACACTCGACTGGTTTTTTAAAAAGCACCCAGTATCCTCTTTGGATGTTTTAAAGATTGATGTTGAGGGTCATGAGATGAAAGTTATTTTAGGTGCAATAGATGTAATTAAAAAGTTTAAACCATTGATTTTGGTAGAGGTCTCTAACTTGGAACCTTTAAAATTTTTAAGAAAATTTGGTTATCATTTCTACACATTTAACAAAAGGTCAGGGCTAATTGGAAAATTGACCAGCCTTAAAGCTATAAATGGAACAGAAAATATAATTGCCTCGTATCAGGTGTTTAAACCCTAAAGATTTTAGATGAAAGTTGCATTATTACAATTTAATCCAACGGTTGGGGATTTGGCTGGCAACGCAAACAAGATTTTAAAGTTTGCCAAAATGGCAAAGTCAAAAGGCGCGGAACTTTGCGTTACCTCGGAGCTGGCCCTTTTGGGATATCCGCCCCGTGACTTGTTGCTTAGCGCGGACTTTATAAAAAAATCTTGGAATGTTATGCAAAAACTTGCGAAAGACAGCAAATCTTTGCCACCCATTTTGGTTGGTACTGCCACTGCCAATAAAAACAAGCAAGGCAGGCCGCTTTATAATTGTGCGGCTTTTTTGGAAGACGGAATTGTTAAAAAAATATTTCTCAAATCACTTCTTCCGACATACGATGTTTTTGATGAAGACAGGTATTTTGAGCCTGGCGAAGGCGTTCAAACTTTGAGTTTTCGGAACCAAAAGATAGGTGTTTCCATTTGTGAGGATTTGTGGAATGACCGCGATTTTTGGAAACGGCCACGATATAAGTATGACCCGGTTGAAATGCTTGCTCAAGATAAAGTTGACCTCATAATTAACTTGTCTTCGTCACCCTTTAGCGCCGGAAAACAAAAACTTCGAGAATTGATGATAAAAAGCGCAAGCAGGAAGCACAAAGTGGCGATAATTTATGTCAATCAAGTTGGTTCAAATGATGATTTAATTTTTGATGGCGCCAGTTTGATTTTTGATAAAAAAGGAAAGCTAAGGGCCCGCGCGAGGGCGTTTGAAGAAGATGTTTTGGTTTTGGATATTGAGAAGCTTTCTGGCAGTCAAATTAGCAAGTACCCTTCAGATATCGAGAGTATTTACAAAGCTTTGTCCCTGGGGCTTTCCGATTATATGGGAAAGTGCGGGTTTAAAAGTGCGCTGATCGGACTTTCCGGTGGGATTGATTCTTCAGTTGTTGCCTGTATTGCCCAAAATGCGTTGGGCAAAAAAGGCGTTACCGGTGTACTTATGCCATCGCCTTATACTGCTTCAGAAAGTATTAGCGACGCATTGAAACTAGCGAAAAATCTTGGGATCAGAACGGTCACTATTCCCATAACACCACTTATGGAGTCTTACGGCAAGTCTTTGGAAAAAGCATTTGCGCCGTTTAAAAGGGATATTACCGAGGAAAATATTCAAGCGAGAATTAGAGGCAATATCTTAATGGCTCTTTCCAATAAATACGGATCGTTGGTTCTTTCTACTGGTAATAAATCGGAACTGACTGTCGGCTATACCACTCTTTATGGGGATTTGGCGGGGGGGCAAGCTGTGATTGGAGATCTTTTCAAAACGCAAGTTTATAACTTAGCAAAGTGGATAAACAGAAAAAATGAGGTTATCCCAAAGAATGTGATCAGAAAGCCGCCCTCTGCAGAACTTCGGCCAAACCAAAAGGATCAAGACATCTTGCCGCCTTATGATGTTCTTGATAAGATTCTTTACTTATATGTCGAAAAACAGAAAGGACCTAATGAGATTGTTAAGGAAGGTTTTGAAAAAAAACTTGTCAGGAAAGTTTTTTCTATGATAGCTAACGCAGAGTTTAAAAGACGGCAAGCTCCACCAACGTTAAAGGTGACCGGGCGGGCGTTTGGACCGGGGTGGAGGATGCCTGTTGCTGCCAAACATCTTTTTATTAAATAATGCAAACTATTTCTGTTGTAGGACTTGGTAAATTAGGTAGCCCTCTTTTGGCGGTCTGCGCTTCCCGTGGATTCGGTGTTATAGGTGTAGATACTAACGAAAATTTTGTCAGACTTTTAAATCGCGGCAAGGCCCCCGTTGATGAACCGGGGCTTAGTAAGCTGATTGCCAAAAACCGCAGAAGGATTAGAGCTACTTTAGATTACAGTGATGCTATTTATAATTCCGACATCACTTTTATAATTGTGCCAACTCCAAGTACAAAAAGTGGAGCGTTTTCCAATAAGTACGTATTGGGCGTTATTCAAAATGTAGGGAAAGTTTTGGCAACAAAAAATAAATTTCATTTAGTTGTTGTTGTATCAACGGTTATGCCTACCTCGATGGATGCGGAAATTGTTCCTGAGCTCGAGAGATCGTCCGGTAAAAAAGTTGGCCTGGACATTGGGGTGTGTTACAACCCGGAATTTATAGCTTTGGGCTCGGTTGTTGCAAATCTTATAAGACCGGACTTTGTTCTGATTGGAGAATCGGACAAAAGATCGGGGGATATACTAAAGGGTTTTTATCTTAGGTTTTGTATGAATAAGCCTCCGGTTTCCAGAATGAATTTCGTCAACGCGGAAATTGCCAAGATTGCCCTGAATTCTTATATTACAACGAAAATCTCTTTTGCCAATACTCTTTCTGTAATTTGCGAAAAGGTGCCTGGTGGCGATTGCGATTTGATAACTGGGGCAATCGGGCAAGATGTTCGGGTAGGCGGGAGGTATCTGAAAGGTGGCCTTCCTTATGGCGGCCCCTGTTTTCCACGAGACAACCGGGCTTTTTCGTCTTTTGCCAAGAAGGTCGGAGTTTGGGCACCGATTGCTAAGGCTTCCGATTTAGTCAACGAGGACATGGCTTTTAGGGTTGCTGAGAAGCTTAACAAAATTCTATCGACGAAGCGGCCTAAGATAGCAATACTTGGTTTGGCGTATAAAGCAGGAACTGATGTAGCAGAGGAGTCCGCAGGTGTTCGGATCGCCAACATGTTGTCGCAAAGCGGCTTTCGGGTTTCAGTATGGGACCCAAAAGCGATGGCAAAAGCAAAAGACCTGGTTTTACCAAACATAATTTTTGCCAAGTCAATGAAAGATTCTGTCGATGGTGCAGGTGTAATAGTTATTACCACCCCCTGGGAGGATTTTAAAAAGATTGGGGTGGGGGCAAAAAATTCCGGAGCAAAAAAGCCGGTTTTAGTGGATTGCTGGCGAATTCTTGATCCGCTAAAATACAGTAAGCGTTTTTTATACGAGACACTAGGTACTGGTTCTTTGCGAAATTTCAGATGAACAAAAATTTTTGGAAAAGAAAGAAGGTTTTGGTGACTGGTGGGGCTTCATTTATCGGCTCACACTTGGTGGACCTTTTAGTTTGCAAAAATGTGGATGTCAGGGTCGTTGACGATTTGTCTTCTGGAACTTTGGAAAATATCAGACACCATGTCACAAATAAAAACATAGAATTTATAAAAGGTGATTTAAGAGAGACGAAGGTTGCCAAAAAATCTGTTAAGGGAGTGGACTTAATTTTTCATTTGGCTGGCGACCATGGTGGGCGCGGATATGTAGACCTTCATCAAGCGGGTCCGGCGGGGAATCTGCTTTTAGATGGCAACCTTTTTTGGCAGGCACACAAAAGCGGTGTAGAGAAAATAGTTTTTGCGTCTTCGGGTTGTGTTTACCCAAACTATTTACAAATAGATCCAACCAAAAAACTTTATCTTTCCGAGCAGCAAGTAGGCCCACCATATGACGCCGATAATATGTACGGTTGGGCAAAATTGATGGCCGAAATGACCCTTAAGGCTTATACAAAGGAGTTTGGTATGAAGTCTGCTTCCTGCCGCTTTTTCGTGGTTTACGGCCCGAGGGCAAAGGAAGACCACGCGGTTGTAGCTATGATTGCCAGAGCATTTATCAAACAAAACCCTTTTATTGTTTGGGGTAACGGCAGGCAGGTTAGGAACTGGACATATGTAGGAGATATAGTTTCCGGTTTTGTTTTGGCCGCTGAGAAAATTGATGACGGTACGAGTGTTAATCTTGGTACGGAGGAAAGGCTTTCGGTTTTGGAAACTGCCCAGACGATTCTTTCTTTAACTGGTCATCAAGCCGAGATTGAACTTCACCCCGAAATGCCGACTGGGCCGGCGAATCGCGTTGCAAATAACAGTTTGGCAAAAGAGCTTCTTGGCTGGGAACCTAAAGTGAAATTTGCAGATGGGGTTAAGGAAACTATTGAATGGTATTTTGCCAGCAAAGACACTAGTAAGATTGAAAAAATGCTAAATGGCATGCTAATAGAGCGAAAACATCTGGCTCGGGTTGCGCGGGCGAAGAAGAAAACCAATGGGGTTATGGATAAGGGAAGATTTTACGAAATAGGCTAGGGGAAAATGAGGTTTGCTTTAGATGCTGACATTATTTGCGACCCCAAAGGATTTTAAGGGCCACTTTGCGGTTATTCAAGAAAATGCTATTGCCAGTTGGTGCAAACTTAGGCCAAGACCAGAAATAATTCTTTTAGGCAGCAGTTTTGGTGTTGGCCAGATTGCTAAAAAGTACGGATTACTTCACATTCCCAAGGTAAAAATCAGTAAGCTCGGAACACCTTTAGTGTCGGATTTGTTTGCCAAAGCGAAAAGTGCATCTAAATTTCCGATTATGGCGTATGTAAATGCCGACATAATTTTTCTTGAGGATTTCCAAAGGGGCCTCCAGAAGATTAAATTTTCTAAATTTTTAGTGGTTGGGAGAAGATTTGAACTTGAAGTGAATTCTAAGATTAATTTTGAGAAAAATTGGAGGAAAGAACTTTCAAAAAAACTTAATGAAAGGACGCAAGTTAAATCCAATAAGGCGGTAGATTACTTTATATTCCCAAAAAACATGAATTTTGATATCCCCCCATTTGTTATTGGGAGGTGGGTTTGGGACAATTGGTTTTTGTATCAGGCAAGAAACTTAAAAATACCCCTAATTGATGCAACCAATTCCATTTGTGCAGTGCATCAAGACCATGATTATTCCCATGCGGGCGGTTTTGAGGACCTGTTTTTGGGGCAAGAGCGCAAAAGAAACCTCCAGCTGACTCCGGACAAAGATCGTTCCTTTAGGATAGACGATGCGGACTGGGTTTTAACAACTAAAGGGCTTGTGCGACCACCGAAAAACCCTTACAGATATTGGAGGGCGATAAAAGTATATCCAATATTGCATCCGCGCGTGGGCTTATTGATTTCACCGTTTTTGCGGGCTTTGCAGTTTGCATTTGATAGAATGAGAATTAATTTGAGGTAGGTATGCGGATGCTTCTTTTTATAAAATACGGCCCTTAGGCCTCCATTGCTTTTTGGATAGCAAGGGCGATTGGGACTAGGGCGACAGGATTCCCTTGGTATACCAGATAACTGCTTTGCCAGACAGGATCGAATTTTTGTTTATAGGACCTGAGACCTGAAAAAGAGAAAAACCTGTCCAGATAATTTATTATTCGATAGATAAGTTGTTCGCCGTAGCTGCCTTTTTCGGGTGAATATCCGGCCAATGGGGCAAGCCCGAGGTTAAACTTTTCAAATCCGCGCTCCTTTAAGTTAATAAAATATTTAGCAAAAAGATAATCCATCATACCGTTTGGGATTTCACGAACGTGCCTCATCAGATCTATGTTGGCCATACCTTGTTGGTAGGCGGGGATTTCGTTGACAAAGGCAATGATTTTTCCTGTCGGGTCTGTAATGTAAAAAATAGGACTTTGGGTAATGTAGTTTGTTTCAAACTTGCCTAGAGCAAAAGCCATATCGCGGCGACCTTCTAAGGTAAGCCAGCTTTTGTTGACTTCAAAAAGAGAGGCGACGAGATTTTGATCTTGTGGAGGATTGGAAAATATTGCTGTGTAACCTAACTCGTCGAATTTTTTTAGTACACGTCGGTAATCTTTTTTGCGGATTGTTTCTGTAAGGAAATAGTCGAGGTCGATTATTGCTTCTTCGCCAATTTTAATTCTTTTTAGCTCTAAATTTTTATAAACTTGTTGTAACTCAACGGATACTGAAACAAAAACTGGACGCCAGCCTAAAGTATTGCAAAAGGCGAGGAAGTCTTTGATTAGTTGAGGAAGCTGAGCATTTGGGCCAACCGGATCACCTAATGCCAGCGCAATACCGCCGACAGTTTTATATGCAATAACGCTTTGATGACCTGCGGAAAAGAAATAAGATTTGTCGCTTGAGGTTTTGAAAAAATCCATATCGCTTCTGCCGAACTTTTCTACTATAGTTTTAACTTCAGCGCGTTCCTGCGGTCTTGTACGCAGTATGTAGGCTATTGGGCGAAAGAGGTTGTAGATTCCAACAGCAATGGATGTTATGCCTACTGCTGAAATGGAGTCTAAAAACCAACGGGCGTTTCGAGTTCTTGCGATAAGATCACTGTTGCCAACTAAAGTGAATGCTTTGAGGGTTCTTATAAACGATTCTAGAATGTTAAAGTCGATTCCAAAGTCGCGTTTGTCCAAAAGCCAGAAGCCTAGGGTTCCATAAAATAGGGCAAATAAAATTGCAAATGAGAAAATTAGAAGACCTCTGCCAACGTAAACAGGCTCTACTTTGACTGGAAAATCACGACTTCTTAGGGCAAGAATAATAATCAGTGCTGAAGAAAAGATTAAACCAAGACTTAGGTGGTGTGAGTTTATGTCAAATGCTACATCAACAACCAGAAGAACCAACGCAATGATATAGGCTATTCTCTTTCGGGCAAAGAGGTTTATGGAAAGGTAAACTAGGGAAATGCCTATAACGGCGGATATGACTCTGTGGTAATAGTGCAGTTCTATGGGCAAAAATTGATAAAGGATGTCAAACCTTCTGTGAAAGCGTTCAGTTAGGGTTTCAACTGTTATTAAAAGGCCATTTAAAAGAATAAGGATTGCGAAAAAGTTTGCAGGAGCAAATTTAATTTTCCATTTGGAAAACATAGCTAGTACTTTGAATTATAGCAATAGTTATTAAAGTGGCAGCTTTTCTTGAGGTATAGAATGATAGTGATTGCAAAGATCCTAAGTTAAATTTTCTTTCCAAGTTCTTACTAAATTCTAATTTAGCTTTTATCCCATTAATATAACGTATTTTTGAAATGGCAATACAATACGGAAAAAGCAGCGGTAGTTATGCAAAAAGGCCGCTTTGGCAGTGGATTGCGATATATCTTGTTGCAGCAATTATCATTTATGGGCTAATTTATTTTTTCTTTATTGCCGGAAAGGGCGGATATAACACATCTGGCAATTATATGGTGCCATCTTATAGCACTACAAGTTCCACCCCAACCCCTTCGCCCACGATGCCTGATGGTGCTCCTTTGCAAAATCAAAATCCAAGCCAGAATCAAGGTCAACCGACTTACAACTATTAATGTTTTAAGGGGGTGAAAAATGACTTACGCTGCACAATGTCGATGTGGAATAAAAATGAAAACTGATGCTGATTCAAAGGATGATGCAATTAAGCATCTTATCAATATGATGAGTCCAAATGCGCTAAATGTCCATATGGCGGACAGGCATCCTGGATCACCAATTCCTTCGCAGGAAGATGTTAGGCAAATGATCGAATCGACAATTCGTGAGAGCTAATAGGCTGTTGACACAGGAGAGTATAATTATGCTGTCAGAATTGGAAGGGTATTTTAATGCGTCCGGATAGCGAATACAGGCCAAGTCCCAATCAGAGGCGAACAAGGTTCAGTTTGCGAACGACATTAACAGGTGCCGCAGTAGTTGGTGTTGCGGTAGGTGGTGGGCTTCTTTCAAGGGGCGCATCGGCAAATGACGTAAAAGTGAATGTTTGTGCCGACGTTCCAAATTCAATTAGACAACTAACTCCAGCAGAACAAGCTCAATTTCGAGGTGACCCTCCGCCCGGTTGTAAATCGTGGGGACAGTATGCAGATGAACTTGATAAGGAAGAAAAAGACGGAAAAGTAATCGAAGGCACAGGTCAAGACAACGGAGTAACTCTTCCATGACAAAAAGGCTAACAAAACTTAGCCTGCCTATTAAAAAAACAATCTATAAAATTCTTTTGGCTTTGGTTTCGGTGGTTATTCCACTTTCTCTTTTTGGGGTAAGCGCACCCGCCTACGCTGTTGATTGCTGGGGGCATTCGGCCGACTGGAAGAGCTCTTCTAATGGATATTATATGTTTAGCGCCCAAACACAGTGTTCACAAAAGATCTACTACGTTTCGGTAACCATTTATCTGCAAACTTACAATTGGCAAACAAAAAATTGGGAAAGAAGCATTAACCCTGTTGGCGGCGGAGGTGTTTATAATGCCAACTTTTACAATTTTGTGAGCCAATACGGAATTTATGTGCCCAAATTTTATGGAATCAATTGCCGCAGGATATTAAGTTATCACGGAGTTGTTGATTATACCGGAGCGCAGCGAGTGTATACCACTTACAGCCAGGGTCAGTGCTTCTAAGAAAATAATTTTCTTTTCGATTTAAGTTCAAGTTATTACCAAATCTTAATCCGTATTTGATCAAGAAGGGATAGTATGGTTGTGGTTAAGGGGTTATGGTTATGCAAAGGTTCGGCGAGATAAAGTCGATTTGGAGGGCAACTACGTATGAAACAGATTACCCGAGGCTCAAAAAGGATCTGAAGGTAGATGTAGTAGTTATTGGTGGGGGAATGGCAGGGCTTTCTATTGCATATTCACTAACCAAGCAAGGGCTTAAGGTTGCGGTATTGGAAGGTGGCAGAATTGCATCGGCTACTTCCGGAAACACAACTGCCAAGATTACATCGCTTCACGGATTAAGATATGCAAGTCTTGCAAAAAAGTTTGGTTTGGAGAAGGCGCAAATTTACGCATCCTCAAATCAGTGGGCAGTTGAAGAGATTGAATATATTATCCGAAAAGAAGAAATTGACTGTGATTTTTATATGGCCCCTGCTTTTACATACACTTCATCAAAAGCCGAATTGCAAAACATAATAGACGAGCTGAATATGTGCTTGCAGTTGAGTCTGCCGGCATCTTACGAGATTAAAGTTGACAGCGCTAAGATTAAAGTTGCAGGCGCTGTAAAATTTGAAGACCAGGCATATTTTCACCCTAGAAAGTATCTTTTGAAGCTAGCCGAGATTATCAACGAAAGTGGTGGACTGATATTCGAAAACAGCCGTGCTTTGGGGGTAGAAGAGAGAAATGGATTTTGCATAGTTTCGGCAGGTGAGTCGAAGGTAACTGCAAAGGCGGCTGTTGTAGCCACAAATTTTCCGTTTTATGATCCGGATAAAATTTTTGTCAAATTGCACCGGGCCGGATCCTTTGTAATTGCGGCAACACCCGCCGGGGATTTTGCGGATGTTATGTATATTGGCACACAAGGTATGGATATGTCGTTTAGGCCGCATAAAGACGGTGACAGACGGTGGCTTATTGTCGGCGCGCGGCATGACGAAAAACCCGGAGACAACAACCTCACAGAAAGCATTAATCTTTTGGTTAAACTTGCAAAGAAGAACTTTCAGGTTAAAAGCATAGATTACCAGTGGGGGGCAACGGACACGATGTCTTCTGACAATGTTCCCTACATCGGGCTTTTTCCGAGGCGCAGAAATGTTTATGTGGCAACTGCTTTTAGTGCTTGGGGAATGACGCCAAGTGTGGTTTCGGCCAAGCTTATAGGCGATCTAATTTTGGGAAAGAAAAATGATTGGGAAAGCCTTTATGATCCTCAAAGGTTGCTAATAAGTTAACTTTTTAAAAACTTGACAAAGCGCCTCGTATGTGATATATTTCTAACATAAAGTTATAAATAATTAACTAGGAGGTGAGAAAATAAATGGTAGGTAAAGCAAAATGGTTCACAAGAAGACGTTATACAGGCTGGGGCCTTATGCCCAAAACTTGGCAGGGTTTGGTATATATCATGGCAATTGCCGGAGTCATTGCATTTATCCAGGCACTTAAAATTGCCGAGAATCTTAAACTCATTTTTACAGCTGTTTGGGTGATTTTGATTTTGGTTGATGTTCTCCATGTTATGGCATCTATGAAATTGGACGAGAGGGAACAAAAGATCGAGGCAATCGCCGAGCGGAATGCCGCCTGGGCAATGATTGCATCGATTGCTATTTCCATACTTTATGTAACAACTGTCGGAAAAGAACTAACCGGCACAGAGCTTATGCCCGCCTTAATCTTTCCGCTTGTTGCGGGAGTGATTGTAAAAGCAGCTTCCAACGTAATTTTGGACAGAAAAGGGATATAGGCTATGAAGACACGAATAAAGGAATTTAGGGCAAAGCTCAATTTGACGCAGGAAGAGTTGGCAGATAAAGTTGGAGTTAGGCGCGAAACAATTGTTTTTCTGGAAAAGGGAAAATACAATCCTTCGCTAAAGCTTGCATATGATGTTGCCCATGCTCTCAAAACCCAAATAGAAGAGCTTTTTATAATTTAACTCTTTCCGATTTGATTTAAAGTTCTGCAGGGCGTAACATTTTCAAAATATCTATGCGGGCAGAGGCGTTAACTTATCCGTGCGTCACGGGCGAATACGGTATCGATTTTTCAAAATATATCCAAGATTTTGAAAAAAAAGGCCTACATTGTGGAATTGTGAAGGGGGAATCCGGAGCAGAACTGGAACTTGAGGCTTTTGAAAACTCACTTAAAGTTGTAGATAAGTCGAACCCCGATAGGGGGATGGAGGCTATAGTTACAAACGGAGTTTTTTCGTTTAGTGTCCAGACAAGAAGAAGAATAACAGATGAATGTGCATGGGGCGACACTCCGCATCCGGATATGTTTGCCGCGAGATTTGTTCGTTTCGCAATAGCATATTTTGGAGAAAACGGTGAAGAAGTTACTATTTGCCAGGGCGAATGGGGTCCTTATAGTGACAATTGGTTAGTATTTAACGATGAGTACGGAAGGCATGGAAACAAGGCAAGGGCGGCTAAAGCAACATGGTCCGGTAAATTGTTCGCTTCGATGGGTTTTTCCCAGCTTAGAAGTAGGGATGTTGAAATATCATATAAAGAGCATGGTGTTAAGGAAGAGGCGGGAACGGGCGATAAGGTTAAGAAACCGGTTATTATTGCAAGGTTCAGAAGGCCAAAATCCAAGATTTGATTTTAAGCTAATTTGAGGGTAGAATTCCCGACATGGGCGAAAGAGGTGCACCAAAATCTGGTAAAGGTGAGGAAGCAGTATTTGTTCACCAGGGGTATGCGGTATATCGTCGGGAATGTCATCTTCCAGTTAGGGTTTTGGAGGCCGAATGGTCTCAAAGCTTCCCGGAACTTAGGGCAAGATTAACTGAAGATTTAGAAGTTTCGGCGTTGGTAAACGCTATAAAAATTTCGGGAGCAAGGGCAAAAATTGCTTCAAAGTACAGAATGGAGGGGTTTAGAGAAAATTGGAATACATTAAGGGCAGAAGCTCTTATTAAGGCAATTTTGATGAAAATATCAGGGAATCCAGACATACAAATTATTCATACATTTACCAATAATCACGACCCGAAACTTGTGGAAAAATTAGGTTTTGGATTTAGGGTAGGAGAATATACGACAGATACCCTCGAACCCGTTCAGACTTTAGCAGATGTAATCGGTGTAAGGCGTGAGGAGATATTAAAAAAGATAGGTCGATTCGACGAAAGTGTGACATTCCCACGCGTTAATGCTCCTGAACCCAATTTGGGGGTTAGGGATGGATTTTCAGAGAGGTTAGGAAGTAAGGTTGAACTGGTAATATAACCTATTTATAAATTTTCCCGATTTGATTTTAAGCTAACTTGAGCGTAAGATTTTTGCGCATGAGCCATGAATTTGTCGATGTTACTGTCAGGATGAAGCCTGAGCATGAAGCTGCTTTCAGGCAAGCCATCTCGCGCTTAGCGCATTATTCTGTAATTGGTACTGCCAGAAAAAAGGCTCCAGAAGATTTAAAACCGGTAGGGGAAATGTCTTGGGAAGAGGAGCTGTTGGATTTGCGGGCAGCAGTAAGTAGAGTTAAGGAAGCTTTAGCAAGAAAAGATGAAATTGCTTTACGAGGGTTTAGAATGTGGAACGATTCAATTGATCCTGTCCCTCAGGGTGATTTTATCGAACGGATGCTTCATGTTTTGGAAAGATCCGTTTCAGAGTACGAAATGTTTAAAGAAAGACCCGGTCTTCAAATGCCCGGGCGGGTGTATAAGTACAAGGAGATTGGGGGTACGCTTACGCCTAGGTATGTTAGGCTTGCAGTGGGAATCTTTTCTCTAGATGGTCAAGAAATAGACAGAAATCTTCTTATGGAACGAGAAGGAACTGACACCGGTTTTAATCAATATGCCAGCAATCTACGCATTTCCGCGTATCGATTTTTAAAACGATAATTCAGATTTGATTTTAAGTTTGATTGAGCAATTTCTACTCGAAGCTCGTTATGTTTAAGCCAGTATTAGTTGCGCCGGACTTTTCAAGAGCGTCGCGCACGAATTGTTCCCCGGAGTTTGTTTGCACGTAATATTTCCCATCTTTTGAAACCCAGGCTATATAGTTACAGTCTGTTGTATCGAGCATGAATGAATTTTCCCCAAGATAATTTGGGTTTATAATGCGGCCATCGCAAACTAAGACCTTTGGATCCGAAGCGCTACCTTGCACTAAAAAGTTGCAGCCTCTTGGCATGTCGATCATATTAAATACCTGGACGTCCAAATGTTCTTGGCCATAGGAAATCTCCTGGAAAAACTTACTCAACGGAACATTGTTTACGACAACCCTTATTTCACCGTCCTTTGTAAAACCGGAAATGGGGGAGCTGACGTTCTGGGGGTCTTGGTTGGTAAATTCCCTTAGAAAAGGTAGTTTAGCAGTTAAGCCGATATCACGTATGTATCTTGAGTACATTGCAAAAAGCGCGCTATCCCACATTTCTTGTGGAATGGCTTTTATGAATTGGTCTACGTGGCCAAGAGCAATGGTAAAAGCGATGTTTGCGATTTCTGTTTCGGAAAGGCCCTGAACCGCGGCTGTTTCCGAGTGTTGAAGCTTTGCCAGTGTTTCCTGGTAAGTCTTGTTAAGAAGGTCGCTGTACATTGAATCAGTGATCAAATCCTGAAGATTACTGTTTTCCGCTTTTGTTTGCTCTTCAAATCTTAAAAGCTTGTCTGCGCCTTCAGGGAGCACTGCCTTTTTTAGTCGGATGGCTTCGCTTATTGCTTGGCTTGCAACTTCTGATGCCGAGAGGTTTGGGTCAAAGAGTCGATCACTTACACTTTGATAAGTCCGCTCTTTGCTGGGTACAACGCCTGTTTGCCTTGAGAGTAAATCGCCGTAGTAGACTACAAGTTCGTTGTTGTTTTTTACGGTTTCGGTGTCGATTAGCTCGGAAAATATTTGAAAATTTGTAACGACATCCTCTTCCAGCCCCGATTCAAGCGTATAGGTTCGCAACATTTTTCTTTTGGCTTTATTTAAAGTTTCTTTTGTTAGTTTCCCCGGCATATAGAGGTCGAGTTTTTCAAATGTGAAAGCAGCTTCCCATAAATCGTTGGCGAAGTCGTCTTTTGTGATCGGTTCGTCTCCTAGCCCAAGTGCTTGGCCTTTTACCGTGTCAAGATCTGGGAACCCCCCGGATAAGGTTATATTCAGCTCGCTTGCGCTTCGAAACGCAAGCCCTAGGCGGTGCAGTTTTGCCATGTTTCTACCTAAGTTTTGGGGGATATAATCGGTGAGGTATTCACTAACGCTTTGTGGTGAGTCAGGGTCAAATTTTATTGGAACCGTTCCGGCAATTTTTGCGCGGGCTGATTCGTAAACATTGACCGCAGTAATTGCCCTTTTTAATATAAGCTCTTTGTCTTTTGGGGAAGCTTGGGCTAGATCTGCAAGCCTTTCAGGTACCCGCATGCCCCGCAAAGTTATCAGAAATGCCGTTTGGTTAAGAGATTGGCTCAGCGCGGGAACGTCTTCTCTTTCAGCCAGCCCTTCGCCTGCCTTATTTTCAGTCCTGTCCCAGGCGTCTTTGACTAAGCGTTTTTTGAACTGGTCGCGGGTTAAGCTTGCTCCTTCAATAGGAAATTCTAAAGGTTCATATATCCGAGCAATAAGCTCGGTGTCTATATTAGCCTGCCTCATAAGTTGAGAAGCAATAACTATTCTGGAAATCGAGCGGCTGTCCTGGAGGCCGTAGAATGAAAAGTTGCCCGGTGCTTGGGGGTTGTTTATCGCTACAGGGTGTTCTAAGCTGCTGCCTTTTGTTCCAAGCGAAGTGAAAATATTGCCGTATTGGTCTGCCCAAAGAACTGCGGTATTCTCGCCGAAGTTTATTTGGAAAGAACGGCCATGAATGTCGGAAATCCGATGGTGGCTAGAGGAATCATCTTCCTCGCTTTGATTTTCAGGTATAAATGCGCATGCTAAGTTGTCGAGTTTATCACTAAACGGAAAATATTCTTCGCTGACACTAGCCCCATGAAAGCCGGGATGTTTTATAAATGGCACGCTTACCCCGTCGAAGGGAACATATGCTTTTTTTTCCGGCATTTAACCTTTAGCGTAGGATGTTACAAGCTGCGAAGCTTGCGGAGCCTCTTGGGGTTTAGGTGAAAGCATAGCAATGGCGGCTTCAAATGATGTAGCCATGTCTCTGAATTTAGATTCACTTTCGCCGTCGTTTAGTTCTGCTGCTCTTCGACTTGCCCTAGAAGCATGTCTTTCGAGCTTTCGGAATGCTTCAGCGGGTGGAAGGCCACCGGTTAAAGCCTGGGTTTGGATGTTAATTAAACTGTCCGAGACTAATTGAGGGTTAAAAATTGGACTGATTATTGCGGCATCAAATGTGTTTGTTGCCTGATCAAGTTTAGAGAGTGCGCCGGCAGCTCCTTCACCTTCTATTTTTCTCTTTGCCATGTGCGAAGAATAGCATATTTTTAACCTATAATCAATTTAGGTTGCCCGATTTGATTTTAAGTTTAGTTGTGTGTAAGATTTGCGGTTATGGCAGTCGAAAGAATAACTGATGCCAATTATGATGATTTTCGAGATAATGATTCGGCAGTCTTAGTCATTAGCGCGACCTGGTGTAATTTTTGCGATGAATATAAGCCGATTGTATCCGAGATTTCGGATGAAATTCCGCAAGTTAGCTTTGGAAATGCTGTTTTGGACGAAGGACGGCTGCGCAAATTAAAGAGGGAATTTGGTGATTTGCTTGACCATGCTGGTCTTCCGACCACCATATTGTTTAAAAATGGCCAGCCAGTCGGGGGTTTTGAAGGAAGAATGCCTAGAGAATTTGTTGTTGACATGATAGGGGAAAGATTGTTGTCAGAAGCATTACCTTCCGAATAAATTTCCAGCGATTTGATTTTAAGTTTGGTATTTGAAAGTTTAGGCCGCAATTCGCCTGCCCGGCCGAGGTCTTCTACTTGAAGTAGGGGAATTCTTGGAAGCGGATTACCATCACCGTCTGTATCTTCTTCTTCAAAATCGAACAAATCATCGACGCCCTTTTCATAAGTAGTTTTGACGTATGCAACATCGATTGGCTTTGCACCTAATTGGGGGGCTGGAGTAAGGCGCAACATTGATTTAGGGTTTACGCCAACTTCGTCATAGTCGCTTGGGATATGTTCCAAAAGTACAACCCTATATCCTTTTTGTTCGAAAGCCTCTTGTAAACTGCCGGCAACATGGTCGCCACTATATAGGATTGGGTCATCGGGATCGTATTTTCTGGTGGGTGAATTGTAACTCTGCTTCCAATGTGCATTTGTGACAACCAAAAGGTCTATATCCGGCCTTTCGCCTGCTTTTGATACGTATCCGCCAATTGCATAAACGCCGAAAAATCCGGCGCTTCCGTATCCTCCGGGGATATAGTTGTTATCGTCACCGTAATTTTCTGCAAGTTGCCTGATGGTTTCAACAATAGAGTGGACGGCTTGCGCGTCCTGGGGTTTTAACCTTTGAAAAAATTCTTCAGGTAGAGTTATGGGTGAACGTTCCGGCGTGCCGGACATGGTGGAAATTATGATTAAATTCGCTTGTCATGTCAAGCCGAATTGATTTTTGCAAAACTTGAGCGTAAGATTTTTGCTGAGTATTAGCATAATTTATGATTAATAAAGACAGATTAATTTACTTATTAAATCGTGCTGAGGAATTTCTGAAATCGATTGAGTTAATTTACGAAATGGAATCGAGGGATAAAAGCCAGTATGCAAAAATGACTGCTTTTTCAGGTTATATAACGTTTGCACAGCAGTTACAATTTTTAGTTTTGGATGTAATTAAAGATTTTCCTGATGCTCAATTTTATACATTCGATGCTAGTAAGATGAATTTCGCCAAAAGTGTTTATCAAACTCGAAAAAATATTATGGACGGAATATTGATTGAGTCTGGGAAAATTTGTGCCTTTTTGAGGGCTAAACTAGGTGAGGAACATGAGGAAATTCAGAAAGTAATAAAGTTGATAAGGTTGAATTTAAGAAGCATAGTTAGGTCTACGCCGACAAATGAAAAGGAAATTCAAGAAAAAATTGAGGATCTGTTGATAGGTGCGGGATATGTGCGAGGAAGTGATTTTGATAGAGAAACTGGGAGAGTGAAAACAGGTGTGAAGGAATCAATTCCAGATTTTGTGTTCAACACCTTAGATTTTTGCATCGAGGCAAAGATTGTAAAAGATAAAGCCGGACCAAAAAGAGTAACAGAAGAAATAAACGCTGATATAAGATCTTATGGGACAACTTACAGCAATATTTTTTTCCTTGTTTATGATATCGGAGGTCAGGTCTCGAATGTTGAACATTTCAAACATAATATTGTTGGCAAACATGTGTATCTAGAAGTGGTAAAGCATTAGCTCCAAAATAATTTTTCTCCCGCGGGGTTTTTAATTTTTGTATTTTCAGGTTCGTTTCTATATAATTCCCAGCTATGGTTGAGGTAATTCGAAATACAGAACTAGGCGAGTTGGATCGGGGATTTATGCGTTTGGCGATTGCAGTCGCTCAGGAATCGACTGAACCGCTTAAATGCGGGAGTGTATTTGTGAAGGAAGGTAGGGTACTCGCTGCTGAACATAATTCCCAGCGTTTAGATAGTGACCAATCCCGCCATGCAGAAATTAAAGCGATGGGAAAAGCTGGTGCGGTTTTAGGAGGCAAGGAACTCCGGGATGTTACAGTGTATTCCACTTGCGAGCCGTGTACGATGTGCATTTCTGCGATGGTATTTGCGGAGGTTAAAAGAGTGGTATATGGGGTTTCGAAGTATGACGTCTGGCCACAAAGAATCGATGTAGGTACACTGGAATTTTTGGGTCGGGCGGAGACAGACATAGAAGTGGTTGCTAATTTTATGGAGAGAGAGTGTGCTGAGGCATTATATCCAAAAAGATAGAATTTTTTTCCCGTGGGGTTTTAATTTTCTCGATTTTGAGATTTTCTCCTGATTTTGTATAATTCGTGCCTATGGGTAAAATAATTCAATTTCCTGGAGGAGGACAAGAAAGAAAAAGAGAGGAAGTTCAGAGGCCGGGAGTTAATTTTAGATTTACTTCTGTTGAAACAATTTACGATGAGGAACAGGTAATGATTGGTCGTGATGGTGAGGAAGTTACTGTTGCAGATTTTAAAGAGACTATGCAGGGTGAAGGCCGTATGGATGTTCTTCGAAATTTTGAAGATTCCCTTGCGGAGGAAAGGGCTAAATATATAGAGGAACAATATAAATCACCTAGTGCCAGGCAAGAAGCTTTAGTAGCATTGGCAAAGCATACATATACTGTTGCTAGAAGGTTAGATCACAGGGAGCTCATGGATTGGGCAACCGCTGAGCTAACAAGAGGATTGGGTGCACAACAAGCAATGATTATTATCGAAAATATCCAAATTAAGGATACCCTAAAACCTGAAGAGCGATAATTTCTCCTGCGGGGTTTTTAATTTTCTCGGTTGATTTTTTGACTTAATATTGTATAATTAATGTATGAACACGATTAATATATCTTTGCCGGAGAAGTTGAAAGAAGAGGCGAGTGATTTGGTCAAAAAAGGCCACTACGTTTCGTTTTCCGACTTAGTGCGCGATTCAATTAGGCAGATGATTTCCAGAAACAAATACGACCTTTGGGCACAGGAGGCAAAAGAAGACCTTAAAAAGGGTCGTGCGAAAGTGCTTAAAGGTGCAGGAGACGTTGACCGCTTCATGAAGAGCTTATGAGCGGCTATGAGTTAGTCCTTTCCGCTGTATTTCAAAAACAAACCAAAAAATTAGTCAAGAAAAACCCTCAACTTCGAACCAAGATTGCCAAAACATTAAAGCTTCTTTCTGCCGATATTAGCAGGCCATCGCTTAGGCTCCATAAACTGGCCGGGGAAAATAACTGGTCGGTTTCGGTAACCGGGGATATTAGGATTATTATCCATTTTTCAGGCGACAAAGTATTTTGCACCAGAATAGGAACACACAACGAAGTTTATTAGGAATTTAAATTAGCCCGCGGGGTTTTAATTTTCTCGTCTTGTATAATTCATTGTGAATGAAGCCTCAAATGTTGTTTCTCCATGGAGCGGGAACTTCGAATAAAAACAAGGTTGGTTATTTAAAGAAGTTGTTGGGCGGGAAAAATATTCAGAGCTATACATTTAATTTCAGCGGTCATAGCGGGAAGGGGATCTCCAAGTCTAGTCTTGAGCGTCGCATTAAAGAGGCCGAGGTGGCAATTAAAAGTTTTAATTTAAAGGAGCCTTTGAATCTTTGCGGTTCCAGTATGGGTGGTTATGTTGCAATTAAGCTTCTTGAACAATATCGAGTAGAAAATTTAATTTTGTTTGCGCCGGCAGTTTATGATACTCGTGCTTTTGACGTTCCATTTAGCGCAAAATTTTCAAAAATAATTAGAAAAAAAGACAGCTGGAGGAATTCGGACGCCTTTAAAATTCTGCGTGGGTTTGCAGGCAATGTTGTTGTATTCATAGGTGATAAAGATGAGGTTATTCCTAGGGAGTTGATAAAGTTGCTTGGTGCGAGCTTGGGCAAAGCAAAGTTCAAAGAGATAATGTACATTCCGAACTGCCCTCATAAGATCCATGGTTGGTTACAGCAAAATAATATATGGAATGAAAGGGTTAATCGCAAAATAGCGAGCCTCGTAGTTGGATTAAGGAATTGATATAATTTGAAAGATGAGTGAAGAGATGGATCCTGCACAAAAAGGTGGCGAAGCACCAAGGCCAAATAAACGCGCCTTTGTGTTTAAAGATGAGGTTGGCATACTTAGAGGGTTGGGTGTTTTAGACCGTATGGAAGAGGAGGAACCTGTTAGTTATGATATGCCTAATCCAACATCGGTTGTTGTTCACGGTAGCTTGGCAGAAATATTTGAGCGTAAGTTGCAAGAAGAGGGGGTTCCGTATAGAGAAATTAGCGTTGTTCCAATAAGCCAGCTTCCCCCAGAAAGACAAGCACAGTTAAGAGGTCTTTTGCCACAAGCCTAGTTTATTTTTCTTCCGCGGGGTTTTAATTTTCTCGCTTGATTTTGTATAATTTGCAGCTATGACCGTAGAGGTTACTAGGGAACAATCTGTTCTTGAGCGGGTTATTGCGGCCCGCCCCAAGAGGGCGCTGTGTTTAAATGCGGTTGACGTTCTTGACGATCCTGCGGAAATTAGAAAGTTTATGGCTGAATATGCCGAATGGGTTTCCATGAACATTTTGGATGATACGGCCTGGCGACATCCAATTGAGGTAGCGGGGTATAACATATGTCTTGCGCTTTCATATTCCTCCGAGCCAACCCGTACTTTATGGAGGGAGGCCCTGGAGGCTTTCAGAAGTCCCGAAGAACCATTGGTTTCAGCAGATTGAGGTTTTAATTTTCTCGTTTGATTTTGTATAATTTTCGAATGGCAGAAAGAGATGACGCAGCCCAGGCGGCAATCAGTGCAGCAATTGAGCATCTAGAGGGAAATTCATCTTCTATTTTAGAATCGGCTGATCCTGCGGTTGTAGAGCTGGAAACGGCATTATTTTCTGGGAAATTCTTGTCTGAATGTATGGATGTAGTAACTCCAGATACAGACCCTGAGGGTTTTAGTCCGATATTAGCCCAAAAATTCAGGGGTTTTAGGCTGGAGTATGAAATAAGAAAACGGCTTGAGGGCGATACTCAAACAGCGGATATAGTTTCTCGTTTATCTATGGTAGATCTGGTTCCCACAATTAGGGATAGGGTTGTCTGCGTTGCGGCTGTAGTTAAAGAAAATGAACAAATGCTTGCTGCCATGCGTAAATATGGGGTTATTCTCAAGGGAATACCAATACCAAGCGTGAAGCCTTCGAAGTAGAAGTTTTAATTTTCTCGATTCAATTTCTTGTTACAATTAACTTATGGATGAAGGGGTTTTGGAAAAGCCTTCAAGAGTAAGAGTTCTAGAAACTTGGGACAGGAAACCGGTTGTAATAGATGGAACTGTTACAAAAACCCAAGGTGAAGGTACTGCTTTTTTGGTCAGGGTTGGTAATACAGGGCTATCAATGGACTTTCGTGAAATACAAGACAAATACTCCATACGTGGCGACTTTTTACCGGGTGGTTATGCCGGTTTAAATAATCAAGATCCCATCCCAGACAATGATGCTATAAGAATGTTTTTATTTGGGATTTATAGTTTTAATAACTGGGTTAAGACTTCTGGTGAAATTGATATTACTAAGATAAATAAGTTTTTTACTATTACGAACAACAAATTCCGGGGCTTTTTGGAGAGTTTTTTTAAAAAAAGTGGTCACAGCGATCTTATCACTTTTTATAAAGGTGACCGTGACCAGAGTTATATGGATCTAGAACTTGGGAAACTTTTGGCACTCCCAGACGATGATCCGCTCGCGAAAAAGATCAATAAAGCCGGCAAAAGAATAGAAGGAAGAACTGTTCCAGCATTAGTTAGAGTATCCTGATCTCTTTCTCGATTGAGATTTACTGAGGAATTTGAAGTTCAAGAGGCATTTGAAAACCACGGCCATGCTTTGCCACAAGTTTTCCTTCGGCATTAGACCACAAAACAAGCTCTCCCGTACTCCTTATCTCGCCCGGTGACGATGGACACATGGTTGCCCTTCTGCGATAAGCTTTTTGTGCCTCGCCAAGGTTTACAGCTTTGCCATCCTTTTGAAACATCAAAATGGTTGCCCCGGTAAACATGGCGTAGTCTTCTGGAGGACTAAAGGGGAGCAGACCTCTATTATCAAGTAAACCAAAGGTGTTACAAAATTGAAGTTTAGTTTGGCCTGTTTGGTCTTCCACCAATCTAAAATGATTTCCGGGCATTCCGTCTACTGGGGAAGTATCGAAGAGTACAACATTTCGTCTATGGCTTTCTTCGATTTGGGCAATGATCTCGTCGTAGGTTAGAGGTTTTACGCCATGGTCCATAGCTGTTTCGAGACTATGTGCGTGCCAATTGGGTATGTGTATAAACGGATTAAATTCGTCCGGATTTATCCCTATTTGCAGTTGGCCCAGACGGATAGTTTTGGGTTTTGCTTCTTTTGGTCTTCTGGAGAGGCGTTCTTTTAATCCGGCAAACATGGTGCTTATTATAACTCTAGTTATTCGTAAAGCAAGCTTTTTTACTTGGGGGTTTTAATTTTGTCGGTTGATTTGGGAGATTAATGGTTATGATAAGATTTAAATATATGGCTGACAAATCTGAAGAAGCCTTTAGAGCCGTACTTAGAGCTGAATCAAGAAGTTCAGCTGTTAGTTTACGTGGAACAAATATTAACAGTTATATTGCTAAAATGACCGATCTTGCAAATTTACCACCATTTGATACATCACAAAGAGAGAGCGAATTGCATGATAAGCTCAGGAGGACAGCTGAAGTATTTAGCTATATTAGGGATAACCAGCAGGCTCAAACTGTGGGCGATGCAATGGATGCCCTTTCCGAAGGCAAGATTGACCCAAAAGTTGTAAAGTTGTGGGTCGAAGAAGATATGATACCTGACGCGCCTGGAGACATATTGCTTTGTGCGCTAAGAGGTTACCCAGATTTGAGAGATGAAATACTCCAGGCACATGATCGTGCAACTAAAAGAGTTTCTGATTTAGCTAGATAGTTAAGTTGGTAAAGGCTTCGGGTTTTAATTTTGTCGGTTGAATTTGTTATTGGAGGGCGCGGTTTTGGATAAGGACGGAATACATCAGGCAATCTTCGGCTTTTTTTAAGTTGTTCTCCAATTTTAGTGTAGATTCGATTTTGGCAAGTAAGCCTTTTAAATATTCGTCGTCGGTTTTTTTAGATTCTGCAAGCCACTTTTTTGCCTCTTTAGAAAAACGGTTGGCATTCTCCATTGAATCTCTTTGGATTGACTGGACTATCCTTTTTAGGTCTAACGATAGTGAAAGCAGCGTGACTTTGTCCATTTAAAATAACTCCTTAAAAAAATATTTCATCAAATCTTCAAAAATATTTCTAATTTTGGGATCTTGGATTTCGTTTGAAAAGTTGTTGTCGTTTGGCCTTATATTTATCATTGAATTGTTGTCGATTGCAAGTGTTTTAAGGTCTATGCCTCCACCCCAAAGTCGTGATTGAGAGGAGCCTTGTTTTAGGAGTATGGCCTCGTTTTCAAAGTGGCGGTTTGCACCGGCAGAACAAACTTCTTTTTCTATATCGATGACTGTTTTGATATAAGTTTCAAATTCCTCACTAAGTTTTTGGATTTCATCTTTTGTAAACGATTCCTTTTTTGTAATTACCATAAAGTAATGATAGCAAATAATTGCAATTTTTCCCCAAGGGTTTGGTATTAGGCCTGCTGAAGACCAATCGAGTCGATGCGGGGGAAATTAATTTTTATAATTTCGTGGAACTTTTCGGCTAACTTTCCCGAATATTTTCCGTAGCTTCCGCCCTCTGTTGTGCTACAAAGGCGGTTTTCGTAAGTTCTAATAACATCCAAAACTTCCTCGCCTTTGGCGTTAAATTCATTTTGGTATTTTTTGGTGTCTTTCATGTATTTAAGGTGTATTTCGCCGAATTCGTCAAAAAGCTTGCGGTTTTCGTCCATCATCAATTTAAAATATTCCTTGTATTTCGGCATAATTAATCTGACAGTCGATTTTGAAACCAATCCAGATAAATTTTTTCGACTTGGTCGCGGAATGGGCCCTCATTTATGCTGTGCGGTGCGCCTTTCATAAAAACGTAAGTTAGCTTACTTTTGTCGGAAACCGCATTTTTGTAGTTTTCGATTGTTTGGTGAGGAACATATTCGTCGTATTCGGCTTCTATCAAAAGAATATTGCCTTTGAAATTATGGACTGCTTCAAGAGAATAAGTTTCGTTTGGACCTTTGGGCTTTTTTCGCCAGGCCATAACTTCGGGGATTTCAGACCCGCCGGCTTTGGCGCGAGGGATTTTGAAAGTTTCGTTGGAATAGTCGGCAGGAACACGCAAAACTAGGTTTTTTACGGGGCGCTTTGAAGTTAAGTAGGCGGCTCGATAACCTCCGAAACTGGAGCCCACGACTGTTATGTTTTGGGAATCAACTCCTTCTAGATTTGCGAAATAATCGTAAACAGCTTGATCGTCTTTGGTGAAATCTTCCATGGTGGCGGAATTTATGTCGCCTTCACTTTGGCCGTGACCTCGTGAATCAAAGAGTAAACAGATATACCCTAGCTTGAATAGGCTTTCGGCGTACTGGAAACTGTTTTTCATTTGGCCGGTCCAGCCCTGGATTACAAGGATTGCGGGGTTTTTAGGTTTTAGATTTTCGCCTTTAAAAAGCGTGGCCTTCAATTTTAGGCCGTTTATATTTAAATCCACCGATTCCATATCGAAATTATAGCGCAAAAGTGCCTTTTCTTACCGATTTTTAGGCATATTTGCCCTTGTTTGGGTTGTCGAAATCCTGTATCATCATTCTTTCATAAATTAAAAAAGGAGGTGAAAAATGAAGAAATTTTTAGTACTTTACTGTTCCCCAAAATCCGCAGAGGAACAGATGAATGTTAGCCCCGAAGAGATGAAAAAGAATATGGAACCGTGGACGGCTTGGTTTGAAAAAGCCGGAGATGCGGTAGTTGATATGGGTGCGCCGATAGGAATGGGTGTTGATATTAAAAAGGACGGTGAAAAACCTTCCGAAACATGGATACGAGGTTATTCGATAATGCAGGGAGAAGATATAGAAGAAGTCAAAAACTTGGTTAAGGATAACCCCCAACTTCAGATGCCGGATGCATTTGTCCAGGTTTTGGAGACAATGCCGATGGAAATGTAAGTTTGGCTATCAAGTCAATTTTTTTGATAAAATTCCCTTATGTCTTTAAAAATTGGGATAGTCGGACTCCCCAACGTGGGAAAATCGACGCTTTTTAATTCGCTTTTGAAAAAGCAGGTCGCCCAGAGTGCCAATTATCCCTTTACGACAATTGAGCCAAATGTTGGGATAGTGGAAGTGCCGGACGAAAAGCTGGAAACGTTAGAAGAAGTTGTTGAGAAATCGGAGGGGCTAACGCCAAGCTTTAAGATTGTTCCGGCCGTAGTCGAGTTTGTGGATATCGCGGGGCTTGTAAAAGGCGCCCATAAAGGCGAAGGTTTGGGGAATAAGTTTCTTTCACATATTAGAGAAGTTGATGTCATTTGTTTTGTGGTGCGCGATTTTAAAAAGGGCGACATTGTGAATACCGGGACGAATTCCATAGAAGATTTGGAAATTTTACAAAGTGAGCTGATGCTAAAAGACATGGAGATTTTGGAAAAGGTGGTAAGTCAGCTTGAGCGAGAAATAAAAGCATTGGGCCCAAACGATCCCGCCAGAATAAGGTTTAATGCGCTAAAGAAAGCTTACGATATTGTGGCTCAAGGAAGTTGGCTTGGTGATAATTTAGACAAAGATTATTTGGAAAAAGTTAAAGACCTCTTTTTGCTTTCTGCAAAAAAGAAAATTGTGGTTGTTAACTGCGATGAAGAAGATTTGAAAAGTCCGGCGCCTATTGATGGGGGAATTAGAATTTGCGCCAAGTTGGAGGAGGAAATTGCGGCGTTATCCCAAAATGAACAAAAGGAGTATTTGGAAGGTTTGGGAATAAGGGAATCAGGACTTGATCAATTGATTAAAGTATCCTATGGCGTTTTGGGACTAATGAGTTTTTATACTGCCGGCCCTAAGGAAGTTAGAGCTTGGACAATTATAAAAGGAGCAACTGCGCCTAAAGCTGCAGGGGTAATACACACAGATTTTGAGAGGGGATTTATCGCGGCAGATATTGTTCCGTTTGATAAGTTTGTGGATGCTAATGGTTGGAAAGGGTCGCGTGAGAAGGGTTTTGTTAAAACAATCGGCAAGGCGGAAATAATGCCGGAAAATGTGGTAGTGGAATTTAAATTCAGCGTGTGACCAATGCAAGACTATTTAGTCTTGGGAAAACTTTATTTTTGGTTTAAAAAGGATATCAGCTTTCCCACTATACGTACCATCGTCTTCAACAGTAAAATCACCAGTTTTCGTGTGGAATCTTACGGCATTTTGGGTCTTATAAAATTCTACTCTTTGAATTCCCATAACCGTGATATAAGTACTACCTCTATTATCAGAGAGATTAAATGAGACCGAATGAGAAATTCCTATATATAACTTCCTAATTGAATAGTCCAATGTATAGAGAGGACCTTTGAAAAACCACGATTCGTTTTGTTCTTGTTTTAAGACGCCTTGAGTTTCCCAACCTAAAGTTTCACCAATTCGTTCGGGTAATAGATCTTCGACTTTTTCCTCTCTTGGCCTTAGCTCTCTTTTATCCGGCGACATGATGGGATTTATACACCTTGCGTTCTATTGAATTCAAGTTCAGCGTCTGATAAAATTTCCCAATACTAATGAGTGCAATGTACGAGTTGATGATTGTTGCAACAACGGCTGGCAGCGAGTCGCTGGTTTCTCGTGTGGAAAAGTTCGTTAAAGATGCCGAAGGTGTAAATCTAAAAGTTGGCAAGCTAGGCAAAAAACAGCTGGCGTATCCTATCAAAAAACAAACAGAAGCAGATTATTTTCTTTTGGAATTTGAGGCTGAAGGCACAAACTTGAAAGGGATTACAGACAAATTAAGGCTTGAACAGGAAGACCTTTTAAGATACATGATGCTTGCGAAAAAAGAGGCAAAGCCTTCAAAGAAAAAAGGTAAAAAGGTCGAAACTTCCCAAAAAGAGGAGCCAAAAAGGGAAACTGCCAAAGTAACAGTAGTCACGAAAAAAGTTGAAGCAAGCCAAAAGCCAAAAGAATCAAAAAAGATTGACGGGAAGGCAAAAAGTAAGGTAGCATCTAAGGCGAAAGGGAAAACGAAAGGTAAGAGCAAGAAATAATGTCCAGTCGAGCTTCTCTCAATAAAGTTCTTCTAATCGGCAATCTGACGCGAGATCCAGAACTCAGATACACGCCAAGTGGTGCGGCGGTTTGTACGTTTGGAATTGCCACAAACCGCTATTACGTTGCCTCCGATGGGCAAAAAAAAGAAGAGACGGAATTTATCAAAATTGTTTCCTGGAACAAACTCGCAGAGCTTTGTTCGCAGCTTCTTGCTAAAGGCCGAAAGGTTTATGTAGAAGGAAGGTTGCAAACCAGAAGTTGGGAAACCCCAGATGGTCAAAACCGTCAGACGACTGAGGTTGTCATAGACGATATGAGGATTTTGGACTCAAAGCGCGATTTCGAAGGTTCAGACGAGGAGTATTCTGGCGGTCCGGCTGCAGATGAAGCTGATTTTTCGCAAGCAGAAGGGAATGGGGCGCCCGAAAAGGGAGCAAAAAATTCAAAAACTAAACCAGCCAAGAAAGAATCAGCTCCAAAGAAGAAGGAAGAAGAGGATGAGAAGGTTGATTTAGACGACCTCCCATTTTAAGGTATGCCAAAGTTTATTAAGAGATTATCAAGAGCAAAAAAGTGTCCTCTTTGCATGGAGGATATCGACGTTGATTACAAAGACGTTTCTCTTCTCAGGAAGTATTTATCGGAGCGTGGTAAAATACTTGGAAGAGCACGAACCGGGATTTGTGCCAAACATCAAAGGCAAATTACCCGGAATGTAAAAAGAGCCCGCTATATGGCTCTTTTGCCTTTTGTTCAAGCTTAGAATCTAAAGATGCCGGAAAACTTGCCTGCCGATTTAAAAAATCCACCAAAAGAAGAAGTTAGCAAAATTCCAGATATTCCCTCGCCAAGGTACAAAAAGCCTTCGATTGTTAATTTTTTAGTGCAGTTTTTGGTTGTTGCAATAGTATTTTTTGCAATAGGTTTTTCGCTAGGCCAAAAGAGAATAGAAATAGAAAAACGCTCTTTTATCCCGACAATTAGTGTTTCTAACCAGCTTCCGCCAAAAGATCAGAGTGTAGATTTTTCACTCTTCTGGAACGTTTTTAACACTTTACCCCAGAAGTATTTCGACAAAAGCGCTGTTAATGGGCAGAAAATGATGTATGGGGCAATTTCCGGGATGGTAGCCTCACTTGGGGATCCTTACACGGCGTTTTTAGATCCGAACCAAAATAAAGCTATAGAGTCTGAGATCGCAGGATCTTACGAGGGTGTCGGTATCGAAATCGGTTTTGACAAGGACAACAGAATGGTGGTTATCGCGCCGCTCAAGGATACGCCTGCCGATAAAGCCGGAGTTTTGCCTGGTGATATCATTTTGAAAATTGGTGACAAAGATACTTTCGGGATGACCTTGCCGCAAGCTGTTGATTTAATCCGCGGACAAGCTGGAACTAATGTAAATTTAACTTTCCAAAGAGCTAATGTGGAAAAACCGATTGTTCGGGATATCCAGCGAGCAAGTATTGATGTAAAAAGCGTAGACGTTTCCTATAAGGATGCCAAGATTGGGCAAGTAGCGGTAATCAAAGTTTCCAGATTCGGCGATAAAACGAATGATGAATGGGATAACGCAGTCACCGATGCGCTATACAAAAATGTTAAAGGAATTGTAGTCGATATGAGAAATAATCCGGGCGGTCTTTTGACATCATCTGTTCATTTGGCAAGTGATTTTGTCCAAGGCACAATTGTTAAGCAGGAGTATTCGGACGGGTCCATTTCTTCTCTTCCAAGCGACCATGCAGGAAAGCTAATGAACATTCCTGTTGTTGTTTTGGTAAACGGTGGTTCTGCATCCGCAGCCGAGATATTTTCGGGAGCTTTGCAGGATGCCAAGCGTGGTAAAATTGTCGGGGTAAAAACCTTCGGTAAAGGTACTGTTCAGGATGTTGTCGACTTGCCGGGAGGTTCAGGGTTGCATGTCACAATTGCAAAATGGCTCACACCAAAAGGTAATTCTATCCATCATGTCGGTATAACGCCAGACGTGGTGGTTGACCTTACGCAGGGAGATAGGGATGCGGGGAAAGACCCGCAGTTAGATAAGGCCCTGGAGGTTTTATAATGACAAATATTAATTTGCCTAAAGCACCAATAAATTTGAAGGCTACTAAGGTAACTCTACTTTTGGTGGCGGTTGCCGTTTGGATTATAAGCGTTATTGCTGTTGCCAGATATCTTGGTAAATTGCCTGCTGTTACCGAGCAACGTCAAGAAAAGCAGACAACAAAGATTGTAAGTGAAGAGTCGGATATTATAAACGTCGTTAAAAAAGTTTCTCCTTCCGTTGTCTCCATAGCAGTTGGAGGGCAGCAAACCTTGAATTTTTTTGGAATGCCAATCGGAGGCTCTAACCAGGAGTCGGGGATCGGTACCGGTTTTGTAGTTTCCCCCGACGGTCTTATTATGACCAACAAACACGTTGTTTCGCAGGACAATCAAAAATATATTGCTATTATCAAGGCAAACGACGGAAGTGAGAAAAAATACGACATAAGCCAGGTTAATCGCGATCCTTTTAACGACTTGGCGATTGTAAAAATTGATGCCACTGGCCTTACGCCGGTTGAGATGGGCGATTCTTCTAACCTGCAGGTGGGCCAAACGGTAATTGCAATTGGAAATGCGCTGGGACAATTTGAAAACACCGTGACAACCGGTGTTGTTTCCGGTTTGGGCCGCGGAGTTAGTCCGTTTGATCCTTCTACCGGGATTTCCGAAAAGCTTGACGACCTTATTCAAACTGATGCTGCAATTAATCCGGGTAATTCAGGAGGGCCTTTGGTTAACAGCTCCGGGCAGGTTATTGGAATTAACACGGCGGTTGCTTCTGCCCAAAACATCGGTTTTGCGCTAAAGATTAATACGGCAAAACAATTGCTTTCCGATTTCCAAAGCAGTGGTGGCAAAATTTCAAGGCCATTTTTGGGAATTCAGTATACACACATTCAGCAAGATGTGGCACTTTTAAACGGTGTTCCACAAGGTGAACTTGTAAGGCAAGTGGTGACGGGATCTGCTGCGGACAAAGCCGGTATCGAAGTTGGTGATATTATTACCGATTTTGATGGCCAAAAGCTAACGGACGAAAACACTCTAACAAATATTATTCGAAGTAAAAAAGTCGGAGATCAGGTGAAGCTTAAAGTTTATAGGAACAGTAAATCTTTGGACCTTACGATAACTTTGGGAGAAGCGCCGACCGGCGGAAATCAGTAGTGCCCGCCCGTTAGGTAAGTAAAAATTCCACCGAAGAATTTTCCCAGGATAAAATAAATATTTGCCCAGATGAAAGCGGCGATGGCTGTATAAAACCAAAAGGTTTTGTAATCGAGGCGAAATGTTCCGGCCACAATTGGAGTTATGATTCGAAGGCCCGGGATAAGCCGGCCGATTGTAATTGCTAAGCCGCCTCGTTTTTCAAACCATTTTTCTACCCGTTTGACTTTTTCGGGAGTGAATTTAATATATTTTCCAAATTTTAAAATTAATTTGTTGCCAAATCTTCTTGATAGGGTAAATAGAATTGTTGATCCAATAAGAGTTGCCAAAACAACAGTTGACAGGACAAACAAATAATTTGATTTTGGAAGAGCGGCGGTTGCAGCAATGAAGATGTCGCCAGGTATGGGGAGGGGGATGCCGGCTTCTTCTACTAAAATGAGAAAAAACAGCCCTAAATAGGAATATTGTTGGATAATCTCTGGCATTATGAGCTATCCCTTTGCGCTGGAGGCTTTAGTTTGTAAATTTTCGTTTTGTAGCCTGCGTTTTCTCCTGCTGTTTTTTCCCAAAGAGAATTTTTTGACAAATACTTGCTTGTATATTCGGGATAAACTAATGAAACGTTTTGAACAACATAATCCGATGAGTCGAGCATGCTTTTATACTTTTCAAGGGTAACATCCATGGTCGGAAACTCATAAAATTTTAGACCGTTTTTATTGCGAATTTCAAGGTAAGGATCCGGGATTACCGATAAAAATACTGTATTTTTTGGTTCAATATTCTCTAAAATCGAAGAGGAGTAATGGCTGTAGCTATAGTTAACTCTGTTAAAAAGAATGAGCTTTGAAAATATAAGGTTAAAATTGATGAAGACGATTATAAGGAGAAGTATATTAAGACCGGATTGCAAAATTATGTTTGAGCTTTCCCTTGCATATTTAAAAAGAGATGTAAGTATCAATGCCATAAACGGCTGGAAAAAAATAAAATACCACTGTACTTTGCCGGTTATGACTAGGAAAATAGACACAATAATTCCTATTAAAAGAAAGTAGTTTTCGTGACTACGATTTTTGTAGGTGTAAAATCCAAAGATCAGAATTGCAATCAAACAAAGTACGATTAGAATTTGCCATTGGCCATCATTCCAGCGGTAATAAATCCAGGATTTTGTGGTTGCCTTTTTGGCAAATTGCAACTCCATTTGAGAAAGAAAAATATTTAAGTTGCCGATTACCGTTGATAGCCAAGCAAGAATGACTGCAACGATTGGTATTGCGAATAAGACAATTGTTTTAATTTTTTCTGTCAGTTTCCGGCTGGAGGCGATTATGGTCGGGATGATTATGGCTGGAGCCAGAATGCCAATTAAATGGGTAACCATGGCAAGCGAAGAAAATATGCCGCTATATATGAGAGCCCTTTTATTGTTTGATTTTGAAGCCGTCTGATAAATAAGAAATGAAATTAGCATAAAAAGAAACACCAAAATTTCCATTCTTGCCATCCTTGCCGATTGATTAAAATTTGGGTCAATGGCAATTATGGCTGTTGCAAGAGCCGAATATAATCCACTCTTTAAGAGTTTTTCTGCCAGAAAGAAAAAGGTTGCCAGCGAAAAAATTCCAATTAAAACCGATAACGTTCTAATTGAAATTATTGATGTACCAAATGCCTTTGTCCAAATTGAGAGAGCGTAAAAATAGAGAGGCGGGTACCAATAAGCATGTTTGGATAAACCTGGAACTGCATCTTTGAACAGGGTAGTTGAGAGTGTGCCATGAGTATTTAAGTTATTTGCTATATCCAAAAATATTCCTTCGTCCGGCCAGGTCAGAGGGTCTTTAAGAAAAAGAAAACTTGAGAAAATTAAAAAAGGGGAAATGGCCAAAAAAAATAGGAGAATTAATCTTAATTTCGTTTTGGTGATTGAAGTTAAATAGTTTTTATTTGCCATCCTTTTTGTAAGTATTGTATATCAATTTGTTTGTGTACTAATATAGCCATCATGAAGCTTTTTGTTTGGGACTTCCATGGCACATTGGAAAAAGGCAACGAGAATGCGGTTTTGCTAATAACCAATAAAATTCTTAAAAACAATGGGTATCATGTCCAAATGTCGATTGACCAAAATGCTAAACTTTACGGCAAAAAGTGGTTTGAATATTTCCAATTCTTGCTTCCTGCTGAAGGTTTGGATCGGTGTATAAAACTTCAAAAGGATTGTGTTGACTACGAAAAGAGACATCCAGAAATTGTCAAAAGTTTTATCAAACCAAACGATTATTCCCATGAAGTTCTCAAAAAGATAAGAGCGTCTGGCAATGATCAAATTATAATAACAAACACGGTCAGATCTGCTTTTCTAATGTTTATGCAGGCAACAGAGATAGAAGAATTCTTTCCATTTGAGACAAAAGTTTTTACAACAAATTTACATGATAGACATTCTACTTTAACAAAAAGAACAGTTTTAGAAGATTATTTAAAGGGCAAGCAGTATGAATCGATTGTAGTTATTGGCGATAGGGGACCGGATGTTGAGCTGGCACAATTTATAAATGGAATATCCTATTTATACGCGCATCCCGGAAAAGATTTTTTTGATTGTGAAGCGGACTGGAAAATTCGAGATCTGAGGGAAATTTTGAGAGAGGTTTAAGCTTCTGATTCTTGTGAAAGAGAGTCGAAAATTTTTTCCAGATTGCCGTCCATAACCCCTGCAATGTTGCCCCAGGATTTGCCGATTCGGTGATCTGTTACCCGATCTTGCGGAAAATTGTAGGTTCGGATTTTTTCCGACCTGTCGCCGGTTCCAAGTTGGGCGGAACGCGATCCGGATATTTGGGATTGGCGCTTTTCTTCTTCAAGCTGGAAAAGCCTGGCCCTTAGAATTTCCATGGCGATTTCGCGGTTTTGGGCTTGGGAACGTTCTGTTTGGGCTTTGACGACAATTCCAGTTGGGATATGTTTGATTCGCACTGCAGTTGAAACTTTATTGACGTTTTGGCCGCCATGCCCGCCTGAACGGAAAGCTTCAAATTCAATGTCGGCCGGGCTTATGACAACTTCTGTTTGGCCAACTTCCGCAAGCACCGCGACAGTTGCTGTTGAAGTGTGAATCCGACCTGAGGATTCGGTTTTGGGAACACGCTGGACCCTATGCACTCCGGATTCGAATCTTAATTTGTCCCAGACGTTTTTGCCTGTTATCTTATAGACAATTTCTTTTATATTTCCGATTCCGCCCTCGTTTTTGTCCAATTCTTCAACGCGCCAGTTTTGCGAAGCGGCATATTTGGTGTACATACGCGAAAGATCTCCGGCAAAAAGACCGGCTTCGTCTCCGCCTGCGGCTGCCCGGATTTCCAAAATAACGGAGTTTGCACCTAGTTCCCGGTCGCTGGCAGCCGGTTGCTTATCAAGCGCATTTTCAAGCTGAGTTTTTTGCTCGGTGAGACTTTTGATTTCCTCTTGGGCAAGGTCTGCCATAGACGGGTCCGAAGCAGCCAACTCTTGTGCGTCTTTTATTTTTGCCTCTAGCTCTTCGATTTGTTTTTTTAGGTAATCGCTCATGTTAATTTTTAATTTTAAATATTACATCATTAAAAATTCAATAAAAATTTCGAATTTCAAATTGAAAATTGAGTGGCTAGGAGGCGGCTTGCTTTTTGGCAAGATCCAGCATTTCTTTGAGGGATTCCGGACGTTTTCTTTCTTCTTTTTCCTGAATTTTTTGCACTTTTTGAGCAATGTGGGCTTTTGCGTGTTCCTGACGCTTTTGGAATTTCTCAACACGGCCAAGGGTGTCCACATACTTCATTTCACCTGTAAAAAACGGGTGACATTTGTTGCAAATTTCAACCCTAATTTCAGGCATAGTAGCTCCGGTTGTAAAAGTGTTTCCGCAAACGCAGGTGACTTTGGCGTCATCGAAGTATTGCGGATGAATGTTAGCTTTCATATATCAAACTTCCTAAGTTTGGATATTTTACCAAATATGAGTTTTTTGTTCAATTTATGCGCCTTTTATGCAAAATGTGGTTTTTGCGGTGGTGTTCTGCTAAAAAGACGCCTACAACGATTAGGATTGCCCCAAGCGTAAATGAATGGGAAATTCTTTCCCCAAGAAGCATAATAGAGGCTATTATGCCGGAAATCGGGTCAATGTAAAAGAAAAGGGCTGCTTCTCCAGCAGGAAGCAGCGATAGACCTTTTTGCCAAAAGTAAGAGGCGAGGGCAGATGCCAGAAATACCCCATATAGAATTCCAAGCAAACCTTCAATATTTACTGATGCCGGCCAATTGGGGTTTTTAATAAACTCAAAGGCCGAAAATGGCATAAAGATAACTGCTGCTATCACGAACATAAAAAATGTAAGCTTTAGAGCGGAGTATTTTTGCAACAACTTTTTAGCATAGATTTCGTAGGCGACAAAGGCAAAAGTTGCCGCAATCAGCAGCAAATTTCCAATGGCTGCTTTTAAGTTTAGCGAAAGGATTGGCGCCCCGACTATGACTAAAGTCCCTAAAAATGCAGTAATTGAGGCTAAAATCAACCTTAAGGTGAGTTTTTCTTTTAGGTAAAGGTGGGCTGCAAAAAGAGTTATTATCGGAACGGCTGCTGTTATTATTGATGCGTTTATTGCCTCTGTTAACTCGAGCCCTTTAAAAAATAAAAACAAGTTGATGTTTGTGCCCAAAAGTGTTGTCAGAATAAGCGGTTTTAAATCCTCTTTTTGAATTTTCAGATCATTTAAAACAAAAGGTAAAAGTAAGCCGGCTGCCAAAATTTGGCGGGTAAAGGCTAGTGTAAACAGGGGAACTTGGGTGAGGGTGACTTTCATAATTGGGGCTGTGGCACCCCAAATTACAGTAGATGTAACAAGTAGCAGAAAGGCGGGCTTAAGCTTCATCAATAGCTTCTATCAAGCGGTCAATGCCAAAAGAAAAACCCACGGCGGGAATTTGTCTTCCGGAAAACATGCCGATTAGGTTGTCATAGCGACCTCCTGCCCCGATTGAGAGCGATGCAGGATTACCGTCCGGTTTAAGCTCAAAAATAGAGCCAGTGTAATAGTCCAAGCCTCTGGCTAGTGTAGGATCGAAAAAGAAATCTCTATTTTCTTTTAGGTTGTATTTCTCCAGAATAGTAAATATTAGTTTCGTGTTAGGAGACATTGAGGTTTTATCTATATTAGTCAAAGTAAAAACGTCTGCTTCCGAAAAACCTTTATCTTTAAGCTCTTTTGCTAATTGATCTTTTCCGACCTTATGAATTTTATCTATCATTCGCACTATGTCTATGTGTATGTTGGCGAAAATGTTGCGGTCATTGATTGCCATTTGGGCATTTTTAAGTCCTAGCTTTCTAACCGACATTATTGCAGTTGCGATGATTTTTGCGTCCTCGTCTAAGCGATCTGACCCGACTGTATCGAAATCGAATTGCGTAAATTCACGGTAACGGCCGTGTTGAGGATTTTCACCGCGGAAAACCTGGCCAATTTGGTATCTGCGGAATGGACCTTTTTCGATTAAATTTTGGTTGTTGGCGACAAAACGGGCGAGGGGAACGGTCAGATCGTAACGGAGAGCAAGTTCCCGATCTCCGCGATCTTTAAATTTGTAAATTAAGCGCTCTTCTTCGCCATATTTTCCGGTTAAAGTTTCTGCAAATTCTATAGTTGGAGTCTCTAGCGGTACAAAGCTGGCTTCCGAGAGGACATCTTCAATTTTTCTTATTGCATCCCTGCGTTTTTGGGCTAAATCAGGCAAGATATCGCGAAAACCTTTAGGTGTTGGCGGTGCCTTTTGCATATATTTTAATAATACTATTTAGGCTAAGTATATAGAAGGCGCAATTATTTAGAAAGCCTTTTTATGACAAGTTTATAGCCGCCAGTCCCATTCAAAAGCCATTTGCTGATTCTGGCAATTGTTGTAGACGACATTCCTGTTTCTTTCTCGATTTTTAAATAATTAATTTTTTCTGCCAGCAAGTTGGCTACTTTCCAACGGTTTGAAAATTCGCGAATCTCAGCCTCAGTTAAAAGATCACGTAAGAATCTTTTGGCTTCGTCCGGTGTTTTTAAGGACAAAACCGCTTTGTAGAGCGCTTTTGCTTCTTTTGAATCTGCTGCTGCCATACTTTAGCTTATTAAAGCAAGGACAGAATACTACTTTATCTTGCTAAAGTCAAGTTTTAAGGGAGTAAATCGATTAGATCGGCTAAATCGTTGCCTTTATCATCCGCATGATAGATGACAATTGCGGACCTGTCTTTGACAACTGCTTTTGAATCTGCCTTTTGATCCTTGTCTAAATAGCTAGTATTTATGTCGGTTGCAATTTTTACTGTATTGGATTGCCCGTTTTGCTCGGCTTGGAAGCTGTTTTTTGTAAGCGTTGTTAAAACTTTAACAATTGCCCAGTGTTCGGGGTTTTGAGGTTTATCGTCTCTTAAAATACTGATGTTATCAGCTTGCAGCTGTCCTTCAGAAAGGTTTTTCCCAAGGGAGATCATATAGTCGCCGACTCGAATGTCCTGATCTTGGGTTTGAGCAGAGACTCCGGGCAGTTTGGGAATAGAAATTTTGGCGTTTTGCAATTGTTTGACGGTTGCCTCGCCGGTTTGGGTTGTTAAGGTTATTGTGTCTTTAAAAATGCTTTTGACTAAACCGGCATAGACAATTGTGTCGTCTATTTTTGCTCCGCCGACGTAATAGGTCAAGTTAGTGGCTGCAATTTCCTTAAGATCTTGCCCAAGGGTGGACAGACCGATTAGATTAAGACCGTCGTCTAAATTTAGGCTTTGAGAAAATTTGCCGCTTGCGTCTGATTTTGTGACTGCATTTTGACTATTTGAATAAATTATGACAATCGAATTTGGTTGTGTTTGCCCTTGAAGCTGAAATTTATTTTGTGAAAGGACCTTGTTGGTGTCAATTGTAATTTTTTGTGCCTGAGTTGCCGAAGATGTAGCACTTTGGTTTTGGCTTTGAGGTGAAAGCATGTCGTTGTTTGAGACAAGGCTTTTGGGTTGTCTTTGCCAGAGCCAATAAATAAGGGAACCGACAACAGTAACTAAGACTATAAAAATCAGGATTGTTTTGAGGGAAGAGCTCTTTGGCGGCATTGTCGTTTTTTAGCTTAGCACAATCAGATGAAGCTGACAATTGGTGGTGCATGAAATTTTTTTTTGTGATAATATCAATTGCTGGGTCTGCAAATTTTATGATAGATATTTGGTTTTTGGGACAAGCTTGCATTAAGGTTAAAGGCAAGGGTGCGACTCTTGTTTTCGATCCGTATGACTCAAATTTTGTTGGTCTTAAGCCGTTAAAAACTGAGGCTGATATTGTCTGTGTTACCCACGACCACGGTGATCATAATAGTGTCGAATCGGTAAAGGGGGCAGACGGGAAATCGCCTTTTATTATAAGTGGCCCTGGTGAATATGAAATTTCTGGCATAAATATTGTTGGCGTTGATTCTTTCCATGATGATGAACAGGGTGCAAAGCGGGGTAAAAATACGATTTACCACGCAACAGTCGATGATGTTAACCTAGTCCACTTGGGTGATTTGGGCCAAAAAAAACTGACTCAATCCCAGATCGAAGAACTTTCCGGCTGCGATGTGCTGTTTATTCCAGTTGGGGGAGTTTACACAATAGAAGCCAAGGATGCGCCGGATATTATTTCTCAGTTGGAACCCAGTATTGTGGTACCAATCCATTACAAACTGCCCGGCCTAAAAGTTGATTTGGCTGAGGTTTCTGAATTTTTGAAAGTGATGGGTAAAGAAAATGTCGAGCCTGCCAGTAAACTTTCAGTCTCCAAAGACAGGTTGCCGGAAGAGTTAGAAGTTGCAGTTCTTGCGGCACAACAATAAGTAAATTAGTCGATAAAATGACGCAGAAAGTCAGCGCGCTTCGCGTGCCTCCCCAAGATTTAGACGCCGAAAGGTCAATTTTGGGTGCCATACTTTTGGATTCTGATTCTTTGGTCTCCATAGTCCAAATTTTGAAACCCGAGCATTTTTACAAGGAGGCCCATGGTGATATCTTGGGCGCGATTTATGACCTTTTTGAAAAGCGCGAGCCCATTGATCTTATTACTTTGACAGATGAGCTTAAGAAAAAGGGCAAATTCGATAAGGTTGGGGGAGCGGCTTATTTGACAGACCTAGCCTCCCTGGTTCCGACTGCGGCCAATATTGCACAATACGCGCAAATCGTAAGGGACCATTTTGTAAAGCGCCAGCTCATATCAACCAGCACTAAAATTTCACAAGCTGCATTTGACGATAAAGGCGATGTTAGGTCGCTGCTTGACGAAACCGAACAGGCTGTTTTTGCGCTTTCCCAAGAACAGATGCGCCAGAATTTCCTTCCTTTAAGAGATGCTTTGGCAGAAAGCTTTGATAGGTTAGATGAACTCCACAAAAAAGCAGGAGGTTTGCGTGGTGTGCCTACAGGTTTTTGGGATTTAGATTCAAAACTAGCCGGTTTGCAGGATTCCAATTTGATAATTTTAGCTTCTCGCCCAGGACAGGGTAAAACAAGCTTGACTTTAAATATTGCAGCCAATGTTGCTGTTCGTGAAGGGCTACCGGTTGGCATATTTTCTTTGGAAATGAGCAAAGAAGAGCTTGTTGACAGGCTTTTGGTATCCCAATCCGAAGTAGATGCCTGGAAGCTTAAAACCGGAAGGCTAGACGACAATGATTTTGACAGGTTACAGGAAGCAATGGGGGTTTTGGCGGATGCACCGCTTTTTATAGACGATACACCGGCAATTAACATTATGGAGATGAGAACCAAAGCAAGAAGACTTCAGGTGGAACATGGGCTTTCTCTTATTATTGTTGATTATTTGCAGCTTATGCATGGGAGAAATTTGGAAAACCGCGTTCAGGAGGTTTCGGAAATTTCCCAATCGTTGAAGAACCTGGCAAGGGAGCTTAAAATTCCGGTTCTTGCTTGCTCGCAGCTTTCGCGTGCAGTTGAGCAAAGGGGAACAAGAAAGCCCCAGCTTGCGGATTTAAGGGAATCCGGGGCAATCGAGCAGGATGCAGATGTTGTGATGTTTATCTGGAGGCCGGACCCGGAAAATATTGAGCAGGTAAAGTTGGATATCCAAAAACACAGAAACGGGCCAACAGGAGAGATCGACATGGTATTTAAGGCGGACAGGGTTAAATTTTATGGAACCGAAAGACAAAGGGTTGCAAAAGAGCCAAAGAAATCGCAAGTCGAAGAAGCTGGAACTGCTGCGCTAATCGAATAATTCTTTTTGACTTCACCAGGATTAAAAGTTACATTAAAGTAGTAGGGATATTTTATGGAAAAAATATTTCTGGTGCTTCTTATTTTTGTTCCCATAACGATTGCTTTTGAATTTTTCAATATATCACCTCTTATTATTTTTTTTATTGCATCCTTGGCAATCATGCCGCTTGCTAAATTTATCGGAGAAGCTACGGAAGAATTGTCAGTTGATATGGGACAGTCTTTAGGTGGTCTTCTTAATGCAAGCTTTGGCAATGCTATTGAATTTTTGATCAGTGTGTTTGCCCTAAGGGCGGGACTTACGGAAGTTGTTAAGGCATCAATTACAGGTTCAATAATAGGTAATTTGCTTTTAGTAACAGGTATGGCAATGTTTGCAGAAGGATTGAGGCATAAGAGACAAGTATTCAACCGGACAGGGGCTCTTGCAGCCAGCGGGACGCTTCTTCTTGCAGCTATTGCATTGATTATGCCTGCTGTTCTTGTACAAACTGCTACAGAAGCAGGCAGTAAAGTTATTGGCCAGTTAAGCATATTGGTTTCAATTTTTATGTTGGTGGTTTATGTCTCTAGTTTGCTTTTTGTACTAAATACCCATAAACACTTATATACCCAGGAGGTTGGTAAGTATGATGCCAGATGGAGCAGGAAAAAAGCATTGGTAATTTTACTTGGGGCAACGCTTTTTGCCGCCTGGATGAGCGAGATACTTGTAGCTTCTATCAAACCTGTTGTTTCCGGTTTTGGCTGGACAGAACTTTTTGTTGGAGTTGTTTTTGTGGCCATTGTTGGAAATGCAGCTGAGCACATGTCTGCTATTGCAACTGCACTAAAAAACAAGATGGATTTGTCTCTTAGCGTTTCGATTGGTTCTGCGACCCAGATCGCTATGTTTGTGGCCCCAATACTGGTTTTGGTAAGTTTACTTTTTAATTCCCAAATGAATTTGGTTTTTAACTCTTTTGAACTAGCAGCAATTATTCTTTCTGTTCTTATTGTAAATGTTGTTGTCGGAGACGGTGAAAGTAATTGGTTTGAAGGTTTGCAGTTGATTGCAGCTTATGCAATTATGGCGATTGCCTTTTTCTTTCACCCTTAAACCTGCCACTATTTAGCACTCGCTCAATTTTTAATGGTTATTGTTCTGGGGGCTGAAAGCGAGGAGTTTCCAGCTTCGTCATATGCTTTTGCTAAAAGCACGTGGGCGCCATTTTGGTATTTGGTGGTATCCAGCGAAAAGGGGAGAGTGAAATCGGTTTTTTCGCCTATTGATTTGTCGTCTAGCAAAAATTCTACTTTTACAACTTTGCCACTTATTTTCTGATCCCCGAAAATAATATCAAGGTTTGCACTTTTTACGGAAAAATCCTTTGTAGCTGTGAATTCAAATTTATTTTCGCCGGTTATAAGTTTGGACGCTTCTAAATTGTACGTTTGTTTTTGGGTATCTGCTGAAGCTGTTGCGTAGGTTGGCCCACAGCTTTCTTTTTGACCTCCGGCAAGACCTATTTGACATTGGTCCTTATTTTCAACTCCTAAAGTTTCATAAAGTAGCTGAGCAGTTGTTGCTTTTTTGAGATCGTCGGCAACGCTTATTGTCACAGTTTGTGGTTGCGCTGCTGTGACTTTTAAATCGGAAACCGTACCTTTGTAGGCTTTTTGCTGGATTGTTGAATCCGCAACATATACGACAACATTGGCTTGGCCTTTTAGCGTATCGCCATTTTGAGGCTGCGTTATAGAAATTTGCGGATTTTCGGCATCATTAACATTTGCAAATTGCTCCTTTTTGTTTTTGTTTAAGATGTAAGCAATCGATAAGCCGGCAATTGCTAAAATTAAAATAAGAGCGAATATTTTTTTAGGAAACTGCCGTTTGCCTTTTATGACAAAATGGACTTGTTCTTCTCTTGTCATTTTTGGAAAGGGATTGGAAGCAGTGGCGCCAGGTACTTGTGGCACAGAATCGGGGGAGATTTCTTCTGGCATAGGTCAATTATTGCATAACAGAGATTTGAGGAGAAGCTATTTTAACTTTTGAGTTAAAAATTAAATTCCGAAAACAGCAGGGGAAAGTGAAGGATTCCTTGACATAAGCTGATTTCTAATAAAATTTGGAAAGGCGCCTATTTTAAAGTATCTATGCAATGTATTTTCCGGAATTGATGTTACAGGACGAATTTCGCCTCGGCACGTTTCTGATTTGCAATTGCACTCCATAACCCAGTTATTGTTAACAAGTAGCCAGCTAGGTGCTATTTCTGTTCCAACGGTTGTTGCGTAATCGTAGGTTAATTCTTCACCTTCGGCTATATTTCTTAGTGCAAAAAGCTCGCTTCTGTTGCGAATTCCGCCATTAGGGTCACAACTGTGGTTGAAAAAATAAGACGGAGTGTCTAGTTGGTAAAATAAATCTTCGTCAATTTGTAGTTCATCATCGGGCCTTGCTTTGCCTGAGATAATTCTTCGATCGATTTCGTCACCGGTTAACAATTCGCCAGAAAGGATGTGAATGGTTTCGCCTTTTGCTATCGGTCTTAGGGCAAAACAACCCTTACCACCGATTGGGGATTCTCGAACTTCTACTACGGAAGTGGGGCTAGCTTCGACTAATGCCGAATCGACTCTCTCCATATTAGGGCGGAATTATATCAAAAAATCAGACTAATTGTCAATTATAGGTCTATTTTGCTATCTCAAGTAGTTTCTCGAGTGCGATGGGGAGTTGGGTTGTGCCGGTGGATCCGGAAAAGTGGCCCATGTTGTGCTCTATTATGATTTTTGAGCCTAGCTTGTCGCGAAAATCGTCTTGATTGTCCAACGGGACATAAGGGTCATTGTCCGAAAAAATTGCGACGCTTTTTCCTAGTATGTTTTTCACTTTATCAAAGTCAAGTGGTGTTGTAAGCCAGGGATTTACAATTTCTTTTGCTTCTTCGCCTTCCAATTTGGTTAATCTTTTGAAAAAGCCGGCGACAAAAACTGCTCCGCCTACTTTTGTATTTGCAGAAAGTGTGTCGAGGTAACGGGCGATTGTGGAACAACCGATGCTGTGGCCGACAAAATAGGTTTGGGAATCCGGTTTGCCGACGGCTTCAGATAAACCTTTCACCCAAGGTTCAATTTTTGGCATATCTGCCTCTGGAAGTTGGGGAACAATGACTTGAAAGCCCTTTTGCTCAAGATTACTTTTTAGCCACGGAAACCATCCTTCTTCAGGATATCCGTCCCAACCATGAACAATGATGACGCGCTTTTGCATATATTTGTAGCCGGGGAGGGAGTCGAACCCTCACGGGCGTTAAGCCCATACGTTTTTGAGACGTAACTGTCTACCAGTTCCAGCACCCGGCCTAGTCTGCAGGCATAAGTTTTGGTTTTAGCTAAAAGCTAAAACGTTTTTGAAGAGAACTTCAAAAAAGGATACTTACGCGTCTGCCGGTTCCGCCACTTCGGCATTGAAAAATCGGCTTACATATTATATTATTTTTTGAATCCAATTCCCATTGGAAGAGAAATTATATCAGCGAACTGCTGATATCTTATTTTTTGGGGAAGATAATTCTATAAATGGCAAGGGAAATCATTCTTGATGCTGACCAGCCGGTATCTCAGGCCTCTTATGAGGCAATTGTAAGCCATCGTCTTGAAAAATTTAATCCTTACCTTGCTACCAAGTTTAGGATAGACGAACAGGTTACACACGGTGCTGGTGATGTTAGATTGACGGCAGCGGAACTGGCTAACGGTGGCCCTGTGGAGGTTTATATCAATGGCCAAATGATTGATGAAGGTGGTGCAATGAGTAAACTTGGATTGAAAACGGTTGTTGATTCTTATAAACCCGGACAAGGCGAAAAAATTGCAGAGCAAATGCTCAAAGGCGCCACTTTAGTTCTTCGCAAGCCTTGATAGATTTAGCCTATTGTTATATCATTTGTAGTTAACGTGACCATCCAAGAAATATATCTTTTGGCTCTAAAAATGGGTATGGAGGCGGATCCCCGTGGCAAAAAAGGGGTTGAGGCTTACCTTAAGCGACAAAATAAGGATTACGACCAACTTACTCCTAAAAAAAGGGAGCATTTCGACACAGAAACCCTAACCAACCCTTATTCCGACACCAGGATTTTGTTTGGCGATCCTAAAAAGAATGTAAAAAAGGTGCTTGCCGGTATTGATTCTAACGGGGCTGAAGTACTCTTGGTTGACAGGTTAAACCAAAAGGGTGCCGGAATAGATCTTTTGATTGGGCATCATCCGGCTGGACATGCTTTGGCAAGTCTTCACGAGGTAATGGATATTTTGGTCGATATTTATTCCGCAAACGGTGTAGACGAAAATGTAGCTTATTCGCTACTGCAGGAAACAATGGGGCTTGTTAAAAGGAAATTTGGTCCTATTAACCACTCACAAGCTGTAGATGCCGCCCGGCTTCTTGATGTACCGCTTTTGGCACTTCATACAGTTTGGGACAACATCGGGGATAATTTTATGAAAAACCACATTTTGGGAAGGGAGTATGGTTCTTTGGGGGATGTTTTGGATGCAATTTGTGAAATTCCCGAATTCAAGGAAGCCATAAAGGGCAAGAATGGGCCGAGTATTGTATCCGGATCAGAAAAGGGCAGGACCGGAAAGATTATGGTTTCTTTTACCGGAGGGACAAACCCTTCAAAGGAGCTTTACAAAGCATTGGCAGAGGCTGGGGTGGGTACTTTGGTTGAAATGCATATCCCGGAAGAATCATTGCAAGAGCTTAAAAAGGAACACATAAACGCCATTGATGTTGGTCATATGGCAGCTGATTCAATTGGTGCGAATTTGTTTCTGGATGAATTGGAAAAACGAGGTGTTGCGGTTGTTCCCGCATCTGGACTAATTAGAGTAAAGCGCACAAAGACCAAAAAGAATTAATTTCCCATGATTTCTGTTACTGATTTACGTTCCGGTGTTGTTTTTGAGGAACAAGGAAAGTATTTTCTGGTGCTTTCGTATGAACATATTAAGGTTGCTCGCGGTTCCGGAACCATAAAGGTAAAAGTCCAGAATCTAGAAACAGGCGCCAATATCGAAAAATCTTTCCAAACAGGCGCCAGGGTTCAGGATATTACTGTCGATCGTAAAAAGGTCCAGTATTTGTATACGGATGACAAAATCCACGTCATGGATATGGCAACTTACGAGCAGTTTGAACTGGATAGGAAATTGGCGGAGGATGTATCCAAATACTTAAAAGAAGGTTTGGAGATTACGCTTTTTTCCATCGAAGGCAAACCGCTTTACCTGGAAATTCCAAAAATTGTTGATTACACTGTAACCCAAACCGGTGGGTCGGCTCGCGGAAATACCGTTGGGGCAAGCTATAAGGACGCGGCCTTGGAAAACGGGCTGGTTGTTAAGGTGCCACTATTTATTAAAAACGGCGAAGTGATTCGGGTTGATACCAGATCCGGTGATTATGTTGAGCGGGCAAAATAGATGAACGAGCGTCATGTACGTATACCAGAATATTCTGCAATTCTAGGTATCCTGGTCAGGACACCAGCAGGGCAGGAAATTCGCAGTAACAGTCAGAGATTTTTCCCCGCGGCCACTTTTGAGTTGGATCTTCAAGATGCGTTGAGTGGTGTTCTTCCCGGTAGGTTGCTTGACGAGGCTGCACTTCGAGAGATTCGATTAGTGGCGCAGATAATGGGATCCGGAGCAAAAAGATATAACTCGGATGTATTTCATAAAGCAGTTGAGCACGGTGTCACAGTTATTTTAAGGAATAAATACAGACCTCAGGGATCAGGAAATTAGGCTTCAGCTCAGTGGTAGGCGAGGACGGTTGTAATTTGGCTTGGGCCGCCGAGTGCAAAAAGGACTAGAAGTCCTACCAATACAACCTGAGTAACAAGACCCCAGGGAAGCTGCATGCGGGTTTGAGTTCGGTGGCCGATCCAATCCATCCAAGAAAAAGGCGGAACTTGAAAACCAAACATTGAACTTGGAGCTTCAAGCCAGTCGGGAAGCTGGGCGGTTATTATCATAGAAAGCAAGTAAACGGGCTTGTCAAATGCGAGCGAGCGGAAGAGAATCGCAACTAGGGCAAAACCCAAAAGAACGTCAAAAACAGCTTCCATTCTGAGCCTCATTTTTGTTTTATTTCGGTGATTGGTTCCGGCGTCCCAATGCGGTGTGAGATCTGCCAGAAAGTGTGAGACGAATGCAAGCGGGATTCCAATTAGGGGATTGGCGATCTTTGCAGCCAGGCTTGCCCCAATTAGTGCATGTGAAGTTGCGGTCATTTAATGTTTGGACTGCAGGCTGAGACGCAGTTAGTACAAAATCCAATATATCATATTTTAGGTTTAGATCAAAGCCGGGTAAATGGTAGGCCTTAACCTACGTTCTGTGCTCGAGACAGGCATGACCTTTGTTGAAAAATACTGTTTGAATTTGGGAGTCTATCTTTTCTATAATAAGGCTCCTATGCTGCACCTTTCCCCCAAGCTTTTGGAAATCTTAGCAAGCCCGCTTGGAATTATTCTTGGCTTTATTTTTGGAGCCTTTCTTTTTTGGAGGTCAAGCCGCTATGAGCTTGTAGATTCACAAGACATTTTCGATGTGCTCTTACTTTTTTTAGTAGGCGCATTATTTTTAGGAAGAATAGGCGATTTTTTCGTTAGATCTGGTTTTTACAAATGGTCGTTTACCAGACTTTTTTTCTTTAACGTTTTTTCCGGTTTTGATTGGTATCTGGCATTTTTGGGAGGGGTTTTTGCAGTTTGGTTTTACATGAAGGGCAGACGAGAAAGTTTTTGGTTTGTTTTTGATTTAGCTGCTGCTCCTATGATATTTGCATTAAGCTTTTACTATGCGATAGCTTATCTTTTTTTGTCACTGGCAAAAGGGTTTACGGTTGGCAAGAACGGGTTGTTTCTTGCCCTTTACTTTTTTGCAGTTTTCTGGATTATAAAAAGGCTTGAAAAGAGAAAACGGCATCGGGGCTTTTTTGCCTGTTTTGCAATTACTTCGGTAGTTCTTACCGATCTGGCTTTGGGATTTTTCCCAATTAGAAGACCTTTTAATTTTCAGATTTCATATCAACTTTCGTGGGGGATTTTAGCGTTAATCTACATTGTTCCGGCTTGGTATATTTTGGCAAAGCGCAGAGTTTGGAACGATTTAAAAAGTTTTTTTGGATGGGTTTTACTTTTTATCTTTAAGACAAAACGCGTAATTTTTAGTGTCACGGAAGCAGATGGAATTGCCAAGCTAATACTGCTTTTTCCCTTCAGGTTGGTAAAAGGAGTATGGTTTTTAGTAAAATTAGTAAGTCGTGAGATTTCCGGAGGACTTTTGGATTTTGCTCACGCGTTAGGAGTTAGAAAATGATAGATGTCGCGAAATTTCGAGGTAAGGTTGAAAAACAAAGGAATTTAATTTTAAAAAAGCTCGGTCGGGTAAAAGAAGAAGACCCATTTTCTTCAGAGGACAGATCGCTTATTGTCGAACCCGGAACAGATGCTGCAGTTTTATCTGGGCATGAACGGGCAGTAGTTTTAGAAGATAGACTAAAGGCTGATCTTAAAGAAATTGAGTCTGCTCTCAAAAAGATTAAAAAAGGAACATATGGTTTGTGTGAACGCTGCGGCAAGTCGATTGATGCAGGAAGACTAGAAGTTAAACCTCAAGCTGTCTATTGCTTGAAGTGCGAGAGTGAAGTTGAAAACAAAAAATAATCTTCAATTAGGTCTTTTAATTTTCTCTGTTTTAGTTTTAGACCAGCTAACTAAATTTATTGCAGTTAAATTTTTTGAGATTTCTTGCAATAGGGGCGGGGCTTTTGGTATTTCTGGTAATTTTGCTGTAATTTCTATTTTAGTTTTGATAGTGGTCTTGTGGCTTTTTTTGAAAGAAAAAAACAGATTGAATTTGGTTGCGCTTTCATTGGTTTTTTCTGGAGGATTTTCAAATTTAATAGATAGGTTTACTGTAGGTTGCGTTCGGGATTTTGTTGATTTTAAAGTTTTTCCAAGTTTCAATTTGGCAGATACAGCAATTACAGTTGGCGCAATTTTAATTTTTTATAATTTAATTTTCGCAAATAAGGATGAAGCCTAATCTTAATATTATTTTTGAAGACAAAGATTTTTTAGTTTTGGACAAACCTTCAGGGTTGACGGTCAACAAATCTGAAACTTCCAGAGAGGAAACTCTACAGGATCAGTTGTCCGATTATTTCAAATTAGCCAACGGCGATTTGGGAATAGGGGAAAGGGCTGGAATCGTACATCGATTGGATAGGGAGACATCCGGAGTTTTGGTTGTTGCTAAAAACCAGAAGACTTTTGAATTTTTGCAGGGCGAGTTTAAAGAGAGGAGAGTTAAAAAAGAATATATAGCTTTGGTTCATGGATTGGTAAAGGATGACAGTGGAGAAATTGCAAGTAATATCGCTAGAATTGGCAAGTTTGGCAAATTTGGTAATCTCAAAAATCGACAAGAGGGAGGTAGGGAGGCTGTTACCGATTATGAAAGAATTTCAAATTTCAAATTTCAAATTTCAAATTTTGAAAATATAATTGTTGAAAAAGGATATAACAGATCTCGTGTTAGATATCTTGACCAGCATGGACAGGATTACACACTGCTTTCGGTTTTCCCAAAAACAGGAAGAACTCATCAAATCAGAGTACATTTAAAATCAATCGGCCATCCGGTTGTTTCCGATTTAATTTACACTCCGTCAAAGCTTTTAAAGTTTGATCAAGTGTGGTGTCCAAGGCTATATTTGCACGCAAAAAAGATTTACTTTTCCAGCCCAAGGTCCAAGAAAGTCTTAACGTTCGAGTGCGACTTGCCAAACGATCTCAAAAATGCGATGCTTTTTCTAACGACTGACGAAAGGAATCAGGCTTAGGTTAAGGCTAGGCCTTAACCATCGAAAGTCAAAGCGTAAAGGCCTGGCCTTTTGCCGGGACCTGACATCTAACAAAACTGCCTATGCCGCATTTATTTTTTCAAATAGCTTCTGTTTTGGTGTTGGCAACAGTCCTTGGAATTTTGGCAAGGTCGCTTAGGCAGCCACTTATAGTTGCCTATATTTTTACCGGAGTTGTTATTTCGTATCTTGGTGTGTTTCGCGGAGTAGGGCAGAACGTTTTCGATTTGCTTTCTAATTTTGGAATAGCCTTCCTTTTATTTTTAGTAGGTATAGATTTGAGGATTGAAGATTTAAAGTACGTCGGTCGGGCAGCAATTTATACTGGTTTGGGTCAAATTCTTTTTACAACACTTGTTGGATTTGTAATAGTTAGCGCTTTGGGCTTTTCGGTTGTTGCCGCTTTTTACATTGCTTTTGCAATGACCTTTTCTTCAACTGTAATTATTGTTAAACTTTTAGCCGAGAAAAATGACTTGCAATCTTTGCATGGCAAAATTGCGGTTGGGTTTTTGCTGGTTCAGGATTTTGTGGCGATTTTGACCCTGATGATACTATCAGGCTTCGGCAAAGGCGGCGAAGCTCCAAATTTGGCTGCCATACTTTTGATTTTTGCCAAAGGCGCAATTTTAATTGCTTTTACATACATTGTTTCAAAATATGCCTTAAAATCGGTGTTTCGGCTTGTTTCTTCATCGGTTGAACTTTTGTTTGTGGCTGCCATTTCTTGGGCTTTTATTATGTCTGCTCTGGCGGAACAAGCCGGATTTTCGGTTGCAATAGGTGCGTTTTTGGCAGGAGTTGCCATTGCAGCTTCGCCTTACAGGATCCAAATTTCAGGTCGAGTCAAGCCGCTTCGAGATTTTTTTGTGGTAGTCTTTTTTATTCTTCTGGGGCTGACTCTTTCTAAAGGCACATCGGGTTTGGTTGCCTCACATATTATTATCCTTTCGGTTTTTATTCTTATTGGAAATCCGCTGATTGCAATGGCAATTATGATGACTTTGAAATTCAGAAACAGAACCGCTTTTTTGGCATCCGTAACCGTTGCGCAAGTTTCGGAGTTTTCGCTAATTCTGATGGCAACGGGGGCGAGACTGGGTCAAGTCAATTCCTCCGAAGTTGCCCTGGTCGCTGCGGTTGCCATAGTTACAATTACGCTTTCTTCCTACCTTATTTTATATGGAGATAAAATCTACAAATATATAAGCGCTCCGATGGCAAAGCTGTTTCCCGAAAAACAACATGACCCTTATGTTGCCAATCGGGAGAATTTAAAAGACCATGTTGTTTTGGTTGGTGGGGAACAAATGGGCTGGGACATTTTGGATTTTTTGAAGGGTAAGATATCCGACCACGACCAGATTGTGGTTGTGGATTTTAATCCGAAAATTTTTAATTCCCTTAAGGCTTCGGGTTTTAATGCAGTGTTTGGAGATATTTCCGATCCGGAGGTCTTGGAAGAGCTGGAGCTGGGCCGAGCTAAACTTCTTATTATTACCGACCCGGATATTTCCGACAGTCATCAGATTATTACGTTTGCCAGGGCGAAAAATTACAAGGGGCCGGTTATTGGAACCAGTTACTGGATTCACGATGCTGTCAAACTTTATGAAATGGGAGCAGATTATGTGGTGGTACCAGAAACTGTTGGAGGAAAGCACATAGCCCGGATTCTTTCTGAGCATTGGGATAATTTAGGCAAGATGAAAAAGGATAAGAGCAAACATTTTGAGGAGCTTTTGGCACACAAAATTTTCTAATGTTGTAGCTGTTGATCTGGCCTGATAAAATGGTTTAGAGGTAATTATTCTATGTCAGCAGGTCGCCTTGGCACCTTTTCAAGTCATGCCAATGGCGCTCCTCTGATATAAAATTAACAATTTTATGGGTAATTTTGGCGGATTTTACAAAGGCGAAAAGAGAAAATTAAAAAAGGAAGTTTTAGAAAAAAAAGCTTCTCATATTCCGAAGGTTAATGTGGTGCCGAAGGTTGAGATAATCGGCCGCAAAAAAGGGAAGTAACTTCTTGCTTATTTAATAAGAAGTCGGGCAGCAAAGTAAAAAAATAATTTGATGACCCGACGAACTTCATACAAAAGGAATGAACCCAGAGGTAGAGGGACGCTTCTTTCTGTTTTGATTTGTGCGGTTTTGGTTCTTCTTATTTTTTCGGGATTTTTGAAAAGTTTTAAATTTCCAGCTCATACAAGTTCAAAAACGTATTCATGGGACGGTAGTTCTTCTTTCGCCGTTGCTCTTAAGACCGACCCTCCTGCGGTTTTGGTTTTTGAAAAGGAACCCAAGCGGATAGTTTTTTTGACTGTTGACAAAAATATATATTTTGAGAGAGGGGACTTAAAATCTATAAAGCAGCTATCAAGTGCGGCAGCTGGCACCGGATTAGAATTTTCGGACTCGATGTCTTTAGTGTTTGGTGCTTCTATACCTGACTATGTTAAATTTTCCAAAGTGCAAAAATTGGATACCCAAAGTGCAAGACAGATTTTCAAAAGTTTTGCATCAATTGGTACGCCCTTTGAAATTTTGGCTGGTATTAAGCCTGGATATATAGCAGATACTAATATTACTCGTTCTACTGCTTTTAGGCTGTGGTGGCAAGCTAAAAGTTTAAGCATAAATCAGGTAAATTTGACGAATGTTTCTAGTATGAGTGAAGAAATACTTTCGGGAAAAACAAAAGTACTGGGAGCTGACACATTATCGCTAAACCGGGAAATAGGAAATTATTTGAACAACCCGGAGATCGAAAAGGAAGGCTACAAAATAACCATAGTTAACGAATCGTCTAATCAATACGCTGGAGTTGTTGCGACTCGATTTATTTCCGCTGTAGGGGGTAATGTAATTTCTACTGAAGATGGCGATAAAAACCGCCCAAAGTGTCAAATAGCAGCTTCTTCTCCTAAAGATTACACGCCAGCCTATTTGGCAAATATGTTTGGCTGTGATATAACAGGTTTCGCAAAAGATCCAAACGAAGGGGCAGTTGTAACACTACTTCTTGGTGAGGATTTTGCCGAAAGATACTTTAGATGATTTTTGTTATTTTGGGAATTATAGTTTTGGTAGCTTCGTTTTTGATTGCCCTTATCACTTTGGTTCGTGAGCAAAACAAGGCTAAAGATGAAGAGAGCGAAGAGTCAAAAAGCGCAAGCCCAAGTATAGGTGAAGATGCTGCTAAAGTTGGGCCTGTAACCCAAAGCAAAACGCCAGTAGAAGCTCCTTTGCAAGAAACTTCAAAACCGGTAGTTAATAGAGACCTTTTTCCTTGGGAGGAGGGCAAATATAAAACCGGAAGTGGTGAGATGGAGGCAGATAGGGCGAAGGTTGAGGCGCTTAGAAGCCAGCTAGCCGAACTAAAATCAAGGGCGGTAGCAGCTGGCACAGAGGTTGCAAGCGAGATCTCGCAAGACGTACCGGCCGAGCCAGAACCAATCGTGCCGCCAGAACCGGGACCTGCGTTGAATCAACCGCAAGCTCCTCTTCAGGATCAGCAGCAAGAAATTGTTCTCGAACCAAAACCACAACCCAAGGTTAAAGTTCAAGAACCGGCGCAAAGATTAACGGGAGAAGTTTCAATTTCAGATTTAAAGGGATAAGTTTCTTTAGGCAAAAGCGATGTGCTTTTCTTCCGTATGGCTTTCGGCAAAAGAAGGCTGATTTGTAAATTTGTTGGATCTTTCTATTTCCCGGATAAAAATTGTCAGGCTTTTGGTGGTTGCGTATTTAACGAAAACTTCATATTTGTTGCCGCCGGCCAAAAATCCAATTAGTTTAAAAGAGAGATCGTCTGGGAGGGCGCCAAGATAGGTGCCGTCGTCTTTTGCAATGGCGACCGAGTGTTTTTTGGGCAAGATTGTCACTTTGTCTCCACAATTAAGACCCGCTAGGATTGCGGGAGATGCAAGATTTAGCAGATTTATTACTTTGGTTTTTCCAGGTTCAAAAACGAATATTGCGGAAAGGTCGACACTTGCTCCATCGGCTTGGGTGTTGCCATTAGTTGGAGCTTTCACTTCGGTTTTGAGTTTCCCGATTTTTTCCTGGTTTTTTTTGGCGATTACATTGTAGGGGTCAAGCTCCAAGACTTTTTGATAGGTTTTGTTGGCTTTTGTAACTAGCCCCATGCAGCATTGTGCCCTTGCCAGGCGGTTTAGGGCTGCTACGTTTTGGGGGTCTAGCTTGGCTATTTTTTCGTTTATCTTTGCTGCCTCTTCCCAGTTTGCACTGAGGGCTTGTTCTATGGCCAGCTGGCTAAGGAGGTCGCAGTTTTCAACGTCCTGCCACTTGTTATCGTCAGTTGGAAGCATAGCAAGTAAGTTAGAATATTGGCGCAAAGTAGTCAATAAGTGAAAATAATGAAACGATTTTGAATAATTTGAGTACTCATGTTGTTCAAAAGCGTTTTAAATGGTTGTTTTTTGGAAATTTTAAGCGTATATTACGTGGCTATGAGTGCTGACAGACCGATTTTTCGACTTGCTAACTTCGTTGATTCCGGTTCAACTTACCAAGCAATATTTGGCGACGGTTTTGCCGAAAGGGGCAGGTTGATTGATCAGCTAAGGCGAAGACAAGGGTTTGCCGAGAAGCATAATGGTCCCTGGGTTGATGCACAGCTGGTTCAGGCGAGGCGAGAAAGAAGAGACCCGTTAATTGATGTATTAGCAGTAACAGAAAATGGAGAAGCTCTCAACTCTTACTCGACTTACACAGTTTTCAAATACAATTGCGAGCCTTCATTAACTGAAGCTGACATGGTTAATGCTTCAAGAGCAAGACGCGAGTTTGTAATGTTTGTCACCGGACAGCGTGACACTGCTCTGATTTGGCACGCAGCGTGGGATACACAAGTTTCCGAAGTGTTGAAATCCGGCTATGGGGATATCAATATTGAGGACTACCCCCTAAACGGCGGGTCATCAGAAATCAGGGTTGCTCATGTAAAAGGTGGCGTAATGGGTAGAGGTAAATTTTTCCAAAAAGGAATAATTTATGGGCAGATGGGTTTTTGGGCGAATAGAGATCTATGCATGGGGGAGCATGGCTCCCATATTAATATTCAAATGGTTCACTTAGATAAGACGCGACTATTACCAATTGACACATATATTTCACCGCTCGATTATGAAGAGGTTATTAATCGCGGGGGCACTCCAATTGAGTTTAAGCGTGGCAATGTTGTTAGAGTTGTCCCAGAAAAAACAGGTGGAGATTTTATTGTCGGTGCTGCAAGTGCAACTGCAGATTTTCCTCATCCTGTTGTTCTAAGATATACAACCATGAGGCCTTGGAAAGGCGAAGTTCCTGGGTCGAGATAATTTTCAAATAAATCAACTATATCGATTGTTCTAGAAACAAGACTGATATATAATTTTTCCAACTAAAATATGAGCGGACATTCCAAATGGTCGACAATAAAGAGACAAAAGGGGTTAAACGACGCCAAGCGCGGGCAGGTGTTTACGAAGTTGGCAAACGCCATAACGATTGCCGTTCGCGAAGGCGGCGGAAGCGGGGATCCGGCATCCAATTTTAAATTGCGGCTGGCGATGGATACTGCAAGAGCGGTTAATATGCCGAACGTTAATATCCAGAGGGCGATAGACCGCGGGACCGGAAAGGCAGGCGGAGCGGCATTCGAAACCGTAGTTTACGAAGGATACGGACCCGGAAAAGTTGCGATTATTATTGAAGCGGCGACGGATAACAAAAATCGGACAACTCCGGAAGTCCGTGGAACGATAGAAAAAAACGGTGGAACATTTGCATCGCCAGGTGCTGTTTCGTGGATGTTTACCGATGTCGGAATGGTCACTGTTGCCAAAGACGGCAAATCTCTCGATGATGTTTTCGAAGCGGCGGTGGAAGTAGGAGCGGATGATGTTGAGGATGTAGGAGATTCTGTTGAAGTTTATACAAAACCGGCAGATGTAGAAAAGGTTAAAAATGCTTTGGCGGAAAAAGGCTTCAATGTTCAATCTGCAGAACTATTTAAAAAAGCAACGACAACCGCTTCAATAACCGACAAAGCGGAAGCGGAAAAAGTCTTGGCATTTGTGGAAAAATTAGAAGATTTAGATGCGGTACAAAAGGTCTACAGCAACTTCGATATTCCGGACAATCTTTTGAACTAAAAAATTGACTTTTAGCCTCGAGGTCTATATACTATAGGGTTATGGAAAGAGCTGAAAGGCCATATCCGTATGCTCAGCCGAAAACTTTTGAGTTTTTAAAGGAAGCTGTGGCCGAGGGCGCGCACTTAAAAGTACCCAAAAGGCTAATGCGTTATTCTGATGCAGAAGATGTTTGGATTAAAGAAAGAAATATAGCCGGGATATATTTCTCAAGCGGGGCAACTATTTATGATATTGGCGAAATGTATCGTTTAAGCGGGGAGCGTGTCAGTCAAATTGTAGAAAGGTTTACAAAGTATTTATGGCTTAACTCTTCTTTAGATATCCGCGCTAAATATCGACTTTCTGAGATAAAAATACCAAAACCGCACACAGAAAGATCAATGTTTAAGAGGAGTGATTCAAGAGGGGGACATTTGCGGGAAGTTCATGAGCTTGATACTCAGGGCAAATCAATCCCAGAGATTTCTCGAACCCTAGGATTACCGATAGGAAAAGTTAAGCTCGCGTTAAAGAACTTGGGAAAAAGAGGCTAGTTTCTTTCACAAATCCATCCGAAATTCCAGACCCCATTTCTTGAAGCCTAGTTTTTCGTAGAGTTTGTGGGCGTCTTCTCTGTCAGCGCCTGAAGTAAAGAGAAGTTTGTAGCAGTTTTTGGCTCGGCAGATTTTTATAATTTCCTCAAACATTTTTGTTCCTATTCCTTTTCCGCGGGTTGTTGAATCGACAACCAGGCCTTCCAAAAATGCATAGGGCCCGCCGCGGGCGGGGACTTCTATATAATATATGGCGCAAGTACCGACGATTTTGCCTTCATCGACGGCCACCAGAATTTCGCAACTTTCATCCGCCAATTGTTTTTCCAAAACATCTTTGGCGTTTTCGGCAATTTTATCGGTGCGATAGATTTGCGTTTGCAGGGCCAGGATTTGATCTGAATCTTCTGCCACAGCAGTTCTAATTTCCATGGCTATATTGTAAAGGATTTGCCCAAACTAAGCCAAGTTTATGATAAAATTTCCTGGTGAAACTCTACGAATTTGAAGGGCACAATTTGCTTTCCAAGGTGGGAATTGAAAGCCCTTTTTTTGTGGCTTGCTCCAACATGGAAGAAGTCGAACAAGCGAGACAAAGGTTGAGATTTCCGATAGTTGCCAAAGTGCAGGTGCTTTCCGGAAAACGGGGAAAAGGTGGGGGAATAAAAATCTGTACAAACGAAAAACAGCTTCTGGATTTTTGCAAAGGAATGTTTGGGTCAACTTTTGCTGATGAGCAAGTGCGGTTTATATCACTTGCGGAAAAGGCGCAAATTGAAGGCGAATATTATGCTTCTATTACTTACGACACAACTTTAAAAATTCCGTTTCTTTTATTTTCCAAAAGCGGGGGAATGGATATAGAAGAGGTTAAGAAGAATTCACCGGATGAAATTTTGCGGTTCGACATTGATCCGTTTTCGGGGCCAAACAAAAAAGAACTTTTTAAAAATTTGGGCGACGAAAAACTTGTTGATTTCTTGGTGAGGCTTTGGGATGCGTTTGTTAGATACGATTGTCGTTTAGTTGAGGTGAACCCGATTGCGAAGGTCGGAGATGATTATTTAGCAGTTGATGCAAAGATTATTTTGGATGATGCGGGCCTGGCGCGACATCGTGATTTGGATGTTTTACAAAAAGGTTCTGCTGGAGCAGTACCGACAGAAAGAGAGCTGGCGGCCAGAAAAATCGACGAGGAAGATTATCGCGGAAGTGCAGGTTCCACCTTTATAGAATTTGGTGGAGATATCGCGGTTTTGGCATCCGGCGGAGGAGCGTCGCTTTTGGTGATGGATGCGCTTTCAGAAGTCGGTGGCAAACCTTCAAATTACACGGAATATTCCGGGAATCCGCCGCAGGAAAAAGTTGAAAAGTTAACCGAAATTACATTAGGAAAAGAAGGTTTGGCAGGTTGTTTGGTCGCAGGAGCCGTTGCCAATTTTACGGATATTTACGCAACGTTAGCCGGATTTTGTGACGGGCTTTTGAAAGTAAAACCAAAACCGAATTACCCGATCGTTATTCGCCGCGGCGGGCCCAGGCAAAAAGAAGCATACGAAATGCTTGAGCGTTTTGCCAAAAAAGAAGGATTTGATATCCATTTGTTTGGACCGGAAACACCGATATCTGTGGCATGCAAGAAAATGGTTGAGCTTTCGGAAGAATTCAAAAGAGAAAGGCCTGGCCTTTAGGCTGGGAAAATCAAACTTTAGGGCCAGGCCTTAACGAAAGATTATGGCAATTCTAGTTGATAGCGAAACTAAAGTTTTAATTCAGGGAATTACCGGGAAATCGGGGCTTTCGGCATGTGCCGATCTTTTAGATTACGGGATGAAAGTTGTGGGGGGAGTAACGCCGGGAAAGGGTGGACAGGAAGCGTTGGATTTGCCGGTTTTTAATTCGGTCAAAGAGTTGGTTTCCGATCTTGGTCCGGTTGATTGTGCAATGGTCAACGTGCCACCACTTTTAACATTGGATGCGGCGATGGAAGCAATTGATGCCGGGATTCCACTAATACATATTTTTGCGGAAAGGGTTCCGGTTTTAGATACATGCCGAATATTGTATCGAGCAAAAGAAAAAGGGGTTAGGGTTTTAGGACCAAACTCTGTTGGGGCAATTTCGCCGAGCGAAGGAAAGGTCGGTTCTATCGGCGGGCCGAATGCCAAGATTACCTTTTCTAAGGGTCCGGTTGGAGTGATTTCTAAATCCGGCGGAATGTGTTCGGAGTTGGGTTCCATGATTACAAATGCCGGTTTTGGGCAATCAACAGTTGTAGGAATTGGTGGTGATTTGCTTGTCGGGACAACGTTTGTAGATGTTTTGGAAATGTTTGAAGGGGATCCTCAAACAAAGGTTGCCGTGATGTTTGGAGAGGTTGGTGGAAATGCGGAAATAGAGGCGGCTAAATTAGTCGCGGAGAAAAAATTCACAAAACCCCTGATCATATTTTTGGCAGGAAAGTTTGCGGAAAAACTGCCAAAGGATACTGCATTAGGCCACGCCGGTGCAATTGTGGGGCTGGATTCAACGATGGAGCAAAAAGTGGCATCAATCAAAAAATCCGGCGCAATTTTGGCCGAAAACTTTGAAGATATTCCTGGAATTTTGAAGAAAGTTATTAAGTAGGTATAATAATTTAGATAATGGCAAAGTATAAAACTTCAATTTCGACACATCACAACGGCAAGCCGTATGTTTATGGTTACGATTTGACCAAACTTGCAGAATCTCCATCTTTCACAAGAACAATCTATTTAATTTTGATGGGTAAGATGCCGGACAAAAATTCGGAAAGAATGCTTGATGCAATATTTACGATTGCTATTGATCATGGAGTTGAACCTTCTTCTGTGGTTGCGGCCAGAAACGTTTATTCGGCTGGGTCGCCGGTACAGGCAGCTGTTGCAGCCGGAGTTTTGGCGTTTGGTGAATTCCATGGCGGTGCAATACAGCAGACGATGGAGAATTTTAAAAAGTGGCAGAGTGTTGGCGCTGCGGAAATGGTTGCCGATTTTGCAAAAAGGGGAGAACGGGTCAGCGGTTTTGGCCACAGGCTTTATACGGTTGATCCGAGAACGCAAAAGCTTTTGGAGATTGCCAAGAAGCTTGGATTCTACGGAAAGTATGTAAAGTTTGCGCTGGAAGTTGAAGCAGAAGTTTCCAAAGGTGTCAAAAAATTGCCGCTAAATATAGACGGAATTTTCGGGGCGTTACTTCTCGAGATGGGATTTAATCCTAAAGTAGGTAAAGGTATTTTTATAATTGCCAGAGTACCAGGGTTGGTTGCACACGTAGTTGAAGAGTCACTGAGGGAAAAACCGGTCAGACGTTTGGACGAAAACGAAGTCGAATACGACGGACCCAGAGTTAGGGATTAATCCATGTTGATTTTAGGCATAGATCCAGGTACTGCAACAACAGGCTATGGGCTTGTTGAGACCCTCGTTGAAAGCTCTGGAAAGCAATTTCAGTTAATAGAATACGGTTGTATTGTCACTCCAAAGGAGATGGAAATGCCTATGAGGCTTTTTAGTATTCAAAAAGACCTTCACAAGCTACTGAAACAATATAAACCCGATTGCGTTTCTATTGAACAATTGTTCTTTGGAGTAAATTCCAGAACGGCAATGACTGTTGGGCAGGCAAGGGGAGTAGTACTCTCGACTGTCGCATCCTATAGGATACCCATATTTGAATACCAAGGTCTTCATGTAAAGCACACAATAACAGGTTCCGGGAAGGCGGATAAAAAAGAAATCCAAAAGTACGTGATGAAGTATTTAGGTAAAAGGAAATTGGCAAAACCGAAAAATGGTTATATAGACGATGCGGCAGACGCGCTGGCAGTTGCAATATGCCACTACATAAAGGTTACACAGTTAACAGATGTATCAAACGTAAAAAAGGTTTCGATAAGTCGAAATACAAAGGTAGGGAAGTCAAAGCCGAAGCCGAAGCCGAATGTTAAGGCCAGGCCTTAACTACGTATTGTCTAGGGTAAAGGCCTGGCCTTTGCTAAGAACCGAAATAGGTGTAAGGTATGAAGCTAAAAATTTTTTCAAATCCATTTAAATTTTTTCCGAAAATAACGTCGTACGAAATAACCAAACGTCAAAGGTTCATTTTGATGTCGTTTTTTCTAACTGCAATTTTGATTGCCACACAAACCGTTTCCGAATCACTTAGGTATCAAGTGATGGCCTTTTTAGCCTTGTCGACCTTGCTTTTGGCTGTTTTTTCGCTTTGGGGAGAGCTTTCGGGAATCAAATATTTTTTGCTTCTTTTGCTGCCGGTTTATTTTGTAATGGGCGCGACTCTTTTTTACTTTTTACTTCCGGTTAGGTGGATTACGCGCTTGCCGTTTGCCCTGGCATTTGGAATCTCGGTTTACCTTTTAATGTTGACTTCAAATATCTATAATGTCGCCGCAATCCGCACGATTGCGCTTCTTAGGGCAGCCCATGCGGTTGGACATTTGTTTTCTCTGGTGGCTGCGTTTTTTTTGCTAAACGTCCTGTTTTCACTTCACGGTTCAATATTTTTAACAGTGTTGGGGGTTGCGGCAGTTTGTGGCCCCATATATTTAGTTAACTTGTGGTCTTTTGGACTTGAGGAATACATTACCAGAAAAGTGTTTTGGCATACAATCGTTTTTGCTCTTGTGACTGCCCAAGTCGCTACAGTTTTTTCGCTTTGGCCGCTGGCACCAATAAACGCTTCTCTTGTCGTTATCACTGTCATGTATGTTCTTTTGGGGCTGGGGCAGTTTGTGTTTCACGAAAAGCTGAGGCCAAGGATTGTGTGGGAGCACTTATCGGTTGCTTTAGTTGTAGCTGTGATAATTATGATTTCGTCCAGATGGGGAGGGTAATTGTAAGTGATAAGTGAAGGTCAGGCCTTTGTTGGGTTAATCTAGGGCTAAGACCTGACCTTGAATAAGTGAACGATTATTAACCTATAGTATTTTGTAGAGAAGTGGTATATTTTAGTTATTTTCCTCCAAAAATAGAGAAAATTTTAGCTTCAAATTAGCTTCAGGAAAAATTATAAAAACCGGGGATAGAGGAGGTGGGGAAGGGAAACAGGTGATATAGTGTGATATAGTTATAGTTTGTGAAATCGTGAAAAAAGGAACCGTGAAAAAGTTAGATGATGAAAAAAATTCCCGCAACTAAAGATATAAATAATATATTAAGGCGATCCTGACGGAGGACTATAAGACTCTGCTACTCTACGTAAGAGATTCTTACATATTTTTTGGCATGTTGACAAGTTAACTGCTAAAGGCATTAGAAAGTGGCATTTTTGCCTTTTTCGGGGAAGGGCTAAAATGAGGCGAAAAGTGACCAAAAATAGAATAAACAGTTTTAAATCACTTCAAAAAATTTGTCCCTTATATTCCCTATGGTAGGGCCTTATTTCCTATTAGCTTCCACGTCGCACAATGATACTTTTGCGACGCGAGCTGAGGCTGAGAGAGGGGGCGAAGCTTTTTAACTTATCATAATTTATGGACTTTCTCGTTTTTATATTTTTCGTGTTTTCCCGCTTTTTTCAGTTTTCTTTCTTTTTTTGTTGCGGACCAATTTCGATCCACTTATCCCCTGTTTATAACAAATAGTTAATTTTTGGTCCGGATTGATGGAAATTGATCTATATACTCTGGCCCATTTATCGACTAGGTTTATAAAAAGCCTTTTAAAGGGCAATTAGAGGCTCGGCGAGGCTAAAACGAGGCTAAAAATAGGTTAAGGGCAGGCCTTAACCATGGCTAAAATGCAAGAAAAAGACCTGCCCTTTATCTGGAAATCGTTACAAAACTTACTGAGGGTCTTTTATTGATATATTCTCGAAGGCTTCCAAAAATATTTACTGTTGCCCTGTTAAGGTTAGGAAAATTACTTTCGCAAAAAGCTATAGTTGAATCGATTAAAACATCGTCTGTTAAATTGTCTGCATCAACTTTTATTTCCAGCGGAACAAGTGGAGTTTCTTGCGGACCATATTCAGTTTGGGCAAATGCTGTTGTAAGATGTGTAAATTTCCGACGCAAGGCAATTTTTATAGTTGAGTATTTTTGGCCTTTTACCATATAGACCAGATCCAAGCGTTTCCTTTTTTTGGCTGTAGCTATTGCCAAGTTTGCGCTTTCTATTACGGCTTGTTCTTCCGGATCTAGATTTAGATTACCAGGGGCTTCTTTCATAAACTACGATTTTACCACAAAAAGGAGATTAAAACTATAGGATAAAAAGAATGTGGAGGTTAAGAAATTAAGGTCCCTATTTTTTCGCCGGAGACGGCTTTTTGGATATTATCCTCTTTATCTAGGTCAAAAACGATGATTGGGATTTTGTGTTCCTTGCAAAGAGATAGCGCGCTGTTATCAAGAACCTGGATATCGTCGCTTGATAGGGCTTGGGAAAAAGTTAGGTGGTCGAATTTTTTGGCGCCTTCGTGTTTGGTAGGGTCTTTTTCGTAAACACCATCCACTTTTGTGGCTTTTAGAATAACGTCGCAGCCGGTTTCAAGGGCTCTCAAGGCCGCGGTCGTGTCGGTGGTAAAGTAAGGGTTACCGGTACCTCCCGCATAAATGACAACACGCCCCTTTTCCAAATGGCGAATTGCCCGGCGGCGGATGTATGGTTCGCAGACATCTTTAATTTCAATTGCAGAAAGCACCCGCGCAGGTTGGCCTTCTTTTTCCAAAGCAGCTTGCAGGGCTAAGGAGTTCATGATTGTTGCGAGCATGCCGATGTAATCGCCGACGGTTCGCTCAAGACCGTTTTCTTCTGCTGAAGTTCCACGGAAAATGTTGCCGCCACCGACAACTGCCGCTATTTGAGTGCCGCCTTTTTGGGCTTTTATGATTTCTCTGGCAAGCCAGGTAGTGAATTTAGGATCGATTCCGAATTCGCGGTTTCCCAGAAACATTTCTCCGGAGAGTTTTAAGATGACGCGTTTGTAGGTGTTTTCCTGAGGCATCTTTAAGTATTTTAACAATTTATACTTGCTCCTGTCGAACGGCTGGTTTTTCTACCATCACTGCTACCCGGTCGAATGGAGGAATAGACCTTTCAAACAGTTTAAAACCGTTCGACTGAAGAGTTCTCATATAGCTTTCTAAATGTTGTTTTTGTCGACTTTTTAGGGTCATAAACATTTTTCCCCCAGGTGCCATGGCCGATGTTAATTTATGAACAATTCTTGCAGCTTTTTCGTAGCCGTTATAGATGAGGACCTCAACGCTTGTTATTAAATCGTAATGGTCGGCGCTTAAATCTGCTATGTCCAGATCTTGGACTATATACCTTAGGCTTCCGCTTGCGGCTGCTCTTCTTACCTCAACCATTTTGCTTTTACCCCGGTAATCCACGTCGTTTATACCTGTTACGTCGATTGCCGCTTGAGGCAATCCGGTTTGACGGGCGACGTCTTCCCTTAAGGTGTATATTGCCCGGCCTGTTCCACAACCAGCATCCAGCACCCGAAGTTGCCCCTTTTCCCTGAGAATATCTGCGGCAATTTGTACAAGCGGTTTTCCGGTGGTGTCTCTGAAGATTTCGCAGTAAGCGTTACTTCCCCGGTCCATTTCGGCTAAGGTGAACATACCATTAAATCCACCAAATCCCTGCTCGGTTTCGATAAGCCTTCCCATCGACTCTTTATTATATCGGAAGGAATTTCGGATTGCAAACTATAGGGTTAATGCGACGTCGCACAATTTTGGCTTTAGGTTCATGGCTTGTTGATTTTCTATTTAGCCACGTCGTAGAATATAGTTATGGACCTGCCTGCTCTGGTTGACGAATTTTTGGAATATTGCGAAATTGAACGGAATCTTTCCCCTCTTACAATCCGGGACTACCGACATTATTTAGAGTTTTTTTCCGATTGGTCGAAAGCTAACTCCCCTATTTTAAAGCCGCAGGATTTGACTTTAGAGGTTGTTCGCAAATTTCGTGTCTATTTAGCCCATTATAACAGTCCAAACGGTAATTTACCGATTAAAAAAGTGACACAGAACTACTATGTAATCGCTTTGAGATCATTTTTGCGATATTTAGTCAAAAAAGATTTAAAGGTTGTGACGCCGGATAAGATAGAACTTCCGAAAACGGAATCGAGGTCTTTGAAGTTTTTAGACAGAGACCAGCTTGACCGGCTTTTGGGCCAACCAGATGTTTCAGTAGAGCGGGGTTTAAGGGATAAAGCGCTTATGGAGATGCTCTTTTCAACAGGGTTGAGGGTTTCGGAATTGTGCCGACTTAACAGGGACCAGGTTAATTTGGAAAGGCGCGAGTTTGGGGTAATCGGTAAAGGTGGCCGAGCCAGGGTGGTTTTTCTTTCGGACAGAGCCTGTTTGTGGCTTGAGCGTTATCTTGCCAAAAGAAGCGATGCTTTCGGGCCGCTTTTTATTAGATATTCGGGAAACCAGGATCCAACAATAAGTGGTGAAAAAATGAGGCTTACTCCCCGATCGGTCCAGAGGCTTGTCGACAAATATGTGAGAAAAGCGAAGTTGCCTGTTAAAGCGTCGCCTCACGTTTTGAGGCATTCATTTGCAACAGACCTTTTGATGAACGGCGCGGATTTAAGATCGGTTCAGGAGCTTTTAGGTCACAAAAATGTGGCAACGACTCAAATTTACACGCACGTTACAAATGCTCAATTAAAGGACGTTCATAAAAGCTTTCATTCGGGAAACAAATAGAGCTACTTGTCTTCATCATAGTCCCCTGTTCCTGTGATTTGTTGTACCGTATCGTCTACAATGTTTTTTGATTCGGGCTCTTCTTCATTATCATCTACTTTGTACATATTATTTTCACCTCCCTGATAAACTGATTGTAGCCTTAAATTATTCTGAATGGTGCATGCTTAATGTAATAAATAGGTAAATAATCGATAAGTTGGTATACTTAATTTAGGCTAATGGTTCGGGCTTCTTTTAGGTTTAGAAAATTTGCTTCTTACGGTTTTATCACCTCCTTTTTTGTATTGGTAGCAATCGGCGTTTGGTTTGGACGATATCAGGTTAAGATTGCCGCAAAACCTCAAGTGCTGGCCGCGGCGGCTGGGGTGCCGGATAAATCCAAGCAATATAATATGCCTGTTTTGGTGTTGAGGTATTTCCCGACGGCAGATGGCATAAACCTTGATTCGACTATTACGGGGGTTTCTTCTAGTCTTACCGATGTAAGAGCCTATGTAGATACCCTTAAGAGCGGTACTTTAAATGCCCTCGAAGAAGCAAGCAGGTTGCATGGTTATAAGGATGCCGCAGCTCCCGTTTCTATGCACTATAGTTTTATTGACGATAAGGAATATTTAGCTGCAATGCCGGTTAGTACTAATGCTGTCCCCTGGTATCCGGCGGGCACAAACATTTACAGGCCAGATTATATGAAAATTTTAACTGATCTGAATATTTGCAACTATGTGGATACACAGGGGATAAAGGAAGTTTGGGTTTTTGGTTACCATTGGGGAAACATTGAGCCAACCGAGTCGAATATGGCTGGGCCTTATGGGGACATCAGCAACAGCGAAGGAATAGCTGATATGCCGGTTTGTTCCAAAACGTATGTTTTATACAACTACAATTACGGACGAGGTACAGATGCAGCCGTCCATGACCATGGGCATCAGCTTGAGGCAGTTTATAACAATATTGACTCTACAACTTATACAGGTAAATTTGAGGGTCCATGGAGGACTTATTACAATAACGACGGCAGTGGCGCCGGTAACGCCCATCGTTGTGGGTGGACGCACGATCCGCCTAATACTCCTGCGACGCCGGATATGATATGGGGTTCGTACGATTATTCCAATACTAGATTTGTTTGGACGGATTGCGAAGATTGGAATCCAGGTGGAACAGGGCAAACTGTAAACATAAATTGTGACGAGTGGAAGTGTGACGAAGTAAAATTTCACATTTGGCAGTGGCAAAATATGCCGGGACTTAACAATCCTAATCCTGAGCTTTCCAACTGGTGGGATTTTATCGCTGATTTTGATGCGGCTAAGGCGGCTGGCGAAAAGCTTTATTATCCCCCGCCTACTCCAACACCTACTCCGTTGCCTACCTTGGATACCGATAAAGATGGGTTTACCGATTATGTAGAAAATTACATGGGAACAGATATTAACCTTGCTTGTGGACCCAACGCTTGGCCGCCTGATTTTAATAATGACGGAATATCAGACTCTGCTGATATGAGTTTGATTTCTGCGCATTATGGCTCTAGGACTGGCGGTGCTACTTACGATAAGCGATTTGATCTTAATGCAGATGGCTTTATTAGTGCTTCTGATTTGACTTTAGAGGGTTCATACTCAGGCAAAACTTGTACAACGCCGCGTCAGAGTTCTGTAAACAAGGAAATTGGCCCGGATGGAAATAATTCTACCCAAAATGTCGATGTTTGTGGTGCTGATTTAGGCAGCATGTTTGACTGGAACGGGAAAGTTTATAACGTTTTTGGTGACACGTTTGGGTGTCCCTTAAGCGCTACCCCTGTCAACTGGCGAAGCAATACTCTTTCTTATACTACTGATAGTAATCCCAGTGACGGAATAACTTTTGACGGCTGGATTGTCGGTGCAGACGGAAAAGCCAAGGCACTTATCCCCCATGATGCCGGACCGGCTACCGAAACGGCAATTCCAACATATGGGGTAAGTATTGGAACAACAGGATACCTCTTCTATTTTGAGGGCACCATTTCACCGAGCTGGAGTTGCAATTACTCATCTGTTGCCAAATCGACAGATGGTGGCCAGAATTGGACAAAACTTTCGGGGCTAAAGTGGTCTCCCGGCAACTTTAACCAGGTGGCAATTTACAAGAAGGGCGGGTATGTCTACTTTTTTGGTATTCCCTGTGGAAGGACCGGCGGAGCAAAGTTGATGCGAGTTTTGGAGGGTTCGATTGAAAACAAGGCAGCCTACGAATATGTAACGGGTTTCGACCCTTCCGGCAATCCAACTTGGACAGTGAATGCTGAAAGTTCTGCGGTTATTGTTGTGCCTGCTCCCGTTGGAGAATTAAGCGTCCGTTGGGATAACTATTTAGGAAAATACATAATGATGTATTTAAAGGATGTTTCTCCGTATACAATTCAGTTAAGGTCGGCGCCTGATTTGTGGGGACCATGGGGTGCTCCACAGGATATTGTAAATGGTAATACTTACCCTTGCTTGTATGCACCTTATATGCGTGAAGGTTACGAGGAAAACGACGGACAGGTGGTATATTTTAGAATGTCCAGATTTTGTACAGGGTTTAATCCTTACAGTACTTACTGGATGAAGGTAACCCTTCAAAAGGATCCCACTTTAGCAACACCTACTCCCATGCCAACGCCAACACCATCCCCGACTGTCGTTCCAATTGCCGGTGACCCGTCGAATCTGACTGCCACCACTTCTTGCAATGGCGCCAGCCCTAAGATCACCTTTAGCTTTTTGGACAATAGCAATTTTGAGAGTGGGTTTTGGCTTGATATATCTAAGGACCCTTTTAATGGTCCTTCAAATACAAGCGCCAATCCTTCCGTTTGGGGTGTAAAAGGAATTTACAGAAGCGCTGCAGATATGACAGGGCTTGGGGGCACAGTCCAATTTACCTGGGACAATGAAACGCCGAGTTTAACTGTTGGACCAGCGGATAGTGGAGATACCGATTCTTCAATTGGTGCTGATCAAAAAACTCCTCAAAGCGGTGTAACTTACTTTTGGCGTGTTAAGGCTTTCAATTTTGGCCAAGGAAGCAACCATATTTACCCTGGAGGTCTTACCCCACCCGGCACTTCAATTAAAGCAGCAACTTGTCCGTAATGTTTATTGAACGCCTTTATCATCTTAGGTTCCTTTTTGTATTTTTTTCAGTAATTTTAGTTTTCGGTGCGCTTTTGTTTCTGGGTCAAGACATGGCAAGATCCAAGGTTAAATCGGCAAGCACAAGCGGTGTTCCCTTTCAGACGGATAAACCAATTGTTTCCTTTGCAAGCAGAAAAGTTTGTTCCCTTTTGGGTGCGAATCAACGCAGTGTTGGTATTTACGGACAGGATGGCGGGGTCGGTACTTATCTTGGCGGAAAAAGCTATTTTATGTTCGGGGATATTACCGGAAGTGGTGGTATTTGGATTATGCCAAACAGCGTAAGTTATACCACCGATACAGACCCTTCTGTGTGTATGAATTTAACAAGTAAGGCGTCCGGAGCAACTGCTACGCCTATGTTTCCCCTACTTTCGACGGTTGGTGAGTTAACCGCGTGGCCTGTTTCCTGGATTGATTCAACTATTACAAGCGGCTACATTTATTTTTACTACGTTGGTGTCGATTTTTCAGGTAATCCCCAAGGCACAGGTTTGGCAAAAATGAATGTCACGGATTTGTCTACGCAGAGGATTGGTACCTGTACGAATCCCAGTAATTGCTATTTGTGGAATAATAACACGCTTTACAGCACTTATGGCATCAAGTTGATGGGTGCGCAGACGACAATTTCCGGAAGTGATATTTATATTTACGTTTCTGTTGAAAATACGAGCCAACAGATAGGAATTGGTCTTATGAAGGTACCGATTGCGTCTGTTGCCAAAAATAATATTGCTGACTACCAATATTGGAATGGTAGCTCCTTTGTGTCAAATATTTCCGCTGTTGCACCTTTATGGAGGGCTGGCTCGGGGCTTTTATGGCTTAACGATGTGAATCCGTTCACTTATATTCATGGTGTCTCGGTCAGATACAACACCTTTGTTGGTAAATGGGTGGCAACTTACAATACCGGAATTGTAAGTGTGGTAGCCGCAAGAACCTCAGACAGCTTAAGTGGTCCTTGGAGTAGCGAGCAAATTCTTGTGCATTGCGACCAATGGGTTAGCGGCGCTACCGGATTTTTTTGTTACGGAGGGGCTCAGCATGAGCAATTTGCCAAGGGACCGATTATTTACGAGACATATTCAAATGGTACAGATTATCAGGTGTACATGCAGGAAATAGTTTTAGGGTCTTTTATTTATCAATGGCGTGACAGCAAAGGAAATACGGTTTATTTGCAAAGTTCGACGAGCGGCCCTTCGGGGTACACGTTTGAAGGTAATGCATTTACCGCCTCCTCTGTTTCGGCTTCCGATTTGGTGCCCATTTATGACTGGTTGGACAATTCAAGCGGTGTTCATCTTTATGAGACAAGCTCGCCTGGTGGGAGTTATGCATCTCAAGGTATTGCCTTTTATGCGAAAAATTATCAGGATACTAAGAATAACTTAATTGCAGTTTACAGGTGGCAGGTCCCAACCGGTGGTAATGTATATTCCACTTTTGATTTAGCTCCTTTGGGATATACAAAATCTGCTACACCATCGTTTTACGCCCAGGGCGATACCGGGACTGCGCAACCTCCGCTTCCCACTGCCACACCGACGACAGGTCCGACTGTAACCCCTAGTCCCACTGTTACGCCTATTATCGGTGACCCTTCCGGTTTAACGGCTACTACAACATGCAGTGGCGCCAACCCTGTTGTTACCTTTAGCTTTTTGGATAGTAGTACTTTCGAAACAGGTTTTTGGCTCGATATAAGCCGCGATCCATTTGGTGGCCCTTCGAGTACAAGCGTAAGACCTTCGGTTTGGGGAGTTAAAGGAATTTACAGAACCCAAAAACAAATGTCGGATAGTGGTAATCCTGTGCTGTTTAAGTGGGATAGCGAGACACCAACAATGACAGTTGGGCCTATGGATAGCGGTGATGCAGATTCACAGACGGCGGGAGATCAGTTAATGCCGCAAAATGGGACAACTTACTTTTGGCGAGTGAAGGCTTTTAGTTTTGATAAAGGAAGCAATCACATATATCCACCAAATTCTACCGGAGCACCGGGGCAATCTATAACTGCGGCAACTTGTCCCTAATTTAGGAATGTCACGTAGCTTTCCCAGGGAAGAGCTTTTAGATCCGGAAGTTTTTTGAGTGAGATTGCTTTGGCGAAAAGTTCAGCAGTTTGCAAATTTGTAAGAAGTGGGATGCCGAAATCGATGGTGTTTCTTCTTATCAGGTAATCGTCATCGAATTCTTTTTTAAAATAAGGGTCGAAAATATTTATCACAAGATCCACTTTTTTGTTGTGCAAAATATCCAAAACGTTTGGTTTTTTGTGCTCGTGGATTTTATAAAGTTTTGTTGATTTGACTCCGTTTTCGGCTAGGAATTTAGCGGTCCCTTCTGTGGCGTAGATCTTTAGGCCAATAGACTTGAGCAGTTTGGCACTTTCTAAAAATTTAATCTTGTTTTCATCGCCGGCAAGTGAGATAAAGACTGATTTTGCGGGCAGCCGGTTTCCTGTTGCCAAAAGCGATTTTAGAAACGCTTCGTAAACGTCACTCCCGAATGTGGCAACTTCACCGGTTGAGGCCATTTCAACGCGAAGAATTGGGTCGGCGCCTTTTATTCTGGCAAAGGAAAATTGAGGTGCCTTGACTCCAACATAAGGCAGGGTTCTTTCAGAACTTTTGACTATTGTTGACCGATCATTGACTATAGGCTTTTTATCCAAAATTGCTTCGGTTGCTACTTTGGCAAAATTGATGCCTGAAACTTTAGATACAAACGGAAGGCTTCGGGATGCGCGTAGGTTGCATTCAATGACTCTGATATGGTTTTCGACCGCCAAAAACTGGATGTTGAAAGGGCCGGTTATTTTAAGATTTAGAGCGATCTTTTTTGAAATTTCGTTTACTTTTTCTATGGTTTCCTGATAAAGCCTTTGGGCCGGAAGGACAATTGTTGAGTCGCCTGAATGAACGCCGGCGTTTTCAATGTGTTCGGAGATTGCCTGGCATAGAATTTTGCCATCTTTTGCAACCGCGTCTATTTCCAACTCCTTGGCGTTTTCGTGGAATTTAGAAACAACAACCGGGTGCTCCGGTGAAACGTTGGCAGCTGCTTTTAGATATTGTTCCAGATCTTCTTTATTAAAGGCTACATTCATGGCAGCCCCGGATAAAACATAAGAAGGACGAACCAGTACAGGGAAGCCGATTTTTTTGGCGAATCGGCCTGCACTCTTAACGTCTTTTAGCATTGCCCATTTCGGCTGATCGATTCCTAGTGTGTCGCAAAGAGCTGAAAATTTGCTTCTGTCTTCTGCCATATCTATATTTTGGGGTTTTGTGCCAAGGATTTTGACTCCGACACTTTCTAGCTTTGGAGTAAGGTTATTTGGAGTTTGTCCACCCATTGAAACAATGACCCCATGCGGTTTTTCCTTTTCGTAAATTTCCAGAACGGTTTCTAGTGTAAGTTCCTCAAAATAAAGCCTTTCGGCCATATCATAGTCTGTGGAAACGGTTTCCGGGTTGCAGTTTATGATTATTGGCTTAAGTCCATTTTCTCTGACAGTTTGGGCGCATGTGACGGAGCACCAATCGAATTCCACGGAAGAGCCGATGCGGTAAGGACCGGAGCCCAAAACAATGACTGATTTTGAATTCTTTAATTTAGAGTTGGAAAAAGAAAGGTCGTCTTTGTTGCCATTATAAGTCAGATAAAGATAATTAGTTTGTGCGGGATATTCGGCAGCAAGCGTGTCGATTTGTTTTACAGACGGTTTTATCCCCCACCCAGTCCTTTGGTCGGTGATTTTTTGAGGGTCCGTTTTTTTTATTTGGGCAATTCTTTTGTCGGATGTTCCAAGTTGCTTGGCAAGCAGCAAATTTTCTTTCGTTAAATTTTCTTTTTTGAGGTCTTTTTCGACTTCTGTAATATTTTTTATTTTTTCAAGAAAAAACAGGTCGACTCCGGTTTTTTGGGCAATTGTTTCAGTGCTTTTGCCTTTTTTTATTGCTCTTGCTATTGAAAATACACGTGAAGGGCTTGGGGTTTTATAGTCACCGGTGGCATAAGATTCGTCACATATGCCTTGAGTGCCAATATCGAGCATTCTGGTTGCTTTTTGCAGGGCTTCTTCAAATTTGCGACCGATCGCCATGACTTCGCCTACAGATTGCATGGATGAGCCAATTTGAGTGTGGCTGTTTTTGAATTTTGAAAGATCCCATCGTGGGATTTTAACAACAAGATAATCCAGTGCCGGTTCAAATGCAGCGATAGTTTTTTTAGTCACAGAGTTTTTTATTTCTGTGAGTGAATATCCCAAAGCGAGTTTGGCTGCGACGTACGCGAGCGGATAGCCGGTTGCTTTTGAGGCTAAAGCGGATGACCGGGAAAGGCGGGCATTAACTTCGATAATGCGATAATCGAGCAAGTTTCCAGCTTCCAGGTTCCAGTTCCCAGACCTGGTCTCTGGTTTCTGGTCACTGGTATCTGGATTGGGATTTAAGGCGAACTGAATATTACATTCGCCTACTATTCCAAGATGACGAATAACGCGAATTGCCACTTCACGAAGACCATGGTATTCAAAATTGTTCAAAGTTTGAGAGGGTGCGACCACTATAGATTCTCCTGTATGGATGCCCATAGGGTCGAAATTTTCCATGTTACAAACAGTTATGCAGTTGTCGAATTTATCGCGGACTACTTCGTATTCAATTTCTTTCCATCCCTTTAGGTATTCTTCAATTAAAATTTGCTTCGTTTTGGCAAGAGCCCGGGAAGCAATTTCCAAAAGCTCTTTCTTGTTTTTGGCAAGGCCTGAATCCTGACCCCCAAGCGAAAAACCGCCACGAACCATTACTGGATAGCCAATTTTTCGGGCGGCATTTGTTGCTTCTTTTTCGTTTTTTACCGCTATGCTTTTTGGATATTTTGCACCTATTTCGTCTAAGGTTTGGACAAATAATTGTCTGTCTTCGGTTTTTTCAATTGCTGCGGTTGGTGTTCCCAGAACCCTAACCTTGTTCTTTGCAAGTGTTTTATTTTTGACCAGCTCCAGACCGCAATTTAAGGCAGTCTGTCCGCCAAATGAGAGAATGATTCCATGCGGTTTTTCGCTTTTTATCACTTCTTCTATGAAATGAGGGGTGATTGGCAGGAAGTAAACTTTATCGGCAAAACCTTGAGATGTTTGGATTGTTGCTATATTTGGATTTATCAATATCACTTGGTGGCCTTCCTCTTTTAAGGCTTTTATTGCCTGCGAGCCGGAATAGTCGAATTCACCTGCTTGGCCGATTTGCAGTGCTCCGGAACCTAGAAGTAAAATCTTCATTTAAAATTCTCCATAAATTTATCGAATAAAAATTCGGTATCTGTCGGGCCAGGGAAACTTTCGGGGTGAAACTGGACGCTCATAAAAGGGAGTTTTGAGTGTATGATCCCCTCGTTTGAGCCGTCATTGGCGTTTGTGAACCATTTTTTGAAACCGTCCGGAAGCTTTTTGTCATCAACTGCAAAGCCATGATTTTGGGTTGTGATGTAGCAGCGTTTTGTGCCGACTTCGATTGTTGGTTGGTTTTGGGCCCGATGACCAAATTTTAATTTGTAAGTGTTGGCGCCGGCGGCGAGGGCCAAAAGCTGGTTGCCAAGACATATTCCGAATGTTGGCAGTTTTTTGGAAAGAGCCTTCTTTATTATATTGATGCTTTCTTTAGCCATTTTTGGATCGCCAGGACCATTGGAGATAACCAGTCCGTCGAGCGGCAGTTTACTGGCAAACGGGTCGAAATTCCAGGGAAGTTCATAAACTGTGGCTCCCCGATTTGTAAGACAACGTGTAATGTTTTTCTTTGCGCCGCAGTTGAGTAGCCCTATTCGGATTTCTGATTTATGATTTAATATTGGCGATTTGTGAATTTTGACTTCTGCGATCGAAACTTCTGCAACCAAATTTTTTTCATTTGGATCGATGAAGTCGACATCCTGATTTCCTACCAAGATTTTTCCTAGCATCACACCTTTTTCGCGTAGTTTTTGAGTGAGAGCTCTAGTGTCGATTCCGACAATTGCCGGAACGTTTTGTTCCACGAGCCAATCGTTTAACGACTTTTCGTTTTGCCAGTGGTTGGGATTTGTGGTCAGGTCTGAAATGACGACACCTTCAACGTGGATTTTTTCCGATTCCCAAAATTCTTTTGGCGGCACTCCCCAATTCCCGATGAGAGGATAAGTAAATGTCAGAATTTGCCCGGCATAGGAAGGGTCGGTTAAAGAAAGGTCGTAGCCTGTCATGCCTGTTGCAAAAACAACTTCACCGGCTTTTGAGGTTGATGCCCCGAACGCCTGGCCTTCAATAATTGTGCCGTCTTCTAGAATTAGTCTTGCTTTTTTGTTGCTCACGTTTTCTAAAAAAAAGACCCCGAGGGGCCCTTAGACTGTTTTTGATTTTGCCATCTTACTTTTTCTTTGCTTTCTGGACAGGTTTTTTTGGTGCCGGTTTTTTGACCGGCTTTTTAGGTGCTGCTTTTTGCGTTTCTTTTTTAATTTCCCCTTCTAAATCTTGCTCATCTTCTTTTTTCTTCTGAATAACTGTTGCTGCCGCAACTTTATCTTCGCCTGAAAGACGCATGATAATTACGCCCTGAGTATCGCGGGTTAGACGTGGGACAGATCTTAAGGTGGTTCGCATCACCTGACCTTTTTGGCTTGTTAGGATAATCCCTTCGTCGTCTTTTGTGAGGATTTGGGCATTGACTATATCCCCTGTTTTATCCGCCAGGTTTGCCGCTTTCACTCCAACCCCCCCCCTGAGCTGTGTGGGCCAAGCTGAAACGCTGGTTTTTTTGCCGATTCCTTTTTGGGTTATTACCAAAAGGTCGGCTTTTATATCGTCTTTGTCGATAACATCCATACCGATCAGTTCATCTCCCGGTTTGATTTTGATTCCGCGAACGCCCATTGTGTCGCGGGCCATTGGACGAACATCTTTTTCAGAAAACTTGATGGACATACCTTTTTTGGATATTAAAAAGACAATATCGTCACCCTTTGTGAGTTTTGCCCATCTAAGATAATCGCCGGCGGTTAACTTTATAGCAATGATTCCGGTTTTGCGGATATTTTCGTAGGCTGCGATTTCGGATTTTTTGATAACACCGTTTTTGGTTGCCAAAATAACATATTTCGCTTTTTCACCACTGTCTTTTGAGGCTTTTTGAATCTTTAGAATAGAAAGCACTTTTTCTTCTGCCTGAAGGTCTAAAAGATTAACTATTGCAACACCCTTGGCGGTTCTGGAAGATTCCGGAAGCTCCCAGACTTTGAGCTGGAAAACACGGCCGCGGTCTGTAAAAAATAGCAAAAAGTCGTGAGTTTGTGCTGCCATAAGCTGGGCAACTGTGTCTTCTTCCTTGGTGGTGATTCCCGAGATACCTTTTCCGCCGCGGCGTTGGGTTCTAAAAGACCCGATGTCCTGACGCTTAACATATCCTCCTACAGTGATTGTTACGATTGTCGGCTCGTTAGCAATTAGGTCTTCTTCCGAAAATTCTCCAATTTTCTGTTTGAAAACCCTTGTTCTTCTGGGCTCTGCAAAACGTTCCTTGAGTTTTAAAAGTTCGTTTTTGGCAACCAGAAGGATTTTTTCCGGATGGGCAAGAAGATCTTCAAGATATGCAATTTCTTCGCGGACCATGGCCAATTCTTCTTCTATCTTTTGACGTTCTAGCGCGGCCAGACGCTTGAGCTGCATGTCCAAAATTGCCAAAGCTTGGATTTCGGAAAGCTTGAATTTGGACATCAAGTTTACTTTTGCATCGGTTGTATCCTTACTCTTCTTGATAGTCTCTATGACCGCGTCGATGTTGTCGACGGCAATTTTTAATCCCTCCAAAATGTGTTCGCGTTTTCTGGCTTCTTCAAGTTCAAATTTGCTTCTTCGGGTAATGACACTCTGGCGATGTTTTATGAATTCCTCAAGAATCATCTTGAGGGTTAAAGTCTGCGGAGTGCCGTCGACAAGGGCGACTGTATTCACAGGGAACGATTGCTGAAGGGCAGTATGTTTGTAAAGGTTATTCAGAACCGATTTTGGCTTGGCATCTCGCTTTAACTCTATTACAACCCGAAGACCTTTTCTGTCTGATTCGTCGCGAAGGTCGGAGATGCCATCCAATTTCTTGTCTTTTACCAGCTCCGCGATTCTGGAAACCAAAACGGCTTTGTTGACCTGATACGGGATTTCGGTGACGACAATTTGGAAGCGCCCACCTTTTGTTTCTTCGATATCGGCTTTGGCACGCATCATAATTTTGCCCCGGCCAGTGGCGTAGGCTGCCGTAATTTCCGATATGTCGTAGATTTGGGCACCTGTTGGGAAATCTGGACCCTTAACATGCTCCATCAAATCTTCAATAGAACTTTCCGGTTTATCGATTAGTTGAATGGTGGCATCTATTATTTCTCCAAGGTTATGAGGCGGAATATTTGTGGCCATACCGACCGCAATTCCCGAGGCACCATTTATGAGAAGGTTGGGAAGAAGTGCAGGCAGAAAAACAGGTTCTTTGAGGCTGCCGTCAAAGTTGTCGGTCCAATCGACTGTGTCCTTGTCTAAATCGTAAAGCAGGGTTTCTGCGATTGTGGCAAGGCGCGCTTCGGTATAACGCATGGCAGCCGGAGAATCGCCGTCGACTGAACCGAAGTTCCCCTGGCCGTCGACAAGCGGGTTTCGCATTGCAAAATCCTGGGCCATTCGGACCATTGCGTCGTAGACAGATGTGTCGCCGTGCGGATGGTATTTGCCTAAAACTTCACCGACTACCTTGGCACTTTTGGTGTAATGGGCGCTATGGGTGACACCCATTCTCTGCATGGCGTAGATTATTCTGCGGTGAACCGGTTTTAGGCCGTCGCGCACGTCCGGAAGAGCGCGGGCGACAATAACCGACATGGCGTAGTCGAGGTAAGACCTTTGCATTTCTGTGGTTATTTCGACCGGTTGGATTTTGCCTATATCTGCCATGTTAGGTTATTTTGAATTTTGTTTTTGGGAGATCGCTTAATCTTACAGGTCTAGGCTGGGCTTTATTGTTTCTGACCATTTGAGCAATATCCGACTTTGAAGCCTGGCGGCGGTTAGTGATTTCGACCCATCGATCGAAAAGAATTGACTCTGTGTTTTGTCCGGATCTTTCCCCTAAGCTTGCAAACAAGCCTTGAGGTGTTTCCATATAAAATACAGGATTGTGAAAAGGGTGACCTGTAAGTATCTGGTGAGTTTGTCCTGGACGTTCTGCCTTTGCCCTAATTTCGAAGGCTACTTGTAAAGAATCATTGCCGGTGATGCTTCGGCCGTTATCTGTTTTTGCGATGCCGATTAAGCCACCTATAGGATTTTCCATGGCGGGATTTCTGATGTCCGCTGTTTCCATTATTTCATCGTCGCCGGATGGAACTGGCCTGTCGAAAAAACCGAAAGATTGGTTTAAGATGACCGTTTTTACAGTTGGTTCAAGTTCTGTAGCTCTTGCGTCCATTTATATATCTAGTGTTGCGTTTTTGGCGTGTGTCTGGATAAAGCGTTTTCGGGGTGGGACCTCGTTGCCCATCAGCATGGTAAAAACATGGTCTGCCTCGGCTGCGTCTTCTACCGTAACCTTTTTCATGATGCGCGTTTCAGGGTTCATGGTAGTTTCCCAAAGTTGTTCGGGGTTCATTTCTCCCAGACCTTTGTATCTTTGAATACCGACGTTTTTACCGTCTGCCTTTTGTTTGACGATGGCATCTTTTTCTTCGTCGTTGTAGACGTAATGGGATTCTTTGCCGATTGAAATTTTATAAAGCGGTGGCATAGCTATATATAGGTAGCCTTTTTCGATGATGCCCGGCAGGTAGCGGAAAAAGAAGGTTAAAAGTAGTGTCATGATGTGTTCTCCGTCGACATCGGCATCGGTCATTATTACTACCCTGTGATATCTGGCCTTGTCGATATTTACCGTGTCCCCTATTCCTGTTCCAAGAGCAATAATTAAGGTTTTTATTTCTTCAAATTCGAGGATTTTGTCGAGTCGTGCGCGTTCTGTGTTGAGAATTTTTCCCCGAAGCGGGAGAATTGCCTGGAATTTGCGGTCTCTCCCCTGCTTGGCGCTTCCACCGGCGGAGTCACCTTCTACTAAATAAAGTTCGGATTGAGCCGGATCTTTTTCCTGGCAATCAGTTAACTTTCCAGGCAACGTCATGCCTTCTAAGGCGCCTTTTCGAAGCACCGCTTCTTTTGCTGCCCTTGCTGCCAATCTTGCTTTGGCTGCCAGAATAACTTTTTCCATGACTTTTCTGGCTTGTTGGGGGTTTTCCTCGAGGTATGTATCAATCCCTTCTTTAACGACTTGCATGACAATGGGTTGGACCTCGGCGTTTCCTAGTTTGCTTTTGGTTTGACCCTCGAATTGTAAGTTTTCGGAATTCATTTTGATGGCAACAACTGCGGTTAAGCCTTCGCGCATGTCTTCACCAGTTAGGTTGTCATCTTTTTCTTTGAGGTAACTGTTTTTTCTGGCGTAATCGTTTATGGCACGGGTTAAGGCCATCCTAAAGCCGGTTAGGTGAGTTCCGCCTTCTGATGTGGCGATGACGTTGGCAAAAGATTCTATTGTTTCTGTATAGGAATCACTGTATTGAAAAGCAGCTTCTACAAAAATGTCTTGAGAGGTTTTGGTTACTGAAAATGGGATGTCATTTATGGCTTGTTTACCTTTGTTAAGATGGTGGACAAGGGATTTTAGGCCACCGTCGAAATAGTAATGGACTTGGGAGTCGGTGCGCTCGTCATAAAGATGGAAGAATAAACCGGCTACAAGGTATGCCCTTTCCTTTATCTTTTTGGCGATTACTTTGTAGTCTGTTGTTATCGTTGGGAAGATTGATTTGTCCGGTATGAACATGGTTGTTGTTCCGGTTGGCGGAAGAGTTAAAAAGTCCGGAGCTTGCGTTTTTGGAGTTGGTTCAACTTTAGTTTGAGGCTTTCCTCGCTTATATTCTTGTGCATATGTTTTGTTGTCGCGCCTAACCTCTACTCTCATCCAATCGGAAAGAGCGTTGACAACAGATGCACCCACGCCGTGCAGACCGCCGGAGATTTTATAGGCGCCTTCGCCGAATTTGCCGCCGGCGTGAAGAATTGTCATTGTAACTTCGAGCGTCGACTTTTTGGCTTTAGGGTGGATTTCGACGGGAATGCCGCGGCCATCGTCTGCAACAGTTACCTTTTCGTCTTTGCCAATAACGATCCAAACGTTTTTTGCAAAACCAGCTAGGGCTTCGTCTACTGAGTTATCTATGATTTCCTTAACGAGTTCGTGAAGACCATTAATATCGGTTGAGCCGATATACATTCCGGGCCGTTTTCTAACGGGCTCTAAGCCCTCAAGGACCTGAATGTCTTTTGCTGTGTATGAACTGTCTGCCATTAGTAGAAGATTATCCCGAGCGTGAAATATCTCTCGACCATCAATCAATTTTAACAGAAGCTTTGTTTGTTATGCAAGCTATTTTGAGGCTAAGTTTTTAGTCCGATTTCACGGTCTGAAGATAAAGATTTGCAATGGCAAAAGTCGGGTTGACATTGGCCGAGATCATTTTTTTGGTAGCTATGCAGGCCTCGATGGCATTTGTGATTTCTTTTGGAGTATTTTTTGAGCTTTTTGCATTTTTTATTATTTGGCTGTGGGCGATTTCTATTTGAATGTCTAGCCATTTCTGGTGGTTTTCGATAAGCGGCAGCCGTTCGAGCAAATTATCGAGGCTGTGGTTAAGGTAAAGATCTGAATTTTCGGCCCCTCCTTTTTTCAATTCGCGAATAACGACCCTTGATCTTATTGTTGGGAGCAAATTTTGCTTGTTTTCTGATTCAAGAATTATTATGGCTTTTCCAGGCGGTTCTTCGAGGATTTTTAAAAGCGCGTTTTGGGCTTCGAGGGTCAATTTGTGTGCTTCGCGAAAAATAATCATTTTTACAGGAAGCTTAACAGGTTTTTGAAATATATGTTTTTTGAGGTTTCTGACCTCATCTATCGAGATGCTTTGTTTTGCTGGCACTATTTCGAAAATATCGGGTGATGTTTTATTAAGGTCAACGCCAAGTGTTTTTGCGATCTTTTGAGATTCCGTTTTAGTATCTGTGGGCTCTCCTATAATAAGGTAGCATTGAAATTTACTTTGTGGGTACATTGCAGCTTGGATTTTACCTGACTTGGCCAGCTAATTCCAATTTAAGCTTGGAATTGCTATGATCTATTTAGTACCATCTGCCGGTTTTTGACCGGTGGTTTTGTGTACTTTCTTTGCAATGCCAACTACTGCCCAAACTGGTACGAGTTATCCAGGCTCCGGCTTTGGATTTTCTATTGAGGATGTTTTGGCAAAGCGTGGGCTTATCACCTCTGAGCAGCTTTCATTTGTAAAAAACGAAGCAAAAAGGCGACAAGAAACGCCAGAGCAGGTTCTTTCTCAGATGGCCTGGGTGAGCGATGAAGAGCTGGTTAAGGCAAAGGCGGAGGCTATTGGAGTTGAGTTTTTTGAGCCTTCTGAACAGCCTATTTCTCCTGAAGTTTTAGGATATATCCCTGAAGATGTAGCAAAGCGTTTTACGGTTATTCCGATTGCAAAAGATAAGGAAACTCTTTCGGTTGCCATGGTTGACCCCTTGGATTTGCAGACTTTAGAGTTTTTGGAGAAAAAGTCCGGCCTTTCGGTAAAGCCGTATATTTCTACCGGCCCCTCTATTATTAAGGCGATTTCCGAACAATACACCAGAGGTCTTTCGACAGAGGTCACAGAAGCGCTTAAGGAAACTACAACAGGGGCCTCTAAAACTTACATAGAGCAGCCTGAAGCAACGGCAGTTTTAGGGGAGGCGCCCGTTGCAAGGATTGTTTCGACCCTACTTGAGTACGGTATTAAAGTTAGGGCTTCCGATATTCACATAGAACCTTTGGAGAACGAGACTCGAGTGAGGTACAGAATTGATGGAATCCTGCACGAAAAGCTAATTTTGCCAAAGCGAATTCACGAAGCAATTGTTTCCAGAATCAAAATTTTGGGCAATATGAAAATTGATGAAAAGCGTATTCCTCAAGACGCCCGCTTCAATTTTAAAATTGGGCGGGAGGAATTGGATTTGCGTATTTCTACGCTCCCCACTGCATTTGGTGAAAAGGTCGTTATGAGGCTTCTTAAAAAAACCGGTGGCGTGCCTTCTCTTCCGGAATTGGGTCTTCGGGGCAAAGCACTTGCCAATATAGAAGAGACGATTTTAAGACCTCATGGAATTATTCTAATTACAGGGCCTACCGGTTCCGGTAAGACAACTACACTTTACTCAATACTTTCAAAGCTTAATTCAACAAGGGTCAATATTATTACCCTTGAAGATCCAATTGAGTATCAAATCCCAGGTGTTAACCAGGTCCAGATAAATCCACAAGCAGGTTTAACTTTTGCATCTGGTTTGAGGTCGATTTTAAGGCAAGATCCTAATATTTTGATGGTTGGAGAGATTCGTGATGCAGAAACAACTGAGCTTGCCGTACAGGCTTCCTTGACTGGTCACTTGGTCTTTTCGACCCTGCACACCAATAACGCCGCTGGGGCGCTGCCCAGGCTTTTGGATATGCACGCAGAGCCTTATCTTATTGCTTCGACGGTGACGGCTGTTATGGGCCAGCGTGTTGTTAGAAGAGCGTGCCCTTCTTGCAAAGTCCCAAAACCGGTTACCAAGGAAGCTTTGGACCGGCTGCAAACTGTCTTGGGAAATCTATATGATTTCAAAAAAAAGGTCACTCTATTTAGCGGTAGAGGCTGCCCTGAATGTAACAACACAGGCTATTTAGGGCGAATTGGAATTTTTGAGGCTCTAGTTGTGACTGAGAAAATATCAAGGATGATTATTGGCCATGAAACTTCTCAGGCTATTGAAAACCAGGCAATTTTAGACGGTATGATAACTATGAAACAAGACGGATTTTTGAAAGTTGTCGAGGGAATAACGACAATTGAGGAAGTTTTGAGAGTGGCAGAAGAATGAGAAAAGAAATCAAAAGGAAAACTTTTCCTTCGGAAACGCAAAACGCAAAAGTCAAAACTTAATGTCGATACAAGAGTATTTGGAAATAGTTGTTAAAAAGGAAGCGTCGGATTTACATCTGGTGGTTGGTTCGCCCCCAGTTATTAGAATTGACGGGCAGCTTCTCCCGATTGCATCTGCCCTTTTGACGTCGGATGATACTGAAAATTTGGTGTATGAGTTACTTTCTCCTGAACAAAAGGAGATGCTTTCTGTCAACAAGGAAATCGATTTTTCGTTTGCGCTTGGCGAAGTTGCAAGGTTCAGGGTCAACGCGTATTACCAAAAAGGTTATCTCTCGGCAGCTTTAAGACTTATCCCTTCCTATATCAAGACAATAGAAGAATTGAATTTGCCGCGAATTTGCCATAGCTTTGCAAAACTCAGGCAAGGATTTATTTTGGTGACTGGCCCCACGGGTCACGGAAAATCGACGACAATTGCATCTATTATCAACGAGATTAACCAGACACGGCCTGTTCATGTTTTGACAATTGAGGATCCGATTGAATACGTTTATCCAAAAGGTAAAGCCTTGGTTTCCCAGCGGGAAATGCATTTGGATACACATTCCTGGGAAATTGCCTTAAGATCTGCACTTCGTGAGGATCCAGACGTAGTTTTAGTTGGTGAAATGCGTGATTTTGAAACGATTGCATCTGCTATTACAGTTGCCGAAACAGGACATTTGGTTTTTGCGACTTTGCATACGAATTCAGCATCACAGTCAATTGACCGAATAATTGATGTATTTCCGGAAACCCAACAAGCACAGGTTAGGTTGCAGTTGGCAGCAACGATGGCGGGGATTGTTTCGATGCGTCTTGTTCCTGCAATTGGCGGAGGCAGGCTTCCGGTTGCCGAGATTTTGCTTTCTTCCCCGGCTGTCCAAACCGCAATCCGAGATGGCAAAACCCACCAAATTGATAATATCATCCAAACGTCTGGCGCTTCGGGGATGATTTTAATGGATGCTTCCCTTGCCTATCTCGTTAAAGCCGGTAGATTATCACTTGAAACAGCCAGGGCTTACAGTATAAGGCCAGAGGAGCTTGAAAGACTTGTTGATAAGGGCGAAGTTTCCCAGCAATAGCTATGCCTCTTTTTAAATTTGTTGCAAAAGATTCAACTGGTAAAAAGTTTACAGGTGAGGTGGAGGCGGTTGATGAAAATGCCTTGGTTAAAATCCTGCAACAGGAAAAGTTGATTCCAATTGAGGTTCGAAGTAGAGAAAAAAAGCAGGTTATAAACATTTCCATTTTAAATATTGGAAAAGGTGTTTCCTCATCGGAGGTTGTCAATTTTACAAGACAGCTTTCGACAATGGTTTCTGCGGGATTGCCCCTAACCGATGCTTTGATCATTTTGCAAAAGCAGACAAAAAGCGGAACCTTTGCAAGAATTTTAGGAGAAGTTGTTTCGGATGTTGAGGGAGGCCTTTCGCTTTCCCAAGCACTAGGAAAGCACGACAGGGTTTTTGGAATTGTATACGTAAAGTTGATCGAGGCCGGTGAAACCGGAGGAGTTTTAGATAAAGTCCTTTCAAAGCTGGCGCAATCACTAGAAAAAGAGCGCGAGTTTAAATCTAAAACAAGAGGTGCGTTTATTTATCCTTCCATTGTTGTAACCGTCATGATAGTTGTGATGGTTTTAATGATGATTTTTGTTATTCCAAAGCTGACCGGCCTTTATAGCCAAATAGGAACCCAATTGCCACTGCCTACCCGAATTCTTATTGCAATGTCTAATTTTTTGCGATCTTTTTGGTGGCTTCTTATTATTGTTATTGCATGTGCCATTTATGGCCTTAAAGTTTTTTCCAGAACGCCAACTGGAGCTAAAATAATGTCGAGGATTGTTTTAAGCTTGCCAATCTGGGGAAAGATTCGAAAGACTTTGATCCTAGCTGAATTTACAAGAACCTTAGGACTTCTTATCGGGACCGGAATCCCAATTATTTCGGCGCTGAGGGTTGTTCGGGATATACTCTCGTCGCCATCGTACCAGGAAGGTATAGATAAAGCTATTGCCAGAGTAGAGCGTGGTTCACCTTTATTTCAGCCATTGGCTGCCGACCCTGCTTTTCCGCCAATTATTTCGCAAATGATAAGAGTTGGGGAAGAAACTGGCAAAATGGATGAAGTTTTGGGAAGGCTGTCGCTTTACTTTGAGGGTGAAAGCGAAAATTCGATCCGTAATTTAACCACAGCACTTGAGCCGATAATTTTGGTTATTTTGGGTTTAGGAGTTGGAATATTGGTCCTTTCGATAATACTTCCAATCTATAATTTAACTTCACAATTCTAAATAATCTAAATAATAAGGAAGTTAAATTGCTGTCCTCACTACGTTGCGGGCCTAAATCTGACAAGCCAATTTTAATCACTTCTTTTTGCTTGACAAAGAAAGCTAAATTGAATCATACTTTAATTGGAGAGGAATATTTTTTATTCCAGAGGGAGGTGAGATAATTTAGTGATTTTTACTGCCCAAAAGAAATTTCTTCGTGGTTTTACATTAATCGAGCTTCTTATCGTTATTGCAATCCTTGGTATTTTGGCTGCAGCAGTTTTGGTTGCCGCAAATCCCGGAAAGAGAACAAAACAGGCTAAAGACGCGACCCGAAAGAGTGATGTTGGACAAATCGCAACTGCTCTTCAGGCTTACTACACAACACCAGGGCAAGGATCTTACCCAGGTGGTGGTGGATGTGGTTCAGGGGCCGGTGCATTGCAGACTCTCACTGCAAAAGGTGATTTGAAACAGATACCTACAGGACCTGGAATTGGTGGTGCAGCTGAGGACTACTGTATAACTTTGAATGCTGCGACGACGGAAGCTGCTGTTTATGCAACACTTGAAGACCCTAACTCAGGCGTCGGAAATTGGCTGTGGTGTTGGGAATCAACATCCGGTAAGGCAACTGAGATTACATCAGGTAGTTGTACACCATAAGCTCTGAGAATTATTAAAAAGCACGGTGACGTCGTATGGGTTGCCGTGCTTTTTTATGGACTAGCGATAGTTTAGAATAAAAAAGTGATTTTTAGGCTTAAGCTTGAGTTCTTTCTCGCCATTTTTCTTTTTGCCGCTGCCTTTTTCATTTATTTGCTAGGTGTCTCTTCGTCCGTTTATGGTGGTGATAGCGGAGATGTTATTTTGGCCGCATATTTTGGAGGCGTTGCCCATCCCCCTGGATATCCGTTGAATTCCCTTCTTGGTTTTTTGTTTACCCACTTACCAATTGCCGGAAGCATTGCATACCGAACCGGTTTGATGATGGCCTTTTTTTCTGCAGGGACGCTTGCGTTTCTTTTTCTTTCGCTTCGGAATCTAACCAAAAGTTACTTTATTGCCCTTACAGCTTCTTTGGCGCTGGCTTTTACTCCCCTTTTTTGGCTTTATGCACATGTGACTGAAGTATTTCAGCTTAATCTTCTTTTGATTTCTGCAAGTTTCTATTTTTTGACTTTATGGATCACGGGAGTTGCTTACAAGAAGGAGATACGAATAAGACTTGAGAAGTGGCTTTTTTTAAGCATTTTTTTTCTTGGGCTTGCTGTTTTTCATCACCAAACATCGGTTTTGGTTCTTCCTGCATATTTATATTTGATACATAAGACGCAAAGAACTTACACCCAAATTTCAAAAAAGGCCGCTGTTTTGGGATTAACGTTTTTATTGGGTGGAATTCCATATTTAGCTGTTCCGCTTTTGGCTTTGAGGCATACGCCGGTTAACTGGGATTACGCCGTGAATGTTGGAAACTTATTACATTTGATAACGAGGGCAGACTATGGTACTTTTGCGGCATCGCAAGACTTTGTCGGGATGGATTACAAAGCCAGACTTCTTCAAGTGGCCTCGTATCTTGCTTTTTTAAAAAGCGACTTCGGTTTAATTGGATCATTTTTTATCATTTTGGGTGCTGTATATACTTTTTTCAAAGAACGTAAACTTTTCTGGTTTTTGATCTTGGCAGTATTTGTTTCCGGTCCAATTTTTCTTTTTTACTCAAGTTTTTCTCTTTCATCTGATTTTCTTTTTGGAATTTGGGAACGATTTATTCTCCTGAGCTATTTTTTTCTGACGATTGATTTTGCTTTTGGATTACTGTTTCTTTATCAAGTGAGCCCAAAAATTTTCAAAAGGATTAAGTTAAAAAAAGAGTTGGGTCTTTTGATTTTGGGATTGTCATTTTTCTTGATACCTCTTTATATGTTTAGGACAAATTGGCCCAAAGCCGATATGTCTGGATTCCAATTAGGTGATTGGCTCGGACACGACGTATTAGTTTCGTCTGAACCGGGCTCTCTCATTTTTTTGTTCGACGATACGACTGCTTTCAATACAGAGTATATTTACTATACTAGCGATCGATTTAGAGACAGAAAAATAGTATTAGGCGGGATTTTGAGGCATTTTTTTTACAGACAGCAGCTTGCAAGAGAATATCCAGATCTTACCTTCCCTTTGGGGTTTTTTGATACTACCGAAGCTCAAAGCGCAGCTTACATGGAGCAACTCATAAGGTCAAATATAAATAAAGTGCCGATTTACACAGTTTCATATTCTCCAAAGATAGAAGGATACGGTTGGGTCGTTAGCGGTCTATTAAAAAAGCTTGTTCCGGAAGGCGAGATTAAGGACAAGGAGTACATAAGGGAGCTAAACGAGAAAGCGTTTGCCTCAATGGAAATGAAAGGAAACTATCCGACTTGGGGATATAGCAATTTTATAGAGCAAAGTATAAAACGATTTTATTCTTTTTCTTTCAATGAAGTTGGTGACCAAATGTTAGTGGCTAATAATTATGGGGATGCTAAAAAGTATTACACGATAGCACTTTTGATACAACCAGATGATCCAAGAGCTTCTTTTGGGGTTGGCCGATCTGATTTGGAATTAGGAGAATGCCAGGAGGCAAAAGATTATCTTGAAAAATCGTATAGGTTAAACAAGACAAACGTGAGAGTTTTAAACGAATTAGCAGATGAAGCCAGGCGGTGTGAGTCTAACGAAGCTTTAGCAAAACAATATGATGATGAAGCACAGCGTTTGTTAAGATCCCAGATGGAAAAGTTGCAATGACTTTTTCGAATGTGCTTTATCTGCCTGCCCAAAATATTCGGTTGTAATTGCTAACAGCAAAAATTGAATTACCAGAAAATAGCTATTGAAAAAAGCATGATAGGTAAAATAGTTGAAGGCGAGAAATGTTATAACGATTTTTGTTAAAGGTGAAGTTTTTTTAAAAAACAGATAAATAAAAGTTACTGCAAATAGAATTAACCCTATTAGATAAGCAAAATTTGCGTTAATACTGAGATATTTCAAAAGAGTTGGCAATGTTAGACTTGAGGAAATAGGACTGGTAATCTTAGCTGGATTTAGTCCAAAAACGATATCTTCCAAAAACGCCTTACTGTTTATTGCTAAATAAATTAATGGCAGTATTAGGGGTAGCAGGAAAAGCGAAAAATTTTTTAATTTAAAAAAGTCTTTCCTAAAAAAGTTCTCTTTTAAAAATAGCGGAATGGTTAGTATGGGTGGTTGCTTGAATGAAAGGAACAATCCCAAAAATAAATATGCAAATTTGTTTTTATTTTTGTTCACATAGAAAAAAATGAAGAGAAGGAAGAAGGAGAAGATTACCGGATCCAGGTATGCATGTTCGAGCATATAGAAAGTCCTGGGAAGGAATAAGAATGTTAGAACGAAAACATTTATGACACGCTCCTTGTCTGTTTTTTTAAATAATTTGTAGATTAAAATCGCAGAAAGCAAATTTGAAAAGACGATCACTGATCGGGGATCTTTAAATAAAAGTACAAAGGGTAATTCGTAGAAAAAACTAAAAGGAAGATAATTGTAATAGTTGGGATTTACGTTAGGATAAACTTGTGTGAAGGTTGAGGAATAAGGATTTTTTCCCCTAATTAACATCTGCGGTGCTTCTTTTAAAACTACTACAGTATCAACTACGGGGTGTGGAGAGTTGAAAATCGTCCAAAGAGACATTAGGACGTATACAGTGCAAATGAATATAAAAGAGAAAGTTTTTTTAAAAAAATGATACCGGATGAAATTTATGAGAATGAAACCTGTTAGCACAAAATAACCTAAAACTATCGAATTCTTGTTTTGATAAAGACCACCATAGTAAATTGCGGAATAAAACAGCAGGATGAAGAATAAGTAAATTGTGAGAACCTTCTCACTCTTTATGTCAAACGACTTTATTTTTATGAGGCTTGACGTGTTTAAAATTAAAATAAGAATTACTGATGTAACTGTTAAAATAGACGGAATTGTAAAAAAACCTAAATTTGGCGTTGTCGCGAAGAAAATCAACAGTATTGAAATTCCTAAAATTGTCACAATTTGATTCTAAACACTTTTGGATTTTAATTCAGCACTAGCTTACTTTAAGATTTCTATATTTTAAAAAAGTCATTAAAGTTATCAGCACTGACGCAAAACTGATTAGCAAACCGACAACAAGGGTTCTGGGGAAATACCTAAAGGTAATGACATGATCACCTTCTGGAATTTCTATTGCCATCGAGTTTATATTTGATGGGATAATTGCCACTTTTTGGGAGTCTAGATAAGCTTCCCATCCCGGGTAAATAGTTTGGTTGTAAGTGAGAATTTGAGGACCGGAGGTTTGAGTTTTTGTAGTAACTTCCGTTGAGGATTGTTTGATCAGTTGAAGTCGTGAAGTTCGAGGTTCGTTTCCGGTCAGGCTTATTTGGTTTTCCACCAGTGGAGCTTTTTGCGGATCAAAGTTGGCATTTGAAATAGCGCTTGTAATATCTGGAATTGTTTCGACGCTTGTAGCTTCTTTGCTAAGAAAAATCGGATCTAACGAGTCTTTAATTTTGTAGATATTCACCTTGCCATTTTCTTCCTGGTAAGTAAACACTTTGTCTACAAGCGAGGAGTTTATCTCATAAGGACTTATTATATGGTTAGTATTTGTGGCAGCAAGCAGCTTGATGGCTTTATCGGAGAAATAGTACTTTTGGTTTACAAATTTTATGTTGTTTGCAATTTGCGATTTCAAAAATGCCTGTCTTCTGGTTTGGATACTTTCATAAGCAGAGAATTGGTCAATATTAAAAATTAAGTTTGAGTTTTGGTCGAGATAATTTTTGAAAAAGAAAAATTTTTTGATGCTCCCCCACCCGTTTTTAACAAAGCTTTCGTTCCATTTGCTAACTGTTCCGACGGTATAGACATTTGAAGCTAAGTTTTCACTTAAGTATTGTGCCGTTTTTGGTTTTTTTAGAAGTGCACTGGCTTCTAGAGTAGGATTATAGTTTTTAAGGAATATAAAAATATCCAAAATAGATAGAGTCATGAAAAGAAGGGCAACGGACTTTTTTAATTTATCAAGGTAAATTGCGCTTAATGTTACAAGCGCGAAACTGGCAGGGAGTAAAAATCTTGAAGGGACTCTAAAAAGTGAAAATGGTGGAATTGTGAAGATAACATAAAGTGGTGATTCTTTTCCCAAAGCAAGCAATAGGGTGAGCGCAAAAATCCCAGACATGCAAAAAACAATAATATTTTTTTTGCTTTTAAAAACAGTTCCAAATATTGTGCCTAGACCCAGGATTAGCGGAAGAACTCCTATATATGCCGAACTTTCCCAAAATATACCCCATTTTCCAGGTTGCCATAGTGGGTATGTTCCGTCTTTTGGACTGCCGAGTATGAACGGGTTTAAAAACTGTAGCAAATTTTTTGGTAAATAAGGAAATTGAGAAAGAATTTCACCTGGATTGGCTGATCTTGTGGACAGTTTCAAGAATTCGTAGCTTGGAAGAAGTTGAATCGATGCCAGGAAAAGTCCAAGTATGATTGCACAAACGACTAAGATTAGGGGTTTAAGTTTAGCTGATTTATTGAAGATGGAATGTAGTGAAACATATAAAGCTATTGAAACTTCAGCATAAAAGGCTAGCTGTGGAAATCCGGAGAGAATTTGAAGAGATGAAAAGATACTTATGAAGAGTAGAAATTTAATTTTTTTACTATTAATAAATTCATTAGTTGCCCAAAATAACCACGGTAAAAGTGATGCTGTTTCTATTAGAGCGTGATGCTGTAGGTGAAAAACGAAAAACCCTCCAAGAGAAAATATTAGACCTGCAAATGTTGCAGAATATCTTGAGATTTTTAGGGAGCGGCAAAAAAGATAAGCACCTGTTGCAGCGATAATTAATGTAAATGTAATGGTAAGGTTATATGCAAGTGGGAATGGCAAGATTCTAAACAATACAAAATTTAACGGGTAAAGTTCACCCGTCTGACCTTCTGCAAATGTAGGAAAACCATTTCCAATGTGAGGATTCCAAATTGGAAAGTGATTATTTTTAAGTTCTTGGGCATAGTAATAACTGTCTGCTATAGATAGACTCCATGAATCGCTTCTTCCGTAATCTGGAGTGACCAAAAGAGATAATCTTGGAAAGAATAAGTTTGATAGAAAAGCGAATACTACTACTGTGATTGTTATCCCTGGCCAGTAGTTTTTTAAGATTTTCCAGATCACCTACTTGCAAGTTTAGCAGAAAAACTTTAGCTTAAATAGGTTCAACTTGTCAGAATGTGTCTAATAAGGCTACTATCAAGGTAGTGGTTCTTTATCTTATTATCTTTTTCATTTTAGGCTCGGCGGTCGGCAGTTTTTTGAATGTTGTTATCGACAGGACTACCAGAGGCGAAACAATTATGGGTAGGTCTTATTGTGATTACTGTAAGGCCCAGCTAGGCACATTTGATTTAGTTCCGCTTCTAAGCTTTGCGGTTCTTCGGGCAAAATGTCGTTATTGCAAAAAGCCACTTTCCTGGCAATACCCTATCGTCGAAACAATAACTGCTATTCTTTTTGCAGTCAGTTTTTGGTATTTGGCTGAATCAGGGAATTTTGATCTAATCACATCTTTCTACATTCTATTTTTGGTTTCGACTGTTGTGGTGGTTGCAGTGGTTGATTGGAAATTCTCACTTATTCCGACGACTTTTGTGTTTGCTGCTGCTATCGTTTCCTTATTCTATAATTATTTTTTCTTATCTTCAGCGGTTTTTATTGAAAACATTATGGCTGCTTTTGGTGCGGGACTTTTCTTTTTGATAATAGTTGTTGCGACTCGTGGACGAGGTATGGGTCAGGGGGATATTGTTCTGGCATTTTTGATGGGCATAGTACTGGGTATTCGAGGGGTATTGGTAGCGGTGTTTTTGGCTTTCTTTTTAGGTGCTTTATTTTCCTTGATCTTAATTGCCATAAGGCGGAAAAAATTTGGACAAACCGTGCCATTTGCGCCGTTTCTAGTTGCCGGATTTTTAATTGCACTTTTTTGGGGCGAGCTTGTTTTGAGTTGGTATACGAGGGCACTGTTGTGAAAATTCCAAATTCCAAATTGAAGACTTTTTCTTCGAAAATGCAAATTCCAAATTTTAGAACGGGTTTTACTTTTGTGGAACTTTTGATCGTGATTTCTCTAATGGCAATACTTGGAGCAAGCGTTTCGGCAGCGTTTCTTTCGTTTGAGAAGCGGCAAAGGCTAACGGAGGCGGCAAGTGTTTTAAAAAACACTGTGCGTCAGGCTCAAAATAATGCTTTGTCTGGAAAATCGCAGTGTGCGGCAACTAACGGTGGGCTTGTGGGGTGGTATGTTACTTTGACTATTGCAAGCAATCAGATTACTATGACAGGTTTATGCGAGACATTGCCCATTGCAAGCGGAGGTCCTTTATTTACATTTGGCACGTCAACTGTAACCCTTCCGGCGGGTGTTACCGTGGCTGGTATGGCTTATGGTTCTACGTCTATTTCAGGACCGGCTTATGAATTGTTTAGACATTTAAAGGATGGTGTTACTTTTCACAGTGCGACCCCATTTATAAACACTAGTGATGATTCTCTTTTGAATTTGTATGGGACTACGCCGCAGAATAATTTTACTGTAACTCTCTCTTCTTCTGAAGGCACGAGCAATGTTGTCATGACATCTGCTGGTGAAGTTCAATGAAGCAGGTTGATGGTCAATCTTTAATTGAGGTCATAGTTAGCGTTGGAATTGCGGCAATTTTAGCGGTTGCCATTATTTCTGCAAGCTTAGTTTCGAATAAAACTGCGCGTACTGCCAGAAGTAACGCGCAGGCTACTAAGCTTGCTGAGGAATATATTGAGGAAATTAGAGTTTTTAGGGATAGACAAGGCTATGGTGCCCTTTCAAATAACTCATGCTACATTATAAATATGCCAAGTTCAGATCCCAGTTCTTGGACTTTAACAGATGGCGGAAGTTGCCCTCAAACACTAGTTGAGGGTGGTATGAATTTCACAAGACAGCTTGCAATTGCTGACGGTACTGATTTAAACACAAAGCTTATAACGGCAACTGTGCAGTGGATTGATTCTGGTGGTACCCAAACTGTTACCAGTCATACGATCCTTTCTTTGTGGCAGGGGCCGTAAGTTTTTCGTGCTATAGTTTAGATAATGCCCTACCATAAACTCAAAATTCAAAGGTCAAAAATCAAAACTTTTGAGGGTTTTACGCTTAGATCAGCTTCGCAGTTGCGATCTGATATTAAAGTTCGCCCATACGGCTTCACTTTAATTGAATTTGTGGTTGTTTTGGGGGTTTTGGGATTTTTGCTTGGATCGATAATGCTCTTTTTGAATTCCACATTAAGAGGTGCAAATCAAACAAATATTACACAAGAGGTTAAGCAAAACGGCCAGGCCGTTTTGGATTCTTTGGATAAGCAAATACGTGGTGCAACTAATGTAGCCGGGATTGGTGCTGGCCCGAATTACACAACTATTGTTTTAACCAGGCCAAATGACGATCCACTTTACATAAAGTGCTTAAGTTCAACCGCTACTCAAAATGATCGTATTGGGTCGGTGTCTATGGCTTCCGGCTCACCTTCTGACTCTAACTTTATTTCTGTGAGCAATGACGATCGAGTCAAAGGGGTGGAAATTACTAACTGCTCGTTTGGTGTGACTTCAAAATCAGCATCACAAGGCTCCAATATCCCAGCTGTTGTTTCTGTCCAGTTTACTGCTTCTCAAGGGCTTGATGCTCCCACTAGAGCTGATTTTATGGCATCTGCCAATTTTAATACCACGATATCGCTGAGGACGTATTAGATATGAGGTCTTAACGAATAACGACGAAGGACTAAGGTGTGAGCCAAGGTGGGTATTTGACAAGTGAGTGGTGACGCCTGACAATAGAATGAGGAAGATGAAATCAGGCCAAATTTTGATATTGGTACTTCTTATTGTGGTTGTTGCTTTGGCTGTTGGTCTTTCTGTTGCTTCCAGAAATATAGTCAATTTGAGAACATCTACACAGACCAAAGAATCGCAAAGGGCATTTGGGGCTGCTGAAGGTGGGGTTGAGGATGTTTTATCTAAGCTTACGAAAATTTCTAGCGATATTAAATTAGGCACCAGTACATCGGGATGCTCAGTTGTAGGCAGTACGGCAACGTGTAGCGTACCAGTTTCTTCTGATATTACTGCCAGCGTTAATGTAAAAGGTTCAAAGGTTTACGAAAGCAAGGTGGAACTGGGTGAAGTCGGACAAATTGATCTAACCGGCCTGGTAAATCCACCAGCTTCTCAAGTTGAAGTTCACTGGGCTAAAGGCTCAGCAGAAAATAGCAACGGAGGGCCAGCTTCTTTGGAGATAGGACAATTGTACGGGTCTTCTTCATACGGCATGATGAGGTGGTATGTACCAAATCCCTCTACCCGACCAAACGAAACATTAGGCATTAATACATTTGGAACGTCTTCTTGTCCCAGCCCACCTTCTGACGGGTATACGCAATGTATACGGGTTGCAGTTACTTCAAGTACCCCACTTGCTTTGCGTATTAAACCGTTTTGGGCCAGTACGACAGTGAAAGTTTTCGGTGTGGGGTTTGATTTGCCCGTGCAAACTTATGATATCTCCTCGTCAGCTTCCAGTAATGCGGGTGTAACTCGTGCAGTTCAGGTAAAAAGAACTGCACTTCCAATGATGCCGGCTATTTTTGACTACACAATGTTTTCCGAGGGAGACATCCTTAAATAAAGTTATGAGCAAAACTGCCAAAATTCTACTTTCTTTAGTTGGTCTTGGGGCGATTATAATTCCAGCGCTGCTTCTTTTGTTTTTGAGCCCGAAAGTAAACACCTCACCATCTCAATCAAACAATAACCGCAACCTTGATACCGGTTCAATTGAAAATATAGTCAACTCTCAACCTTCATCAGCTCCTGTCGTCGTATCTACTCCAATTCCCAAACCTGCCAGTTCTTCAGCCCAAACAATGCCGCAGGGCAGCCCTTCGGCGCAATAGAGGTTTATTATGGCAAACGATGTATTTGGCCTAGATATAGGAAGGTCATTTATTAAAGTAGTAGAAGTTAAGGTTTCTGGGAAAAAGAAAATTTTGTCGGCGGCAGCAAATGCTCCGACACCTGCTGGTGGGATTCAGACAGATGCTCCAATGGAAATGAAAAAAGTATCCGAGGCGATAAAGGCAGTTGTTCGCTCTTCTGGTGTAAAAGGCAATAAATGTAATGTTTCAATTGTTGAGTCGCAAGTGGTGACAAGGCTGATTCAGATGCCTAACCTTACCGACAAAGAGCTTTCTTCTGCTATCAATTGGGAGGCTGATCAGTATATTCCACTTCCCTTGAAAGATGTTAATTTGCAGTATCAGGTTGTATCCAAGCCGGCTTTAGGCAAAAGCGGGATGATGGATGTGCTTTTGGTTGCTGCCCCAAAGCGAATCGTGGAAAAATACGTAAAACTGGTTCGCGATTCCGATTTGAATCTTTCAGCAATGGAAACCGAATCCAGCTCTCTTGCTAGAGCATTGACTACGCCCTCCGATTTGCCGGCAGTTATTGTTTCTTTGGGTGCTGCATCGTGCGAGCTTGTTTTGGTTAAGGGAGGAAACGTGCTTTTTACAAGATCAGTTTCAACCGGTGGGTATGCTTTGACTCGTGCTGTGATGGCAGAATTTAACATGGGCCAAGTACAAGCAGAGCAATATAAACATACTTACGGAGTGTTGCCCGATCAGCTTGGGGGAAAAGTGGCAAACGTACTTAAGCCTCTTTTGGAAGTAGTAGTTTTGGAGATCCTCAAGGCTCTTGAGTATTCCAGAAATCATTTGCAGGGAACGGTTTTTTCAAGAATCATAGTTTGTGGAGGTGGAGCTTATTTGCCAGGATTGTCGGAGTATTTAACCACCAGGACAAGTTTGGAGGTTTCATTGGGAGACCCTTGGCTGAACTTTGAAAAGGAAGGTGTGATTTTGAAAATTCCGGGTCAGGGTAGTTTTTATTCAGTTGCAACTGGGCTCGCACAAAGAGTTTAGGTTGTTTTGAAATGTAGCTTTTGTTACGCTAAATTAAGATGCCTGATATAAATTTATTGCCGGTTGAAGATAAGGGATCGGAAGCGGCTGAGGGTATTCGCAAGAAGCTCACATTGTTTTCGGCTCTTGTTTTGGTTTTGGTTGCTGCCTTCGGGGTGGTAACGCTTGTGATGTTTACAAGGTATGCTTCAGGTAGAGCAAAGATAGAGAACGAAATTGAATCAAGTACTGCCGAGATAAATTCGCTTAAAGATACCGAGGCACTGGTGGTTGTGACAAAGGACAAAGCATCTGTTGCTGAAAAGGTACTGAGTGGCAGATCTGACCAGGTTAACGTTTTTTCTCAGTTTGCTCAATTGGTTCCCCAGAATGTTTATTTCACGGATATAAAATTTACAGGAGCCAAGGCAACGTTTTCTGGAAAAGCAAAAACATCCGCTGACATTGCCGGATTTATATCGTCTCTTGCTTCTGACTCAGGCTCCAAAATAATTTCAAATGTAAATATAGATTCTTTAAGCTCAGACCAAGACGGTGTCTATACCTTTAGTATATCTAGCCAACTTAATGGAAGTTCTGCTGCCAAACCGCCGGGAGGAGACAATTCATGAATTTACCTGCAATTTCAGTTCCCAAGGCGGGTATTAGTCTAGGCGTTTCTAAGTACATACCTTTTGCTATGCCGGTTGGAAGCCTGGTAATTTCCATTTTGGTTGCTTATTTTGTGATTTGGCCTAAATTTGGGGAGGTGCTTTCTATGAGAACATCAAACCAACAACTTGAGGTTCAGGCTTCACAGCTTAATGAAAAAGCTCAAACTTTGACTACGCTTTCGCAGGACAAGCCCACGCTGGAAAAGCAACTTGCGCAATCTGAGCAATTATTACCATCTAAAAACGGCATTTTTCCACTACTTAGGGAAATCGAGGTGGCTTCTGCCACATCTGGTGTACTTGTGGAAAAAGTTGATGTAGACCCAAAGAGTTTAAGCTCAGGTGGAGGACAAGGCTCCGGAGCTCCCGCTCCTCCGCCGGACAAAAATGCTTCTTCAGTATCAGGCTTGTCTCCGGCTGTAGTTGTGAAGGTTGCCCTGACTGGCGGTTATAGATCGTTTTTGGATTTTTTAAGTTATCTTTATAACGGCTCAAGGGTTATTTCTATCGATGATTTATCGCTTACTTCCTCAAGCGGTAAGGAAGGAGGCGGTGGAGTTGTGAGGGCTGCCATAACAATAAATGCTTTCTGGAGACCGCTGCCAACTAATCTTGGAACGCTTGATAAACCTGTCGATAAACTTTCAAGTGCCGAAGTCGGAAGACTTAATGCTGTTGTGACAGTACCTACCGAGCAAGCAAGTAGTTCTGCGGTTCCCCAAGTTCCAATGGGCAGATCAGATCTATTTGCGCCATTTTAACTAGATTTGGCGAGGTCAGGTCTGTACTTTTTTGTACGTTTTTCTGATTGATCTTTGCGCCATTCAGCAATTTGCTGGTGATTTCCGGTTAAAAGAATATTAGGTACAGATTTTTTTTGATAAACTTCAGGCCTTGTATATTGAGGATATTCAAGCAGATTTTTTTCGAAGGATTCGTCTTGTGGTGATTTTGAATTTATTACGCCTGGAATAAGGCGGACTATTGAATCCAAAATGACCATTGCCGGTATTTCTCCACCTGTTAGGACATAATCGCCTATTGAGACAACTTCATCGACATAATTCTCGACTCTAGCATCAACGCCTTCATAATGGCCGCAAATTAAGGCCAGATTTTCCTTCGTAGAGAAAGCCCTTGCCTTTTTTTGGGTGAATTTTGCACCAGATGCCGAAAGTAGAACTAAATAAGGCTTTGGTTTAAGCGAAGAGATTGCTTTATGCAGTACATCTACTTTCATAACCATACCTGCTCCTCCGCCGTATGGTTTATCGTCAACAGTTTTCCTTTTGTCTTTAGCAAAATCTCTGGGATTTACAAACTTAAATTTAACAAGGCTTTTGTTTTGGGCTCTTTTGAGGATGCTTGCTTTAGTGATGGGAGTAAATACTTCAGGGAAAAGAGTAATTAATGCAATGTTCACGCTTCCTGAACGTCGATTGCGACGAAAAGGTCTTCTTTTATGGCTCTTATTTTTAGCAAATTTTTAATGGACTTTATCATTTTGCCGCCTTTTCCTATAACTTTAGCGATATCTTCTTTGGGCACATAAACCGTAAAGCGGACATCTTTGCCTTCCTGGGCTTTTTCGATTTTAACCTTTTTAAGATCGGAAACTAAGGGCTCGAGTGTAAATTTTAAGAGGTCTTCCATTTTAAATTTTGAGGATTTTGGCGACTGTTTGTGTGGGTTTGGCGCCTTTCGAAATCCAAAAATCGACTCTCTCTTTTTTTACATTTTGTACGGTTTTTTTAGAATCAAGAGATCCAAGAATTTCCAAAAATGCCCCATCGCGCTTACTTTTTGTGTCTTGCGCGACTATTCGGTACGATCTTTGGTGTGCTTTTCCCGTTATGGCGAGTCTTAATTTGACGCTCATATTTTTATTGTCGTCTATAGAATTTTGACTATCGACGATTTTGGTATTATCTCAAATTTTCACTTCAAAGTTCAAGTGTTTTTTGGAGTTTATTCAAATCCAACTCTGAAAGGGCGTTTTTGGCAGCGTTTTGGGCTGCCTCTTGTTTATTTTTACCCTCTCCTTTTCCAAAGCATTCTTGGCCTAGGTAGACGCCCATTTCAAATCTGCGATCGTGATCTGGGCCCCATGTGTTTATTATCTTATAACTTGGCGACTGGTGGTAGAGTTTTTGCAAAACCTCTTGAAGCTTTGATTTATTGTCGGAAACTGCAGTTTCTGCCAACTGTTTCCAGTTAGAAAGAACGTTTTCAGCAAGAAAATCTCTTGCTGACTCCATGCCCTGATCCAGGTAAATTGCTCCTGTTAGGGCTTCAAAAGTGTTTGCCAGAATTGAGTTGTTGTTTCTGCCGCCCGAGTCTTCCTCACCTTTTGAAAGATAGAGATATTGCCCAAGTGAAAGTTTTTGCGCGAGTTTTGCCAAGGTTTCGGTACGCACTAAAGCAGCTCTTAACTGAGTGAGTTTACCTTCGGGACTTTGGGGAAGATTTTTAAAAAGATGCGATGAAACAATAATGGATAGCACTGAATCCCCTAGAAATTCCAGCCGTTCATTTGATTGTCCCCTGTAATTTTTGTGCTCGTTTAAGTAAGACCTGTGAATAAAAGCGTTTTTAAGTAGGTTTTTATCGGAAAATTTAATCCCAATTTTTTGCTCAAGACTTGAAAAATCCGATCCAGTATTTAATTGTTGTGGCGAAATTTTAGAGCGTGGTGTCGACGTTTTCATAAAGATAGTTGACTATATCCGAAACCTTAACAAATGAAGATATTTTTTCCTGAGGGATTTGGATGTCGTATTTTAGACTAAGTTTTTCCGCCAGATCTTCTATTTCCAAATCTGTAATGTTTAGGTCTTCATCCAGATTGGAGTCCTCTTCGATATCTTCCGCGGGAACGCCGAAGTCTTTTGAGATTATTTTTTTGATATCTTCTAAAATTTCTGTGTCTGTCATTACAGTTATCCTAATTAGTTAATAGTAAATCGTCAACTGCCTGATTTAGTCATGTAATTTCTTCGAAATTATCGATCCCAAAACGCCGTTTATAAATGCAGGCGATGATTCAGACCCGTATTCTTTAGCTATCTCAACTGCTTCGTCTACAATTACCTTGTAAGGTTCAGGCTTTTTTTTAAGTATTAGCTCCCAAATTGCTAATCTCAAAAGTGCCAGATCTATTGGTGCAATCTGCGATATAGGCCAAGCGGGTGCATTCTTTTTTATTAAGGCGTCGATTTTCCGCTTGCTTTTAAATACTTCAGATGCAACTGAATCTTTGGCAATTGGGTTTTGGGCCCTGAAGCTTGTTTCAAAAAGCGCTTTCATGGCCTCGACCCTTTGTGTATGCCTAGGATCGTCTTTACGTTTCATTTTTGCCCTAAGCCTTTTTGATCTCTTCTACCTTGCTTTTTGGGCTTTCCTTGTAATATCCACACTTTTTGCATGCTTGGTGCGGATATTTAAGGCTTTGACAATTAGGGCACTTAACAAGGTTTGGAATAGAGAGCTTTATTGAAGCTCTTCTGACTTTAGACCTTGCTTTAGCATGCCTCTTTTTTGGTAACGGTGTCATAGTTTTAGTTTACTAGTTGCCACCAGCCAGTTACTAGTGGCTAAATTAGCCTTTTGGGGATTATATCAAATGAGAATTTTTAGTCAACATGTCTTAGTTTGGCTGGGAGTATTCGCTTGAGACGGATTCGAGTTTTTGTTTGAGGTGAAGGTGGTTTTTGAGTCTGGGATCTGAGTCGAGAAGTTTTTTGGCTTCGTTTTGGGCTGCGGCGACAGATTTTTGGTCGGTGATGTCGGCAATTTTAAAATTGAAAAAGCCGGATTGTTTTAGACCGAAGATTTCACCGGGGCCGCGCATTTTAAGGTCAATTTCGGCAAGCTCAAAGCCGATATGAACTTTCTCCATGCTTTTTAGGCGTTTGATAGAATTTTCGGATCTAGAATCAGAAAATAAGAAGCAATACGATTTATGCTCTCCCCTGCCGACACGCCCACGGAGCTGATGGAGTTGGGCTAACCCGAAACGTTCTGCTGATTCAATGAGCATTACGGTTGCGTTTGGTACATCTATTCCGACTTCAACTACAGGAGTTGTTACCAAGACGTTTATTTTATTGTTTTTAAATTTGGTAATTATCTCTTCTTTTTCTTTGGATTTAAGACGGCCATGCAAAAGTCCCAGTTTTACTTTTTTTGAAAATTTACCTTTTAAGTTTTCAAATTCAACCTTTGCAGCCTTTACGCTGGTTAAGGTTTCGGAAGGTTCAACAAAGGGTGTTAAGATAAACGCTTGCCTGCCCTCTTGAACCTGTTTTTCAATAAAACCGTAAGCACCTTGCCGTTTGAAGTTAGGGACAACAAATGTGGCAATTTTTTGCCGGCCTTTAGGCATTTCGTCCAAAACGGAAAGATCGAGGTCCCCATAAAGAGTTAAGGCGAGGGTCCTGGGAATGGGTGTAGCAGTCATGGTTAAAACGTGTGGAGAAAGTTTTAAGTTCTGATCCATAAAAAGTTTGGCCCTTTGGGCCACGCCAAAGCGGTGTTGTTCGTCTACAATCACCAGTCCGATTTGTTTTTGGCTTTTGAAGGTTGAAAGAAGAGCGTGGGTTCCGCAGGTTATATCACCTTTTTGTTTTTTGCTGCCTGTCCAGATCCCGATTTGGATTCCGTATGGCGCAAAGATTTCCGAGAGTGTTTTTTGGTGCTGAAACGCTAGTATTTCTGTTGGTGCTGCGAGAATTGTTTCAAAATTGTTTTTGTATGCTGCCAAGGCAGCTGCTGCCGCAACTACAGTTTTGCCGGAGCCGACGTCGCCTTCCAAAAGCCGGTTGGCAGGGGTTTTTCTTTCCAAATCCGAGACAATATCTTCTATAGCTTTTTTTTGGGCATCTGTTAAGGTGAAGGGCAAATTATTTTGAAAATTTTGAAGATCAGACTGGGAAATTTTAATTTGTGGAGCTATTTTTTGGGAAAGCCACTCGCGTTTTCTAATTGCCGATGCAAGTTGTGTTAAGAAAAGCTCGTCAAAGCCAAGGCGTTTTCTAGCTTCTTCGACATCATCGTAGGTTTTTGGGAAATGAATTTTTGTAAGAGAGCTTTCTAAATCTTCTAAATTTTGCCTTGAGGCAATCTCCTTGGGTAGAAAATCGTCTAAAGTTTTGACATAAAAAGGCAGGATTGCACCTATTTTTGCCCGTAGCCATTTGGACGTTACGCCTTCGGTTTCCGGATAAATCGGGACAAGTCTGCCGGTGTGAAGAGTATTTGGTGACTGATGACTCGTGACAGGTGACTGGTTTCTTAAGACTTCGTAGGAAGGTGAGACCAATTTTGGGCGAGGCGATTTAGGGTCTAGTTTTCCCGAAAGAGAAACGGGTGTTCCAGCTTTTAGAGTTTTGGTCAGATAAGGCTGATTAAACCAAATTATCTCTATAGTTCCCGATTCGTCTGCCACAGTTGCGGTTGTTAGAAATTTGCCTCTGGGCGTTCTTATGTTTTTAATCTGCCAGATTGTGCCTTGGATTGTAATTTTTTCGTTTGTGTTTGCGCGGGCAATGCTTTCGATTTGGGAGAAATCGTCGTAACGGAATGGAAAATGGTAGATAAGGTCGACTATTGTTTTGATATCTAGTTTGGCAAGCCTTTTTGCGTAAAAGTCGCCTACACCAGGAAGTACTTCAATCCGGGTTTGTGGGTCCATAATGCGACTATTGTCTATCGACTATTGTCTTTAGTCAAATTAGCGCAAGGCCCTGGGTAAAGGGCAGGCCTTAACCTTAGATTAATCTTGACAAAGGCCTGCCCTTATGCGGGCCTGACCTTTTTATCTAGCTCCGTAGGTTATATAGAGGGCGAATTGGCCGATTATAAAAGAAAGTGAAGCGAGAATTATTACCGCTAACCAGAGTTTTTTAAGATAGGAGCGCTTGAAAAGCTTCATTTGTTTTAGGATATCACAATGCGCACGAATTTTTTCTTTCCAATTCTCATGACCTGATTGTTTTCGAATTTTACTTCAGATTCGGTGATAGTTCGGCCGTCTATTTCTATTGCTCCTTCTTTTAGCAATCTTTTTGCTTCCGATTTGCTCGCTGCGAGGTTGTTTTTTGCTAGAAAATCGACTAACTCGACATCTGGTTCTTGCACTTTTATTTCCGGAAGGTTTTGAGGCGCAACACCCTTTTGAAAAGTGGACTGGAAATCATCTTGAGCTTTTTGGGCCTCAGCTTCTCCATGAAAAGTTTTTACGATTTCAAATGCTAACTTCTTTTTAGCATCAAGAGGTTTTAGATCTTTTAGTTCGGAAGATGGGAAATTGGTCAAGTTAGTCCAATATTCCTCAAGTTGAGAATCTGCGACAGACATTACCTTGCCATACATATCGTTTGGAGAATCATCTAGCCAAATGCAATTGCCGGTTGATTTTGTCATTTGTTGGCCATCGGTTCCCGAAATTAAAGGAGTTGCTAGGACAAACTTTTCTCGGTTATTGATTTTCTTCTGAAGCTCGCGGCCCACGAGCATGTTAAAGGTTTGGTCTGTGCCGCCAATTTCCAAATCTACGTCCAAATGGACTGAATCGTATCCTTGCAAAACTGGGTATAAAGTTTCGTGATAAGAAACTACATCTCCTCTGTTGAGTCTTTCCTGGAACATGTCGCGCTTGAAAAGTTGGGTAGCGCTTAACTGGGATTCAATTCTAATAAGTTCAGGAATCGTTAGCTTTAGGAGCCAATCGCCATTTTTGACAATTTTCACTTTTTCGAAATCAATAATTTTTTCGGCCTGTTTTTTCCAGTCTGCAATGTTTTTTTCAACTTCTTCTTCTGTAATTTCTGCCCTTTTTTCTTTGCGCTGAGACGGGTCTCCTGCTAAAACCGTTCCTGTTCCAAAAACCAAAATCGTGTCATGCCCCAAATCTGCAAATGCTTGAAGTTTACGCATGGGAATTGTGTGGCCGACGTGAAGTCTTGGACCCGTTGGATCGATACCCAAATATACCCTAATCTTTTTTGCAGCCATTAATTTGGCGAGAGAGTTTTTATCCGGAAGGACTGACGCCACCCCGCGTGTTAGAACTTCTTCGATTTTATCCATTGAGTAGATATTACAATGAAAGGAAGGCTTGAGGCAATTAGGGCGGGGCGATATAATAACGAATAGCTTTCTTTCATGAAATTTTCACAGTACAGACCAGGGGCACGCAAATTTACTTCCCGAATTTCCAGAATTCCCACGGCCCAAAATAACCATCCATTTTACGAACATTCTTCATTTAACAGAAGGCGTTTTTGGATAAGATTTTTCGGACTTGTGACAACGGTTACCTTTTTTGGACTTATTGCAGCAATTGTGGGAACTCTTTTTTTGTTTGTAATTTTTGCGAAGGATTTACCCTCTCCGAATAAGCTAACGACCCATGATTCTTCTCTTTCTACTAAGATCTTTGATAGAAACGGGAAGCCGCTTTATGATATTCACGGCGAAAAAAATCGGGCTCTTGTAGACTGGAAGGGCTTGCCGCCATACGTAAAGCAGGCAACAGTTTCTATTGAGGACAAAAATTTCTATAGTCATGGCGGTTTTTCGATTACTGGAATCGCCAGATCGCTTATCAGCACTGTTGTTTTTGGAAGGGTTGAGGGTGGATCGACGATTACCCAGCAAGTTGTCAAAAATACGCTTCTTACCCCCGAGCGGTCAGTTACCCGAAAGATTAAAGAATTTATTTTGGCAGTTCAGGTTGAGCGCAAATACACCAAAGATGAAATTCTACAGATCTATCTTAACGAGGTCCCTTATGGTGGTACGGCGTGGGGAATTGAGGCTGCTGCCCAGACTTATTTCGGCAAGGAGGCCAAGGATTTAACGCTCACAGAGGCAGTAATTTTGGCAGGACTTCCACAAAGTCCGACTTATTATTCCCCATTTGGTACAAATCCCAAAGCTTATGTTGGCAGGGCCAAAGATGTGGCCAGGAGAATGCGAGAGGATAATTACATAACATCCGATCAGGAAAAACAAGTAGATAGCGAAATTCCAAATGTTAAGTTTGTTCAGGATACACAAGGAATAAACGCTCCCCATTTTGTTTTTTATGTTCGAGACCTTTTAGTTTCCAAATACGGCGACAAATTTGTGGAACAAGGGGGTCTTTCCGTTAAGACAACTCTCGATCTCGACCTTCAAAATAAAGCCCAGCAAATTGTTTCCGACGAGGTCAGTAAACTTGGAAATTATCATGTTGGCAACGGAGCTGCAGTTGTGATGGAGCCGAAAACCGGTCAAATTCTGGCAATGGTTGGTTCCAAAGATTACTTTGCCAAAGACTACGACGGTCAGGTAAACGTGGCGCTTGCCCTTAGACAGCCTGGTTCATCTTTAAAGCCTTTTACCTATGCCACGGGACTAAAAGCGGGTTATACAGCAGCTACAGTTATTATGGATGTTCCAACCGAGTTTCCTGGCGGGGCTGGGCAGCCTATGTATAAGCCGGTGAATTATGATGGCAAGTTTAGGGGTCCAATTCAGGTTCGTTTTGCGTTGGGTAATTCAATAAACGTGACTGCGGTTAAGATGCTCGGTATGGTTGGTATTAAGAATATGTTAAGAACTGCATCCGATGCCGGCCTTACGACACTTCAACCAACCGATGAAAATCTCAAAAGATTCGGGCTTGCGGTTACACTGGGAGGCGGTGAGGTTAAGCTTTTAGATTTGGTTGACGGATATTCTACTTTAGCCGATTCGGGAAAGCAGCTTAGCCCAGTCGCAATTTTGGAAGTAAAAGACTCAAGCGGCAAGGTGATAGATAAAGCAACCGATTCTCAACCAAAACAAGTGATTACTCCAGATATTGCGTTTATCATCTCGCACATTCTTTCTGATAACAATGCCAGGAGCATGGAGTTTGGGCCGAATTCTCTTTTAGTTGTACCCGCTAAGACTGTTGCTGTCAAAACGGGAACTACTGATGACAAGCGAGACAACTGGGCTATCGGTTACACGCCTTCCGTTGCAGTTGGTGTCTGGGTTGGCAACAACGACAATACTCCGATGAATCAGCAGATTGCTTCGGGTGTCACAGGTGCAACTCCTATTTGGAATAAGATTATGCAGGCTGCTCTTTCGGGAAAAGGCGATGAAGGTTTTCAGAAGCCAGACAATGTAAATGCTATTCAAGTAGATGCGTTTGGTGGCGGGCTTCCTTGTCCAGGATATCCCGTTAGAAGTGAATATTTTATCAAAGGTACCGAGCCTACAAAAGATTGCGCAGTTGAGAAAAAAATGAACGGCCAAGATTACTATGTTTTTCAGGAATTCGATCCCGTTTCAGGTGATGGAGTTAACCGTTGGCAGCAAGGAATAAACGCTTGGGAAGCAAGCCAAGGTGATTCCAAATATCATCCTCCTGCGGAGCTTTTGAACCAACCTAATCAAAACCCGGATGATATCAGTGTTCATATTGATTCGCCGGGAGATCATAACCAGGTGGATTACAGCTTTGACACCCAAGCAACTGTTTCTACCGGTCGAAAAATTACCAAAGCTGAATTTTATATTGATGGCACTTTAAAGGACAGTACCGATTCTTCTGATAGCAGTGTAAAGTTTCATTTTACATTTTCTTCAGCCTCTTCTGGTAAACACAAAATAAAGGTTAAAGCATATAACGAAGCCGGTAAAAGTGCTGATTCTGAAATTACTGTTTCTGTCGGCCAGCCTTGGACCGATTGATTAGGCTGTTCGGCTTTTTTGACTAGATTTACGTTTTCCACTTGATTTGTTAGAAGCGAGTTATTATACTGGCCGTGATGCCAAGAAAGGTTCTTTTAATAGTCGGTGCTGTAATCATTCTTATTCTTATTTTAGCGGCCGGCTTTTACATTTCACAAAAATCCCAAAAAACACAAGCAGAAAAACCGGCTTCTCAAGCAACTGAAGCTCCAGTTTCCGAGCAGACAGGTACGATAAAGGGTCTTTTGGCAATGGGCAAGGATCTTACCTGTGATGTTTCATATTCGGTTGAGCAGAATAAGACCGTCGGGAAAATAAATGTAGCTGGGCAAAAGATGAGTGGAGATTTTACAATAACAACTTCTGATGGAAAAACAATGGATATGCATATGATCCAAAAAGATGGGTACATTTATTCTTGGTCTTCCGCGTTACCGCAAGGAACCAAAATGAAAATTCCTGCAGAGTCTGCAAGCCCAACGCCTGCTCCAAGCGGTGTGAGCACGGGATTTAATCCGAATCAGCAAGTGCAATATAAGTGTTCACCCTGGGGAGTTGACGATTCTAAGTTTAACCCGCCATCGACTGTGCAGTTTATGGATATTTCGGCGATGACCAAAAGTCCTGGTGCCTCACAAGCTCCTTCTGGCCAATCAGGAACTTCAATGTGTGCTTCTATAACAGATCCTCAAGCAAAAGCTGCTTGCGAAGCTTATTCAAAGTAATTAATATCCAAGTTCAGATTGATATAGTAAGTATTTTTGATAGCGATCTTGTGCTGGTCCGACTGCGGAGTATTTTTTAAGTCCCCCCAATACGCTTCCAGCTTGATCGATGTACTCTCTTATTGCAGACGCTCCCCAAATTAAGTCTGTTGTATCCCATTTCTTTTCTCTTGTCGGCAGGAGCCTAAAATACTCGAGACCTGTGTTGGCGCGATCGACGTCTGCTTGCGGATGATAACGGATATCTCTTTGCATGGCACCGCACTGGAGGCAATTTTCTAAAAAAGCATTTGGATTTCTCGAGGCTGTACTTTCTTCTTCATGAACGATCCAGGTTAAATACCATGGTGTTTTGAATCGGTCTTGGCCGACCCTGTAAATTGGATAATAAATTTCGAGGTCTTTTATTTGTTGAGGAGTTGGATTGATTTTGGCAATTATTTCGGGGAGTTCAGATCTATATTTTTCGATTAGTGTCTTTTGGTCACTTGTCATTTCTGGAATCGGCATTTGAGAGGTTTCCATTTTGAAAACGGCTGCTTCCTTTGGAGTTGGGTTTGGAGTAGTAGCTTGGGTTGGGGTTGATGAAGGTTCGATTTTTGAAGATATAGCCATTAAAGATTCGTAATTTCGAAGTTGTGCGATTTCGGTTTCTGTTAAGACCTGACCACTTTGGACTTTTGGGCGGTTAGGCTCTGGGTGGTGTCCCCTGTTTTCCCCAATTTGAACTACACCATAAAGCATGGCTCCGGTTGCAAAAACCGTCCCTACACTTCTGCCTATTTTTGATATGTTTTCTTTTGGCGCCATAATAAACTCCCTTGCCCTGAGTATGTCGAACAGGTTTTGAGGGCGCCAAAAACCACTACGCATTTTTTAGGAAATTTTCATTAAAAAACCCCAAACCGAAAACGGCTGGGGTACGAAGAAAAAATGCTTCCTTGGCACCCGTCGATAGAATTCCGGGTTGTCGGATGCTTCATGAAATCTCCATCGCTGTTTGATTACAGCTGCAGAGTTCCTTTCGGACTTCTTGTATCTACCGGGATACAAGAAATTTCATTTGCCCAGGATTGTGGGCGCTTATCCCATCCTTTCTTAGAAAAGGCGGGACAGTTCTAGCATCACTCTTTAGTTGTTAATTGGAATCAAACTAGTTGATTCACCGGATCAAGTATTATATGACGGATTGAAAAAATATGCAAGATTTATGCCTGTGGTTTAGGTGAACAGAATAATTAAAAAGGCGCTGATTATGATTATCCCCAATATGTAAAGGAGGGTGAAGGCCAGCGTAGTTATTGCTTCTTTGATTTTATTTTTGACTACAGCCAGATAAGCCGGAAATCCAAAGACTAAAGTTCCGGTTATGGCTGCAGAAAATACCAAAAGAAGAAGGATTAGAAAAAATCCAAAAAAGCCTGGGCGGCCAGCGGATTTATTCATGAAGTTGAAAAATAACGCAATAAGGCCGCAATATATGACTGTTCCGGCTGCTGACAGGAAGCCGGTTGTTGATGCTGGGGACTTTTCTAAAAATTTAAGCATCGATTGAAGAATACGCCTATTTGTTTGTGGTGTCAATTTGCCCCAGGGCTTGGTTTTGGCAAAGGCTCATAGCTTATGCTGGTAACTCTTCCGGGAGATGGGACATTTGATGTTCTTGGTATGCATTACGAATTTCCGGATCTTGATGTGGTAGTTTTGGCTCATGAAAAGGGGCACCTGGGCCGGAGACCAAGGGAAGCATTCTTTCCAAGCTTTTTGAAAATTGATTATCTTTTTGCTCGGGATGGAGGCAATCTTGCTGTCCTTGCAGGTATTGCCTTACCTGCTCGTAGCGACCGTTTTTCGCCTCGTCCAGTGCTAATTTCATTGCTTCCACATCAGCAAGTTCGAGATCGGTTTCGTAGGGTGCAATTTCGGTATCATGTTCAGATAAAACGGCATGATAGATTCTTGCCTCTAGATCTGCCTGTAGTCGGTAAAAAACGTAAGTTGCGGCTATGAACTGGGCCTCCTGCGGTGATGGTGAGAGTACCGCCTCTACTTGCTCGGCCGCTCGTTTGTGGGCAAAAACGGCAATATCGAATTTCTTTAAAGCTTCACTTTGGGGTTCGAATTCATTCATGAGTAATTATTCTAACATGAGATTTTTAGGGTATGAGTGTTGCGCCGTTTGCGGCAATTTCCTTGGCCAGTTGATCTAAGAGTTGAGGGTCCCTGTGAATATCTTTTATTCCAAGCCGGAATTCGACAGAGCCATTTTGTGTATGTGACCTGATTGCACCAAGATTGATACCTTCATCGGCGAACGGTTTTAGAATTTCTCTTAAAGCACCAGCTTTATCTTCCGGAATTATTACAGTTACAGATTCTGCTCCGAGATTTGCTATTTCCTCCATAATAGCTGTCGTTTCGGCTAGTTTTGCAGCACTTATTTCTCCTGTTGGATCATGCTGTTTTTTCGTCTTGGCGAAACGATCAGCCAGGATTTCAGGGCTTGCTGTTTGGGAAATTTCTCCGATGATTCCTGTTAAGGTTAGGGCTATATCCCCTCGCCTTGGGTTATCAAGCCTAAGGATTTGGGCTGAAATTTCCGGTTTGAGGACTTCCGTTCTCCACATGGCAAGCCTGGAAAGGGTTGAGTTGACGGTCGAAAGCCTCTCGGCGACTTGCAAGTCGATTCCATATTTTTCTGCCAGCGCGATTAAGGTTTCTGCGTGAGCCCTATTAATAAGATGAGGCAAGTATTGGTTAATATCCATGTATAAGTCATGATCTTCGATAGGCAGGCGTACCGGAATCATTCCTGCTTTTTCGTGGATATCGACTGCAACTGATGTTGCAGGGCCGAAATTTTGGCCTACTTCCATTACCATTAGTGTCTGGTTTATGAGCGGCTGTGTCGGGATGCAGTTTGGATGTGTTGAGCATACACTCACGCCGATTCTATCCAAGCGCTTGTATATTTCGATTAAAGGGTCTTTTTCTCCAGCGTTGTCGATAACCTTTTTGCCCAGAAAAGCTTGGATACCTAAGCTTCTTATAACTACAGGGATTTCTGTAGGCGGCAGACTAAAATGAACAATATCGGCACGTCTTATGACTTCTTCTACAGGTAATGAATCCGGGGTTTTTATATCCGAACCAATCCTATTTTGGAAGCCGGCTTCTTCATAAAGCCGGTCAGTTCTTCTGCCCCAGTCGCCTTCTCTGCCAATTATGGCTACAGTTTGTATTTCCGGCGTCATAGGTGGGGATTATAGAATATGAGTTTTGTTTATGGCAATACAGGCTGGGTTTGCGGTGGCTTTTTTCTGGCTTCGAGTTTTGATTTAACCCAATCCATTTGGCTTGCGGCTGCGTGAAGGGCAAGAGCGTAAGACATAGAATCTTCGGAGTGGTTGCCAACTATAGGCTTAAGAAATAAAATAACCGTAGTGCCTTTCGGGTCTGCCGGCAGGACAAGAGTAGCTTCGTATCGCCTGGCGTGTTGTTGTCTTTCCCTCGGAACCGGGAAGATTTTTCTTACATCGTCCGGAAGGGTTTTTCCTTCCTGCCGGGAGAGCGCAAATTCGATAAGAGGATTATTCGGATGATCCCGAGAGTCTCCTATTGCGGCTGTTCTCACATCGTAATTTTTCTCTTGGATACCGGATAAATATGCGAGCATAGCTTTTGCGCGCGCGGCAATCTGTTCGGGGGTTGGCCTTTCCATTTTAGGTTTGCATTAAACACAAAAATTTGGCAAATTGCAAGCTAAACTCTAACTTGCGCCAGGAATTCTTTTTGGAGCATTTTGATGATTTTGTCCCTGGCTTCACGGACTTCTTCTGTTTCGGGTGTTCCTGTGGATTTCTGATAGGTTATCCGGAGTGTTATCGATTTTTTGCCTTTGCCGATTTTCTCGCTTTCAAAAATATCCGTAACTTCAACATTTTTTACCAGATGGGAAGCTTTTTTAATTTCTTCTGTTATCATGGTGACTGGTGTTTGCGTTGCAAAAATCGCGGAAATGTCCTCTATTTGAGGCGGATATTTCGAAAGAGGTTTGAAGCCTTTTTGTGTGGTTTTTAAGCCAAAAACCTTGGTTAAATTTAGCTCAAGGGATAATAGTTGGATATTTATGCCAAATGAGTCAGTTAGAGTATGGCTTAATAGACCTAGCGTGCCAACTTCTTGTCCTTCCACATTAACGATTGCTGATTCGTCTTTTTGAAAAATCCTATTTTCCCTCGTTTCTTTTTGGAACGTGACATTTCTTTTTAAAATTTGTAAAATGTTTTCGGTTAAACCCTTTATTTCATAAAAGTCATTGCCTGTTTTGACGATGGTTAGCCACAGGTCTTGCTGTGGAAGAGCGTCCTTTCTCTTTATGTAGGTTTTTGCGATTTCAAATATGGCAATATCTTGTTTGAGATTTTGGTTTTTGGCGACTACGTCTACTAAAGAGGGTATAAGTGAAGGACGCATGAATTGCCACTCTTCGGTGAGAGGGTTTTGAAGTTCGACCGCGTCTTTTGGGTCAACTTGGGATCCGTTGAGCATAGCTTTGGAAATAATTGAATAAGACATTGCTTCTGTTAAGCCTAAGACTTTAAGTGAGTTTTTTAGAGCAATAACATCTTTTAAGATGCCATCGGGTCTTTGGGGTATTTGGCCTTCCGGCAACGTTGAGGGAAGATTATGATAGCCGTAGATACGGGCTATTTCTTCTATCAAATCAACATCTTCTTTTATGTCTTGCGCTCGCCAGGCAGGTGCAACAGCCGTTAATCTTGCGATATCAGTTTCTACCTTAAAGCCTAAAAGCCTGAGGATTTGGGCTGCTTTGGAAGGCTCAATTTTAATCCCTAAATACTTGTCTAGCTTAACAGAATTTAAGGTAACAGTTTTGGAGACCTGTTTTTTTGGGTAGATATCGACAAGTTCCGATGCGATTTGTGCACCGGCGTTTTTTTTGGCTAAATAAACCGCGCGGGAAAGCACAGGCAATATGTTTTCCAGATCGATTCCTTTTTCAAAACGGGCTGCGGCTTCCGTTCTGACTGCCAAAGTTTGAGTCGTGCGGCGTATTGTTTTGGGATCATAAGCTTGAACAAAAAAGATGGCACGTTTAGTTCGACGGGTAATTTGGGAATTTTCGCCGCCCATAATGCCGCAAAGGTCTATAAGCCGCTTTTGGTCTTCTATGACGATTGATCCTTCTGGAAGGTTATAGTTTTTACCATCTAAGGTTGTCAGCTTTTCACCAGTTTTTGATGCCCGCAAAACCATTTTGGCGCCTAAGATTTTGTCGTAGTCAAAAGCATGCATAGGGTTGCCTGTCTCCATCATTATGTAGTTTGTTATGTCGACAATGTTGTTTATGGCGCGGATGCCAACTGCTTCCAAGCGGTTTTTAATGTAAGCCGGTGATGGGCCAATTTTGATGTTAGAAAGGATAATTGCAGTGAATCTCGGGCAAAGGATTGGGTTTGCGACTTTTACATCCAGTGCTAATTTTTCTTTTGTGTCCGGTTCCAAATTTAAATCCATCCCTACAGGTGGTTGCAGTTTTGATTTGTTCCCGACAAAGTTTAGAATGGCATTTGCTTCGCGGGCGATACCAAAAACGGAAAAAGCGTCCGGGCGATTGGTGGTTACTTCGATATCGAAAATATAATCTTCACCACGTTTTTCGGTTCTTTCAACGGAGGGGCCTGCGAGAGAAAGTTCCCTTGCTATAGTTTTTGCAGCGGCATCGGTTTTTAGATATTCACGAAGCCAGGAAACCGGTATTTTTATATTCATAGACTAGAATTGTTCCAGGAACCTAATGTCGTTTTGGTATAAAAGGCGGATGTCTGGTAATTCTGTTTTCATAGCGATTGTGCGTTCGATTCCCCATCCAAATGCAAAGCCGGTGTAGGTTTTAGGGTCAATTTTTCCGGCTTCCAAAACCTTTGGATGTACCATACCGGATCCTCCTAGTTCCAACCAGCCTTCTTTGCAAAGTCTGCATCCACGGCCAGCGCAGACACCGCAGGTTACGTCAACTTCGAAGGACGGTTCGGTAAAGCGGAAATGGTGTGGTCTTAGGCGCGTTATCCTGTTTGGCCCAAAAAATGTTTTTGTAAAAAAATCAAAAGTTCCTTTAAGGTCGGTTATGGAAACTTTTTTATCGACCAAAAGGCCTTCAAACTGGTGAAACATAGGTGTGTGCGAAACGTCGATTTGCCTACGGTAACAGCGCGAAATGTTGATCATTCTAATAGGCGGTGTTTTAACCGCTTCCATTTCCCTAACCTGGCCGTTTGAGGTGTGAGGCGTTAAAACTTGGCGGCCATATTTTGGGTTTTGTGGAGCATCGACGAAAAAGGTTTCCCAGTCGTCTCTGGCAGGGTGGCCTTTGGGCATGTTGAGTGCTTCGAAAGCGTACCAATCCCAATCAACTTCCGGGTAGCTTTGCAGCGAAAACCCCAGTTTTGAAAATATTTCGACAATTTCCTCTATTGCTTGAGAAACAAGGTGAAGATGGCCGAGCTGTTGTTTTTTCCCAGGAGCCGTGACATCGATTTGTGTGGATTTGCGGTTAGTGACAAGTGAGACCCGTTTAGTTTGGTAAAGTTTTTCCAGGTCCTGCTTGGCTTGGTTTATATTGGCACCTGCCTGGCGGCGACTTTCTGGTGGAAGTGAAGAAAGATTTTTGGTTAGGTTAGCAAGAGCCGAATTTTTGCCAAAAATTTCAATGTAAAGTTTGTTTAAATCTTCTAGGTTTTGGGCTGACAGGATTTTGGTTTCCGCTTCTTCCCTTAACTTTTTTATATTGTCCATGGTGTGATTATACAGAAATAGAGAAGGCAAAGTTAAGGGTAGGTCTTTTTCTTGGACAGACCAAATGTTAAGGCCTGTCCTTTAGGCCACAAAAATACCTCTCGTTGGAAGAAAAAAGCTCTTGGAACGAGAGGTACGCGAAATATAACAAGTGGAAATAGCTAAGTCAATTACTTGACAGACGGAGAATTTTGGGTCCCGGTTTTAACGATGAGAGTCCGAGCTTATGGCCTCAGTAGGAATAGCAGTGCAGTGGTCTGTATAGAAAAATGGCATTGGAAGTTTGCAATTACGGGTTTTTCTGAGTGCAACGCTGATGCTTGATGCATTAGTTGGGTCGGGTATGTTGGCCTCAATGCCTTGCTTTCCCCAAAATTCTTGTAGCTTCTCTGCTTCTTGCTTATCTAACCAGATTCCTGTGTGGTGTACCAAAAGAAAGCCGTTGTCTTCTAATAAGCTATAAGCATGCCTTAGGGTATTCATTGGGTCTGCCAAATAGTAAAAACACCATGTAGAGATTATCAGATCAAATTTATCTCCTCTAAATACTCTATTTAGATTTTGGGCATCTTCAACAAGATATCTTATGTGTTCTCTTGTAAACTCCTCGACCCCGGGGTCTTCTAGGTCTTCACGAAAATCTCTGGCTGATATTCCAGAAAGTGAACTTTGTGGATATTCCCCGGCTATTTGGGTAAGGGCAACACCTTGACCGCAGCCGATATCAAGTGCTCTAAAGTTAGGCTTCCTTTTTCCGAGTTCAGTAAGACATTCGACGAAGCCCTTACCGTCGATTTTGGGTAAACGGGATTCGTAATCACCTATGCTCCTGGCGGTTTCGTAATGAGAGACGGTTTTCCCTTGTTGTTCTTTAAACGCATCTCTTCTGGCCATTGCCACAGCTCTTAGGGTTTCGAAAGACATGGGATTTTGAACTTAGGCTACTTTTTTGACTAACTCTTCGAAGGCCTTGGGGTCTTCTGCTGCAATTTGGGAAAGGACTTTTCTGTCCAGTTCGACATTTTTCTTTTTGAGCGAATTTATGAAAACGTTATAGGAAACATTGTGCACCGAAAGAGCCGCATTTATCCGGGTGATCCAAAGCGACCTGTTGTCGCGTTTTTTCTGGCGTCTGCCACGGTAGGCATCTGCTCCGGCGTGAATTGTGGCGGTTCTGGCTTCTTTAATAAGTGTGGATCTGCCACCCCTAAAGCCTTTAGCGGCTTTGAGGATTTTTCGATGACGTCTTTTGGAAGTTACTCCTCTTTTAATTCTCATTTGACAAGAAGTAGCCTTTCGATGTTTTTTTGTTCGACTTTGGCAACATAGGCAACCTTTTTGTACCTAGTCCTGGCACTTTTGCTTTTGGCTGATTTTAAATGACCTGCCATTTGACGGCCTCTTAAAACTTTACCTGTTCCGGTTACTTTGAACCTTTTTTTAGCTGCTTTTTTGGTTTTCTGTTTCATGATTTTCTTGTTTAACTTTTTTTGTTCCCCTAATAATGGTTACAAATCTTCTTCCTTCAAACTTTGGCGGTTTTTCGATTTGCGTACCTTCTCCTAGACTCTGCATAATCTTATCCAGCAATTTGGGCCCAAATTCAGTATGGGCCATTTGCCTCCCCTTGAAGACTATGCTTATTTTTACCAAATCGCCATCCGCTATGAACTTGCGGGTGCGTTTGAGGCCTACTTCCATGTCGTGTTCACCAATAAAAGGTGAAAAACGGACTTCTTTTAAATCCGTTTCTTTTGTATGCTTTCTGGCCTCTTTACGCTTTTGCTCTTCAAGATATTGGAACTTTTTAAAGTCTATTATCTTGACGACTGGAGGTTTGGCTTCCGGTGCTATTTCTACTAAATCAAGCTCAGTTTCTTGCGCCTTTTTTAAGGCATCTGAAAGTGGCAAAATTCCTACTTGTTTTCCAGTTTCGTCTATTACACGGACTTCTTTTGCCTGGATTTGCTGATTTAGTTTGAAATACCTGTTTACGGTTGACCTCCTGATTTTTTACAAATCTTTGCGGATATTACCATGATTCACGCTTTGGTGGCAATATCGGCTAAAATTTTCTCTTTGAATTCTTGAAGGTCGGCTTGGCCCAAATCTTTGCCATCCCTTGTCCTGATGCTAAGTTTTTTGGCTTCGACTTCTTTAGGGCCGACTATCACAAGATAAGGAATTTTTAACAGTGTTGCCTCGCGGATTTTTGCTTGCAGTGTTTCGTTTTTTTCGTAAAGCTGGGTGCGGATACTGGCATTCTTTAGTTCCTTTTCTGCCTCACGGCAATATTTGATTTGACCGTCGGTAATTGGCAGGATTGCCACTTGTACTGGAGAAAGCCAAAGAGGGAACGAACCCTGATATTGTTCGGTTAGAATTGCCAAAAAGCGCTCGAATGATCCGAAGATTGCGCGATGGACCATGACCGGGCGTTTAGGCTCCCCTTTTTCGTCGGTATATTTAAGATCGAAGGCTTGAGGCATATGAAAGTCTATTTGGACTGTTGCCAGCTGCCACTCACGACCTTGCGAATCCTTAATGTGAAGGTCAATTTTTGGCCCGTAAAAAGCTCCGTCCCTATCTTTTGCCGAATATTTAAGCTTTTTCTGCTTAAGGACATCTTCCAATGTTTTTTCTGCCTTATCCCAATCACTGTCCTTACCTGCCCTTTCTTCCGGGCGTGTAGCAAGCTTAAATTCAAAGTCGAAGTTGAAGATATTGTAGAAAGCAACCATTGTGTCCAGGATATTTCCGACTTCCTCTTCGATTTTTTCCTCTTGGGCAAAGATATGGGCATCGTCCATCGTAAGTTGGCGTACGCGTAAAAGTCCGTGGACTTCGCCGGACTTTTCCCTTCTGTGAAGACGTCCGACTTCTGAAAACCTAAGTGGAAGCTCGCGGTAACTTCTATTTCTAAAGCGGTAAAGGATTGTCGATTCCGGGCAGTTCATGGGTTTTAAGGTATAACTGACCGGTTTTTTATCGTCCTCTTCGTCTGAAAGTATAAGGTTGTACATGTTATGTTCACCAAACTTTGTCCAATGGCCGGATTGTTTGAAAAGATCGGATTTGACCATTATTGGAGTTGATGTTTCCTGATAGCCGGCGCCAAGAGTTAATTCGCGGATGAATTTTTCAAGCTCCTTAAAAATCACCATCCCGTTTGGGAGCCAAAATGGTGCGCCTGGAGCAATATCGTCGGTGAAAAAAAGTTCCAGCTCGCGGCCAATTTCGCGATGGTCTTTTAAATTGGTTTTGCTCATGGAATTGGCGTAGCCGTTGGTTGTATGTTGCTTTGGGCGGATTTTAATACTTCCGCGAAGAAATGTCCAAAGATTGGAACGAAATCGATTTTGCGAATGAAAAAGGCGGCAATGGCAATAACAATTGTGGTTCCGATTAAAACGCCTATACTCCAGGCGATCCCGCCGAAAAAGTTGTTAAAAACCATTTTCCAGAAAGGGCGATGAACTCTCTCGTAGTTTTCCATTTTTGGAGGTTGTGGTTGCGGCTGCGGATTTTGCGTTTGTGGTATTTGCTCTGCCATTAAGTTGATTGTAGATTATATTTGGGATTTTTCGCAAGGAATTAGTGTTCGGTGGGAGGTTTTTGGCGACGCAATCTTGCTTCAGCGGATCGGATAATGCCGGCTGAGCGTCCGTGTAAATATTTGATTGCCTTTTTTCTTAGGGCTTCATCCGGTTCGTGGCCTCCATTATCAAGTGTAGCTTGAATATATTCGTCTAATCCATTTAAGGGAGTCCGTCCGCGCCTTGTAAAATTTGTTCTGACTCTGGTTCCATTAAGAGTCTCCCCTTCGCCTGCGGGGATTGGGGTTGTGACATTGCCTCTTTGGGGGCGCTGGATTATTCCACCGTCCGGTGGAAGATCAGACGGATAATGTGGTTCTTGGCCCTTACTTTTTTTGGCTTGTGTTTGTGGATCTAAAGGTGCTTCTTTTTTGATCCTAGCAAGATGTTCTGCCCAAGTTTCTTTTCCACCATTTTCCATATGTATATTTTACCTTTTATATCTGATTGGTACAAATTTGATAGATTTGGCTATATTTAGTAGAATCATTAGTACTTTCGGGCTCATAGCTCAGTTGGTTAGAGCGTCACATTGACATTGTGGAGGTCAGAGGTTCGAGCCCTCTTGAGCCCACCCGAAGGTTTTGCTTTTTGTCGTCTTTTTTCTCGACTTTTTTCATTTCGACCGGTTCTTCCAGTTTTAGTCTTTTTGTCCGAACCCAAACCATATCTTTTAATAACGCAATGAATTTCGCCCCTTGATTTGCAAGCCTTTTGGGAGCCCCTGAAAGATCAGACTGTTTTTTTCTAGTCGCTGATACTACCTTTCTGGTTTTCTCGATTGGCGGCGTTTTTGAAATGGCTTTATCAATTGCCGTATGAACTTCAATTGGATCATCCCTGTTTTCAATATATAACAAGTTTGCCTCCACCCTTGTTGTGATTTGTGGATATTCTAATTTTCTTGAAGCAATCTGCACTGCTTCGGCAATATCAGGTACATCCAGTTTATAAATTTTGGCTTCAACTTTGGTTGTCAAATCTAAACCCTCATCTGAGATCGACTCCTTAAGGATTTCTTTTGCGATATTGCGCCTTTTTTTAAGGCTTGCCTTGGCAACGCGATTTGCTTCCGATGTTACATATTCATCCCATTCGGGCTCTTTACCTCTAGGCAGTGTTTCTGGTTCAGCTTCATCATTTGGCTGTTCCGATTCCGATTCCAGCGCTATTGGAACATTTGGTCCTTGCATTCCAGAACCCGTTGCTGTTTGGGCGACTGTTTCTGGCTGCGTTTGTGTTTCAATTTCCGTTTGCACATCATTTGAAGCTTGCGTTTCTGTTTTAGGATTTGAAACTATTTCCACAGCCTTTTCTGCCTGCGGCTCGGCTGATGGCTCAGCTGCCAAAGGTAACACTATTTCGGGTGCGGTTAGGTCTATTGACGCCGAAGCGTCAAATGAGTCTGCCATTTTTTCTATTTGTCGAATTTTTTCAACCCAAAAGTTTTGTTCAGTTATAGAACCTGGAAATAAGATATTTGCCATGTTGATTGCCTCTTCACGAGCTTTCAGATCGGCTTCTTTTTCCAGAATAGATATCGGGACTGAAATTTCTGCAGGAAGCGGCTGGATTTGAAACGGCGCATCTTGGGCAACATTTGGCCGTATTGCTTCAAAAAGCTTTTCGTTGAAAACAACCTCAGGTACAGGAACTGTTTTGTCCAAATGTATTTGCGGCTGGATATTTTCGAGTGATGGAAAATGCAGTTCTAGTGAGGGTGCAGCCGCATTGATCGTTATTGGTTTTATTTCCATACCAAAACTGGGGTTAAAATTAAACCCTTCGCCTAAAGATGGAGCTAAATTTGCAGAAAATGGTTGTAGCGAACCTATGTCCGGAAGGACAGATGATGCAGTAGCAGCTATAGTTGGTGCCTCAAATTCTAGATTCATGGAACCTCCTATTTTTGCGCGCGAATTATAGCAAAAATTTGCTTAGAAATCAATATTATGGGATATGACTTTGTCGGTTAAAATCTGCAGGTATTGGAGCTACCCTTGCAATTGCATAGTTCCCTGTTCGTGGATCTTCATTTGCTTGCCAGAAACCCAAGCAAGCATGCCTGTTGACGGTTTGGCGTTCTGCCTTTGGGAGACCATATCTTGTGCATCTTTGGATTTTTTGGCTTCTAGGCGCCAGGTTTTAACTATAGTTGTGAGCCTCTTAACGTCTATTGCGCCCACCTTTTTGGGTATTGCTTCCATATGTGCTGTTGTCGGTTTGCCGACGACTTTGGAAAGTTCGGCAATTTCTTGCTGAAGGGCGACAATTTCTGCCTTGAGGTCTTGCTGAATCTGCTCTTCGGTTCTTGAGGATTGTGTTCTGTATTCTTCCTGAATGGCTCGTATTGCTAGAGTAATATTTTGGGCTTCTTCTTCGGATTGGGCGTCTGATTCTGCTTTCATTTCTTTTAACTTTTGTTCTTCGCGGGCTCTTTTAAGATCTGCATTTGCCATGGTGTTTTGTCTTTTGCCCGTAAGCATTTCAGGGAAAAAGCCCATGATCTCATCTTTTGCTTCTTCTCCTATTGGTCCGAGCTGGTCCTTTAGGGTTTCTAGTGGTTCGCGTATAATTTTTGCCGCGTTTTTAGCAGCCTGGGTCGTATTCATCGGGCTTATTATATGCTTTTTTGAGGCTAAAGTCAAAGATGGATGAAACTATTTGCCGGTGAAATTAATGTTTAAGTCTACGTTTGGCGGGGTGAATGTTCTTGATTGGGAATTTATGTAATCTATGTAATCAGTGAATTGACTGACTTTGTCTTGCCATGCTTTAACTTGCGGGTCCACTGAAGGACTTGGGGAAGCAATCGCGTTATTTGAGACGGTGCTTTTGGTCGATTGCGCCGGGCGTTTTCCCGAAAGTAAAAGTAAACCGGTGTAAATTATAATAATTAGAGAACACAGGATTACGTAGCTTATTGGTTTTGGGGCTTTTAGTTTATAGAACCAATCGCGAGCTAATTCTTGTAGAGTCTTTTTCTTTTTCGGTGGCGGTTGTTGCGCATTTATCTTGGTAGTTTGCCTTTCCTTTGGAATAGCATTTTCCTCTGCTAATATTTCTTCCTCCATCACGCCTTGAGCTTCTTCGTTCATATTGTTTTTAGAATTTCTGAAAAGATGTTTTTGGCTCTTTCGAGTTGATCTTTGGTGGTAGCTGTTGCTTTATCTATGCCTGCAAGAGTAGTTGGGTCATTTGAAGTTGGCTTAATTTTATCAAGGGCTTTTCTGGCATCTGCATTGCTTGATTGAGAGGTCGAACGAATATTGGCAACTTCCGTGTCCCAATTTGCTAAAAATGAGGCGTATTGTTTTTCGTCTATTCTGGAAGTGACAAAGGTTCTTAGGTCTTGGGAAAGATTAACAAAGTTTTCCAGAGCCGCTTCGCTTTCCGCTACATCGTATGTGGCAAGAGCTTTTAGGACAATAGGATAAGTGGTTTTTGTGACATAAATTTTTAAGTCTGCTGCATAAGGTACAGTATCGTCTAGTGTTTGCAGAGTATCAACGTTTTTTTGATTGTTTTGGTAATTGGCGATTTCGTCGTCTAAGGTTTTAAAGATTTGATTTTTTTCAGCATCTTTTTTGTTCCAGTTGAAGGTATTGCCCTGTTCTTTGACGTATCTAAGGTATGCAACGTAAACGTTGTAAACCTTAGACAGACAATCTTTAGTTGTCAAAAAAGCAGTATTTTTGGCTGTTGCCGTTTGGAAGGAAAGGTAAGTGGATCTATCCGTGATGTACTTATTGTGGCAGTCTTCGTATTTTGAAAATTGATATGAATAGTCCTGGAGAGCTTGATCCAGGCGTTGCTTTTCTTGGGCATCCAGGTATTGGGCTTTCGCTTGAGATGAGGTAAGGACTAAAGACAGCAGAACAACAGCTAAAATAAGACCTGCTTTTTTAACCTTGGGCATTAGTTTAATTTTATGCTTATTCGTATCTGAGGGCAACAATTGGGTCCAGTCGAGAAGCGCGAATTGCGGGTGCAACGCCGAAAATTATGCCCACAAGGCTTGAAAAGCCCACGCCTAAAAATATTGCCCAAAGAGGAACTGACGATTTAATATAAGCGGAGATCAAGAAAGAACCTGTTGCACCGATTAAAAGGCCAATTGCGCCGCCCACCAAAGACAAGATTACCGCTTCCAACAAAAATTGTATTAAAATGTCGGAAGGTCTAGCCCCAACTGCCTTTCTAAGGCCAATTTCTCTAGTTCTTTCGGTTACGGAGACCAACATTATGTTAGATATACCTACGCCTCCAACTACAAGTGAAATTGCCGCAATACCTCCAAGTGCAAGAGTTAGCACGCCTAGAATTTGCAGTATCGAGGAAAGCAGCTGTTCCTGGGTCATTATAGTGAAGTCATCTTCGGAAAGAGTTCTTAAAAGTATTTTTTCGATATCTTTTTTGGCTTCCTGGATGTTTTCCGTTGACGTAGTTCTGACTAGAACTTGATTTACGAGATCGGTACCGGTTAGGTTTCTGCCTGCAGAGAGGGGTATGATAACCGCATTGTCTACGTCTACGCCGGCGACACTTCCCTGGGGTTCGAATACCCCTATGACCGTAAATGGTTTTTTGGAAAGAGATATTTGCTTACCTATTGGGGACTGGTTTTTATAAAGATCTTTTGCAATTGTTTTTCCGATAACTGCCACCTTTTTACTGCTTTTCTCTTCACTGTCAGTGTATATTCTTCCTTCTGATGTTTTTATACCGGAGATTGCGAAATAGTCGCTGTATGAAGCGACTAGCCTGGTAACCTTAGAGCTGTTTTTGTTTGAAGCAGTGACAAAGATTTCGATGAATGGCAGAACTTTCTCGATATTCGGACTTTTTGCTTGCTCTAATTTGTTCATTAGGGCAAATGTAAGTTTGTTTACTGATTGGGCAGATGTACCTGCTGCCGAAATTTCAACTTTGCCAGGTAAAATAAAAATTGAATTTGCGCCTAGTTTTTTGAATTCGCTCGTAACATAATTTTGAAGGCCTGAGCCAATTGAGACCAAAAGAATAATTGCTGCTACCCCAATTATTATTCCCAAGGAAGTGAGTACTGAGCGCAGTTTATTAACTCGAATTGCTTCAATAGCAAGCTTAAATATTTCCGTAATCTGCATTTTTTTTGTTTTTTATTACTTTTTTATCATTGACAATTTTGCCGTCTCTCATAGAAATAATTCTTTTTGCCTGTTTGGCAATATCTACCTCATGGGTAATCATAACCACTGTAATACCCTCTTGGTTTAGATTTTTTAGAATGTCCATTATTTCGAAAGAAGCTTTTGTGTCCAGATTTCCAGTTGGTTCATCTGCAAGAAGTATCAGAGGATTATTAACAAGGGCTCTTGCGATTGCAACTCTTTGCTGCTGGCCGCCTGAGAGCTTTGCCGGTGTTGACTGAAATTTTTCACCAAGGCCCAATTTTTTTAAAAGGTCTTGCGCTCTCTTTTCTCGCTCACCTGCCCTCACCTTGGCATAAACAAGAGGAAGTTCAACATTTTTTTGCGCAGAAGTTCTCGGAAGGAGATTAAAAGATTGGAAAACAAAACCAATTTGATCATTCCTAATTTTTGCAAGTTCATTTTCCGAAAATTGCGCTAATTGTTTATTCTCTAAAAAGTATTGCCCGCTAGTGGGCTTGTCAAGGCAGCCTATTATGTGCATGAGGGTAGATTTACCTGATCCGGATGGTCCAATGATTGCTACAAATTCGCCTTTGTCTATTTTTACAGAAACGTTGTCGACGGCCTTGGTAATGTTGTCCTCTTCACCATAATATTTGCAAAGATTTTTGGTGCTTATTATTGGGGCCACAGAACACTTCCAGTTATTTTTTGAAAAATACTGCCTTTTTTGAGTTCGTCAAAACCTGCAGTTAAGACTATATCGCCAGTTGTAAGGCCACGTGTTATTTCAACATCGGTGTCCGATTCAGTCCCTTTTTCAATTTCCTTTTTTTCAAATTTTTTCCTGGATTTAACATACAGGTATTTATCATCCACTATTGCTTCAAGGGGCACAGAATTAACATTTTCCGCTCTACCCACTTCAATTTGAGCAGTGCCATTCATGCCTATTAACAATTGTTTTTGGGTGTCAATATTGAATATTGTATTGAATGCAGTTGCGCCAGTTGATGTTGTAATAGCTTTGGGGGTGATTAATGCCACTTTTGAGTTAAAAGTGTCATTCGGATAAGCGTCTAACGTGATTTTTGTAACTTGGTCAAGGGCGATTTTGCCTACATCTGTTTCGTCTACTTCTGCCAAAAATTGAACGTTTTTAGTGTTTGCAACCGTTGCAATTGTGTCTGTTGCCAGAACATTGCTACCGGGGTAGACTGCCGGGGCTGAAATAATGTAGCCGTCGATGGGTGATGTAATTGTAGAAAAGCGAACAGCAAGGTCTCGTATTTCCACGTCTACCACCGAATTTTCAAGATCGAGCTGGGACCTTTGGGCAATTCTTTTTATTGCGTCGGTTAGCGGCTGATCTTTATACGTATAGTTTGTATCGTCGAAGGTGGTGCGGGTTTTAGCATAAGTGTTCAAGTCCGATTTGAGCTGCTTTTCAAGGACTTGTGTGTTGAGTGAAGCAATTGCCTGGCCTTTATAAACTTGATCACCTTGCTTTGCGTTTATCCACGCCAACTGTCCGCTTGTTTGAAAGTGTAAATCAGTCGACTGGTCTGCTTGAATTTTTCCAGATGAGGTTACTGTTGAAATTAAAGTGTTTGGAGACACCTTATAAGTTTTAATTTTGGATGCATCCTGGGCGTTTCTGTTGCCAACGAAGTACAAGATCAGAAGTAAGGCTGCTGTGATTAAGATTTTTTTATTCAACAGCTTTTTGATTAGGGTAAAGTAATCTTTGGTATTTAAAAAATTCATTCGGTGTAATTATATTCAGATTAGCCTTAAAAATTCAATCTACTTTGTGACTTGAGCATTTTTATTTATCTTGATTTAATGGGATAATCGTATTGTGACCAAGGCAATTTTTCGTTTTTACTATTTATTTTTTGGCTTAATTTTTGCTTGGGCATTTTTGTACGATTTGCTAATCAACGTCAACAGGCTTATCGATTTTTTCAGCTACTTTACTGTTTTTTCGATACTTTTTGCTGCAGTACTTTTTTTATGGATCGGATTTTATGACCGGCGAAAAGGGTTATTAGGGTTTTCTTTTGACGAAGTTCGGGGTGCTGTTTTGGCTTATATAATAATTTCTGCTGTTATCTATCAATTTACTCTCTCCGGAAGGCCCGAAATAAAACCGGTTTTTTGGATCAATTTTGTCGATCATAGATTGGCCCCAGTTGTGATGTCGTTAGGCTGGATACTTTTTCCGCTAAAGGAGAAGCTGAAACTTACGGCAATTTTTAAGTGGCTTATTTTCCCGCTTTTTTATGTTGCGTTTGTTTTTGCGCGGGGAGCGATAACAGGCTGGTATCCTTACTATTTTTTTGATCCTTCAAAAACAAGTTATTGGCAGATGCTGATTTTTTCAGTGGGAGCGACAGGTTTTGGACTGATAATCTCTTTGGCAATTATTTTTGTCGGAAATTTGTTGCTCAGACCCAAAAAATGATTCGTGCCGAGGACAGGAGTCGAACCTGCACACCTTACGGTACACGCTCCTAAAGCGTGCGCGTCTGCCAGTTCCGCCACCTCGGCTCAGGTTGAATTTTAGCAGATTTTAACTAAAGAGGGTAATATCTTAAGAGTTCTCTTGCCAAACTCAATCGATCTGATGATTCCAATGGTGAATCTTTTTCTGGATCTGCGAAAACTGCTTTTATGCCATCGCCTGATTTTTTAAAATGATAGATTTCTCCTCTATCTGCGACTGCTTGAATAATTTGGCCCGGCGTGTCACTTTCTGGATCCAGTTTAACCACGACTGAACTCGAGTTGTCGCCGAATTTAAATGCTCCTGAGTTTCTCCTAGTAACTTTTGCAACAAGTTCTCCTGAAAGCCTTAATAGATCTGCATCATTTATGTAGCCTGCAAGCATTCTGCGGTACCATCTTTCCCTATCTGGCAATGATGTTCTTGTTTCCTGTTTGTTCGGCACGCCGAAATCTTATCAATATGATGATGGATAGTCAAATAGTCGTGAACCTTTTAGATGCTAGCTTGAAGCGCGAGTTAATTCCACTGCTTTGTTGTGGGCTTGCCATTCGATTTCGTCGTCAAGCGGTTCAAGATTGACAGGACCGTAGTTTTTCTCAAGTGCTTTTGCGATCAGAAAGTCTGCAAAGTGCGGATTTTTGGGAAGAAGTGAACCATGCAAATAGCATCCGAAGGCATTCTTGTAAATCGCGCCTTCGGTACTGTCTTCTCCGTTATTCCCGCTGCCTGCCAAAACTGACCCCAAGGGCTTAAGGCTTTTTCCCAAATAAGTTTTTCCCGAATGGTTTTCGAAACCGATAAGACTAGTTGATGGCAAATCGTTTGACGGATATGCGCTTTCAATTTGTGTTTGAAGTGATCCGTCTGTTTCGATCAACAAATTTTGGATCATGCGGTCGTTTGAGCCAATTGTATAAGCATCAAAAAGGCCAATTCCGGGAATTTTTTGCCCCTCTTTTGTCTGAAAGTATTTCTGCAGGAGCTGGTAACCACCACAAATTGATAGAAGCGCCGATCCGCTATCAATATATTTTTTGAGAACATCCGACTTTTTTAGTAAATCTTCTCCAACTATCGATTGGGCTTGGTCTTGCCCTCCACCGAAAAAGAAAAGGTCGTAGATATTAGTTGTCAGTGGTTGATTGACTGAAACTTCTTCAAGACTGACATCAATCCCGCGTTTTTGGCAACGGTAAATGATTGCCAATATATTTCCTTTATCGCCATAGGTATCCATGAGGTCCGGATAAAGATGGCAGATATTCAAGGAAAACTTTTGACCCTTGAGTTTTAAGTTTAGACCTTCTACTGTTTGTGCCATTTGACTATTTTTGTGTACTTACTTAGTGATTTTTCAACCGGCATCAAAGCAGTGTAAGTAGGCAGAATTACTAGAGTATCATTGTTGCTCAATGCAGTTGTCGCAGCTTCGATTGAGGTTTCAATTTGTTCATAAACATTATTTTTACTCAAATTGAAGTTTGCGTATTTTAAGCGTGTTGCCATATCCCAGGCACGTGTTCCTGATATCGTCAGCTTCTTGGTTTTTTGGGAGAGTGCTTCCCACTTTGTATCCCAAATCCAGGAAACATCCCTTCCGTCTGCAAAGTTATCGTTTAGGATAACAAGCAGGTTTAGGGCGCTTTGCTGAGAAAGGACTTTGACAACCTCGTTTGCACCTGTCGGGTTTTTTATTAAAAAGATCAAGACTGATTTGTTCCCTATTTGCACAGACTGAAAACGGCCAAAAACAGGAGAAAAGTTTTCGGTTGATTTGGCGATATCTTTTGGTGATAGTGCGTATGTTTGGCCGACAGCTGCTGAGGCCAAGATATTGTAAGCATTATAGATTCCAGGCAGTTTGTACTTAATTTTAATTTTTTTTGCTCCAAGCACCAAATTCATAGAGGTCGAAAAATCTTTAGCTTGATCAATGTCCGATGCAAAGAGTTGAAGATTAGGTTTTTTGAAACCGCATTTGGTACACAAATATTCGCCAAGATGGCCCAGCGTATAAGATTTATAGTCTAGTTTTCCCTGGCAAATCGGGCAGCTTTTTATGTCTAGAACGCCTGTTTGATTGCCACGAGATATTTTGTGATCTTTTATGCCAAAAGTTACCATTTTAGCCTTGGTTATTTTTGAAAGACTGGCGATTCCGGGGTCGTCTGCGTTTAAGATTAGTGTTGTTTCCTTTGGAAGGTTTGTTAAGGCTTCCTGCCATTTTTTGCGGGTAATTTCTACTTCTCCGTACCTGTCGAGTTGATCCCGGAATAAGTTTAGAAGGACGATTGTTTTAGGGTTTGTCGAATCAATTGCTTGAGGCAGCGTAGCTTCATCTATTTCCCAAACGGCCAAATCTGCTTTGATATTTCCAGTGGGATTTGCTTTTGATATAAGGGCGGATGCAATTCCGCGCATAAGGTTTGAACCTTGCCTGTTGTGAACAATTGCGTAATTTTTAGAAAGCATATCGAAGATAAGTCGAGCCGTTGTTGTTTTGCCATTTGTGCCCGAGATGATTATTGATCCTTGTGGGATTTTTGAAGAAAGTTTTTTTACCAGATTTGGATCAATTTTTAGGGCAATTAGCCCAGGTGCTGCTGTTGCACCCGAACCTGAGATTTTAAGCATAAACTGTGCTAATTTTCCTATAGCAAGGGCAAGATATTGTCGAAGATCCATAAACGGATTGTACTACTGACAACGGACTACTTCTACAGTTTTAGAGGATTTGCATTTGGGAGAAGTAGTAATTGATGTCTTTTGCCCATTGACCGCCTGTAGCAAGCGCTGGCGGAGCGTAAACGGCCATAATTTGTTCCGGGGTCGTCAAACCTTTTGCTATATAGCGGTTTTTGAGAGTTTTTCCCACAATATCTATTGCTGCCTCCCAGCTTTCGAATTTTGTGCTGCCATTTTCAAAACCCCATGCATTATGGGTTGCCTGATTTACAGCTGCTCCCCCGCCTGATTCTTTCATGGCTATTGCCGGAATAAGGCGGTAGTCGATATCGTATTTGTCGGCAACCTCTACCATGTATTTAGAATATGGTGCAAGAGGTGTTCCTTTAAGAAAATCTGATACCAAAATTGGCCTCATATCTGTTATTTTTTCACCTAAGACCTGGCCGCTTATAGTGTTGTCTATGTCTAAGTTTTGACTATTAAGGGAAGCTTGAAGTTTTTGGGATGATGCAGTTTGGGATTTTTGGGAGGCTACGTAAAAACCCAGTGTGAGAATTAATACTGGGGTAATTGCAAGCCAGGCAAACCCAAGGGCAAGTTTTTTGAACATGCGCTTTTCTAGAACTACTATTGCATGAATGAACTTTCGTGTCAAATTAGGGGGCAAACGGAGTGTTTTTCCTCTTTTTTGCATATAAAAAGCCAAGCGTGCTTGGCGATTGAGTTGCTATTTTACCATATGGACGATCCAGATCAAAATTTTTGCAGTTGTCGAAAGTTTTTGCCTGAGATATAATTTTGTTTGATTTCGCGGGTGTAGTTTAGTGGTAAAACGTCCGCTTGCCAAGTGGAAGAGCGTGGGTTCGATCCCCATCACCCGCTCCTTTGAATTTTTTAGATTTCTGACTATTATTAGATAGTGACAGCTGTCGCTGAAAGAGCATATTTACATCTTGTTGTACCGGATGTTGAAGAGGCACCTCTTCCTCCACCTCGCGTTTGCAAGGTATCGCCTGAAGAGCAAAGGAAGGCAACCGACACTTTGCTTGTTCGCTTGAGACGATGCACTAATCCTCGAACCGGCCAGATATATACACTTGACGAGCTTGCAGAACTTTTCCACTTGCACCCGAGAACTGTCGAGAAAAAATTTAGGGAACATGATATTTATACCAGGCCGCTTCCTGAAGTTCGACATGGCGAGTTGCCTTTGAACCAAAAGGCCTTTTTTGTGGGTCTTGCGCAGGGAAGACTTCAAGTCGAACGGGTTAATTGGAGTAGGACACATTATGTAATGGTTGGTACTGAATCTGACAGGCCGGAAAAGAGAGAATTACTTAAAACAACAGTAGGTACTTGGGGAGAAATTCATGAAGGCCAGGACGAACTTAGAATTTATGTTGATCCAGAAAGATTCGATTTTATGCTCGATCCGCGCCCCAGCGCAAGATTTCTAAATGCAAGATCCCGCTTTTCACCCTTTTTAATGGGTGCGTTGGTTGCCAGACTCAGCAATGTGGAAAATAGACTTACGCTAAATGATGACTCTACTCTGCAGAGAGTTTATAACGGGTTTATTAACCATTTTGGCTTCAGTATCGGGAATATTATAGTGAGAAATGACTATCCAAACGGACAAGAGGGTCCCGACGCAAATCACGGTCATCGTTTGATAAGGATTCATCAGCCGGAAGCAGTGTTCGGGGTGCTTTTAGGAGAAGAAAGTGTGACTTCCCTCCCATTTCTCAAGGATGTGGCACGCCTTTCCCCCAGATAGGTAAAGTTGGTTAGGGTAGCTTGTCTTTGTGTAAGCGAAGTAATATAATTTCCCGAATGGTTGAGCGAACTTATAGAGCGGTTGATGCTATTGCTGCAATCCGATCGGTCAATGGCCAGTTTCCTGAATATCGCAGGACAACTCCCGACGAATGGTCAAGAACGGTTCAGTCTGCTTTTTTTGGTGAAGAACCGGAAACAGTTTTCGAAAGTGAAAAAGATGAGCTTATGGACATTGTTAGGAAAATGCGTGAATGGCTGAAGGTAAACGGTCATGATGCAAGCGAACACCCTGATTTTTGCAATACTGATCATGAGATATTTTGGGACGAAACGTTAATTTCGGGCGAAGACGGATATCCCCAAAGAATTTCTGTCAGTGCCGAGCCACATGCATATGAGCAGCAAGGGGCAAGAGGCTTGGAGCATTACCCAAAATTTACATTTGATGACGGTTTGGGTATGAATTTCACTTTGTATTTTGACCAGACCTACGATTTGCGTGTCGACAATCGTGGGCCGAGGCGCTTTGAAATTGATTCCCTTCCCAGGGATGAGATGACTAGAATGGAATATGCTCTTCTTAGAAGGAGCTTGGTTGAGGCTGCTGATGCTTTTGGAATTTCTATTTCAGCGACTAAATCTAGCGCTAATTAACTTCTTGCGTAAACGCCGAACTCAATACATTTTGATTTGTTTATCGTAGCGAGCTAAAATCTTGCTGTGGCAAGAAAATTTATACTTTTTCTTTTTGAAATTTTATACAAATTTATCTTTAAGCAAATCGCTTTTAGAATAGATGCCGAAGTTGTTCATAATTCAATAACTGGTGTCGGTGAATTTTTAGGAAAAGTCGGACTTTTAGAAAAAATCTTCGCAGCAGTTCTTTCTAATAAAGATAAAAACATTTCACAAAAGATTTTGGGGATAAAGTTTTATTCCCCTATTGGCCTTTCTGCAGGTTTTGATTATGAAGCACGGCTTACACAGATCACGCCAACTTTGGGGTTTGGGTTCCATAGTGTTGGGACGATTACCAATAATTCTTACGAAGGAAATCCTAAGCCAATGTTAGGAAGGCTACCGAAGTCTAAATCGCTGATGGTTAATAAAGGTTTTAAGAATACAGGCGCCCGCGCGATATCAACTAAACTTAAAAGGATGATGTTTGATATTCCTGTTGGGATAAGTGTTGGAAGAACAAATAATCCAAATTTAGGCCAAGCGGAAAGTGTAAGAGATGTCGTTTCCGCTTTTAAAATTTTTGAATCAGCAAAAGTTTCTAATAGTTACTACGAACTAAATATCAGTTGTCCAAACCTGTCTGGGAATGTGACCTTTTATGAACCTAAAAAACTCGATTTGCTTTTAGAAACTCTTGATAAGGTTAAAGTGAAAAAGCCAATTTTTTTAAAAATGCCGATTACTAAATCGAATCAACTGACACTCGCGCTTCTTAATGTTGCCTCAAAGCACAAAATAGCCGGGGTGATATTTGGAAATTTGCAGACCAATAGGAATGACCCGGCTTTGGATAAAAAAGAGGCAAAAAAATTCAAAGTAGGAAATTTTAGTGGCAAGGCTACCTGGCAAAGATCTAATGAGCTGATAGAACTGGCTTACCGCAATTTCAAAGACCGGTTTGTAATTGTAGGTTGCGGGGGTGTTTTTAGTGCCGAGGATGCTTACATAAAGATTAAAAAAGGTGCGCAATTGGTAGAACTTATAACCGGTATGATTTTTGTTGGGCCGCAGCTTATTGCGCAAATTAACCTAGGGCTTTCGGATAGACTGAAAACCGATGGGTTCAAAAATATTTCAGAAGCAGTAGGGGCTGGTGTGGTTTGAAATATCAACCAAATTTTATCGATATTAACCTCTTTTGGCTCTGCGGTTGAATTCTTGAATTTACACCATAAATTGCAACTTCGTTTATGGCGAATTCCCAATTAATTTGATCGATTTTTGAATTAAGAAGCTTTACTGAATTTTTTAAATTTGAATCGCCACCAGGTTCGTTAATTCTGGCGATGGTTACATGCGGATGAAATGGCAGGTTGTTGTCTACTGCGTGATAATTGTTTAATTTATTGGTTAGCGTGTGGTTAAAATTTTCAAATGCTGTAGGGTAAATTACATTCAAAAAAATTATTCCCTGCCTTGAATCTTCTTTTGCGAAAAAATCGAAGCCTTGGACTTTTAGGGAAATACTTTTAATCAATCGAGTTTCTTTCGAGACAGCGCGTGCAATTTGGGGTAGGACGCTTTGTGATTGTTTGTCCAGATAATAGACGGTTACGTGCGGCGTTTTTGGATATACAATTTGCCAATTTGGGTATAGTTTCTTAACTTTATCTAAGGTTTTTTCAAACTCGTTTTGAAATTTGTCTGGAAGCGGTATTCCAACAAAGCAAGAAGTATACTGCATGTGTCTGTGCCGAGGGTCGGAATCGAACCGACATAGCCCGTTTTTCAGACGGGTGCGTTGACCGCCTCTGCCACCTCGGCGCGTCGGAATGGACTTCGCTTAATCTAGCGCAATACCAATGCCTATGAATTTTAACTCATTGGGGCCTGTATTTGTAATCTGGTGAATTTCGCCTGCTTTTGCTATGACTCTGTCCCCTGTTTCTACTTTTGATTTTTCGCCATTTATTTCAACTTCACCTTTGCCGCCTGTAAAGTAGAATATCTCTTCCATGGTTTTATGTGAGTGTGCAACATGGGTTTTGCCTACAGGCACTTTGGATACGTTTATCATCATTAGTTTTGATTTAGGGTCAACGTCGCTGTGAGCAACGATAACCTTTTTTAAGACGCCCGGATCTTTTGGATCTTCGTGGCTTGCCGGTTCCCAGGTTAAATCGCTAACGTTTATTTTTTTCATTAACTTTAATAAATTATATTTTGTGAGGCTTCAACTTGCAAAAGTGTCTTGTTGGTATAGAATACGTTTTATAAATGGCAAAAGAGCTGGCCACGGCCTTTGTGTTTAGTGGACAGGGCAATCAGCATGCCGGTATGGGTAGGGAAATTTACGCCCAGTCAGATGTGGCGAGAAAGATTTTTGAGCGCGCAAGTGAAGCCTTAGGAATAGACATTCCCCAATTGTGTTTTGACGACCCAGATGGCAAATTGGCTCATGCAGGATTTGCCCAGCCTGCAATTGTTTCGCTGCAAGTGGCAGGGGCGAATGTTTTGGAAGAAGAAGGTGTTGTCCCAAACCAGGTTGCTGGTCATAGCCTGGGAGAAATATCGGCAGCTGTTATATCCCAGGCTCTTACTCTTGAGGATGCAGTCCGGCTAGCACATAAACGCGGAACATGGATGGAGGAGCAAGGCGAGGTAGTGCCTGGTGCTATGGCCGCAAGTCTCGGCCTAAAACTAGAAATTGTTGAGGAAATTTGCGAAAGAACAGGTGTTGAAGTTGCTAATGTTAACAGTGATACCCAAATCGTTATTGCCGGCGAGCGTGATCTTGTGACAAAAGCAGCCGATTTGATTGCAGAATACCGTGGTAAATTTAAGCTTTTGCCGATTGACGTCGCTTCTCATTGTTCCTTAATGGAACCTGTACGTGACAAAATCGCTCGTTTTATGAGGGAGGTCGAAGTTAAAGATCCTAAGATTCCTCTTGTTACAAACGTTACTGCAAAGTATGTCGGGCGTGCCATTGAAATTCGCGATAATTTAGCAAACCAAGTTACGTCACGCGTTCTTTGGGTGAACGATGTTCGTGAAATGATCAAAAGGGGTGGGAAAGAATTTTATGTAATTGGGCCAGGCGATGCGCTTGCTGGTATTGTGAAAAGAATAAACCCTTCAGTAGATATCAAGCCTTGGGACTTTTGAAATTGTGGGCACTGAGGGATTCGAACCCCCGACCTTCTCGGTGTAAACGAGACGCTCTAACCAGCTGAGCTAAGTGCCCTTAAAGAATTTTTCTACAGCCCTGTAAGTTTCTGTTTTGTCGGCCCAATTCTTGTAGGTTTTTTTATCCACCCATTCATAACTATCGTGTTCTTCAGATAAAGTTACCTCGCCAGACTTGTATTTGCATAAGTACCCGACTAAAACTGTATGGCTAGATGTGCCAGTTTTTCTCCTGTCTCCAAAATAGGTATAGACAACAATAGGGTCTCCTATTTCGATCTCTAGATTAGTCTCTTCTTTTACTTCCCTCCGGAGCTCCTCCCCAAGATTTCCACCCCACCGGAATTTCCCACCAGGCATGTCTATTCCAGATTGTCCACCAATGACGGAATTTGGATCTCTCAAGACCAAAAGCTTGCCATTTTTAACAATGAAGGCTTTTTGACCAAAATAGACTTTAGTATCTAACTTGTGTACAGGCATCTCTGTGCGGTCGAGAGGACTCGAACCTCCAACCCTTGCGGGATACGCACCTCAAGCGTACGCGTATACCAATTCCGCCACGACCGCTCGCCACTTTTGTGCCGAAGAGAGGAGTCGAACCTCCACGGGCAAATGCCCACAGCGTCCTGAACGCTGCGCGTCTGCCATTCCGCCACTTCGGCGCAAGAGGAATTTTAGCATATTTTTACTGATATAATTTTTGTGATGAAAAACAAATGGATTGTTGTCGCTGTTTTGCTGATGGCTGTGCTTTTGGGTACCTTTTTTCTTTTAAATCGAAACAACATTAATTATAAGATTCCAAATTTGCCTAAAGCTTCCCCGTCGCCTGTTGTTGATAACCCTCTAGCCATTAATGTGATGCGGTCAAAGGATTATCCAGGCAGCGATATTGTGATTGAGGAAACGTTATCAGAAGGAGAGAATTATCATCAATATATTGCATCTTACAAATCCGACGGGTTGAAGATTTATGGTCTTTTGACTGTTCCTTCAGGTAATAAACCGGAGGGCGGTTGGCCGGTTATCATTTTCAATCATGGCTATATTCCACCTGAAATTTATAAACCGACAGAAAGGTATGTTGCCTACGTTAACGCATTTGCCAGAGATGGCTATATTGTTTTAAAGCCGGATTACCGAGGGAATGGAAATTCGGAAGGACAACCGGAAGGTGCATATTACTCCCCTGCTTATGCAACTGATGTTTTAAACGCTATCTCTTCAATTAAAAAATATAAGGATGCAAATCCGGTAAAGGTCGGCATGTGGGGGCATTCAATGGGAGGAAATATTACGCTTCGGGACTTAGAGGTTTCGCCGGATATTAAGGCAGCCGTGATTTGGGGTGGGGTTGTCGGTTCATATGATGACTTAATGAATAAGTGGCAAAGAAGGGTTGCTTACCAGCCTTCCCAAAGAGAGCTAGCGCTTAGAAACAGAAGTAGATCGGATTTGATAAAACAATTTGGCACACCGCAAAGCAACCCAACTTTTTGGGATGCAATTGACCCGACTTTTCATTTGGAATTAATTACAGCTCCGGTCCAACTACACGCTGGAGAAGCAGATGAAGAAGTCCCGCCAGACTTTTCGCAAAAGCTTTACGATAAGATGAAAGCTTCCGGAAAAACTGTGGAATTTTACAAATATCAGGGTGCAGACCACAATATTTCTGCCCCTTCATTTGAAGTTGCAATGAAAAGATCTGTAGATTTTTTTGATAAGTATTTGAAAAGCTAAATGGCAAAGCGCATTATTATTACACTTTTTGTTATTTTATTTTTATACATTTCTTATGCGTTTTTATCTCCATTTCCTTCTAGAAATTTAGCTGAAGGCTTTAAGCCAGATTATGGTTTTTCTTACAGTTTTGAGCGTGCAGGATGGTTCGGACTTGATTCCAGAAAAGCCTACATCGACCTTTTGGACAGTGCCCACTTTAAATGGGTCAGGCTGCCGTTTTTTTGGGACAGTATGGTTAGGCGAGATTCCGGCAACTGGGTTTTCACCAATGATTTTGAGGATCTTAGATTTGCAGTTGAACAGGCAAAAAAACGCGATATAAAGGTTATCGTAGCGCTAGGTGCAAAAACTCCTTATTACCCAGAATTCCACCTGCCAAGCGAAGAAGCCAGGAAACTAAAATTTGGACAAGTTATTGATAGCGCAAACCCAATTGTCCCCGATTTAGTTAACGTCGATAAAATGGTAGTTAGTGAGCTTTCTTCTTATGACAATATCGCTTATTGGCAAGTTGAAAACGAACCATTTTTGGCCAATGTCAATAATTGGAAAATAGACAAAAGCGTGCTGCTTATGGAAATGTCTGCTGTTAGAAAAGCAGACCCATATGGCAGACCAATTATTTTAAACCACGTAGGTCCGGCGGCTTTGGATGGAAGATGGAAAGGTCTGGTTGCGCTTCTTGGGGGCAACGATGTTATCGGTGTAAATGCTTATTTTAAGACTCAAGGAACATATCTATTCTCCTTTGATTTGTTTGGAAGAACTTTTAAGGCGCCGTGGCCAAGGTCCTTCAGTTGGCCAGTTCAGTCTTGGCTTTTTCTTTCACCTAACTTTTTCAATCTAGCGCATGACGAGAACTTGAATAAACACGATTTATGGGTTCTGGAAATGCAGGCGGAGCCCTATATTAGGGTGCTTGCGGATGCCGACAAAGAGGAAGCCTTCAGCGCATCGGACATAGGTCGCGCCAATAAATACTTGGTTGATTCCAGAGTAAAATCCGTGGGCTTATGGGGTGCTGAGTTTTGGGAATACAGAAAATCTAAAGGTGACTTGAGCTGGTTGGACTCGGTGAAGGCTGTTGTGCGCTGAAGTCAAATATTTTCCAGCTAACGGCCATCGTTATTGCAGATATTTCGCTATTTTTATTTAAGGAAAAAGCAACCAGCTGAGTGTCGTTTTTGGAAATCCCAACGTAGGCACTTTTAAGCTCTGGGTGCTTTGATTTGAGTGTGACAATTGTTGGGTTTTTTTGGTTGAAATCCATCGGAATTCCTTTTTGGACGTAGGATAGCATGCTTGATGCCTGGCTCGATGTAACAGATGAACAGCATTCGGTAGACTGGATTGTTACCTGGACATTTGGTTTTTGCATAATTTCTTCCATTTTTGCGAAGTTTTTGGAGTTAAAGTTTTCGCTAATTGAAGTTTGGATGTCTTCCAAGGTCATTGGTTTTGCAGCTTGCGAAGCGGAGACAGGGACTTGTGACCCTTTTGAGTTTTGAGCCTTTTTATTTTGAGTGAAAAATAGTGCTGCCAGAATGGCTAGTACGGTAATTATTGCAACAAGCAATAATTTCAATTTGTCAGGCACATTTTTAGATTAGTTTAAATTGTAGAAGAAGTCAAAATCTGGTTTAATATGCAATCTATGGGAAAAGTTGCATTAGTTACCGGTTCTGCAAAAGGTTTGGGTAGAGATATCGCGCTGGAGCTTGCTAAGGATGGCTTTAGTGTTGCCGTCCACTATAGATCAAGCAAGAAAGAAGCCGAAAAAATAGCTTTGGAAATTAACAAAATTTCCAAATCGATTATTGTTAGTGGAGATTTGACTAACGAAAAGGATGTGGAGGAAATTTTTTCCAGAATCAGACGTGAGTTTGGACGACTTGATGTTCTTGTAAATAATGTTGGAAATTTCTTATTCAAGGAGTTTTCAAAAACCACCAATGCTGAATTTCGTGATATTGTCGAATCGAACGTTTATTCCACCTTATACTGTTCACGGGCCGCGTTTGAAATTATGAGAAATCAGAAATTTGGACATGTGATAAACATTGGGTCAGTAGGTGCTGAAAGATCCATAATTCGCCATAAATCTATACCCTATTTCTTAGGGAAGAATGCCATTTACGTTTTGACAAAAACGATGGCTTTTGAGGAAGCAAAACACGGAATTCATGTGAATATGGTTTCTCCGGCCTCACTGGAGACGGACATTTTTAATACAAGAGAATTCCCAATGAAGCGCACGGCGATGCCTAATGATGTAGTAAGCGCTATTCGGTTCTTGATTTCTCCAGATGCATATTATATAAATGGAGCTAATATCGAAGTAGCGGGTGGATTTGTTCCAGGCATTGTATGAAAAATAAACTTCTTTACATTTTAATCTTTGCAGCTTTGGGCTTTTTACTTCTGCAGCTTCCGGTTAACACGTTAGTTGGAACTCGTGCCAAATTAACTTTTTTTGATATGTTTTACCCGGTTTCCGGAGCGTTTTTGGGCACGACTTTTGGATTCGTAGCTGTTTTTGCAATGCAGATAGCCAATCTTTTCTTGCACGGATTTTCATCTCTTAGTACTGTTTCAATTTTGGCGCTTTTGGCAACGAGCAGACTAGTTTCGATGGGGGCTGGGGTTTTTGCCTTTTCCCGCAAGGATAAGTGGGCTTTGGTGTTGCCTGCCGCTTCGATTTTGCTGTTTCTTTTAAATCCTGTTGGTCGTGCTGTTTGGTATTTTACGTTTCTTTGGATGATTCCACTTGCAGCTTCGCTTTTTAGAAAAAAATCGCTTTTCGCAAATTCACTGTTTGCGACATTTTCGTCGCACTCTGTAGGCGGTGCTTTATGGATTTGGGCTTTTAAAACTACACCTTTATACTGGAACACGCTTATTCCTGTAGTTATTTTGGAAAGGTCAATATTTGCTCTTGGAATAAGTGCAAACTTTATCCTTCTTAATAACGTCTTGACCTATGCTGAAAAAGTTAAAATTCTCCCACAAAGCGGTATTGAGCTGAGCAAGAAATATCTGCTAAAGTTCGTGCAGGCGTAGACGGCAGGCTAGTTGTGAGTTTCCCCATTTTTTATCCCAAGGTCAGGTCTTCTTCGTTGAACCGGCCTGACTTAAGGCCTGACCTTTGTTAATAATACTGTTAACAATATAGACTCTTGTTTTGTCTGTTATAATAATCCTTCGACATGAAGATACTTAGATTTTTTGACCGATTTTTCCCAATAGAAACAGCGTTTGCTCATTGTGATGTACCGTGCGGGATTTACGACCCCAAACCGGCGCAGATTGCTGCAGAAACCGTTTTGAAAATGGTCGAAAAGATAGAAGGGCTGCCAAAGGAAAATGCGACTGTTGGTGATAGGAATTTGTTTGTAAGAGCAGTTTGGACCAAAGAGGAGCATGCCAGGCGCTGCAAAGAAGAGCTTTTGATTTTGTGGACGGATTTTTTTAAGCCGGAGCATTTGGAAATCTTTCCGGACCTTCACGATAAATTTTGGAAAGCAACAAAACTTTGCTCTACCAATAAGCAATCTGTTGATATGAATGCTGCCCAAGATCTTAAAACTGCTGTTGACGAAATAACCGAAATGTTTAATAAAGTAAAGGCAGGGGCAAAGAAATGAGTCATGGAAAAGAAGTACATGACATCATAGGACGCGAAATTGAAAAACACGATTCAGACCAAAAAGTACTGGACGGAATAATTGCCTCAGAAATGTATCCCCTGGGAACTTGGATAGGCGTTTTGTACGGTGAAACGGTAATCGTAGAATCAACAGAGGATAATTTTCATGAAAGGATTGAAAAAATAGATCCTCAAGAGCGTAGACGCTTGGTGGTTGGACATATCGGTGCTCCACGAGTTTTAACTACTAGTGAAGTTTAAATTCCCCCTCTCAATTTTTATTGTTAGAGATCATAGCATGGAACCTGTTTTTCGGGAATTTGATAGGGTTATTACTTTCAATTGGGGAAAAATCCAAAAAGGCAGTGTTGTGGTGTTTAAAGGCGACTCAAATCATCTTATAAAAAGAGTTAGCAAGCTGAACGGCGAAAAAGTTACTACTGTTTCTGACAATAAATCATTGGCAAAAAAGGTTTACGAGCTTAAGCGATCCGATGTTGTGGGTCGAGTTTTTCTGAAGTATTAGATACCGTATGCTGAAAGCTGTGAATTGCCTATTCTGGTTCGGTGTAAGGTCATAAGATAAGAATCGCATTGGTAGGTGCCGGGAATTTCAGAAAAGGCTCCACGGAACCCTTGGGAGACGAGATAATTTATGACAGTCGACCCTTCCGATCCGTAAGGATAGGTGAAGATATCCGGAGTGTAACCCAGGTATTGGGATATTTGCTTGTTTGCCGTTGAAATTTCGTAGGTAATTTTATCGATTGTTGCTCCCCCAAGTGATGCGTGAGACCAGGTATGATTGTAGATTTTGCTGCCACTTGAGGAAATTTCTTGGAGCTGACCCCAAGTCATGTACCCGTTATTTTGAATTAGCCCGGTGGGGATCATGAGGTTTGCTTTAAAGTTGTATTGCTTGATTACCGGAAAAGCATATGTATAAAAATCACTGTACCCATCATCAAAAGTTAAAACAATGCTTTTTGAAGGAATTGTGCCTTGCCTTTTTAGAGCGTTAACAAGGTCATCAGCTGTTATGGTGTTGTAGCCTTTTGATGAAAGATAGGCCATTTGTGAGGCGAAAATGCCGGAATCAACATTGAGGCTTGAATGACCCTCAGCTTTCGCTTGGGTAGAGGGTTCTATATGGTGGTACATTAAAACTGGTACGTTGAGGCAATAGCCAGAGGCTAGTGTTGGGACAAAACTGCTTGTAGCTTCCCTGCTAGGACTTGGGCTTTTTGAGGCCTCCCGTGGTGTTGAATTAGCTTCGTGAGCGCTTAATACTTGAATTACTGGAGCTTTTTCAGTCGTTCTTGCATTTTTGGCAAAATAAACCACACCCATTATTAAAATAAGAAAAACAGAAGCGGTGATTGTTATTTTCGTAAATTTCATTGACTTTTGATTAAACTTGACGGCAGTGGTTTCTGTCAAGTTATTTTGCAGAAGGTGATGCGGATTGCGGCGAACCAGTTTTGTCCTGACTGAGTTGATCTATCAACTGTTGCAGTTGGCCTTCTTGCTGTACACCCGGATATTTGATGCCGTTTATGAAAAAGGTCGGTGTAGAATTGACACCATACTTGTTTCCAAGATCATAATCGCTGTTGACTTGACCTGTGACTTTGTCTAGATCACCATTAAATTTGTCGATGTCAAGGCCAATTGACTTTGCATATCCGTCGATAAGGTCTTTGGGGTTTTGAGAAGTTGCCCATTCCTTTTGTTTTTCGTAGAGAATGTCGTGCATTTCCCAAAATTTGCCTTGAAGAGCTGCTGCTTCTGCCGCTTTTGAGGTAATTTGGGAATTAGGGTGAACACTTAGGGGAAAATTCCTAAATACGAAATAGACTTTGTTTTGGTTTTTTGAAACTAGGTCTTTCATTATCGGGTAAGCGGCTTCACAAGCCGGGCATTGGTAATCTCCAAATTCAACGATTTGAACAGGTGCATTGGGATCTCCGATTCCGTTTTTGGGATCCTTGAGAAGCAATGCTTCGTCTATTTTGTCTGTATTTTGGGCTTCAGGAGGTTTTTGTTTCCCGAGCAGCATCGCGCCGGCTACAACGATTATTACCGTTAAAACCCCTATGCCGATTATGAATTTTTTCTCGCCGCCCATTACTGTTTTTTAGATTTTATCAGAAGAAACATCATAAAAGAAATAACTAAAAAGGCCAAAAGCGACATGAATGGAATGGTTATAAACCCAAAGTAAATGGCGTCGATTTTACTGCAGGGATTTACGAGATCACATTTGGTTAGCTCGGCGGCTTTAAGCGGGGTCATTTGCAAGAGATACTGATAAAAGGCTATGAGTGTGCCGATTACAGACAATGGTAAAACGTAATAAGCGACGCCTTTATCTTTGCGAAGCAGCGCAATTGGAAGAATAATAACCAAAGGATACATCAGGATTCTTTGGTACCAGCAGAGGTGGCAAGGTACAAGGCCAACTATTTGTGAATAAAATAAGCTGCCAAGACTTGCCAGCCAAGCTTGGATTAGCGCGATGTGGAGGGCATATTTGGTTAGAATTTTTAAAATGCTTTGCAAATTGCGTTAAGTCTAGCAACTTTTTGGCTGTTTGTTAAGCTTTGGCGCTTGTGGACACAGGCTTTTTAGCCATTAGTTTGCTTTCGAGTACTGCCTTTTTACGTTCTTCGGCTTTAGCTTTGATGTCTCTCATCGCTTGGAACTTTTCATCTACAATCTTTTGGCACTCGCTATCCGGGCAAACAGTTTGCTCATGATGAACCACGTTGCCCTTACCGGTTACACCGTGATCCTTCCACCTTTTTAAAAGGATGCGCGTCTTGCCGCAGCGTATACATTTTGAATAGCCTTCGTCTTTTTGCATTTTTCTACCAACTCTTGGATCTTTGGAAATTACCCCTACCGTTTTGCCGATTTGGCCTGTCCTCTTGAGGACGTGCTTCGTTGACTACCAATTTTCTGCCATCCAGTTCAAAATTGTTAAATTTTTTGATAGCCTCATCTGCTTCGCCGTCTGTTGCAAATTCCACAAAAGCAAACCCTTTGCTTCTGCCTGAGAATTTATCAATTATCAAATTAAGGCTCGCAATTTTCCCGACTTGTGAAAATAAATCTTCAAGCTGGGATTGTGTAGTACTATAAGAGAGACTACCAACAAATAATCTTTTTGCCATAAAACCTCCTTTCCTTCGAACTTAAATGAGATTAGATTTAGGAGTTTTTGGAGAAAACTTTAAACTTCACCTACTTAAGACTTACCTATGATAACATTTTTGGGCGCAAATTGCTCGGGTTAGACAAATTTTCAAAAAGACTTCCTAATTTTTTGAATTACCGACTCTAACGTATTTTATGTTTGCGGTCTTTTTTGCGCTGTTGCCTTTCGAGATGACGCCTTACTTGGCGGCTTACGGGCTTGGTATCTTTTGTGTTCGGTGGTTGGAAATCGTAAGGCTGTAAGTTTTCGAAATTTGGTGTTTTTGGGAATGCGTGGACAAAGGGCATAGAGAGGTGTGGGTTATCCGATTCCTTTCGAATCGCAAGATGGCTGCTACAGAAAACATTTGACCTTGTTGGGGTTAACCCATTTGCTCCAAAGAGATCAAGAGTACTTCCTAAAAAACCGTCAAACTCCGGATTTGCGCCATCCGCTTGCCATATATTTCGTAAGGTGGGAGCATCTGCCATTTCAAGCCATATGCCGGGTTCATCCAGAAAAGCGACACCATTTCTTTTAAGCAAAGCATAGCTCTGTTTTAAAACACTCAGCGGATCTCCTAGGTGAACAAATGTTCTAAGTGAAACTATTATGTCAAATCGCTCGTCTTTAAAAAATTTCCTCAAGTGATGTATATCGCCTACCCTGTAATCTATCTGATCCACAAAGCTTCTTAGATCTTCCGGTACGTTGTCTTGTCTCATGTCTGTTGCGGAGATTCCGTAAGTTTTTATTGCCGGAAAGCGCTGCTGCAATTGGGCTAGCGTTATTCCTTGTCCACATCCTATATCTAATACTGTTACTTCGGCACCTTGTTGATTTTTTTCGGAAATATGCTCTACGAAAGTTTTTCCTTCGAATTGGGGTAAGTACTTGGAATAATCATCAACACCTCTGTCTCCACGATAATCCCATGGATCAAGATGCCGTGGATCATCGCCTAAAAATTGCTGATCTCTTTCCTTGGCGCGATTGTAGGCTTCATGAGTCCTTAATCTCATTTGAGAGAGCTTGAATCTTTCTACGCTCATGAGGCGTAATTATAGCAGGGTGTATAGCTGAAAACCTTTAAGAACTTTGGTCCCAACCGTATTCTGTGAGAGGTTTTTGCAGGGCGATGTTTTCCAAGGACCGTCTAACATAAGGTTGCATGTTTTCCGGCAAATTATCTATAAGCGCCCAACGGGTTTCGTCGTGGATATGAGGTTCCATAAGTTGGGGTTCCCCTGTCCAGCTAGCGCACTCATAGAAAAATGCAACCCGCTCGCCAATAGGATCTTTAAAGTGTCCTACATGAACAAACTTTGCTTGGCTGGGCTCAACTTTTACGCCGATTTCTTCTTCAACTTCCCTTACGGCTGTTTCCAGCGAACGTTCACCATCCTCCATGTGGCCAGCAGGGAGACTGAACATGCCGGTTTTGGCCCTCTTGAGAATCAGAATCCGGTTTCCGCGCCTAAGAATCATATAGGCGATTGGAGTTACTTGAAAGGCTTCTCTTGAGGGCGATTGTTCGGCTTCCTTGCTTCCGCCTGGATTTCCCATTGGGCGTATTATAGCAATATTTATTAAAACTGGATCAATTTGTTGAATTTTTGTTAAAATTACACATACATTGCGGGATCGTCTAATGGTAGGACAACGGACTTTGGATCCGTTTATCTAGGTTCGAATCCTAGTCCCGCAGCACAAGGATCCATCTTGGATTCGAACCATAAGACGCTTCTTGTAACCTATAGTTTGATATTTTGCTTCAGAGTTGATATAATTACTAGCTGTGGAAAAATTAATTCGGGCCATTTCTTATGACAATGACAATCCAAACGCATACCCCGAAGTGCCAGAATTTGGGCGACCTTTACCTGCTGATGTTGTTTACGTAAGTCAAGGTAGGTATAGAGTTGGGGATGCTTTTCAGACATATGCTAGTGAAGGTTTTGCAGCTTGCTCGGGATTTCTAATCAGAGGAGAAGCGTCTACAACCTTCGGACTTTTACATGCATTACCAATGCAAGACTTATACCCTGACGATTTTGAACAATTAAAATCTTTGTCTGGTGGACAAGTTATTTTGATAGAAGGTTCAAGTAGCTCTCCTAAAACGTGGATTTTAAGAGATTTGGAAAGAAGGTTAGGAATACAGCATGTAGAAACTCTTTCGTTAGATACTCGTAGATCTTGTGTTGGAAATATGCATTTTCATTTAGCTTTTAGGCCGCGGACAGATGAAATACTTTTAGCTAGAAACTCTCATAAAGACTTACTAGTTTTTCCAGGCTTTAATTCTGGGCAGTCCTGAGTTCTTGAGCTATTTTATAATATACTTTCGTAGTGAAACCACAAGTCGCACTTTCTAGCATTATTGTCGAGCTACATGTGCCGAACTTTAAGCAGGTAATTGAATTTTACGGCAAACTTGGATTTAAAACAGTGTGGCAAAAGCCGCCAAAAGGACAGTTGGGTTATTTAGTAATGAAAAAAAACTCAAGCGTTCTTGCTTTCTTTTGCGGAAACAGCCAAGTATATAATCACTCATTTTTTAAAAGATACCCTAAAAATACACCAAGAGGATATGGCGTAGAAGTATGCGTTTACCTTTCTGAAGAATCAATCGGTGATTATTACAATCACGTCATCAAAGCTTTAGGTAAAAAGTGCATAGTCGAAGAACTTAAGGTAAAACCTTGGGGAAGTAGGGATTTTCGAATTATTGACCCATTTGGATATTACATTTGCGTAAGAGAACCAAGTAACATTCTTGAGCCGTAAAAAACCAGCAAAACGCTCCAGGCCGCCTTCATAATTTTAATCTTGACAATCAACTTGTTCGGCCGTTTGTATTATAGGCTTTATTGTGTTATAATTCCCTCCTTGGTTAAGCCAAGAATAATTAAGTAAAAACATGGATAACTATTTGAAAAAAACACTAATTGCCGGAGGGGCGATTTTATTTTTGATTATCTGTCTTGTAGCCTTTGGTGCCTTTTTACTTTCTGGCGCAGTATCTAGTATGGTGCATGCCCAAGAGCCCCCTGTCAGGGCCGTTGCTACTACGCAGCAAATACCTGTAAACGATCCTGTGACTATCAACAAAGTTTTAAGTACTCCAGTTGTATATAAAGATCTTCAACTTAATCTTGACGGCCAAATTGTAGGTTGGGTAACTAAAAATGCGATTGTTGTTAGTCAAGTTGGAGAAAAGAATTCTGGAAATAAACTTCTTGTTATAAGCGATAAAAGATTTGGTTTGCCTAGCGATGTTCCGGCTAGTGATGTTGCCTTAGGTGAAAACGTAAGCGTTTCTTTTACCGGTACTGTTAGGATACTTAGAATTAAAGCTGGCGACACAAGTTTGGGTGATGAGGACGAGATGCGAGAGATAATGAAGTGGAATAATAAACCTGTGATATTTGCTACCTCTGTCGTTCAAAAATAACTTTTTGTCTTTTTGGCAAAGAAGGTTGATTGCTTGATGGGATTATCGCACTATGACTATTGAAGTGGGGCAGCTTTATAGAACGGACAAGGCGATGTACCCGAGTAAGGGTAAGGCGCTAGAGCCTGAGCGTTTAGGCAGTACCCTGGATGTGGCTGCAAATTTGGATCCTTCGATAGGAAAATTCTTGGCCAGATTTTTAAATAGCACATTTTTTTCTGCACGTTATCAAACTATTCGGGAAACATTAAGGAGGAACAGGAATTCTTCAAGAGCTGAGGTAGTTAGCGCCTTGATCCCCTATCTTTTTGAGAACGGCGGATATTTTTTTATGGCGGATTACCCTGGAACCAGACAAGTTATTCTTACACCCCAAGAAACCAGCATTGTATATGGAGCCCCCGAACTTTCAGAGACTCTTAGAGGGAAAGAACATGCGGAGCCGGACTGCTTAGTATTTCGTCCGGCAGGCGACAGAACACGTCTTACCGGTTTATTGGAGTTTACCACGCTCACAAGCGATGTACAGAATAAAAAAGCTGCGCAAATTAGAGCATATGAAAGCGGCGAAGCCGTTTCTGATTTGACAGCCGGTTTTGGCGATGGCTGGATGAAATCTCTTGGGCGAAAGTTAAACGAATGGTATCCACAACTACCTGCGAATTTAGCGTTTGATATAAATATGTACCGAGCGGAAATTTGCTGCGTTAGGAATTCGACGATACCCAGGGTACCTAATTTAAATCATGTCACATTCACTAAATTGCCATTTACATCATTTGATATCGAGGGTTTGGCAAACGGACTGATTGATGACATATCCCAGGAGTTTAAGTAATCCCTTTTCGGGAGATTTTGAAAGGCTTCAATTTAACTTTATATATGAAAGTAGTAGAATACACAGCTACATGGAACCTGGAGAGCCAGACATTGGGGCGAACTCAAAGTTAGCGACTTTCGATTTTGAAGGCCACATAAATCGCGTCAAGTTTGTAACAACACTTCAAATTAAACCCGGGGTTAGTTGTGACGCTTATGAATTTGAAGGCGACAATAGCAGAGATCTTGCAATTGTAACGGTTGCGCCAGGGGCAGCAACTCCACTGCAGCGAGTTCTTTTGGGTGAGAAAACAATTGAAGGCTATTTTTCAGGTAAAGGAACTTTTACTATTACCAAAGCTAGCGGGGATAAAGAGATACATGAAGTTGGAAATTCCCCTGAGCCGTTTTCGGCAGTAGTTGTAGTTGGTGAGTTAATGCAATGGCGAGCTGCCCAGGATTCGGCCCTGGTCTTTTCCGAGGTGTGCTATCCGCCTTACGAAGAAGGTCGGTTCCAAAACTTGCCGGACGAATAATCTCCTATAACTACGGGAGGGCTATTTGAATTTTAGCCGCATGTGGATTTTAGGGTCGTTTTTGAACTCCCCTTTTGTTTCTATATCGAATATTTCATAACCTCGGGCTAAAAGTAGTCTTATATTGTTAGCGAATCGGTTGAAGGTGTTTAGTGTGACACCCTGGTAATTGTTTACTTTTGCATATTTTTCAATATGGTCATAAATTTTTGAAGCTATACCCTTTCCCCTGAAAGCTTTCTTTGTTCCGATATCCCATATATGAAGGTAGCCTTTTATCCTGTCGTAGCAAAGGGCGTAAGCTATGATTTGTTCATTATCATAAACCTCTAAAATTAACGGATTTTTGCCTTTAGTTCGGTTGTATGCAAACTCTGTCGTGTAAGGTTTAAAATCCGGAAATTCCGAAAATATTTCGTTTAAAAGGTCTACCGAAACATTAAAATCTTTTTGGGATTTAGGTCGTATTGTTCTTATTTCCACACGCCAACTATGGCACTAAATCTTTATTTTTTCAATCAATTTCAGGAAACTGCAGTTATTTATCTTTTGATATTCCTAATCCTTTCATTTACTGTTCCAGCAGTATTCAATTATAGGATTTCAAGCTATAATTCGTATTTATGGAATGGTATGGCGCCGATACGAGATATGTACCTGTCGCTATAGTGAAAGACGGGAGGCTAACATTTGTTCTTAGGCCTCAGGGTAAACACTCTAAACCTTTTTCAGGTGAAGGAGATGGGTTTCCCAAAAGCGATGTTCATGAATTCCTTGATAATCACGGTCTTTCTGACGAAAAGATAAGTCAAGAATCTATACCTCATTTAGAAAGGTAAAAGATTATATTCTGTTTATTTTTAAAAACTATTGGTTTTGACACAGTATGTTGCTCCAGTCTTGAGATAGCTTCCCCATGTCGCGCTTGCGTTAGGCACCGTAATCCAGCCGTTTTGGCAACTAGCCGCTAACGTAGCCAATCGTTAAGGATTATTTATGCAGTAATTGAAAAATGTATCCGGTGGAGGGGTGTTTTTACAGTTTGCCGTTGGTTTGTAATATAACCTATCGTCTTCTCCGTTATCTAGTTGAGCCCAAATACGTTTGAAGTTTTTGCGGCGGAGTTATTAGGGTTTTTCTCAATAAGTTGGGCAATCAAGCCTTACAATTTTTACTGAATCCGAACCGACTTCAACTATTCTGCCAATAGTATAAGCACCCCTGCCTTGTGTATCAGTTAAAATTCCAAATACTTCACCTTCCTGTACGCCTCCTGCGTATATGGAACCTTTTCTTTGGAATACGGCATCTTTCCCATCTACAGATACTTCAAAGGTTAAAAGGCTATTAGTTACAGGGCTATACAATTGCATATTTTCGCCTGAATGATAATCAATAGTGTTACCTGATTCTTTACAATCTTCGGGACTTGGATCAATGGAAACAATCATAGGAACATATTGCGAAAAATCCGGATTTTCTGTGGAAACTCCTGTTTTTGTCGCGCTCGTGTTTTTTAGTTTTTCTTGAGAATGACAGCCACCAAAAATAAAGGGTAGTGCTATGAGGGTTCCATAAGCTGCTGCCAAGGCCTCTTTTCTCATTCGGAAATTATAATGTTTCTCAATAGAAAATAACAACTTCATTAATAATTTGAAATTATCGCGGCGGGTGTTTTAACCCTCAAAGGGGGACCTCAAAATCGCAAAGGCGGTGTTGGGGGGCTTTTGCTCGCATTGATAGAACTAGGTGTTAATGCAGGTCACCTTCGTGATTTTAAAGCCCTTAGGTCTCTTGATAGGGACAGTCTTTGGGAAAAAAAGACGAGTATGTTTAACACGGGGGTTGGTGCTTGCAGGTGAAATAGGCCCACGTCAACGAGGGTGTAGTGTGCCTGTCCGCTTGTGGTACCGACGATGAGGTTTTTTCTCTTAACTAGGTCTGGCATTACTCTTTTGTGTTTAAGCATTGAACGTGACAGATAGTAAAATGTTGTCCTTTCAGCTATCAGGTCTTCCCTTTGGCTATTTGTGAGGTTGTCTGCGTTTGTTGTCGGCTGGATATATGGTTGTATTTGAACTGTTGTGTGTCGGCTTAGCCCGCTTGGCGGAATCACGAAATATGGTGAGGGTGTGACGTGCGGCAGTTTTTCTTGGAAAGTATCCATAAGTGCCCTGTAGTTCCACACCATTGTACTTGCGTATTTATTGGTTGAGGGTGAATACACTCCTGACACGCAATTTTTTGGCAGGCCGATTTTTATTACCCATTTACCCTCTTTGGTATCGAAGATGAATCCTGTGGATTCAAACCCTTGCCCGAGGTGGCCTGTTATTTTCGGTGATGACTTCAAACCGAAAGGTGCTGATCCGCTTAATGCTTCAGTAGCTTCAAATAATACTGATTGCGCTTCATCGACGGTTAATCGGTCATTTTGTAAAAGTCGCTTGCACAGGGTTGTTGCTCCTGATGGTACTTCAAGCAAAGCAGCTTTTATCTTTGCTTGTTGGCTAATTTCGCTATAAGGTTGATTCCCAATATTTTGTTCAGCTTCTTTCATGTTCTTTTTGTTGGGTGACGATAATTCTTTCAAGGATTAGGGCTATATGGGCTGGGGCATTCATGGACGATTCATAGTTGACCAGGTTAAGCCAAAACGCCCGTTCACTATTGTCTATGGGCGCATACAGTAACCGTTTTATTAGTTGTTGAATTAGGCTTTTTGGGTCTGGCTGTTTTAGAAGATCGTCTGCTGTTATTACCGTGCATACGTTTTCGCCACCTGCTTCGTTTATTGATCTTGCGTTATTTTCTTGTTCAAAAGTATTGCACACAGAAAGCGATCGTGATATTCCGTGGCAACTTCTTAAGTAGCGGCCAACTTGCGTTGGCGTATTTGTAGAAACCAGGTTATCCAATTCCCGCCGTTCTCCTCTTATTTTTTTTGTTGCAGCAAGCAACCATTGAGAAATTGTTCCAAACCCTCCGTGGTTTATTACTACATCTGCTGCTTGAGCCAAATAGTAATTATCGGCATAACCAACTTTATAGCCTTTTAGCCCTGCTGTACCTGTTTTTGCGTTTCCGTTTATCGCTTCTGTTTTGTCTTCCTTTATTCCCGTTGCGTGAATTGAGAAACTATCTGGAATTTCTAAAAGAGCTGATGCTGTGATATTCCAGGCTGCTCTGTTGTGTGTGCTGCCCTGAGCATTTAATATGGCTGCTTTCCCCTTGGGGAATTCAGGATGTCCGCTACCATTGTGTGCCCCTTTATCTGCTTGTAGGCCAACAGGATAAATATTCGGTTCTGGACATTCTTGTTTGAGGCTAAATAGCATTGTTCCATCTTCACCATAAATGTAATCGGTAAATTTTATTCGCAGTTTTGAGCCGCTCCTTTTGCGATCGTACATAAAGAGTGGTAGTCCCATAAACGTATCTGCGACATTATTAAGCATGAAATGTGTGATCTTGTGGCGTCGTCCATTTTTATCGAGAGCGGCGATAACAGGCAGGCAATTTACTCTATATGCTATTTCGCCTACCGGAATTCCTCTAACCTTAATTGTTCTGAGCGTCCTGTATGGGGACAGTCGTATGTCGTGTGTTTCTGTCATTCTGGGGAAGTATACCCCTGTTTCTGACTGGAGTTGACTTATAGCAATATCAACAATTGGGTTCATATCAGAAATAAGCAAATCTACGCCCGATTGGATATATGGTCTAAGAGCACTTTTTGCCGACTCTACACGTGATTTTACCTCTTTAAAATTCCAGAAAAACACTCCTTCTCCTTCTCCCCTTGCTTTAGCAATAATCCGCTCTCTTTCTAATGTTTCACTGGTGTTAAAAGGAGGTAGACAATTGAAACCTTCTTCTTTGTATTGCCATGCATAATAGCCGCTGCCAAAAATGTCAGGTTCATACCCAAGTGCCCTTAGTCCTCTTGCGGTTTCCAGTGCCCTGATTGAGTGACCAGCGATGTCACCTTCGATTGCGATCAAGATTTTTTTACCCTTTTTGTGTTCAGCTGCTATTTTCTGGGTCTTTTCGTCTAGCGTAATGCTTACGCTACTTACTCCCCTTTCGTCTTTTTTTAAAAATAAACTGACCTCAATGCTTGCATCTGTTTTTGTGATTTTAAAACCAACAACGTTTTCTGTGGATGGCATAAGAGCGAGTGCTTCATGAAGAATGGCACTTTGCTTTGATGGGACGGCGAAAATTACTGTTTCTTCCGAGTCCACTAAGCAATTCTTTTTAAGAGCGTCTGTTCCATCTGTGGAATGCAGATAGATTAGCCTTTGTGCTGTTTGTATTAAGGCATCATTTTTTTCTTCGGTGACAGGCTCGGCACGCTCAAAACTTTTGATTATGACGTTGCTGCCGTTTGATATGGTATCGCTTGCTTTTTTTAATAATGATATAGATTGCTCATCAAGTCTTCTGTTGATAATTGCTAAAGTTAACCTGCTATCATATGCCTGTTTTAGACCCATTACGTCATCAATTAGGCTATCAATTTTTCTTTCCGAGGTGGTTTCAATAAGGATTTGCATATTGCGAAGTTGGGCATCAATTAAATGTTCATCGTGTATGTTTAAGGCGTCGGGGCAGTTAGGCCTCAAGTCTTGCATATAGCTAGTTGATTCAACACTCATTTTTTACTCCACCTTTAATTTTTGCTGCGAACTGCTTTGCGCTTGAGCGAATTTGTTCTCTCAAACTGATAGCCTCCTGGGTACTGAGTACATGAGGAATCGTATTGTCAGAATAGTAGACCCCAATTAACTCCGGTTGATTGCGCCAAGCAGGCCTTGCTAGGCTAAAAGTGTCTCCCTTTACGTCTGTAATGCCTGCGAGAAATTCACGCATCACGCCAAAGCGAAGGCGTACCTTTCCGTTGGATAGTTCTGAAACAGCTCTTCTTACCCTACTTGCTGTTATTCCGGTGTTTGTGCAGTCGTCGATGACAAAAAGCAAAGGGGATTCATTTGCGGATAACGCTTGTTGAACACAGCCTTCAAGCTGGTGTTTTATGAGAGCAGGCGTGAACTTATGGGAAACTTTTTTAAAATGAATTGCGTGATCTTTCGTTGGCAGTTCTCCATATAATTCACTATAAAGGGCAAGTATAGCGAGGCTAGTGATTCTGGCACCGGAATCCAGGGCGAGTAGGTAATCGGGCCTTTTCTCATGAATATATCTGACTAAAGGATATATAAGCCGCATGACGTTTTCAGCATCGACTATAAGTTTATTCTTCAGCCATTCCCTAACTGTTCTTTTGGGCAGGTGAATTGGCTCATAGTTTTGTTTTTCCAGCATGTTAAGATATAATATCGGGTATTATAGGTTATTAGAATGAGTTTGGAAAGACGAGTAGTAAGTGTTCATATTGAAAAAACCGCAGGAACTTCTGTTCAGGATCTTCTAGAATCTGCATTAGGCAAGGATAGGGTTCTTGTGTACAACCCCATTGACGATACCTTAGCGAGGGCTGCTGATCTCAAGGCTCGGCGAACTAGTGCTGTTCATGATTTGTTGCGCGCGCAAATTGCAAATACCCCACTAGCGTTTATTATAAATAGAGCATATTTATTGCTTAGTACTAATATTTTAAAGCCAAAGACTATTCATGTTTTTGAAATGCCAGATGATTTTTCGGCCGTACACGGACATTTCGTTGCTGACCGTTTTGATTTGCATATTTCAGACCCTGTTTCGGTCGTTGTGATCAGGGACCCCCTTGAAAGAATGAGGTCGCAGTACGCTCATTGGAGGAGAACAAGAGGGGTCACCCAGTGGCGTGTAAGAATACCATTTCGGCCGTCTTTAACATTTGAGGAATATGCTTTATTGCCTGAACTTAGGAATTATCAATCGCAAGCTTTGGGGAAAAAGAATCTTGGTGATTTTGCTGTTGTAGGTATCACTGACGAATTGGATGTGTTTGCTGATAAATTAATAGAGTGTATTCGGCGGGAGGGTCTAATGCCTGTAGGTTGTGACCGAGGATTTAAGGCTAAACGATTGAACAGAACACCGGATGCAAGAGAACCAATTCAAGGTTATGGACCTGCATTTATAAGTCGTTTTTATGATTTACATGAAAAGGATTATGAATTGTACGAATCAGCAAAGAAGCTGGCATAAGCTTATGCGGTTAATTTTATTTGAACGTAAAGCCCTATGTGATCGGATACGTAGCCCGTTTTGTTGTGCTCTAGTGCCATTTTACGCGTAAAGACGTATTTCTTTTTTTCGATGCTGTATAGTTTGGCGTTGCTGAATACGAATATATAATCGACGCAGTTGGTTTTTAGTGCGGTTTGCGGAAAACTGGAGTGCTTTGTGGGCACGCCGCTGTTTTTGAAGGGGTAGACTAGGCTGTGATAACTTATTAGTTCTTTGTACAACTGGCTGGCTTTGGCAATATTGAAGTCTCCTGAGGCTAGCAACACGTTACCATTTTTGTGTGCATTTTCTACGATCTTGTGGAATTGTTTTATTTCGGATGAAAGCTCGTTATAGTACTTGCTTTTCCTGGACCAGTCACCATTTAAAACGGCTGTCATGTGAGTGTTTAAGATTGTAAAGTTAAGATTCTTAACTTTTGTCACGAGTGCTCCGCGCTGGGTTAAAAGCTCTATGCTGGATTTTATTGTAGTTGGTATGAAATTCCTTTTATAACTTATGTACCTTCCTTTACAAGGAAGTTTTGAGAAAGTTACCAGGCCTCCTTTTGGGCCTAAATATGAATTCTGGAATGCGTGATAAGGATAGCGTTTTTTTAGTGATTTAAGAAGCAAGTGTAGATGGTAGTAAGTGAAAACTTCTTGAAAATTTATGACATCTACCTCTGATTTAATAAAATACCTTGCTATTGCAGCATAACGGCTGTTTAGGCCAGACGGATTTATTACCCCTCCAAATGTATTTAGGGTGGTGACTGAGACTCGTTGCATGCGTTTATTTTAGCTTATTCTTCAAAAAGAGAACGCAGGATTGCGAAGGCGGTGTTGGTGTCTTGGGGTTCAAAGACTAAGGTCAGCTCCGTTTCTGTCGAGAGCATGTCCAGAATGTTCACCCCCTCCCAGGCCAGAGATTTTATGAAAAAGTAAAAAATCCCCGAATTTTTGACGGATTCTTTGGGAAGATGGATTGTTATAGATGAGACGTTTGGAAAGCATTGTGATAGCTCCTCATCTTTTAAGATAGCCTTAATTCCTTCTAGGTTGATTTTGTTTGTAAGAATTACTGTTTCTACGCGGCCATACGTGAATAAGGCCTTCTTTTTGAAGGTTTGGCTGTCGGCTTCCACTTTTGAAAGTTCGGATAGAAGATTGTCGGAGTTTTTGACGTAGATCAGGGTAAGATTAGACCGTACTATCATATCCGGAGCTTCCGCGAATACGGTTATCTTTTTGTAGCCTTTTTTGTAGGTTTTTTGCAGTCTTTTTATGGCGATTGCGACAGATCCAATAGTCACGGATTTAAAAGTTAGTTCTTCAACTTCCACTTTAATGTAGCGAGCAAGAGAAGTGGTGTTTATGAGGTCTTTTGAGAGAGCTTCCGAGAGATATCTCGAGCGGTTGATAATTTTTTCGACTGCTTGCGGGACTGTTATCATGTTGGAATCTTAACAAATTATCGTAAATTGTACAAATAGTGTGAAAATTTGACCATAAGTTTCAATTGTTTTAAATTACCCGTAATATGCATAACGAAAGAGATGGTTATGTTCCTGAGTATGACACTCAGTCTCAGTTCGCTGTTGGAGACTGGGAGAGTGAAGGAAATGTACCGAGCGGGCAGGTATCTATTACAAGAAGCCTTGCCGAAGGTTTGAGTAGGTCAATAGCCAGGTCAAACGGCCGGCGTGGAGTATCATCTGTGTTTGAGGCAAATGTAGTGCATCAAGCAGGTGAAGAAAACAAGGCTGACTGAACTCTAATTTCCTAGTATTTAATAAATGTTTTTGTATATACTAGGTTGTGCCCAAATCTTCAAAGAAATACTTAACTCTTTCGAAAAAGTGGCAGAAGCGCCATAAAGCTATCAACGAAAAGCTTTGGACTAAGCACAAGGACGCGTTAGTATGGATCGGTGAAAAAATTCCGGCTAAAGAAAAACTGGCTTCCGGAGCTGTGGGTGCGTTAATGCTTGCAAATACCCTCCCAGGTACTACTGCGGAGGCTGGTACTATTTCAACAGAGCTTGCCAAGCCCAAGGAGGTTATAGCATCTAACAAAACTCCGGAATTTTCTTCTGCATTAAAATCAGTGCTTCCCAATGAAATGCGTCCGCTTACGCCTGTGGAAGAAGAATCTATTGGGAAAATACTTTCAGACCAATTTCAAATGAGTGTTTCCGCAAGTCTTGACGGTAAAAGGCTTAACAGAAGCTACGGTTATATCGGAGCAGAACAGCATTTGGCCAGATATCCGGGTGATGGCATGGGTGGGCATTTAGGGCCTGACGCCAATGATAACCGACTGTTTTACCCCTCAGGAATGGCTCCGGGTTTAGGCGCCTGGGGTTATTTTGCACCTTCCCAGTTGCTATTTACTCAGAAAGATGCAGATCGTGAAAAATGGTACATTGCTGTTCAAACTTTTGACGCTCCGGGGTATCTAACAAATACCCGCGAAATGAGCCAATTTTTTAAATACCGCAAAATGCTTGTTGTAAATCCCAAAACAGGACAGGCGGTTGTAACCGATATCGCTGATGCAGGGCCTGCGCAGTGGACGGGAAAGCATTTAGGCGGATCACCCGAAGTAATGGCCTATTTGGGTTTGCAGCACGGCATGCGCAAAGGAGCTGTTTTATATTATTTTATTGACGACCCAAATGATACAATTCCACTTGGACCAATATAGATGAAAAAATACTTTTACCACGAAATTTTGGATTTGGAATGGATTGAAGCTGAAATCGACGCATTAGATGTATCAGACATAGAAAAGAAAAAGCTTGCTGACATGGCAAGGTATGAGCTTCACCAAACAATACTTGAGGCCGTACTTTCGGAACTTTCCGACCGTGAGAAGAAAGTATTTTTGGCAAATGTAAATTACGATACAAATGAGCGTACATGGAACCACTTGGTCAAAAATATCGAAAAAATAGAAGATAAGATAAAAAACGTCTCCGAAACTTTAAAACGGGATCTTAAACAGGACCTTTCTGATGCAAAAGCCGGAAAGTGAAAGAATATCCGGCCTTGATATTTTAAGGGCCTTTGCAATAATTGCGGTTGTTTTAATCCACACTATAAGCGGCGCTTTATACAATTTACCTTGGAGCTCTCTACTTTTTAAGATATATATTGTTTTAGACCAGTTTAGCCGCTTCTCTGTTCCCCTTTTTGTTTTTCTTTCGGGATATACGCTGACTTTGAGGTATAAAAACAGGCCGATTTCCGCCTTCGAGTTTTTTAAAAAAAGGCTGCTTCGCCTTTTACCGTGGTATTTTTTTTGGTCGGCCGCTGTTTATTTTTACATAAGGCTCAGCGTTTTCGGCCAATCGGCACCTTATTTTCCACTGTGGAAAGTTATCTTTTTAGGAAAAGCTGATTACCACTTGTACTTTGTGCCGATGATATTTTCGCTATATTTGATCTTTCCCTTTTTAATGTTTTTTATCAAAAAACAGGCTAATGTAACTCTAATTTTGATTATCTTGTGGCAGACGGCATTTTATTATGTTTTATCCCAGTTCTCGCAAGGAAACATAAAATTGCCGATTTTTTTGAATGACCAACAGCAATATTTATTTTTTGGCACTTGGATTTTCTATTTTGTTTTGGGTATTTATTTGGCGGTGGAAACTAAAGTAATTGCGAATTTAAAAAAATATTTTTGGGTAATATTTTCTTTGGCTGTTTTAGGGTTAATTTTGGAAGCCCAAAACACGTTCAGATTAGCTAGTGTACTTTCTAATTTAACTGTAGCTACAAGATCAACGAGACTTGTTGTTTTGTCTTATGCGGGACTTTCACTCTTAACGTTCATGTCTGGCCTTGATTACTTTAGGCATCTTCCAAAAAGAATCCATGACGGCCTGGTAAGGGTGGGGCAAAGATCGTATGTAACATATCTGGCACACACTTTGGTTCTGAGGGTTTTTTCAACGTATATACATCCGCTTTCGCTTGTCTGGACTTTTGTGCTTTTTGTTTTGGTTTTGGCTGTTTCAGATTATCTTGCTAAGATTTCCTTGACAATTGCTTCTTTTTCCCATTCAAAAATCCTTTACCGCAGGACTGAGGAGATTTAGACTGTTTTTTGATATACTTTGGCAAATGAGATTGAAAAAAATTGTTGCTTTTTTTGCGGTAACGGTTCTTTTTTACCTTGCCTTGAGACCTGCGTACGCATTGAGCACAGCAGTTGTGAGTTCTAGCCCGAGCCCTTCGGGACTTACTGTCTCGAATCAACCAACGCCTGAAGCATCCGCCAGTGCTTTTGGGCTACCTGTTGACCAGATAAAACCGATGGATATTACAAACCCACAGGAATCTTCGGAAGATTTTGCAAAACTTTTTGAAAAAAGGCCTATTTCGCGGCTTTCCCCTTTCAACTTTATTGCCTTCACGGTTCAATACGCAGTGCAAGTTGGCATTCCCGCCAATACCGTGATGCTGATTCTTCTGCTGCCAGTTTTGGCAACGATTGTGGCCTTCTTCAGGCATCTCATCGGTTTGCCAAGTTTGGATATGATAGTTCCCATTGCGCTTTCGGTGACGTTGGTTTCAACAGGGCTTACTGCCGGTGGAATTTTATTGTTTTCTATTATTTTAGCTTCCGTAATAGGCCGCATTATTTTAAAAAGCGTTAGAATTATGCAGGTTCCCAAGAAAGCTCTTTCTGTTCTTATTGTTGCAATCTTTGTCTTTTTGACTTTGACTGTTTCTGCGGCCTCCGGAATTTTGGTTGTAAAGCAGATTTCAATTTTTCCGATTTTGATTTTGGTGCTTTTAGGCGAGCGGATAATGTCGCTTCAACTTGCGCGCAGCTTAAGAGAGACCGTTTTTATTACATCTGTAACTTTGATTTTGGGTATTACCGGCTTTTTGATTTTGACGTCAACAAAGCTAAGCCATGGCGTACTTCTCTATCCGGAATTTATCCTTCTTCTTATTCCTGTAAACCTTCTTATAGGAAGATATTTCGGATTGAGACTGACGGAATTTGTTCGTTTTTCTCAGGTTAGGAAAAATGGCAGTAAGTAGAGGCGCCTTGGGCATGAATGCCCGCAATTTTTTATATGTCCGGCGCTATAACACAAGCGTTGCCAAAAAAGCGGCAGACAACAAACTTAGAACTAAAAGGCTTCTTATAAAAGACGGTATAGCAACAACACGGCTTATAAAAGCCTTTAACACACGTTCGGCAATTAGATCATTCGATTGGAAGCTTCCGGAGGAAGGTTTTGTAGTTAAGCCGGCAAGAGGTTATGGCGGTGAAGGGATACTGGTTTTTCGCAGTTGGAAAAAGGATATGGGAACAACAGTATCGGGAGAAATTTACACGAAGGACGAGTTGGAATCGCATATCTTTGACATTTTTGAGGGGGTTTATTCGTTACAGGATTTGCCGGATAAGGCATATCTAGAAGAAAGAGTTGTACAGGACAAGTTTTTCAAAAAATTCGTGGCCGTGGGGCTTGCTGATATACGTGTCGTTTTGCTTAGAAGAATTCCTGTTATGGCTATGCTTCGAATTCCCACTGTTGAATCACGGGGAACCGCCAATTTGCACTTAGGTGCAATAGGTGTCGGGATTGATCTTCGAACTGGTATCACAAAGCATGCTGTTTTGAAAGGAAAAGAGGTTAAAAAGATACCTGGAACTGGAATTAAGACGCGTGGAATAAAACTTCCAAATTGGGCAAACATGCTTAGGCTTGCAGCTAAGGCGCAAGACGTTATCGAAGGCTTAGGTTATTGCGGTGTGGATATAGTATTAGATGCAAACCGGGGTCCTTTGGTTTTGGAAATAAATGCCCGGCCTGGCCTTGAAATTCAAAATGCAAATTTGGATTCGCTCAGGTCCAGACTCGAGCGGGTAGAAAACATCAATGTTGCCAATATCGACCGCGGAGTTGAACTTTCACAATCGCTTTTTGCTGAGGAGAACCTAGAAAAAGTTGGAGTTTCGCCAACCATGCTTTCTTTGGTTGAGCCAATTACGATTTTGGGGGAATATGGTAACAAGACTTACGATGCCAAAGTCGATTCGGGTGCCTTAAGAACGGCAATTGACTGGTCAATTGTTCGTGATTTGAAACTGCCGATTTTGCCGCATAAAATTTTGATTCGGGCCGCAAATGGAGAGCAGCTAAGAAGTGCTGTCAACCTACAATATATGATCGCGGGAAAAAAGGTTAAAACCGTGGCGACTGTGACGGAACGATCACATATGATGTATAAGGTGATCATTGGCAGAGAAGACATGAAAGGCTTTTTGATAAACCCCAACGCCTAAAGTAAAATAGAGTTATGGGTAGGATTTTTGCCTTTTTTTTGTTATTGGCCGGTATATTAGCGGCTTTTTACTTTTATAAAGGTTCTGATTTTTCTTTCACCTCTCCAATCCCTAAAGTGTTTGGCGCAAGTTCTACCCAGTTAACCAACAACTGGTTTCCTAAAAAGTCTACGTTTAACTTTAGGGCCGATTCACCATTAAATCTGAGTGCAAATTCGGCGATTTTGGTAAATTTTGACACTGGTGAAATAGTTTATGCTAAAAATATCCAGAGCCGTGCGCCCATTGCTTCGCTAACCAAGATTATGACGGCTCTTGTTGCGCTTTCTTCGTCTAAAGATGATGCGGTTTTTGAAGTTTCCCAAAAAGCAGCAACTGTTGGCGAGGACAGTATGGGGCTTAGCGCAGGAGAAAAGTTGGCAGTAGATGAGCTTTTGTATGGATTGATGCTTCCATCTGGAAACGACGCGGCAGTGACTATCGCGGAGGGAGTTTCGGGGTCGGAAGATGCCTTTGTTTCTAAAATGAATGAAAAGGCACGCCTACTGGGGATGAGTGATACCCGCTTTATCAATGCTTCCGGTTTAGACGAAGACGGCAGGAACCCCTATTCAACAGCTTATGACCTTGCGGTGCTTTCCCATTATGCTATGCAAAATTTCGAAAAATTTAGGCAGGTTGTCTCAACAGAACACTATGCAATTGATGCAACAGATACCCATAAAGCTTTTGACCTTTATAACGAAACAAATTTATTGACTACGTATCCCGGAGTAAAAGGCATAAAACCCGGATTTACCTGGGAAGCCGGCTTGTGTCTGGCCACATATGCAGAGAACAAAGGGGTTAAGCTTTTGGGTGTGATTCTTGGAAGTGATAACCGCAGAGGCGAAATGAAAGAGCTTTTAGATTACGGCTTTGCCAAATACGGGATAAAAGTTTCTCATCCAGCTTTAGATCTGTGAACGCGAATGTCTTTGCATTTTGAATACATTTTGTGCTGGATGTTCTATTCTAGGGGATCTCGTATGTCGATTAATTTTTAACCATTCAAGATGTGCCAAAGTTGCTTGAGATTCTACTGCCCAGACACTATATCTTCCTGCTTCTGCAGGAGGTTTTTCTTTGAATCCCACCCCATCTCGCCTGGTGGTTCGGGCCATGTCAGCTTCGTTTTCGATGTGGACTTCAATTCCAATTAGTCGGTATCTTTCCACAATGCGTCTTAGCTCTTCGGCGGAACCGGATTCTGGCGTACCATTCCCTGAATTGCCCAACAAGACGGAATGCCTAGTGCTTCCATCGGGCATTCGTGTTTGCATGCGGTAATGTCCACGATATGGACCTTGATCTACTTGACCTGTGCTTAGTTCGCGTTCTGACATTTTAAAAATAAAATCCCAAACGGTTAATTGTTTGGGTCCTCATTTTTTTGTGATTTATCACAAAAAACGAGCAGATTTTGATAATACCACATAAAGGAAGGTTTGCGCAAGGTTATGTGAGTTAAAGAATGCGTTTAGGCAGAAAATAGACGTAAAAAGCGCTTGAAAAGCACATTATGGCCATTATTACAAAAAGAGGGGTAAAGCCGAATTTGGTGACCAAGACTCCCCCAATTAAGGCTCCGGCCGCGGTTGCAAAGTAGTTCATGGCCTCCCAAGTCCCCCATTCGGTTCCATCTTTTCCTTCGTCCAGATGTTCGGAATATAGAGCGTCAAAAGGTGCGTTATAGATTGCATCGCCAAAACCGATGATTACTTGGACTAAAAGCAAAAATTTTATTGAGTTGACCTTTGTGTAGAGTAAAAAACCGAGACCGATTATGATATAACCCATGACTACAACAAGTTTCTTTTGAGGCAACTTGTCTGAATATTTGCCGGAAAGAAGAACCGTTAAGCCGGCAATGAAGGCAAAAATACTTCCTGCCAAGCTTGCATCCAAAAGATCTCCCCCAACCTTTTGCACATATAAGGCATAGATTGGACCTAACATGGCGCTTGCCAGAAGGATTAGTCCGTTGGTGATAAGTAGAATTCGAAGGGCCCGATTGAACAGAAATTTTTTAAAGCGAAAACCGGCTGCCTGCTGTCCTTCCATAATATAATGTTAGGCGATTAAGAGGCCAAGTTTCAATAAACTATCTGAAATGAAGGCCTGTGTCTTCCTGCTTGTCCCAGGGTATATTGATCTCGTCTGGAGTTAAATTATATTTTTTTAGCTCGTAGCCGTTTTTGTAATGAATGATAAGTTCTGGCTCCGGCTTAATTTTTATTGAGTTTTTGATCCACCAGACATCGGTGAAGTTTTTTGCCCATGGATCGTTGTAAGCCGGTGCTTCACTTATGACATAAGTTACGGGTTTTTTTTCAAAATAATAAGCTTTTTTTCTGCTGTTTAAGCTTCCATAAACAAGAGCATACTTTGCCGAATAAGACAGCTTGTCTGGGGAATATACAAAATATCCAAATTCGTTTTCGGGGCCGCTAAATGTGTCTTGGGATATTTTTGATAGAATCCTCCAGGATGTTAGGCTGGAAGACATTGTTTTTTTTGATTCGCTTAGATATCTTGTCCCGGCGTAAATGTTAAGAGTATAAACAACTAGAAACATGACCAAAAATGTTTTTGCAAATTTAGGTTGGGAAAGTGACGCAAAAATCATAAAAACGACTGACACCAATGGCAAGAAATCTTGAGTCAAAAGATAATAACGGCTTAAAAGGCTTATTATGAAATAGCCAAAGAAAAAATAAAGAAATACCCAGTAAATCCGCCCGATCTTTTTTTCTTGCAATCTTAAAATTGTCAAAATTAGAAATACAAGGGCAAAGAAAATGTTTAATAACTTTAGTTGGCCTAAGTTATGAAGAAGTGGAACCGCAAAGGTTGTTGCATAATTTAGCCTGTCGGTTAGGATATTTGATAACCCCACGTAGTGTTCTTTTGGATGTGGCAGTACGTAGACAATTAAATTCTTAATTTGAAAAAAATTGTGTTTAAGGTCAAACAAAATGTATGGCGAGAGGGGTAATAGAATTACCAGGAAGCCAAGCGCCTGATTAATGTGTTTTTGCTTGTATTGTTTGAAAAGAATATAAAGATATGAAAGTACTAAAAACGGTCCGCCGGCTGCAACTTCCAGCTGGACTATGAATCCAGAAAGAAGGACATGATAAATGAGCCATTTTATTTTGAAATTTTCCGTATATTTTATAAGGGTATAGAAGAAAAACGGCATTAGAAGAAATGCCGCGTGGGGATGTGTAAATTCTTTGGCCCAAAAAGCCAAAAAAGAAGATGTAAGCAACACGAAAATGAAGGCTGAAGTTTTTCCAAAAAGATCTTTACATATTTGGAAAGAAAAAAATAAAAAAAGAACAATTAGAAATAACCAAAACCATTCTTGTGCAACGGGGTTCCCGCGACTAAGCCAAAAAACTGGAAAATTGATATAGGACCACAAGGGTCCATGAAACAGCCCTGCAGCACTCGTGCGTCCACCAATAAGAACGATTTTTTTCTGGAGTATCTCTTCGAAAAGTAAAAAGTCGCGGCCAATATCAGTTTGAAAGTTAAGTTCACCCTTTAGGGCATAATAAGAAGCCGTATAAAGGTGAAAAATTAATCCCGGCCAAAATAAAAACTCAATAATTTTACTGATGATTGCGCTTTTTTTCATTATTTAAATTAACCGGTCTTGTTTTTAGTTTGTAATAATATTAGGCGATTTAGAAAGGTAATTACAATAAAGTATTTTGGAAATTGGCTATAATAGCTATATGCCTGAGGATTCTATTGAAACAACGGAAACAAGTCCAACTGAATTTCCGGATCTTGGTTTAATTGCCGTAAATCCTTCTTTAAGTAACGAAGCTTTGGCAAGAGGCTTATTCGATGCAACTCTATCTGCACAGCCTAAGGCGGTTATTTTAGAAACTTATGCGACAGGCGCAGTACCGACAAAGCTAACCCCACTTATTAGGGAAATAACGGAAAAAGGGATACCGGTATTTCTTGTTTCTTCTAATTTTGGTGATGAAAAAGGCATCACAAAGCTGGCATATGAAGCAAATATGGGTGCCGTAGGCGCAGGCGCTGTTCCACTTCGAGATGTTAACAGTCGACATATGACAGAAATTATGGGCGCCATTCAAGGTGAGATAAACGCAGGGAAAATAGGTGCGGATTTAACAAGGGCAATCGTAGACCAATTTGGGACACCTCCGCTTCCAGGAACCCAAACCAGTTAAATCTGTGACTTGCACAGGATGAAAACGTTTTGCTTAGCAAAACGCGAACCTAGGGGTATGATCTGGCAGAATCACAAATTTATTTGAACGAAGCCAAACAAATTTGTGACCCGCACAGGATTCGAACCTGTAACCAATTGCTTAAGAGGCAACTGCTCTACCATTGAGCTAGCGGGCCTTCGTCGCTTTGCTCCTCAGGCTAAAGCCTTCTTTCGTTCTGAGGCTAAAGTCTTCTACTAGCAAAGTCTTTTTTTCTCTTCTCCATCCTTTAATTTCTCTTTCCCTTTTTGCAGCTAATACATGATCCTTGTAAGATTCATTGTAAACGATTTTTACAGGCAGCTTTCCTCGTAAAGATTTTGCGCCCTTCTTAGAATTGTGCTGATCTACTCGTCTATTTAAGTCAGTAGTAATTCCTGTGTAATAAATACCGTCGGCACAGCTTAAGATATAAACGTACCACTGCATGCGTTTACGCTGAGATCTGATTTCAGATCGAAGCGCGCCTGGAGGGATTCGAACCCCCAACCACTCGTTCCGAAGACGAGTGCTCTATCCGTTGAGCTACAGGCGCTCGTCGAAATAGATATCGCTATTTCCGTTTTGCGTTTTGCAAAACTTTAATTGCTTTATCATTTCTCCTCTTCAAAATGCTTTGCATTTTGATATTTTGAGACGTGTTAGCCTCATAATTTTATCACAATAAAAATTTTTAGGGATTAAATTACTGGTCTTCTTCTTCCAATTCCTCGTCAACATCAAGAGGCCTCACGCCGTCTTCGTCACTTGTCAGGCCGACTTTTTGTAATTCTTCGTCTATATCCGGCGATTCGGAAGATGTTGCATCCCCAGAAAACGGGTCTTCTTCACCTGCGACAGCCGGCGATTTAGTGTCATCATCGTCACCAATGTCAGTAACGTCGTTATCATCACCGTCGTTGACAACCGGAATGTATGGATCGTCGTTGGAATCTTTCATGTCAGGTAATTTTAACGGCCAGTTTTGATTGAAACAAGAGGTCAATTTAGGCTAAAATGCATAAGCCGCCGGGGTGGTGAAATCGGTATACACGTCAGACTTAAAATCTGATGACCGCAAGGTCGTGAGGGTTCGAGTCCCTCCCTCGGCACTTCGGTCTGTTATGCAGACCTCAGTGTAAACACTCGACGGGGAGTAGCTCAGTTGGCTAGAGCGCTGCTTTTGGGAAGCAGAGGTCGAAGGTTCAAGTCCTTTCTCCCCGACAGACTATAGGTTGCATAATTCTTCTTATTTACTTATAATATTACCCTTATGAAAGAAGTTTCCCGCCGAACTTTTATTAAGGGAATGCTTGGGGTAGTTATAGGGGTTGGTTCAGGGCTTGCTCTAGAGTCTCAAAATGGAAATATTAATACTGCGGTTGAAGAACATACTTCTTTTAAAAGTGAGAATGCATTTAAGCAGCAAATGGCAGCAGATGAATGCTCGAAAAGTTCCGATTTTGACAGTTGCGTAAGCAATTACAGATTCCCTGTTTCAGATAGAATTATATATTCGACTTTGTATCCTGTGATCGAGGAAGGTGCTTATAGGGGTTTACCGAGTTTTTTATTGGATGCTTCTAGTAACTCTTTGCGTGATATTGATAATGTTGAAATTGCCGCTAAAAGTTTTATTTCTGGATCTGGGGGCCTTACACTTTCAAGGCGCGAGTTGTTAGTCGGTATTCCTGCGTCTTTGATATTTGGTCTATCGCATAATGTTACTGAAAAAGGTTTTGATACAAATACTATTCCAACTGTTCAAACAACAGGAGGTTTAATGTTGTGGTATTTACAGAGGAAATTTGGTTTCGGTTCAAATACTTCGGCTCATATTGCGTTTAATTTAAGATATTTAAATTAAATCTAAGTTTAGAAGTTCGTCTAATATTGCAGACTTTTTTTCGTCTTGAGTGTCTATTCGTGTCTAGATTGAAGGTATTCCAGCAAACCATGGTGCAAGTGGTTTTGGCCTTTCCAAAGTACAATGTTGTAGCTTGTTTCAAACTCTTCCGGATTTTCTTCCCTGAAGTCGATAGAGCGAACCGCTTGAGGTAAAGCTTCGCTTATGTGCCTGTCTGTGCCGCCCCGAATTGTTGAAAATTTATCGCCCCAAACTTCGATATGGTTTGGGTCGTCGAGGTCTTCTTTGTTAAGGCCTATGGATGAAAGAATTCCCGGATCTTCCAAAACCCGCTTGACGGAAGTTGTTTTATTAACGCCTTTTACGGTTAAATCTACAGCAAAAACACCGGCTATTTTAGGGCTCACAGGAAGGTTGGCCTCGTCAATTAATTGCTGGGCTCTTTCGACAATGGGGATTCTTAAATCGTAAGACCCGTTTGTTTCGGGTACATCGGTTTCCAACTTTGCAGCCTGCTCGGGTGTTAAATCATAACCGTTTACAACCTCGAAAGTTATCTGTGGTCCCCTATCCTCCAGCATGATGGCTTTTGGGTGGTCCCCTGCCTTCTTTTTGAATTCTTCGACCGACATCGTGCTATAAACTTCCAACTGAAATTCTTGTACGAGTTGTTTTACGACATCCCGCCATTTTTCTTTTTGGCGTTGTGTCATGGCTTGCTCGTAAACACTATAATAGGGTTTTTCTTTTCGGTTGCCTTGTTCGTCATAACCCAAAACCTCTGCCCCGCTGCAGTGGCCTATTAGTATTCTTCTTCTTAAATCTTTTGGTATCTGCTCGACTATTCTCCACTGAATGCTATCTACGCTTTGGCCGGTTACAAAGAATATCGACCTTCCCTCTTTCAGCAGTTTTGCGAGCTCGTCTGCCATTTTAGGGTCTGCTGGGACGTACAAATCTGCGACGGTTTCGTCTACGTCTGAGATGATCAGTTTTACCTTATTATTCCACTTAACTTTAGTGTTTCTTTTAGATTCCATTTTGGTGTTCTCCACAAGAATTATTATAACTTTATTGGAAGTCTATTAATAAGGTATAGCAGGAGGTTATTCTTCTGGAAGGTGTGCCCTGATTGTGGTTTGGCTTGCTTCGATTATCAGTTCAACATCTCTTTTTTCTGGCAAGGTATTTTGGGGACTGATTAGGTTGGCTGTATTTGGAACGGGATGCATTGCTATTGCGTCTTCGGGAATCATAGCCCCCATGCGGCGGAAACTTAGTCCTTGGGCGGTTCTGTGAAAAAACACAGGTGAAACACCTGATTCTATCTTGTTCATTTTTGAACTTGACTTGTTGGGTCAGCCTTTATTCCTGAAACTTCCGGTGAGACACCATTTGATCTTCCGTTTATCGATGGTGTTGGTGTTCTGTGTACATGAAGTTCCCAAACAGTCACATCGCTGGGAGGGGCCGCATCTAAGATTGATATGGTTTGGGTGAGTTCTTGCGCTATTTTGCCAGAATCTGGCACATGATGAACTATGTACTCATCTTCCGGATCCGGGTGTGTACCTGCCCTAAAGGCTGTTCCGTATGCACGCTCTTCGTGTTTCAGGGCTTCCCTATTGCCTCTTGTTCTTTGATCTTTCTCCATTTAAAAAACTGCGCCTGTGGGCTGCAGCTGTGAAAATGATAATACTGACTGAATTACTTTGTCAATCCCTGTTTTTGACCACTAAAAAAATTTCGAATAGTTTCCCAGTATCGAACCTTAACTTTACTTGTACTTTGGTTTGATTTGGTAGATAAGGTAAAAACCAATTGCCGCACCGATGATGCTTGATATGGAAATACCTATAACCGACGCAACCACGTTTACCGCTTCGCTCCAAAATAACATGTTCCAGCCGTTCATTTTGCCGGCTTTAAGGCCGGGATATGCAATAAGCATAAGGACGCTTGATACAAGCCATCCAACTGCTGCGAAGATGCCAAGACCCCAGTTGTGTGCTCCTGCCATCATGGCAAATGGAGACAGCGCTGTTAGAATTCCGAATGCGGAAAGTGCTCCAATTACTCCTAAAATACCAAAGATTAAAGCTAACCATGGTGTAATTTTGAAAATTGCGTCAACTGCGTTGGGCGGTAAAGGGGGCATCTTCTTGAAAAAATCTTCTAAAGTTGTGTCGATTTGGTTTACTGATTTTGCAGCCATTTAAATCACCCCCTTTTTGCTTAAGATTAGTTAACTTTAAACCCAAATTTTAGAAAAATCAATGGTTTTGAGGTAAAATATGGGGTTCATGAGTGAGCGTTTAGGTCCAAATATTGTTGATTTAGCTGCGTACCGTCAGAAGCGTGATCAGGTATTTGACGCGTTTTCCGGGCTCCCCGTTGCAGAAGGTGTAAATCTTGCTAATTTTCGCTCGATTGTTCAAGGCCAGGATCCGGGCCAGCTTAAGGAAAAAGTAGCCAGTCGATACGAGAACCTTTGCAAAACGCGCGAAGCGGCCGGTATTGAGGATAAACTAATTTTGGGCAATGAGCTGATAGTCTCTATTTTGGATGACGGTTTATATGACGAGCTTAATAAGGAAGCAGAAGAGGACATACTTAGAATTTCTGTTGCTAGGCATGAGGGTGGTCACGGTGTTGTTGCGGCCGTTTGTGGTTGGCATGTCGCCTCAATGACTAATGTTCCAAATGGTTATTATCTGGGCCTAACTGAGTGTATACCTCCTGCCGGCTTGAGATTTGATAGATGGCTTTTACAAAGTGCTGCTATAAGTTATGGTGGGAAAATCGCAGCGATTATGAGTGGTGATAAGCCCTCAGGAATTGGTGCCGATATGGCTAGCGCGAGGGCAAAAGCCAGAATTGCAGTTTCGCTGCCTTGGTCCGGTTTTTCTAGCGAAGAAGCCTTTTTGAGAGAAGCTGAAAGCATGGCACATAGAGCTATTTCCCGCTTTGGCGTTTCAAATTTGAATAAGCTTGCAAATATCGTTTTTGAAAAAGGAACTATGGCTGCTTAAGCTTACTGGCAAGTAACACTAAATGTGAATTTGTAGGGAGGTTTTGCAGCTTTGTCACTCAAGAAGTTAACGCCTTCTGCTGGTTGTAAGAACAACTTACAGTCCTCTTTTTCGAATACTATGCCGGTTGGTATTGATGTATAAACCGTACTATTTGTTTCCCAACCGTAATCTATCAAATAACTTTTGTAATAAGCGTATATTTCTGCCCATTGGTTATTAGTGGTGAATATAATATCTGCAGGCTGAACGCATGAATCTTTGGGATTGACGCAAAGGTTGTGGTGCGGCTTTATCTCCCAAGACGTACTGTTGGGATATTTATATATTGTTGATGCGGTTTGCATTGTTTTTTCGTTAGGTGATTTTGAATATTTTGCGTAGATAAAATATGTTACTCCGACAACGAATAGTAATATAATTATCGGTAAGACAAATCCGCGTCTCATAATTTTATTTTAGCAATGTCCACCTACAAGATAAAGATTGTCCAGATAAATATTTATAAAGGCCGCTACCTGGATACGCTTGTGGATTTTTTGAAAAAAGAAGATCCTGATTTTGTGACCATGCAGGAAGTTACCACTAGCGGATTTAGTTTGTATGAAGGAGACAACAAGGATATTTTTGCCGTGCTTGGTTCTAAATTAGGAGTGGGTGGTGTTTATAACGGAGATTTAAAACTGATTGGTGACGAAAAAGCCAGGTTCGGAAATGCAGTTTTTAGTAAGCATAAAATGGTGGGCAAGAATTCTTTGGTACTTAAGAGTTTTAGAGCTGTTACAAACGAGGAGCTAGACGGAGAGTCCGGTGAGATTCGTGAGCAAATTGGCCGCAGTCTTTTGGATGCAGTTGTAAACTTTCATGGCTCTGACTTTCACATTATGTCCTGGCACGGCGCTTGGACTGCTCCTCCTCAGGATACAGCAGAGACTATGCGGCAGGCTAATATGGTCTACGATTATCTGAAAAAACTTAATGATCCATTCATTTTGGGCGGAGATTTAAATGCAGTTATGACTAGCAAAACTGTCGAATTGATAGGGAAAGTTGCCAATAATCTTATGATTCAAGCCGATGCAAAGGTTACAACTAATTTAAAGGTTCACAAAATTGCGCCATTGGGTTTTTTGATCGATTACATATTTGCTTCAGCGGAGTTTAAACTTAATTCGATTACGGTACCCGAAATTACAGTATCTGATCACTTGCCTGTTATTGCAGAGCTGGAAATTGATTTATAGGGTGATTTGGACATGGATACTTTGGTAAAATGGTCAAGCTTGCGGGTGTAGTTCAATGGCAGAACACCAGTTTTCCAAACTGGACACGAGGGTTCGATTCCCTTCACCCGCTCACGTCAGAACTAAATATTGCTTGACGTCTTTCAAAAAAGACTAAACGCATATTTGTTCTTCCTCTCCAAAATTCGTAAGAATTTTGGGTCAAAATGCTTTGCATTTTGAAAAAGAAAAATGAGGAAACGGTTAAGCTTTATCTCTTTGGAATGAAGCGGTAAAATGAAACCGATTTGAGAAGCCCGCGTAGCTCAACGGATAGAGCACTCGCGTTCTAAGCGATTGGTTGGGGGTTCGAATCCCTCCGCGGGCGCCTTATCGGCGATGTAGAATACAGCATAAACGTTAGTCCCTTCTTACGATCAGTTTGAAAATACCAACATTTTCTGTGTGCTTTTGGGGCTTCCTCTTGTCGTCTGCCTGGACTGCTTTTTTTACCCAAAAATCAGGCAAACCAGGTTCAACAATCGTAAATTCATTTTTTGTCGCCTCGCCCGATCTGGAAAGTATGTCATACCCAACAGATGTCGGGTCCGAATCTCCGTGAAAAAAGGGTTTCTCTTTATGGTATTTTTTTGCATAAATCTCGTATAAATAAGCCCATTTTGTTGGAACAAAAAGTGGGGCGGTTACCGCATTTATGCTGAATTTATCATTGCCACTTATATCGTACGTTCTTTTTACCAATTTCATTTCATCGCCGAATTTCATGCCGTCTTGGATTTGGAAAAGTACATTGCCCTGTTTATTTTTAGCAAGTGTCGTATAGACGTTTAGGGCGACGATAAGGGCTATTAATAAATAACCTAGTTTTTTAGATATCACGGTAAATTTATGTAAAACATAGCTTGAAAGAACGATAAATGGAACGGTTGAACCAATTGTTAGAAATTGCGCGTTAAACTTTGAAAATAAAAAGACCGTTAATCCTGAGAAAAAAATTAGCAGATTAAATATCAACGGTTTCTTGTCGATTTTTTGCCATATTAATTTAATGCTTGTAAAAAATATGACAAGCGCAAGGATGTTTGAAGCAAGCTTGGAATTATAGAAGAGGTTTGCAGAAAAAAGAGCCGAAATGTGTTTTTGATAGCTTGTAATATTTGGGCCCTTTACGCTACCGGAGTTTAGTGATGATAAAAGGTACTCCAATAGGTGCTTGGATCCTTGAAAATGAAATTTAATATCTGCTAAGGCGTATGAGGCTGTTAAGAATAAAAGAATGACGACTGAAAAAATTACATAGCTTTTTGGCTTTATTTTAACTCTATAAACTAATAAACAAAAAATTATAAAAGGGATTAAATACAATAAAAAGGACTGGACTTGAATGGCAACGCCACTTCCCACAGCAAGTAGAATCCAACCTAATTTTTCTCTTTCAATAACTATCCATAAGCCCAAGTAAACCAGTGCCAGAGCTAATATTGCAGGTGCAGGGTTTGAGATCCAGCGTGCGTAACTTACTGCCTCAAAAGAAGTGGCAAATAAAAGGATACTGATAAGTGATATGGTGTCATTTTTGAACAGTTTCTGGGTAAGAAAGAATATAGGTATTAATGTTGCAAGATTTATTAAGACTAGCTCCAGTAACACAAAATTCGGATAACCACCCGATAAATAGTAAAAGGGCGTAATTAAGTATAAATACAGAGGTCCATGGAAAAAGCCAGGAATGTCTGTTGGCGGGCCTACTATTTTGAGATGTCCACTTAAAATATTTTGCGCATAAATTGCATCTCTTGCCTGGTCATAGGTAAAAAGTACTGAATTCGTACCTCCGTAAAGTCTAAGGACTAAACCTAAAGCAACAATTGTTGCAAAAATAACATGTTTTTTTTGCATAGTTAGTTCTTTTCTCTTTTTAAAATTGTTGTTCCGTCAATCATAACCCAAACTTTTTTAGATTTGTAAATGCCGTTTGGAGTTTTGTAGTTTATAAAATCATAATAAATGTCTTTTGATGTGTTTGGAATAATCAAATAAACAGTTTTTTGACTGTTTTGGCTTGGTTGCGACTTGTAGTAGGTACCCAACCAGTAGAAGATATAATCATAATCATAAGTGTATATTGCAGGAGAATAAGCAAAGGTCTGAAATTTATAGTTTCCAGTATCTTCGTAGATTGTTTTAACGATTGCTGTTTTAAGCCACAAAGGCGTTCCTTGGTACTGAACGTAGTTATAGTATTTTATGAATACAAAGGCGTTTTGAACAATCAGAATAAATACCCAAATATAAAGGAGTTTTTTCAGATAATTGATGTTTTTTATGATAATGCCCAAAAGCAGCAAAACGACTATTTCTAATCCTGCAAAGTGATAGTCGAAAATCGGGTTTTTTGAACTTGTGTATACGATAGAGATAGAAATTATCGTTATGCCAAGATATAGGGTTAAAGTTTTAGGTAAAGCAATTTCTTTGAGTTTTCTCTTGGCAATTAGATAAATAATTGTTAAGACGATTAATGCGTAAATTATTTCGATGGAAAGAGCGTTTATTCCTATCACACGTGCAGGTTTAGAGAAGAATATGGTATTTAATATCTCGTATTTTTTAAGCCCTGTTTGTCCAACTACTGCGCTTCCGTAGAGAAAAGCTTCTGCCAGGGTTCTTACTAGCGCTTTTGTTTGCAAAAAGTTATGGCGTAACTCAAAGAGAAGAACTGGGGTCTCTATTAATAAGAAACCGAAAAAATAGGCGAAAAACGAATAAACAATATTTTTAATTTTTGATATTACTTTCTCGTTTTGGAACAAGATTTCTTTCAGCTGCGATATGGTAATAAAAATTACCGTTGATAAGCTGACAGCAAAACCGAAAGAGAAATGAAAATTAATAAGAAGCGCGTTTAAAATCGCTATGATAAAAAGACAAAGAAATTTTAGAGTAGGTTTTCTTAGGCTTGAGAGAGCGATTACTAAATAAGTTGTTGCAAGAAATATCAGCGGAGCATAGTTTATATTCCAAATTTGTACTATGTAACTTCCTGATGAAAGGTAAAAAAGCCATAAAAGTGCCAAGATTATTTCTTTTGAAAAGAATTTTTTGAATTTAAAAAACAATGCTGGAAAGATGACAAGATACGGAATAACTTGAAGAAAAATTATAATCAGTGCCGGATCTTTGGTTGTTAGCATTCCTAAGCTGATGAGCCAAATCCAGTAAGGTCCATAAAAAACACTTGGTATTCCCGTAGGTGAGCCGATAAGAGAAATTTTTTTAAGATTAGAAAGCGCGAGAGTAAAGTCCCTTGCAGGATCAAACCAAAATGCTGAATACCCATTTAAAATGCTGCGAAGATATTCAAAGCACAAAAAAGCAAGTGAAAAAATAATAATTGATCTTATAATTTGCCGCGAGTTTCCAAACACTTCTTGAATAATACCTTCAAATTCCAAGATAAATCAAACTGTATTTTGGTATAATTTGCATGCTTGGTGGCTGTAGCTCAGTTGGTTAGAGCGCTGGCTTGTGGAGCCGGATGTCGGGGGTTCGAGTCCCCTCAGCCACCCAAGAAGCTCTTCTTAATAAAACTCTGGGATTTCCCTATTAAACTACTTATTGCAGAGCTTTCTGATTTCAACTAAAGTTTAGTATATCTGCTTCGCGCTGTGATAAAACTTGAATGGTCTTATAAAAAGCTTGTTCTTATTCTTGTCGTTTTTCTCCTGGTTTTAAATGCCTTTTTTGCGTCTTGGTACGCGCTACATGGAGATATTTATTTTAGCGCCGACGTGGCAAGAGATATGTGGATTTTTAAAGAAGTAGACCAAAAGAAATTGATTCTGATCGGACCAAGATCAAGTGTTGGGGGATTATACCATGGCCCCTTATGGATTTATTTAACTTATCCAGGGTATTTAATGGGTCATGGCAACCCGGTTTTTTTAGGCTGGTACTGGGTGATCTTGTATATAACTTTTATCGCGATTTTTTATTTTGTTGCAAAATCCTTATTTAATAAAAATAGCGCAATTTTGTACGTTCTTTTAATCTCCGTATACTTGATTTTTCGCACACGTGAGTTTATTAATCCGCATGGAGCTTTTTTTCTACTGCCACTATTCTTCTTTTCATTCGTTAGATATATTAAAACGTTTAAGTTGCGTCACCTTCTCTTACATATATTGTTTGCCGGCGGAATGATACAAATGCAAATGGCAGTTGGAATTCCTCTTTCTGCGCTTTCGGTTCTTGCCATTTGCTATATCTGCTGGAAAAGTAAACACTTTCGGCATTTAATTTTTCTAAGCGCATACTCGATACCATTTAGCACATTTATATTATTTGACTTAAGGCACGAACATATTTTAGTCAGAAACGTCATTCGCCATTTGGGAACAAGTGATCCGCATTCTTCCTTTTTGGAGATAATTTTTAATCGTTTTGTAAATGTATTCAGAAGCACGGAATTTTTGCACTTCAATTTTTCCTATATTAACGTCATTCCTTCTATAATCTTTTTTATTCTTTTGTTTGGGCAGTTTAAGGAAAGTAAATATCGTCAGATTTACTTATGGTTTTGTTATTTTTATTTTGGATTTTTTGTATTTAGCCTTTTAAATAGGTACGACCTTCTTTACAACTATACTTTCCCGATGTACTCACTTGTGTTTTTGATATTTTCTTCTTTTTGGACATCCAAATACCGCAAACTATTTCTTACCGCTTTTATAGCTATTTACATTTTAAACATGATTTCCGTTTTTAACTTTATAGACCAGTCTAAAAAAATCATTGGTAAGAACCAGTTCTCCTGGAAAGCTCTTTTGAGTACGTCGTCAATCGTATACTCTCAACCTGATAAGGAATTTGGTTACTTTATCTATTCGCCGGATATATTTGGCTATGGACCTCGTTATGCAATGGAGTATGCTCATCAGGTTTTTAGGAAAAACGGTTACGCTTTTTCAAAACGAGCTGTTACTTACATTATTGACGAGCCTCCATCTAACAATCCAACAACAACAGCAGTCAAGTTTAAATACGGGGCGGTAAGGATTAACAATGAGCCGCTTACAACATGGTACCTTCAAAATAATTTTAAGATTGAAAAATACGCTCTTTCTGATGAGCAGCAAAAGATATCATTCGATTTTGGAATCAACCCTGGTTTGTTTTATAGATGAGACCGCCCAAGGATAACGTCAAAATTTTTGCGGAAAAACTCAAGTCTTTAGCAAACAGATTTTCAGTTTATTACTTTTTAGTCGGTTTTGCCGTAGCTTTGGGAATTTTCTTTAGAACTTATAACTATGCTAACAGAGTTCATTTAGATGCAGATAATTCGCGTGATGCGCAAATAGCGATCTTTGCCTATGACCACGGGAAAGTTCCAATTATTGGCCAGTTTTCGTCTGCTGCCCCTTTTTTTTACGGCCCTTGGTGGTATTGGTTTCTAGAGACTTTGTACGCTCATCCCCTGGGATACTTAACGGTATGGTATTTTATGTCTTTACTATCCGTACTATTTCTTGTTTGCATTTTCTTTTTAGGTTCAAAAATTGGTGGAAGATACGTTGGACTTTTTAGCCTGATGTTTGCGTCGGTTTCTCCTGGCCTTATTAACAATTCACTGTCCGTTTGGAACCCTTCGATTATGCCTTTTTTCGCTTTGATAATAATTTTTCTGCTTTTGAAATTTATTGAAAATGGAAGAATTTATTATTTATTTCTTTTAGGTTTTTTTTCAGGACTCAGTATAACTGTTCATTTTCAGGGCATTTTGCTAACCCCATCTTTTCTTTTTGGAGTGGTTTACGTTTTTTTCTCAAAAAAATTTAAAAATATTGCTGTAAGTATTATTGTCGGTATTGTCGGATTTGTGTTGCCATTTTCGCCTTTAGTTTATTTTGATTATTATCATTTCTGGTTTGACACAAGGAATTTATTGATTTATTTACTTGTTGATCAGTATAAAATTTGGGTTCCCAACCGCTGGCTTACATACGTTTTCTCCTATTGGCCGAAGGCTTGGTCAGAAATCGTATCAGGCAACTCCATTGTTTCGTACGCAATCATTATTCTGCTTTTGCTTTTCCTTTTTCGGGAAGCCAGAAATTTATCTTTAAAAAGGCCTATTTTTGTTATTCTTCTTGTTTTTATATTCGAGATTGTGATTTATCGATACTATCGTGGCGAGAGATTTAACTATTACAGCTTATTTGCATATCCTTTGGTAATCGTCCTCTCGTCTTGGGCTTGTTTTGAACTTTATAAAAAGAATGCTTTGACAGGAATGGCTTTTGTCACGCTAGTAGTTTTGGTGTCTGTAAAAACATCTTTAGGGCTTTTGGGTCCAAGCCAGATTAATTTTAACAATATAAACCTTCTTAAGAATGATATTTATTCAAAAAATTATACTCATTCTTTTAATATTTTCAGCTGTCCCCTAAACGGTAACAGGATAAGCCACCCACTTTCTTTATTTATATACATGGACGGTCGGGAAAGCCTGGATGGAAAAAATATAATGGTTTGTGAAAGAGGTGGTGAATTTAATTGGGAGCCTATCCGAGAAGGCACAAGCACTAATCTTTTAGAAAGTGTCGCTACTTCTAATGTATTTGAAAAAAACGTCGAGTGGTGGAAAACGAATCCTCCACAAATAGACCATGGAGATTTGTTGAATTTTATTAGACAGAATTCGGGAAATGGTTTTGTAAGGTTTTTCCTAAATCTGGCAAGTTAGCTTAGTTTTGGTTTAGAGTGGCAATTCTTTAAACATGTTTTCTGAGTTTTTATAAATTACCTGATATGTGTTGGGGTGATACAAAAAGGCTGCAGGTTCGTCTTCTACAAGATACCGTTGAAAATCGAAGTACAAATCTTTTCTTTGGCTATCGTCTTGTGTAGATCTTGCATCTTCTAAAATTTTGTCTATTTTTACATTTACGTAATCGGTTATATTTGTAGATTTTTGTGTAGAGTGCCATAGTGCGTATTGATCGGGATCCGGCGGAAGATGGTTTACCGCTAAAAGTGCTTGAAATTTTAAAGGTATTCCCTTTTCAGGTTTAAGTTTCACGTTTATCCCAATTGCTTGCCAATTTTCTTGGATCTGTTTGGCAACATCATCCAAACCCGGCATTACTGAGAGTGTAATTGTTTGGCCTTTGGCATTTGTTCTTGCTATAAGCTCTTTTGCCTTTGCAGGGCTAAAATCGTATCTTTTTACAGATGGATTATATGCCCAGCTTGCAGATGATATAGGGCCATAAGCGGCTTCTCCATCGAAATTGTCCTTATTTATTGCGTAGCTTAGCGCTTGACGCAAATCTCGAGATGAAAGAAGTTGGTCGCTGTTTTTGAAAAATATGGTAACCAGTGAGCTTTTGTCGGTTGCTACTTTTACATCAACGTTAGGCCATAACGTGAGAGCTTTGACATTAGCAACTTTTAACACTTTAATATCCCCCATCTTTAAAGCGGCAATAGCTTGTTTCTCTGTTGAATAGAATTTAATTTCAACTTTTGGTAAGTTTGGGTTTTTTGGGTGAAGTCTTATTCTTTTTATCATTGAATCTACCTTGTCGATTTTTACAATTCTAAATTCCCCGGTTCCATAAAAAGTTTTTGATTTAAAAACAGGTTTGTCCAAAGCTTCGAGAAATGAGGATATCGGATTTGGAAGATGAAATTCGATTGTTTTGTTGTTTATTGCGCTTGCAGTAACATTTGAAATTGCAATGCTTATGTCTTTGGCATCAACTGTTGTTGAATCGTGCCAGGTCAGATTATCTTTTAAAAAAACCGTATAAGTTTTTTGGTCATCCGAAACCGTCCAATGAGATGCCAGTTGGGGTTGGGCCTTGCCGTCTGGGCCTTCTGTTATAAGTGCCTGTGTTGCTAGCGAAAGCACTTCGGAAGGTATTGTTTCTATAGTGTAATTCCCAACATAGCCTAATGTTATTGTATTTCCGTTCCCTATTATAGGGAATAACTTTATTAGTGTTGAGATGATAAGGATGAGTATTAAAGCTGAAATTAGCACTCTACGCTGGTATCTTTTTGTGTAGGCTAGCAATAAATGCCACCAAAATTTTAGGCGCCTTATTCGTACAGATAAAAGTGACATTTATCTAAATTAAAATTTGAAGGACTGAAATCAGAAAAAACAAAAAGGCAAAAATTACAGTTAAATATACGAAAAGTTTTTCGATCCCTCTTTTTGAACGATAAACGCCACCCGAACCTCCAAAAACCGAACCGAGCCCTGATCCCTTTGATTGTAAAAGAATAAGTGTTATCAGGCTGATCGATACCACAAGTTGTAAGATTAATAGGAAAGTTTTCATAAATTTTTCATAGATCTTCAATGGCTTTTGCCACTTTTATCGGATCGTGGTAAAGAGGAAAATCTGCTTTAACAAAATCTCCCTCAATTATCCTTAGATTATAATCCGCGACCTTCTCTTTATCATATTTTACATAAGAGTAGTTAAGTTTGCTTGGGATTTTTGGAGTGTAGTTAGTATTTACAAGAACGGCGTCAAAGATATTTGCACCTAAATTGTGTTTTAGAGCTTTTAAGTAATCCGAAACGCTAAAGCCTGATGTTTCAAAGGGCTTATTTGCAATATTGACAATAAAAAGTTTTTTCGCAAAAGAGGCCGTGATTGCTTTTTTAATTTGGGGAACTATAAGGACTGGCAAAACTGTGCTGAAAAGGTCGCCAGGCCCGGCGATTAATACTTGTGAAGCAGCAATTGCGTCAACAGATGGTTTATAGGCTGTAGGTGATTCTGGGCTAAGATGGACTTCAGTTAGGGTTCTTGTGCCATTGTATTTGCCGAAATCGATGTTTTTTTCACCGAATATTTTTTTGCCTTCTTGGGTTTTTGCCCAAATATTAACATCGCCTTTTGTTGCAGGAAGAACCCTGCCTGTAGAGGAGATGATTTTAGAAAGTTCTTCAAGAGCCCTTTCGGTATTACCCTTGTAAATATGTGTTAAGGCAACGAAAATTAAATTTCCGAGTTTTTGACCGCCTAAATCTGTGTCTTTACCGTAACGTTTACCCTCGAAGCGATACAAAAAGAGGTCACGGATTACCGATTCTTCTTCCGAAAGTGCAGCAAGGCAGTTGATTAAATCACCGGGAGGAGGAACGGCAAATGCCCGCCGCAGCCTGCCTGCAGAACCACCGTCGTCTGCCATCGAAACTATAGCAGTGATATCGAGATCCAGATCCCTTAGGCCTTTTAGGATTTGAGCGGTGCCAACGCCTCCACCCAGGCAGGTTATAGCACTTTTTTCTTCTGGAATTTCGAAGTAATGTTTTAGAAATTTTCTAAACATTGTTGGGTATATTAACCTAAAATTGACTTTATGTCGAGCATATTTTCTGCTTACTCAAAAATTATGTGGAGAATTTTTTGTAAAATGGTAATTGAGATGGCAATAGCAGCTATGGTTAGTACCTGATTTAGATGAACCGCCGGTAAAATCACTCCATTTATGGTGGCACCGGGAAAAGTGTAAGCTTTTATATGAAAACCGGGAAGAAAGGTCATTAGAGCAAATAGAAAAGCTATATTTAAAATTGCAGAAACAAGGCCAAAAGTTAAAATATTTATAGGTAGAAAAACGATTGAAAAAATAGGATTTATAAGAAGTGTTATTAGCCAAAAACCGCCTATAAGAAGAACAAGGTTTTTTGGATTCGCGCCTAACCCTACAACTGGGAATATGTTAATGGTTGTATAGACCGAGGCAATGGCGATTAAGAGAGACTTTATGTAATGGCGCATAAGGACAGGCGATCACATCTGATTTTGGCATTTTATCTTACGGTTTTCAAGTTATTCGGCTTAGGAAAGCTTTAGATCTTAAGTGTCTATGGTAAGTTATGGCGAATCGATGTGCTTCGTCACGAACTGCTTGTGCGAGTTGTCTCGCAGGGCTTTCCTTAGGAAGGGCAATTGGTAATATTTTGTCCGGAATGAATATCTGCTCCAGCCGTTTCGCAAGGGATGCAACCTGAATATCGCCACTTTTAAATTTTGCAAGTATTGAAAGCGCCGCATTTAGTTGACCTCTTCCACCATCTATGATCATTAAGTCAGGTTGAGGCCAAGAATTTTTAAGGCGCCTTGTGATAACTTCCTGAAGCATTTGATAATCGTTCGGCTTGTTTGAAAATTTTATTCTAAAACGCCTGTACTCTGATTTTTCTACTGCCCCGTTTATAAATACAACCATCGATCCCGTTGCAAGCTTACCCTGCAAATTTGAAATGTCGTAGCATTCAATCCTTCTAGGGAGCTTTTTCAAATTAAGTTTCGCTTTTAAATCTTTTAACCTTATTAAAGCTAAGTCGTCTACAAGTGTTGGTTTTTCCAGGAATTCTCTTGGGGTGTGAAAAACAGTAGCCAAATATTCAAGGTTTTGAATCTGTTTTTTAATTTTTGCTGCCTTTTCATAATCAAGTTTTTTAGATGCTTGTTGCATTTCTGAAGAAAGTTCTCGGATAAGCTTTTTACTTTTACCAGATAAAAGCTTTTTAATTCGATCGACTGTTTTTTTATATTCGATTTTCGTCGCAGCGTCTTTATATGGGTACGGGCATAGACCTAGGTGAACGTATAGACAAGGTTTCTTGGGGTTTTTGTGCTGGCAATATGGAAAAACTTTTCTTACGATTTTCAGAACGTCTTTTGTGGCTTTTGCTGACGGAAAAGGCCCTTTTACAAATACCCCCCGTTGCGGTTTTACCTTTCTTGATAGGCTTATAATTGGAATCTCACCTTCAATTTTGATGTAAATTGGACTTTTGTCGTCTTTGGCAATTACGTTGTAAAAGGGCATATTGGTTCTTATAAGTTCCGATTCAAGCATTAAAGCTTCAAATTCGGAAAAAACCTTTATCGTTTTTACGTCGGCAATATTTTTAACGAGCATATCGGTTTTAGGGCCTAAATTTTTGTTGTTAAAATAGGAACCTACGCGTTTTTTGATCGAAACAGATTTTCCGACGTAGATAATTTTTTTGTCTTTCGAGAGAAACTGGTAAATCCCTGGTGTGTTAGGGAGTTTTTTAATCTTCTCTGCAAGAGTCTTCACAGCCTTGCATTGTAACAAATAGGTTAATATTGTGCTCTGCGGTATTTCTTGTGATGCTTATTGTAAAATCGCAAGCCTAAATATAGTAATGCTATTGCAATGGGTAGTGATGCCAAAAAAGGCAATGAATAGGCTATTTCGTAAATCGGTTTTATGAGTATTGGTTTGGAAATTTGTGAGTCAGCAAATCCGGCAATCAGATTATCTCTTTGCTGATTAAGCTTCCCTTTAGTTTCCACATCAAACTTGACGTTTCTATTTGCAAACGGCGGAAGCAAGTTGATAAGAAGCGGGTTTTGCGATGTAATTGACAAAATCTGCGAGTTAAGGGTGAGTTTTTGCTTGATAATCGACGTCGAGCCAGAATTAATAAGGTTGGCTGTAACTGTAGTTGGTATACCGGAATAGATTGTTTCGGGAGTAAGAAGTTGCAGTTGGACGCTTGAGGTTGGCGTGGGTAGATCTTCAGCAAAAGAAACATCAACGCTTTTTTGATTGAGCTTTGTTTTATCTTTAAAAGCACCTGCCGGTTGGGGATCTGTTGATGAAATGCCCCTTTGGATAAATGTTATGTGATTAAAATCTAATTTATTGAAGTAATCCAAGCCACCAGAAGTTGACCCCCAAGTCGGGTCTACTTGAACCCACCCTAAGTTGTCATCCCAATATTCTGGCCAGGCATGAAGTACATCACCACTGTTTAATGTCAGCGAAAGCGGTCTAAGGCGCTCATTTTGGGTGAAGGCATAACCTTCGACTTCTCGGGCCGGAATTTTTGCAGCTCTTGCTATGGCAATAAACAAATCTGTAAATTCCATACAAATTGAATCTTTGGGTGTCTGGATTGCAGCAGCTGCCCCTTTCCTTTCTATGGTTTGCTGGGCAAGACGGTCGTTGCTATAGCTAAGGTATGATGAAACAAAATTGTATATTTGCTTGGGGGTTTTAAGCTCGTTTGCTTTGTCTTTAATAAAACCGTTATCTGTTTCCCAATATCTTTGCGGCTGCAGATATTCGTTTTTCTGATCTTGATTCAGTGAGTCGATATTTCTGAATGGCTTGGAAAAAACTTCTACATAACCTTGCGTTGTAATATTTAATTTTTGCTTTGGTGAAAGCTTATACTTTGCGATAAAGTTTCCGTCTTCATCTACTGTTACATCTTGAGGCTTCGGGTCTATTTTTTCTAAAACAATCTTCTGGTAATTGTTATCAGGTGGAAGTGTGATTGTTGATGTTTGTGATGTTACATTGTTATTTTGGAGATAGTAATTGAGTTTAAAGGCAAATACTTGTTTTTCTCCAAAGGACATTGAAATTCCTGATTGCAAAAGCTGATCTTTTGTGAATGCGAATTCCTGGGATTGTGACTTTTGCTGAGTCGATATGGGTGTTGGGGTAGTGAAAGCCATTGGCCCAAAAATTCGCGGGATTGCCAATGTTGCATTATAGTTTCCCATATCTTGCGATGATGCCAGTCTTGGGATTGATATTTCCCAAATTTGGCCGGATTTTGTTGCCAATTCGTTGGATGAATAAGAAAGATTCCAACTTAGTTTTTTACCCTCACCTATGACTCTTTGATTAAACTTTACCGCTATTGTTGTAACGTTATTGTCAAAATTTACCTTAGTTTCTAGATTGCCAGCATCGTCCGAAGCTTTTACGTTTGTAACTTTAGTTGAACCGATTTTCAGTTCAAATTTATCTGCATAATAATTGGCAGTTTTATTGGTTAATGTAATGTTTTGGGTAACATCGGTTTTTCCATCAGTTCCTACTTGGTAGTTGACCTGATAATCTGTTTGAAATTCACCTTCGGCATATGCAGGCTTTGGAAAGCAATAAGTAAACAGCAAGAAAAGCGGGAGGATCAGTAAAAATCGGGCAAGCGATTTCACAGTGTTAAGTATCTGTTTTTGGCTTTAACGTGTCAAGTGCGATACTTTTTGAGAAATTGCCCTGTATAAGACGCAGGAATTTTAGCCAAATCTTGCGGTGTTGCCTCTGCAATTACCTGGCCGCCATTGTTTCCGCCTTCCGGTCCTAAATCGATTATCCAATCTGCATTGGCAATTATATCCATGTTATGTTCAATGACTATAACAGTGTTCCCTGTTGAAACTAATCTATCCAAAATCTTGAGCAGCCTCTCGATATCGGCAAAATGAAGCCCGGTTGTTGGTTCGTCTAAAATATAAATAGTTCTGCCTGTTGCCTTTTTGGATAGCTCGGTTGCCAGTTTTACCCGTTGAGCCTCCCCGCCAGAGAGTGTTGGCGCAGGCTGGCCTAAATGGATATAAGAAAGACCTACATCGTTTATTGTTTCCAGTTTTTGTTTAATTTGCGGAATGTTTTGGAAAAACTCTAAAGCGGTTTCCACTGTCATTTGGAGAACTTCTGAGATATTTTTCCCTTTGTAATGAACCTCTAGGGCTTCTTCGTTATACCTTTTGCCCCCGCATACTTCACAATCAACATAAACGTCTGGAAGAAATTGCATTTCTATTTTTACCTGGCCTTCACCTTCGCAAGCTTCGCAGCGGCCACCTTTGACGTTAAAAGAAAATCGTCCGGGGTTGTAGCCGCGGATTCGAGCGTCCGTTGTTTGAGAAAACAGTTCGCGAATATGCGTAAAGGCACCGGTATAGGTCGCAGGATTAGAGCGTGGTGTCCTGCCAATTGGTGACTGATCTATAAGAATCACTTTATCAACATTTTCTAAGCCCCTTAGTGACTTATAAGCACCTGGTTTGTCTTTTGACGTGTATAGTTCGGCAGCTATCGCGTTATACAAAACGTCATGGATTAATGTCGACTTGCCAGATCCAGATACACCTGTTACACAAATTAAATTTCCCAGGGGAAATGTCACGTCTATATCTTTGAGGTTGTGTTCTTTTGCACCTATAAGATCTAGCGCTAAGCCGCTTTTGGAAACAATGCGTCTTTTAGGCAGCTTGATTTCCTTTTTGCCAGATAGATATTTTCCAGTTAAAGAATTTGTGTCCTTAGTTATCGCTTGAGGGGAACCTTGAGAAATTATCTGCCCCCCGTGTTCGCCCGCACCAGGTCCGAAATCCAAAATTTCATCGGATGCAAACATCATTTCGCTATCGTGTTCGACTACAATAACCGTGTTTTCCAAATCGCGAAGTTTTTTTAATGTTGATATAAGGCGTTGATTGTCTCTTTGGTGAAGGCCAATTGAGGGCTCGTCCAAAACATATAAAACGCCTGAAAGACCAGATCCAATTTGTGACGCCAGACGAATGCGTTGTGCTTCCCCACCGGCCAAGGTTACAGCCGACCTGGCAATTGTTAGGTAATCTAAACCTACGTCGACAAGAAACTTTGTTCGAGCTATCAGCTCTTTTAAGATAGGTTTGGCAATCAGGGCTTCTCGTTCTGACAGAATATTTGTTTCGTTCTTTTGGAGTTTTTCTAACCAAGCAAAGAAATCCTGTATGCTCAGGAGCGAGATGTCAGCTATCGATCTTTTCTCGATTGTCACCGAAAGTGCTTCCGGCTTGAGCCTGGTTCCCACGCAAGTTTCACATTCTTCTTGCCTCATAAAACGTTCAATTTCGCGCCTGACGAAATCTGATTCTGTCTGGGAATATTTATTCTCAATGTTTTCTGTTACGCCTTCAAAATTGCTATCCCAAGTCACGATTTTGCCAAACCTGTTTGGGCCCTTGATTCGATAAAGCTTATCGCCTGTACCGTTTAAGATTTGCTCTCGAGCGCTTTGATTTAGGTCACGGAAAGGGATGTTTATGTTTATGTTGTTTTCTTTGCAGACTGTTTCTAACACCCTCCAGGACCATGAATCGCTTCCAACTATCCTTGCCCAAGGAAGTATTGCGCCTTCTGCTATGGTTAGGTTTGGATTGATGACCAATTTAGGATCGACTTTCTTAATTGCCCCTAAGCCATTACATTTTGGACAGGCGCCATGAGGTGAATTAAAAGAAAATGATCTAGGTTCTATTTCTGGCAAAGAAATGTTATCTACAGGACAAGTGAATTTTTCGGAAAAAAGATGGTCCTTTAACTCTTTGGGATATTTCTGAATTTCGAAGCTTTTATCTAGGATCTCAGAGGCTATAAGGGATCCTTCTGATAACTTCAGCGCTTGCTCGACTGACTGAGAAAGGCGCTGCTTTTCCGCAGGGATTATCAGCCTATCCATAACTACTTCTATTGTATGTTTGTTAGTTTTGATGAGGGTAAAATCTTCATCGATTTCTCTAATTTGACCGTCGATTCTGGCTTCGCGGTAGCCCTTTTTCAAAAGATCCCTGAAAAGTTGTGTGAATTCTCCTTTGCGGTCTTTGACAACAGGAGAAAGAAGCAAGATTTTAAAGTTTTTAGAACCTGTCTGTTGTGGTAATTTTTGAATTTCGTCGACTATTTGTGCTGCAGACTGATGGGCAATTTCACGCCCGCAAATCGGGCAATGTGGATGACCAACTCTTGCGAATAAAAGTCTAAGGTAGTCGTAAATTTCCGTGACTGTACCTACAGTTGAACGAGGGTTATGGGAAGTTGATTTTTGATCGATCGAGATTGCTGGGGAAAGGCCTTCAATTGAGTCAACGTCGGGTTTGTCCATCACACCAAGAAACTGACGAGCGTACGAGGCTAACGATTCGACGTAACGGCGTTGGCCTTCTGCGTAGATTGTGTCGAAAGCCAAAGATGATTTACCTGAACCGGAAATGCCGGTGAAGACAATCAGCTTATTTTTTGGGATTTCAACGCTTAAATTTTTAAGGTTGTTTTCCCTTGCACCTTTTATGATTATTTTGTCCATATGAACATTTCAATTTATAAGGCAACACTTCGTCGATGCTTTTCAGTGTAAACCCGAATATTTACCGAAACAAGATTAGTACACTGAGGGAAAATTTTATCACCTTTGGCAAGATTTGTTCAAGTGATTAAACCTGACATAGAAATTGATTTTCCGGTTAATTTATCTGCCTGAAGTTGAGCTTTATATAATCGGCCGCTTTATTTCTCCTTATTATAGAATTTAGCGCTTCTTGTAGTTTCTCGTAATTTAAATTCTCCGCAAAATTTAAGGTAAAGTTGAAATCATCTCCCATTGCTGTTTTTAAAATATGCCACATTTCTTCTTCGCTTGTTGCGTGGAAAAGTTCTCTATAAGGTAACTTTTTGCCTTTATCTAAGAGGTCGTCTGCAATCCAGTAACCAATAAAGTGTGACCACTCGTTCTCCGTTAAGTCTCTTGATGCGTCAAGTGTTGTTCCATATCTGCCTTCCAGACCGATAATCTCAATGACCCTTTTTCTTCCAAGATAACCCAAAAATTCTTTTGAGATTGCGTGAAAAGATGTTTGGTAATCGGCGTACGACATCCCCACATCATCAATCATATAGGCTTCGTGTTCACCGTGTGTTACTTCCTCTGCTAGTATTGCTGGTAAGTGTGTTATTTTTGACGCATTACTTAAAAAGATAATATACCTGGGCCTCCATTCTAATGCTAAGTCAAGATCTCCACAGTAGGCTGTTACACCACCTATCTCTGTTGCTTCCCCAATTCTTTTAACAGTTGCGTCAATATCGGCTTGATCTGTTATGTTTCTTGCTGCAAGTAAGTCTCTGAGTCTTTGTGCGTATCCCTCCGGACTTGTGAATTCAACAACCGCCCCATGTGTTTGGATTTGAAAGAGCCCACTAATATCTTCTCTGACAACTTCAAAAGCTCTTTGGGCGTCTAGCTTTTGAAGCTTGCCGTCGGGGCTATACTCTATGCCGTAGCGTTCCAGCATGGGTTGGAATTATACACAAATTTAATTTCCGATGCTAATTTGTTTTGAGTTCTATGATTTGATCACGCAGATACGCCGCTTTTTCGAAATCGAGGACGCGGGCCGCTGATTTCATTTCGCGATTTAGAAATTTTATAAGTTTTGTTTTGTCTTCAGGTAAAATTGATCCTTCTTTGGCCCTTTCCATAACACTGGCTATTACTGTGTCCCTGTAGATTAGCTTTTTATCTTCTTCTTTTTGACGCTCAACTAGCTTTCCGCGGATAGGTTTTTCGATTGAACGGGGCTTGATGTTGTGTTTGGCGTTATAGTCCATCTGGATTTTTCTTCTTCTTGTGACCTCTTTTATTGCTCTATCCATTGATTTGGTGACTGTATCTGCATATAGAATTACAGATCCGTCTACGTGGCGTGCAGCCCTGCCCATTGTTTGGATAAGTGACGTTTCCGACCGGAGAAAACCTTCTTTATCTGCGTCTAGAATGGCAACGAGGGTAACTTCGGGAAGATCCAAACCTTCGCGCAGAAGGTTGATGCCAACTAAAACGTCGTAATTCCCAAGCCTAAGATCGTCTAAAATATCCGTTCTGTCTAGTGTTTCTATTTCGCTGTGAAGGTAGGTTACGCGAATTTTCTTTTCCTCGAGATATTTTGAAAGTTCTTCGGCCATACGTTTTGTGAGAGTGGTGACCAGTACCCGTTGGTGTTTTTGTACTCTTTTTTCAATTTCTGTTATTAGATCTTCTATCTGGCCTTCTGTTTTGCGGACAGATATTTGGGGATCTATTAATCCCGTAGGACGAATAAGTTGCTCGACTACCTGGTTTGATATGGATATTTCATATTGGGCCGGAGTAGCCGACGTGTAAATTGCCTGATTTATTCTGCGAGCAAACTCTTCAAACTTAAGCGGCCGGTTGTCGAATGCAGACGGAAGCCGAAAGCCGAAATCAACCAACATGGTTTTTCTGGCATGGTCGCCGTTATACATTCCCTGGATTTGAGGAATAGTCATATGCGACTCGTCGATTACTAAAAGATAATCTTTAGGAAAATGCTCAATTAGGGAAAATGGTGCCTCGCCCGGTTTTCTGCCGTCAAAGTAGCGGGAGTAATTTTCGATACCTTTGCAATAACCCAGCGTTTTTATCATTTCCAAATCGTAGTTCGTACGTTGTTTGAGGCGATGCGCTTCTAAAACTTTCCCTTTTGATTCCAGGAATTTAAGCTGGGCTTTTAGTTCGTCTTTTATTGAGGAGATGACGTTTTCGTTTGTTGGATCAGCTGTTACATAATGCTTTGCCGGATAGAGGGCATAAGCTTCATGAGACTTGATGATTTTCCCGGTCACGGGGTGGATAGTTTCTATTTTTCGGATTGTATCGTTTGAGAAAGCGAGCCTTAAACCATTATTTTCGTAAGCAGGGATTATTTCTACGTTTTCGCCGCGGACGCGGTAGGTTCCCCTGGCAAAATCCGTATCGTTTCGTTCATATTGAAGCCTGGCAAAATTTGTGAGAAGGTCGAGTCTTGACCACGCCTGGCCGACTTTTAGATCGACGCGGGCGTTTTTATATTCTTCAGGTGACCCAAGATTGTAGATTGCGGAGACGGAAGCTACTACGATAACGTCGTTTCTGGTTGAAAGTGCCGTAGTTGCTGCTAGCCTGAGCCTGTCTATCTCCTCGTTTACCTCGGTTTCTTTCTCTATATATGTATCTGTTGCGGGAAGATAGGCTTCGGGCTGGTAATAGTCGTAATAAGAGACGAAATAGCATACCGCATTGTTTGGGAAGAATTCGCGGAATTCCTGGTAGAGTTGGGCTGCCAGCGTCTTGTTGTGACTGATAACCAACGTTGGCTTTTGGATTTTTTGGATAACATTGGCAACTGTGAAAGTTTTTCCGGAACCAGTTACGCCAAGCAGCGTTTGGTGTTGATAGTTATTACTTAGGCCATCAACTAGTTTCTCAATTGCTAGAGGCTGGTCACCGGTTGGTTTATATGTTGCTTTTAGATCAAATTTCATATCAATCGTACATTATATATTAAATCCGCCAGATTTGATTCTTGACAATTTCGGGTTTTTAGACCGGTTTAGCGGCTCAAAACAATAAATTGGGCCCTTGACAATTTCGGGTTTTATTTGGTATATATATATCATAACATGAGTTTAGTTTTATACAAAAGGCAAAAACAAATTTTAGATTATCTTAACGACTATATTGAAAAGTACGGACATGCGCCGACTTTAGTTGAGATTGCTAAAAAACTTGGGGTTAAATCGCTTGCTACAGTCCATGAGCATTTACAGACGCTAGAGAAAAAGGGTTTGATCAAAAAATCCGGTGGAGTGTCCAGAAGCATAGAGCTGATAGACCAAAAAATCGGAAAAATTGTTAAGGGCATTGAGTTGCCTCTTTCGGGTTTCATTGCTGCTGGTTCTCCAATCGAACCTTATACCGACCCTAATGCAACTTTTGCAGTTTCCGCAAATATGGTTTCCGCAAACAAAAAATCTTATGTTTTGCAAGTTAAGGGAGAATCTATGGTGGATGACGGAATTTTGGATGGAGACTTTGTAGTTATTGAGGAGACAAACCACGCGAATAACGGGGACATTGTCGTCGCGATGATAGAAAACGGGGTTGTGACTTTAAAACGTTTCTTTAAGGAAAAGGATAGAGTTAGGTTGCAGCCTTCAAATACTACTATGCAGCCAATATTTGCCAAAAATGTAACGATACAGGGTAAGTGTGTTGCAGTTATTAGAAAGTACCAGAATTAAGTACGAGCTCATTTCGTTTTAGAGAAAAGAAACAAGTAAGGCGGCTGAGAAAACTCCCATTACCACAAAAGATATCCAAAGACCAAGTTTAGACCAAACTCCGCTTTTGTGTTCTCCCATTATGTCTTCCCTTCCTGAAACCTTGGCGATTAGGAAAATAAGAGGTACAGCAGCAATACCGTTAAAAACAGCCGTTAGCACAAGTGCTTTCATAGGATCGAAGCCAATAAAATTAAATATGAGACCGACCAGTGTTCCAAAAATTATTACAAAATAGAATTCACGCGCCTGTTTGAATTTTCTAAACAATCCTTCACGCCAGTTGAATGTTTCAGAGACTGCATAAGAAGATGACCCTGCTAATACGGGTATGCTTTGGAGGCCGATGCCAATTACACCAATGGAAAAAATCAACTTGGCAAGAAAACCAGCATTGGGGAAGCTTTTGACTAGTGGCTCAAGTGCTCTTGCCGCATCCGCTGCGGTTTTTATATCTGTTACTCCTGCACTGTTTAAAACTACCGCACCTACAACGATGATAAACCAGGCACTCACATTAGAAAACAGCATTCCTACAGCGGTATCGATTCTCAAACGTTGAATATAGGGTTTTGAAATACGGGGAGTGCCTTCTGTGTTTTCTGCCAAGCGATGTTCTGCTATTTCGTCTTCTACAACGTTACTTGTCTGCCAAAAAAACAGGTAAGGGGAAATAGTTGTTCCGAAAATTCCAACGATTATATATAGAAATTCTTTGTTCAATTCTATATGTGGCACAAGTGTTGCCTTTAGTACATCAGTCCAGGGTACTTGAACCATGAATGCCGTTATAAAATATGCAAACAAAGCCATAGCTAACCATTTTAAGATATGCATATAGGTTCTGTAGGAAACCATTATTTCTAAGATCAAAATAATTGTTGCAAATGCAACTGCTAAAAGAGCAAAAGGTATATTGGGGAGAAGCAACCTAGTACTCGCGGCCATAGCACCTATATCTGATCCGATGTTAAACGTGTTTGCAGTTACTACCAGAGCTACAACGGGATAAAGTACTTTTTTTGAATAATGATCTCTAACAGAAGCGGCTAAGCCCTTGCCTGTTACGGCCCCAACCCTTGCGCATGCTTCTTGGACTGCTGTCATGAGTGGAAAGGTAAAAAGCATGGTCCAGGGCATGTTGAAGCCAAACTGTGCACCAGCTTGAGAGTAAGTTGCTATACCTGAGGGGTCGTCATCGGCAGCGCCCGTAACAATACCTGGGCCAAGTATTCGAAGAAAACGACTAAAGCCTTTTCTTTTAGATTCCTTTGGAAATGCGGCAACGCGTTTTGAAACTCTTAAAACCTCATCCGGGAATTGAGGCAAGCTCATAATTTAAGAATAAGTGTACCTAAGCGTTTTGTCTAGTAGCTTTTAATTAGATAAACTTTTTGTAACAAATTTAAGAAGATCTTTTCGCTTTAATCCTGGGACTCAGCAACTTGTGGTAAAGATATGCTCCAACAAGAAGTATTGCAATAATAACTATCAGAATATCAAATTTTCTAAAAATTGGTCTTATTATTTCCCAATTTTGGCCCAAAACGTATCCGATATAAGCTAATACATAAGACCAAATCAAAGACCCGAAGAAGGTTAAAGCTGAAAATTTCCAAAAATCGACTTTGGCAATTCCAGCGGGAAGAGAGATTACGGTTCTTACAGCAGGTAAAAGGCGTGAAGCAGCAGCAAGCCACTGTCCATACTTACTAAAAAGTCTTAGTGACGAATCGAACTCTTCTTCTGTGAGTAAAATGAATTTACCGTACTTTTTGACTAGAATCCTTACATATTTTTCTCCTTTGTAATAACCAATGGCGTAGGCTATCCAGGATCCAAATAAGTTACCTAATGCCCCGACTAAGGCGACAAGTGGAAGACTAAAACGGCCTGTTGACGCAAGGAAACCAGAAAAGGGCATAATAACTTCCGACGGTATTGGGATCAGTGCAGACTCAAGGGTCATTAGGAAAAATACGCCGCCGTATCCCATGTGAGAGATTACTCCCATAACCCAAAAACCAATTGCTTCGAGAATTGATTGATTCATTAATTTGACATAGGCTTATAAACAGTAAACAATAAACACGCTTATGGGCACTTTGTATATTGTATCGACTCCAATAGGCAATTTGAAAGATATCACTTTGAGGGCGATTGATGTTTTGGAAAGTGTCGATTTTGTTTGCTGTGAGGATACCAGGGTGACTGGAAAACTTCTGAGCCATTTGTCCATAAACAAACCTATGATAGCAGTTAATGACTTTAATGAAGAGTCGAGATTGCCAGAAATCATTCAAAAATTAAAATTGGGTGCAAGTATTGCATTGATTTCTGATGCCGGCACTCCACTTGTTTCCGATCCCGGGTTTAAGGTTGTTAGGGAAGCAATATCTCAAGGCATTAAGGTGGAGTCAATTCCAGGTCCGACTGCTGCTATTGCCGCATTGACTGTATCGGGTCTTCCAACAGACAAGCTTATGTTTGTTGGATATCTTTCGAAAAAAGATGGGAAAAGAAAAAGCCAGCTTGAGGATTTAAAAAAGATTGATGGTATTGTCAAAACAACCTTTATAATATATGAATCGCCTTTTCGTGTTTTAAAAACACTCGATTCCATTAAGAATGTATTTGGAGATATAGAAATTATTGTATGCAGAGAGCTAACGAAGCTCCATGAAGAAATTTATCGGGGAAAAATTAGCGAGTTTAAAATGACTATTAAGGGAGAATTTGTAATCCTTTTTTAAGCAGAAAAGACTATTTCCCTCACCGATTTTGGATCAGCGACCCTGTGTCTTCGACGATAATCAGCGTTTGCTTTAAGTGATTTTTCAAGTGCTTTCCACCTAATTTCTGACGGTTGCCCTGCGAGGGTCTGCATCTGAGCCTGTATATCTATTGGATTTGATCGGTTAACTATCGAACATCCGATGTCACTCTCTAACATTAGAGAAATAATAACATCGATTTGTGACTAAAGTAAACTTCTGCCGGTCATCTGCGAAGGTTTGGGGATTTGCAGAACACCGAGTACAGTTGGTGCAATGTCTGCAAGTAAACCTTGAGGGAGTTGCTGGGCGTTTCCTTCCAATTCTTTAAAGATAAATATTGCAGGGACTGGGCTTATGTTATGTTCGGTGTCTGGCTCCCCTGTTCTTAGATTTATCATTTCTTCGGCGTTACCGTGATCTGCGGTTACGATAAGACCGCCGCCAGCAGCTAAAACAGTTTTGGCGAGAATTCCTAAATTTTGATCGATTGTCTGAACACCTTTTATTGTTGCTTCAATATTCCCGCTATGGCCGACCATATCTGCATTTGCGTAATTTACGACAATAAAGTCATAGATTCTGCTATTAATTTTTTCAATTAATCTTTGGGTTAAAGCACCCGCAGACATCTCTGGAGCCTTATCGTACGAAGCTACTTTTGGAGAGTCGATTAGAATTCTATCTTCCCCCTTGAATGGTTTTTCCAAACCACCATTAAAAAAATATGTAACGTGTCCGTATTTTTCTGTTTCGGCGATATGAAGTTGCCTTGCATTTCGTTCTGCAAAAATTCGGGCAATTGGCATGGTTACTTCCTCCGGGTTAAAAGCAGCAGCTGTCACAGGTAGATCCTTCGAGTAACGTGTGAGTGAAACAAAATATAGATTTGCGATTTTTGGACCTCTTTCGAATCCAGCTGCTTGTTCACCTGATGATGTTCTTAGGTGCGTAAGATCGTCCAAAACAAAAGCTTGAGTTAATTGCCTGGCCCTATCCGGGCGGTAATTGAAAAATATTATCGAATCATTGGCCGAGACGGCGCCGATTGGGATACCACTTTCATCGGCAATTATTGTCGGTTCAATAAACTCGTCTGTTTTGCCGTTAGTGTAAGAGTTGTCGATAACGGAAAGCGCATTTGGAGCTTTGTTTTGGCCTTTACCGACTATTGTTAAATATGCCTTTGCAGTCCTGTCCCAGCGGTTGTCCCGGTCCATTGCGAAATACCTTCCGCTTACAGATGCTATTTCTCCAAGATTCCCAGTTTTAAGCTTATTTTCCAGATCACTCATGTAGATTTTTGCAGAAGTTGGCGGGCTATCTCTACCGTCTGTAAATAGGTGGAGCTTAATTCTTGAGGCGGGGATCTGTTTTTTTTGGAGTAAAGTCAAAAGTGCGTAAAGATGGCTCATTTCACTGTGGACTGCGCCCAAGCCAACAAGGCCCATCAGATGAATGTTAGAGTTATTTTTTGTAATGTGATCGATTGCACCAATAAGCGCAGGGTTTTCAAAAAAAGTACCGTCTGCTATCGCATTGTTTAGCCTCAATAAATCTTGAAAAACTACCCTGCCGGCGCCAAGATTGAGGTGTCCCACCTCACTATTTCCTACGTGCCCCTCCGGTAGCCCAACTGCTTGGCCGGATGCTACAAGTAAAGCATGCGGATAAGAAAACCAAAAATTGTTGTAGTTTGTGGGGCGAGCTCTGGTTATTGCATTACCTGGACTGTCTTGGGAAACACCCCAACCATCTAGGATACACAAAACTACAGGCTTTGGTTTTTCAGTTACTCTTAACATTAGGAAAGTTCATGCTCTATTGCCAAAAGCCTGTTGTATTTTGCTACCCTTTCTCCTCTTGCGGGTGCCCCAAATTTTGCATAATCGGAGCCAATCCCTACAGCAAAATCAGCAATGAAATCGTCATCAGTCTCTCCCGACCTATGCGAAACAATTGTTTTGAAGTTTGCTGCTTTGGCAACTTTTACTACCTCGAGAGTTTCTGTAATGGTTCCAACCTGATTGGGCTTTATGATTATTCCGTTTGCAGATTTTTTATCAATAGCTTTTTTAAGTCTTTCCATGTTGGTAGTTATAAGATCGTCACCAACTATTATTGTCTTTTCACCCATCGCTTCTGTTATTTTGTGCCAGCCATCCCAATCATCTTCCGAAAGCGGATCTTCCAACGAGAGCATGTGATATTGCTCGTTTAGTGCTACAAAGAAATCGATAAATTCGGAAGCTGTAAGACCAACAGGCCTGTCTTTGATCTTGTAGGCTCCACCCTTCATAAAAGAGGATGACCCGACATCCACACTTAAAAATGTATCAAGACCCAATGTATAGCCTGCCCGTGTTACAGATTCTTCTATGATCTTAAAAGCGTCTGAGTTGGAATATAAAGTCGGTGCATAGCCACCTTCCTCACCAAGAAGCGTGACGCCACTGTGGTTTGTGATTACCTCTTTTAGAGAATAATAAATTTCGACACCGGTTTTTAGATTTTGAGAATAAGAATTAGCCTGAGGAGGGACAATTAAGAACTCTTGAAAATCTATATTTCCTCCGCCATGTTTTCCGCCATTTAAAATGTTAAACATTGGTGTGGGAATCGAAAATTGGGCTGCGACTTTTCCAGTTAAAATACTGGAGATGTATTGATACAGTGTTATTTTGAGAGACGCAGCTTGAGCACGAGTTATAGCCCCGGAAAGGGAAAGTATGCTGTTTGCTCCCATTTTGGATTTGTTGTCAGTTCCGTCGATTTGTATCATTAATTTATCTATTTCTGCTTGATCTCGCGCATCTTTTCCAATTAAGGCAGGTGCCAAAAATGTTAAGATATTTTCTAAGGCTTTTAGCACGCCGTGACCTCCATACCTCTTGCTGTCGCCATCACGTAGTTCGACTGCTTCATGTTTGCCTACGGAAATTCCGGATGGGGTTGCAAAGGAGCCCACAGCGCCATCTTCAAGCTGTACAATAGCTTCTATTGTGGGCATACCCCGACTATCGAGTATTTCTCTGGCTATGATTTTTTTAATTTTGGCCATTTAGTTTCCTTTGGCTAATAACTTTTTTTCGGCGGCAGCAATAATTTCCCGGGTAGAATCGAGGACATCCTGATTTACCGAAATAGACGTTACGCCCCATGAGACAAGTTTTTCTGTTAGATCCGGATATGTAGATGCTGCTTCACCACAAATGGATGATGTGACATTAAATTTGCCAGCCGTTTTTACAATTCTTTCCAGGCACCAAAGCACAGATGGGTTCATCTCAAAATACTCTGCGGCTACTTCTTCGTTGTCCCTGTCTGTACCTAAAACTAACATTGTCAAATCATTTGTCCCTATGGAAACGCCATCTACGCCTACTTTTATGAAGTCTTCAAGCGAGATTACATTAGTTGGTAGCTCGGCCATCATATAAAACTTAAATGTCTTGTCATCAAATAACCCTTTTTCCTCTACTAAAGCGCGAACCGCTTTTAGCTCTTGAGGTGTTCTCACAAACGGTATCATGAGGTGAATGTTTTTATAGTTCTTGCGCACTTCAATTAGGCTTTGGAGCTCCATTTTGAAAATATCAGGGTCTTTTACATACCTGTAGGCCCCACGATAGCCCATTAATGGGTTAGGTTCGTTCGGTTCATATTTATCTCCGCCTTTTAAGTCCCGGTACTCATTGGATTTCAAATCGCTGGCGCGATAAATAACAGGCCTTTTACCAAAAGCTTTTCCAAACATGGCTAATCCTTTCGAAAGTTCTTCGATAAATTCTTTTTCTTTTTTTTGCTTGATGTATTCTTTGGGATGCGTTCCAATTTTGGCAAGTAAAAATTCAGCTCTTAAAAGGCCGACCCCGTCGACGTTTTTTGCAGCTACAATTGCTGCCTGGTCGGGTTCTGCTAAATTGACATAAAGGTGCGTCGCCGTTTTTTTGAAGTTGGCATCGCGTGATTCTTTTTTGAGTGTTGTCTCTTGGCCTTTTTGTTTGACAGGTGAGCCTTCATAGATTAGGCCTTTTGCTCCATCCACTGTTACAACCATTCCCTCTTTTAATTTTTTTAGCGCTCCTTCAACCCCTACAGCGCTGGCTATTCCGAGTTCTCGGGAGACAATTGCTGCATGCGATGTTCTTCCTCCTCTTTCCGTTACAATGGCAACTGCTTTTTTCATTGCCGGGACAAAGTCCGGATTAGTCATTTCTGTAACCAAAACGCTACCTTTTGTGACTTTTCCCAGCTCTGAGACATTTTTGACGATAACGACTCTTCCTGAGGCAATTACAGGTGAAGCTGGTGACCCTTCCGCCAAGATCTTTAGTTTTTCTGACTCTTTGAGTTTTTGAGGTTTTTGCTCTTTTTTTATGGTTGTAACTGGTCTTGTTTGGACGATAAAAATTTCCCCGTCTTCAGTTGCCCATTCAATGTCTTGTGGAAAAAAATAATGCTTTTCTAAAGATAGGCCGATTTTTGCAAGGGATATAATTTGTTCGTCGGTTATTTTTTGGTCTTTGCTGTGACTTTCGGCAATTTTTAAAAGTACGTTTTTAGATTTGGTTTTTACTAATTGATTTTTTTGGCTGTTAATTTTTTTTGTGGTTATTTCGAGACTTTTTTTGTCTACTTCATAATGATCAGGGGTTTCTTCACCTTGGACAATTAATTCCCCCAGTCCAAATATGGCCTCAATTACGACTATTTTTTTATTTGAAGTTACAGGGTCAACGGTAAACATCACCCCAGAAGATTCCGACTGAACCATTTTTTGAACAGGGATTGCTATTTTTACTTTGAAATCGTCGTAGTTTTTTTGGCGCCTGTAAAAAATCGCTCTTGCTTCGAAGAGCGATGCCCATGCGTCAAGAAGTGATTTTTTCAAATCTCTGGTACCCAAGACATTCAAGAACGTGGATTGCTGGCCTGCAAACGACGCATCGGGTAGGTCTTCTGCCGTTGCCGAAGACCTTACGGCTACATATGTATCTTTACCGTTCCCAAGTTTTTTGTAATAGTCAAATAAGACTTTTTCAAGTTTAGGATCCAGATCAATTTCCAGGATTTCTTTTTGGCAGGCTTTGGCTTTTTCCTCGAGCTGGAGAGGGTTGTCAGGATCCAAATTGTAGAGAATTGCTTTAATTCTATCTGCCGCACCTGATGAAGTTACAGCGTTGAAGTAAGCTTGCGACGTGACTATGAAACCGTTTGGTATGGGGATTTTGGCGTGGTACATCTCGCCCAGGTTGGCCCCTTTTCCGCCAACAAGCTGAACATCGTTTTTATCAACTTCAGAAAACCATACAATGTCCTGCATAATTTCCGCCACATCTTAATGCAGGATGGGCAGTTAACTTATTGTAACAAATATTTAGTTCGCGAAATGCTTCAAAAGCATCAGTGAGATAAGATTTTTTTCAGCTTGATTTGTGAGACCGCTTTTTATCAACGTTTCTATTTTTAATGTTGATGAGAATAACTTCTTAAGTAAGTTGAGATTTAAATTTCTTGCTTGAGTTTGTAATTTCTCAAATTGCCAATCTTGCATTGGTTTTTTGGTAATTTCCGAGATTCTTTTTGCCGAGTAGCCTAGCTTAAGGAGAATAAGCAAAAAAAGGCGATTTTCTATTTGCCAAGTAAGGGCAACTTTCGTATTTTCTAGTTTATCTAAAAGGCCTTGCTGTACTGCGTTTCTGGATCCAATTGAATCAAGAAATTTGAATAAGACAGGATTTGCCTTAAAAAGTTTTATGGTAGTGCCCTGAGGAAAAAGCTTAAGAGTTGACGCGGGAAGTTCTTTTTTCTCCCAAAAAATGACGATATTGCCCTCTGGTATTGTAGTAAGGCTTTTGGGGTCTACCTTTTTGCTTGCAATAAGATCTTCCCCAATAACAACTTTTTTAGCTTCAAACATATCGATTGAGAAAAGCGCCACGTTTATTGACTGGTCGTTTTCAGAAGAGAGCCTTAATTTTTGTAAGTTTTGGTATTGCCTAAGGGTATTTTGAAGCTCAAGATACGAATTTTGGATATCCTCTCCGTGAAGTACGATTGACATTAAGTTTTAAATACCTTGGATTTTGCTTTAACTGCTTTTTCAACTTTTAGACCAAATTCGTCTCCTGCTTTGGCAATATCTATTTGAGCGTGTTCAATCTGCATTGAATCAACTTTTTGGGATAAAGCATTGCCTTCCTGGTCAACTATTTCTATTTCGTCTCCAATTTTTAGATCACCATTTTCAAGTTTTATAACTGCTACTTTTATTTTGTCAAAGTAATGAAGTATTTTTCCAATTTGATTTTTTTTCATTTTTTTTAAATATCTTTATCGTCTTCCAGGATTTTGGTGATCTTTTCATTCGCTTGTTTTAGTTTTGTGCGGCAGAGTTTATGCAACCTGACACCTTCTTCAAGAAGCTCTAAGCCTTTTTCTAAATCCAAATTCGGATCTTCAAGCTTTGAGACAATTTCTTCTAACCTTACTAAAGCTCCAGAAAAATTTATCTCCTGCTGTTTTTTAGTCATTTTTGTATTTCGATTTTACTTTGGCTTTTATTTTTCCGTCACGTAATTTTACATCAATTGTACTTTGAGGCTCAACGAGGTTTACTGACGTTACAATTTGGCCGTTTTCGTTGTAAGTTATTGAGTAACCTCGCTCAAGGGTGTTTTGTGGTGATAGGATTTCAAGAGATTTGTATAGTGACTTTTCTGCTTGCCCTTTTGTCTGCATTAAAAAATATGCGTTTTTAAACATCTGGTCTTTGATTTGCTGCGTTTTATCCTGACCGTCAATTATCAAGCGCTTTTTGCTGTTTTCCAGATAGCTTTCTGCAGCTTTTAGTCTGTGCGGCAATTCCCTGAATGAGACTTTTGTTTGGGTAAATCTTAAATAGAATGAATCGAGCACTTGCTGATTTTCCGACAATACCCTTTTAAATTTTGAATTTAGATAAAAGTTAATATTCTCTAATTTTTCTTCAAGATTTGAATATGATTGGACAATAATATTCGCGGCATCTGTAGGAGTTGAAGCTCTTTTGTCGGCTGCAAGCTCTGACAGTGTAATATTGATTTCGTGGCCAATTGCTACAACTGTTGGCGTTTTCATCTTTGATATTGTTCTGACTACTTGCTCGTCGTTAAAGACCTCGAGAAGTGAAGCTTCATCTCCGCCGCCTCTGGTTATTGCGATAACATCAAAGCCTTTTGTGTCGACTATTGGCAACTTTTTGACAAGTTGGCCTATTGCTTTAGGGCCGCTAACTGTTGTGTCAAAAGTAAAAAGTTCTATAAGCGGGTATTTATCGGCACTTATGGTTTTGAAATCGTGCCAACCGGCGGAGCCCATTGACGTCACAACACAAATTTTTTTTGGATATTTTGGGAGATCTTTCTTTCTGCTTTCTTCGAAAAGGCCTTCTTTTTTAAGCTTTTCGTAAAGTTTTTGAAATTGCTGTTGCAAAACACCATCGCCGTTTTGCTTGATTGTTATTATTTTGAATTTATATTCATTTTTTTTGAAAAGGGTTAGATTACCGAAAGCTATTATTTTGTCACCAACTTTTATTTCGGGGAGAGCCGAAAATCTAGCGGATTCCATAAAACAAGCAAGCACATTGCCTTCATCCTTTAAGGTTATAAAAGTGTTGAACCATTTTGGGTCTTTTTGCACTTGGGAAATTTCGCCCTCTACCCACAAGATCATCTCTTCCAAAAGAAGCTTTGCGGACTGATTAACCTCGGCAATGGTATAAATTTCTTGACCTTCTTGGATTTTCATAACTCAGCTAGTATAGCATTTAGCCTCATTTTGATCCCTTGACATGATTTTTTTCAAGATGTATAAAATGTGTGCTTATCGCAAGATAGGCAACTCGAAAGGGCTTCTCGCAAGAGAGGCCTTTTCTTTATCTAAAAATATTTGAGGCTGCTTACTGTTTCTTCTAAAACTTTTTCTGTTCGTAAAACGTCTTCATTTGAATTCAGCTGCTGGTAATAGATAACAAGCGGCATTCTTCCATCAAATATAAGGTAGCTTTTTTTAACTAAACCTAATGGTACAAAACCATTTCCCGTTGAAGTTGAGTCGATTATTTCTGTTGATCTTCCATTTATCTCAACGTTTTTTGTGGATGTAACATTTTGGTAATCGTTGGGGTTTTCATAGAGTTTGACTGTGGTTTGCCAGTCTGCTGGAGCAACTGGAACAACTGTTATGGGCACAATATCATGTTCTAGGTAGCCTGGAACAACAAAGGAAAACGGTGCAAAAAAGGTACACTCCTGATACTTATTGTTATAAGTCGTAAACCAGTCTTTAGGATAGGCGAGTTGGAAAGAATAGACTGTGTTTGAGCAAAAATTTACACTTGAGGCTATGACCGACCCGCTTTGAATGTCTGTGTAAGGCTGTGGTTTCTCTATCTGGTCACCGGTCGATTCAGTTCTAACCCCTTTTACTTGCTCGGGAGTTTTTGACGAAGTATATCTACCGACAATAAACGCGGCCAAACCATAGAATACGACCACTCCAATAACAACCGAACTTTTTAAAGCTGTTTTAAATTTTTTTAACGTCAACCATGCTCCCTTCTGAAAGGAACTTTAGCTGCCCCATTTTTAAGAAGGCTAAAGCCTTACTGTTGAGGAGTTTCAGGAGCAGGTGTTTCTGAAGGAACTTCAGGCTCGCCTGCTGGTGGCGGGACTGGAAGACCTTGATCTTCACCTGCTGGTGGTGCTGGAGGAACATCCATTCCACCCTGAGCTGGTTCTTCCGGAGCCGGAGTTGGTGTTGGTTCCGGAGCCGGAGGAGTTGGTGCCTGGCCATTATCACCGTCTGCCGGTGGCATTTGGTTCTGGTCGTTGGGATCCATAAAATTAGCCTCCTTTATGTAATTTTAACAAATTTAACAGGCCAATTGTAAAGGACCAAATTTCATGTTGTCTTGATTCGGGAATGGATGAATTTAACCAAAGTCGGAATTAGGCTTGAATCGTTTTGAAATTTTGCATTTTCTTCCTTAATTCTTGATTCAAGAGAATTGCCTTGAAATCTTACCGCCGCAAATTTGTCTAGATTTTCGTTTAGAAGAAGCAGCCTTTGTTTTTCTGAAAGCAGACGACTTGCGATTACACTATTTTTTGATTGTGCATTTATCAACTTTTGGTATGCCTTCTCTAGAGGTTGTGCTTCGTCCGGTTTTTGCTCTTGCCGCGTTTTTAGAATTGAAGTTATATCGCCTGAGAGATTTGCAAAAAGTTCCAAGTATGCTATTTCATCTTGATAATAATCTGTAAAATCAGGCTGTGGTGAGAGTTTAGCCACGCTGGTTAGTGCATCCTGAGCTTTGGTTCTTTTGTCCTCGTAATAGGCAAGGACTTTTTGAGGATCTTGTGAGTTCCATGCTGCGTCGCTTGAAAGAATTGGTAAATAGAAATCCGGCCCAAGTGCTAGGAGCATGTTTTTGAAATACTCGTGATTTTTTTGCGTTTGAGAAAGCAAGATTTCGGATTGGCTGTAATAGTTTACAAGGTCTTGTGTTAAGCTGTTAAATTCTGTCGGTGATTTTGTTTTTTGAAGTTGGCCTTTTTGAAACTCGATATTTTCCTTTGCAACGCGTATCTTTTCCAGTAATTTTTGTTTATCTTGCAGGTCCACGAAATATCCATCTTCGGAATTTTGACTGTTTTGTAATTTATCAATTACGGAAACTTTTTCACCGGCTACTTGAAATGTGTCCAGCACGTCATTTAGGGACTGCTTGGTTGAAATGAACCCAACAGATGTACTTTGAATGAAATCCGAAGCAATTATTTGCGGCTCAATGTTTTTTTTATAGTAAAAGAACAGGGAACTTACTGTGCCAACGACAAGAAACAATGCAATAAAAATAGTAAGAAAGATACTTTTGAAAACTTTTTTTTGAGTACTTGGACCTTTGAGGATATCAAGATATTCCCTATACGACGGTTGTGACATTGCCTTATTTCATTCTAAGTCAAAATCGTCTGCTTTGCCATACAAAATAGCGGGCTGTTATAAAACCAATTAAAAATCCTCCTATATGAGCACTGTAGGCAATGCCGTCGAAGCCGCCGGCTGTTTCGGTTATGGCTGAAAAGGTAGAAAAAGCTTGAATTAAAAACCAGTAAACTAACATAAAAACCGCAGGAATACTAATAACAAGCGGTAAGAAAAAAACCGGTATTAACGTGTCAACTTTGTTGCGGGGAAAAAACCTTAAATAAGCGCCCAGGACACCCGCTATCGCGCCAGATGCGCCTAGCATTGGTATGTTAGAGCTTGCCGTAAATATATATTGCACAAATGCTGCCACGATTCCGCAAAATATGTAAAAAGTAAAGTACTTTATGTGACCAATTTTAGCTTCTACGTTGTCACCAAAAATCCACAAAAACCACATGTTAGAGATGATATGTAAAAACCCAGCGTGCAGAAACATCGAAGTCACAAACGGTGATAGCGTGTTTATGTCTGCAAAGTTAATGTTTGCCGGTATTAGAGCGTATTTGCCTATAAATTGTTCGATTGCGGGGTTTGTCAGCTCAAGATAAAAAACATAAATATTTGTGCCTATTATTGCCAGGTTTACAAAAGGAAATTTATTGGAATTTTTAGTATCTCTTATAGGAAACATTTTAAATTTTGGCTAAGGATTTAGAGAATACTACAGATCTAGCTAAATTGCCACTTGATTTTCGGGTTTTATTTGGGTATAAAGAGATTATGGATACTGAGGTTGATGATAAGGTAAAAGTTTGGGCTTTTTTTGATCAAGGAATTTTCCCTATTGCAATGAATTGGAACCGGCGCTTTGTAAAGTTTGATAAGGTAATTTTTTCCTCTTCTAGGCGAGTTGGTGATTCACGGATGGTCGATTTGGTTTGCGCTTCGGATACTGCAAATTTTGAACTCGAATACAATGCAAATAATTATATATGGAAGGTCAAAAAGGTGACAGAGAAAGTTTAATCGTTTTTAAATGCAAAATGACAAGCGAGTTATCATCCATGCGGATTTAAACAGCTTTTTTGCAACGGCCGAACAGCAAGCTAATCCTGCGCTCCGGGGGAAGCCTGTTGGCGTTGTTAAAGCCCGTGGTAGAAGCTGTATTATCGCGGCCTCTGTTGAAGCCAAACGTAAAGGCGTTGGAACAGGTTCAAGAACATATGACGCTAGAAAACTTTGCCCCGAAATTATTCTCGTACCTGCGGATTTTTCAAAATACGAATATATAAGCCGGAAATTTATTGATATCTGTTCAAGTTATTCGCCGCTTTGCGAAGTTTTTTCACTGGATGAATGTTTTATAGATGTAACTGAAACTGAAAAGTTCTGGGGTAATGCTTTTAATATTGCATTTGATATTAAAAAGAGACTGCGAGAAGTTGGTGATTATTTAACTTGTTCTGTTGGAATTTCCCACAATAAGCTTTTGGCTAAGCTTGCCTCTGAACAAATCAAGCCTGATGGCCTTTTTTGGATTACACACGATAATATGCTTGAGGTTTTGGACAAATCCAAATTGATGGAGATTTGCGGACTCGGCTGGGGCCTTTATAGCCATTTAACGAGCCTGGGGATAAATGATTTTGCCAAATTGCGAAAACAATCACTCCCCTTTTTATATAAACATTTTGGGCCTTATTGGTCTTTACACCTTTATAATGTTGCCAGAGGGATCGATAACAGTCCTTTAGTTGGGCTTGATTCTATTCCAGACGCCAAATCGGTCGGCAGAACTTATACCGCACACAGGATTTTAGAAAGCAGATCTGAGATTTATAAAGTTACTCGAAATTTATGCGAGGAAGCCGCCGAAAAAGCCCGTGCAATGAGGCTTTGTGGGCGTTACGTAGGGTTTTGTCTTAGAACCTCGCCAAGGCAATGGTCTGGGAACTTAAAAAGCGATGCTGAGGCTAAATCCTGGTATGGACACAAAACCTTGGCAAGTTACATCAATACAGGCCAAGACCTTTTTAGGGTTTGTAAGCAGATTGCTGACGAGTGGCAACCTAAAAACATAATTTTTTGCGGAGTTACGCTTGGAATGCTTACAGCGAGCAGACACCAACCTGTACCGCTTTTTGATGAAGAGAGAAGGCGTGTAAGACTAGTATCGTCGGTTGATAGGATAAACAGCCGTTTTGGCCATTATACTGTTTTCCCTGGACAGCTTTTGGGGATGCCAATTGTAATGCCGGAAGTGACCGGTTATTTTGGAGACAAAAGCTACAGGATAAATTTCTTGAAAAAGGCGTGAAAAAGGTATATAATTAACCTATAATAAGTGTCTGCGATAAGCATTGAGGCTATAGAGCATGGTTTGGGAGCAGAGGCAGAACGAAGACAGGTTCCTGGCGAAAATTCACAACACCAAGTAACCGATAATCCCTACGACAATTTACTTAGAGATCTTGCACATATAAGGCGCATGGTTGAAATAAAGGAAGCTCGCATCGAGGGTTTGACTGGAAACTGGAAAGGAATTTACAGGAGGGACCTTTCGGATTATAAAGAGCGTACAACCGCTCAGCTTATTGATGAAAATCCGTGGCTTCTAGATGTTGTAGAGACCGTAGAGAAGAAACGTTAAATTTGCTTCGCGTAAACTTCGTTTTGTACCAGATAAAATTATTATCTTCGTAACGCAGGTATCTTGTATCTAAAATTTCTTTTTGTTCAACCGGCAAAGGGTCATGGTCTTTTGGCCTTACGATTAGCTCGTATTTACTTTCAAAATCCCTTGGTAAACTTTCCCCGTAAGATACATTTCTGTCTGAATAATAACCGATAAATACTTCCTGAAACTCTTTGTATGAATTTGATGTTATATAACTTAAGGATCCTGAAGGCGATTCTTTATTTATTAACTGACCTACAAGAAATCCCCTTTTATTTGTATCTGTTGCGATGAGGGCTTTAGTAAATTTCAGCTGGCTTACAAATATGAAGTAGAATATTCCAATCAAGAGAATCGGGCATATGAGAGATTTTTTAAAAGGGTCTATCATTTTTGTTGCAATGTAGGCAAAGGATAAACTCATAAAAGGCGCCAGATAATAGATCATATAATCATGAATAAATGAAAGTTGAGAAAAAAGAACAAGCTGGATAGCGCCGTAAATAAATAGTGCGTAAATAAAAAGTTGCTCCGAATTTAACCTTCTTTGCTTTTTAAATATATTAAAAAGTGTCAACAGAATAAAAAAAGCAGAACCTAAAAACACCGGCATTGTGTAATAAATTCTTAGGTATAAAAGTTCTTGCCTTATGTATTTGAAAAATGCAAAGCCATAAAGAGATGATGTCAGATAAGGATCTATTCTCTCGAGAACATTACTGAAAATTGAACCTGTAGATGCGCTATCCAAGATATTGGTGTGGATTATTTGAATTAAGAAAATAAGAATAGCGAGTGGCATTAGTTTATAGATATTGCCTCTTATTTGTTTACCAGCTTTAGTTGTAATTTGCATAAATAGAAGTGCTGGAACTAAGTAATATGCGCTCCAGTTTATTAAGCCCCCTATAATAATAGTTATGGCAAGGAGTGCATAATATTTGTTTGATTTCGTTTTGATATATCTTATATACGACCAAAAACCTGCTGCTGATATAGCAGGAACTATTGTGTCGTGAACAGGTAATTTCCCGAAATACATGAAAATAGGAGTTAATGTAAGAGATATTGAAGCTAGAGATCCCATCAATTTGCCTCCTAATTCATTACCGATTTCATAAATGAAAAAAATTAAAATTAATGAAAAAAGGACGATCGTTGATCGTGCAGCAAGTTCTGATTGGCCGAATATACGAAAATTTATGCTTATCAAAATCGGGAGTAATGGCGGGTAATGAGTGATATATGTGAAATGTTCAGGTTTCTGTAAATCAACAGACGTGACCTGTCCAAATTTAGTTTTTATATATCCATATCTAATATAGTTTCTTGCAATATTACTGTAGACAACGCTATTCCAGTCGTGATGTCCCCAAAAGGGTTTATCAATTTTTCGCGTAAGCAAGAAGAGGGCAAGAATTAAGATGAGAAAAACTTGTAATGATTTTGGGAGTTTTTTCGTCATTCGGTAAAGACTTGTGTAAACATTTCGCCATAAACACCACCGTTTACAGCGCCAATGCCTATTTTATGAAAAGCTGGGTCCAGCATATTCCGGCGGTGGCCTTCACTGCCCATTAAACCCTGGAATGCTGTTTGCAAATTTGGCGCAAGTGCAAGGTTTTCACCAGCGTAAGTATAAGGAATGCCGGAATCCGAAAGTCGGTCCCCGACGTCTTTTCCTTCCGGCGAAAAGTGTGAAAAATAGCCACGTTTGAACATATCCTCACTGTGAGCTCTGGCAACACCTGCCAAAGCATTGCTCCATGTTAGGGGTGCTACTCCTACTTTTGCCCTTTCACTATTTACTAGATTTAGCATCTCTCGTTCGTCTGTGTAATTTATTGTCAGTTGGTCTTGTTTAAAGTGCAGGTCGATGGAGCCGCTTTCTTTGGGATCAACTGTTAAAAATGTCAGTGACTGTTTTGTAATAGGTCCAAAAACCTTGTCTAAGGGGCGCTCTAAAGTTATCGCTTTTTGTACTAAGTAAGATCCGATTTTGGATCTAAAGACATCGTTTTTTAAATCCGGTCTTACAGGTAGAGACACGAAAAGCAATAGCACAAATGAAAGAAACAATAGTGCATTAAAAATAGCGGGTATAAAGCCTAAATATTGATTCAGCTTATTTTTTTCAAATTTTTGCAAATATTTTATGAGAAAACCATTAATAATTAATGCAAATGCTGTTTCTATTACAACCCAAATTATTAGAAATCCAATAGGAGCAGCGATTATGGGTGATAAGTTAAAACCTTTTGATAATACATTATCCAAAGAAGAATAAAATAGCAGCGCTGCAATAAGCGAAAATGCGAACCCTAAAATATTTAATGTTTGATCCAGAAAACCTTGACTCTGACCTTCGATAGCAAAAGCCAAAACAACTAAAATAATTACAAGATCAATCCAATTCATATGCTTGACTTAGATAATTCTACCTTTTAGTTTGGTTGATGATCAATGCTACTTTGGATATAATATCAAACACGATTACTTCGTTTGGCCCGCTAGCTCAATGGTAGAGCAGTTGCCTTTTAAGCAATTGGTTACAGGTTCGAATCCTGTGCGGGTCACAAATGATTTTGGCTCTGGTCAAAATTGTTTGTGATTTCTCCAGTTGAACCCCTAGGTTCGCATTTTGCGAAGCAAAACGTTTTCATCCTGTGCGGGTCACAAAATTTGGCTATCCAAAATTATTTTCACTTGCTTTTTTCATATACATCTCTTTAAATGGAGGTGTAGCTGAAATAGGGAGGAGGTGAGAATTTGTGATAAACGATTTGTCTACAGCAGTTTCTTCGGCCGTTTTAAAGTCCATTGCAGCTTTTATTAATTTTATACCTGGCTTTATAGGTGGTTTGATTATTTTAATAGTTGGTCTTGTGATAGCAGCTGTCGTCTACCGTGTGGTTTTCGGGCTTTTAAAGATGATCCAGCTTGAAAAGTTTTTAGCAAGGTATGGAGTGACTAAGCTTGAAGGTAAAGACATAGAGTGGAGTGAGATTTTAGCTGAGCTTTCCCGATGGACAATTATTATTGTCTTTTTGGTACCAACGCTTCAGGCATGGAGGTTGGATGCGGTTAACACAGTTTTAAACCGGGTCATCCTTTACATTCCAAATGTGATTGTTGCGGTAATTGTTGCCATGGTAGGTCTTGCATTCTCAAGATTGGGTTACAGGCTTGCAAAAAGTGCAAGTCAGTCATTAGGCAAGCAAGTATCTAACACGGTTGGGCTTGTTGCCGAATGGTCGGTAATAGTTTTTGTGGCCTTTTTGGTTTTGCACCAGCTTGGCGTTGCGCAAGAGCTTTTGAGAATTCTTTTCGGTGGATTAGTGGCGATGCTGGCACTAGCCGGAGGACTCGCTTTTGGTCTCGGCGGCCAAGGAACAGCGAAATCATTACTCGAAGCCTTGTTGGAGAAATTTAGGAAATAGGCTCTGGCCTCAAGCGATAGATGATCTGTTTGAGGGGGTAATTTGTGGATGTTTTGTGGTAAAATTTGCTAGCTAAATTTGGCTCCATCGTCTATCGGTTAGGACGGGACCCTTTCAAGGTCCAAAGCGGGGTTCGATTCCCCGTGGAGCCACTTAAGACCTATAGTTGATTTATCTTCTGATCTTTTGTATAATTCCAGCCCAATATGGAACGAGATTTGACACCAGAAGAACTTGCATTGCTACCAACAGCCGCCCAAGAGATCTTGCAGCTTTACATTGATGACCAATTAGCAGGCATGGACCCCTCAAATGATTTTGAGTCAAGAGAACAGCTTTGGCGTGATGCAGCGGAAAAGTTTCACCCATTCACTTCTCAAATTAAATCTTTGCGTGAAGCTTCAAAGAGCGTGTGTCTGACTAGAAGAGAGTATCCCGATGCACTTGTCAGGTCTATGCTCAAACGAGTATCCATTGTGGATGACATCGATGCTGGGTTACTACTCGTTGATTTGATGATATTACGACTTACGAGCCAGCCCGGACATTTAGATTTCACTCGTAATCCAGATAGAGAATTTTTAAGAATTGCTCATGATCTAAATTTAATAAACACAGAACGCTCAATTCCTAGAGGCCTATCTTCACTTAACGGGGTTGGTATTATGAGGTCTATTTTAGCTGGCGATTTGGAATTTGGCCCATATAAAGAATAATTCGTTTGAGTTTCTGTGATTCGTCTTTTGGTAATGGTGAGCTCATATTCTGGAATCTTTTAGCTCAAACCAACTAGTCCTTTTAGATCTTGGGCGTTTTTGGGGGCGTAACCCATTGCGTCATTGTTAAAATAGACAAAAACATCTTTACCGTTTTCAAGCCAGTTGCTGACGTTTTTGACCTAAATTTCAAATTCTGATTATCGTAGTTCGAGGTGCAAGAGCATTTTGGTATAATTTTCGAATGATTGAAGTTGAGCCAGCCACCCATGGAAGACCGGTTGATAAAAAAAGCATAGATGGAATTGAAGTTTTAAATTCAGTTATTTTCCCACGCCTTCATTTACAAGATTGTTTGCAAGAACTGAAAAGCGGTACAGTTTTTGAAGGTTTACGGCTTGAGCATTTTAGAAGTAGTAACCGGGCGTGTCGCGACACAAACATCGCCGTTGCTGCTTTGTCTGGCCTTATATCCAGAAAACTTCTGAGAACTAAAACTGATCACTTAAGAGGCAAAGTACTTAAAGCAGGCGGATTCTTTGCTTTTGGTACCTCTGCATATCACACAGTGGCAGCTTTACATAAAACGGCAAGACAACTTAAATTAGATTCGAATTATAGAGTTACTCAAGATTTATTGTAGATATTTATATCGCTTTTTGGCATTTTGCAAGTTCCGTGTTTGCGGCTTGAGAGAAGTTAATGTCGCCGAAGCTCTTTTGCTTCATTTCTTTGGCAAAGCTTAATGCAAGGTCACATTTATTTTCTCTTGCGTAAATTGCTGTCATGAAATAGCTAAATATAGGGTCTTGTGGAATTAATAACTTCGATTCTAATGTTAATTTTTTTGCATTTTCCAAATCGTTTTGATAATTCATCTCATATAAAATTAATTGTGATCTTGCAAAGGAATTTTTGTCATCATAACGCAGTAAGGCTCTCAGCTGATTTGCTGCTTCTTCGTCTTTAGGATCAAAAGATAAATTGAAGGGAATGTAGGCTTGCTCTGGGTGGATTTTGGATAAATTAACTGGAAGATTTTTTATAACATCATTGCGCGCATAAATCACAGCATTGCTGTCAACATAAGCCAACTTCCAATTTGGCAATTGGTATACAGGTGTAAAGTTGTCAATTATTGAATCATACTGGCTATTTACGACTGTGTCTATGTTATATTTTTTTAATAGCTCTTCCCAGTTATTTGTTCCGCCGTTTAAATTCTGTTCATCTTTAAAATCATCTTCTGTTCTAAATGTCCACTGGGCATCAGAAAATGTTTTAACGCCAGGCAGCATCCAAATTAAATAGTTGCTCCAGATTTTAGAAGTTATAATTCTTTTTGAATATAAATTTTTGTTTATATTTTCTGAAATGCTTTTTGGAAATTGAGCAGTCCATGAAAAATTTCTAACCCCGATGTAGTCTCCTTGATTGTTTTGATAATAACGCCAATACTGCCTCCACCCTAGAGGGTGGCCAATAAATATTGAGATCAAAATAATAAATGTCAAAAAGGCTAAAACTGAATTTGATATGTAGGTGACCGTTTTATCTTTCAGGCCCGTTAAGGACAAGAGATAAAGGGCGACTGGTATAACAAGAATACTCTCCAAGGCTATAAGCCTAAAATATATTGCAGGGAGTATTGTAATAAAGGCCCCCATTAGAAGAACGCACAAGTTGCTGAGCTTAAAATTTTTCTTCAAAATAAAAATTGTGCTGATAATAAAAAATACTACCGAGACAAAAAAGTAGACGTATATTTCGAACGGCACTTGGTTTAAAAAGTTTATTTTTATTTCGTTTAATCTTGAAAATATTGAAACTTGCTCGCCAACGCTAAACTTCGCAAAAGACGGTGTGAATAAAAAGAAAATGAATCGTCTAAACTGAATAACGGCCATTAGGGCGGAAAGGGACACTATTATCGATATGGATCTTAATTCCGCTATTTTTGTGTGATCTTCCAGAAAAGACAGAAAATAAATTAAAAGCCAGGCAACCAATAAAAATATGCCTATTGGCACATATACGTGCAGATTTGGCCACAACAAGAATATTACTGGAAGAGTTAAAAAAAAGTATGTAATTTTGCGCCTTGTCAGATAGTAAAAGCCAAAGAAGTTGATGGCTGCGACAAAAAGCAAGCTGAAATTTTCTGGACGATCGAGGCTTAACCTTGAAGGCAAAACGTACGCTAATAGCAAAATCGCCGCATAGTTCAAGCTTTTTTTTAAATTGAATAGTTGATTTGTTGAATAAACGATAAGCAAAATGGCTAGGCCGATTGAAACTCTCAAGACATAAATTGAATTGACACTTGCTGTTTTCACAAGTGCATACGTTATTAGGCCTGACAACCATTCTACAGATGTAAAGTAATGATTTTGGGACCCATAAATGAATTTGTCTTCCTGCACTACTTTTTTTTCTTGCCAAACTTGCCGACCTACGGCAAGATGCCAATATGCATCAGTTGACCCCGGTGCAATATGCGAGCTAATGAAAAAAATAGATAGAATAAGTAAAAATGCAATCAAAAGTAAATCTATCTTTTTGTGCACAAATTAGTTTGTTCGGTTTACAACATTGATGAGCGTTATTCCAAAAAAAGTTCCAAGAAGTATTCCTCCAATTACATCACTTAACCAGTGTTCACCAAGATAAATTCTTGACGAAGCCATTAAAAATAATATTACTATAAGAAGAATTATTGGATAAATTTTTTTCTTTGAACCGGATAAATAATAAATGAATAACACTATTAAAAATGTTGTTCTAAACATATGCCCTGAGGGGTAAGAATAATTTGTATGAACATAAGTGGTTGGAAACAATATATCGACATGGCGGAAAAACAATTTAGGTGGCGATGGGTGGAATAAGTACAACTTACCGCTGAGCTCGGCAATTGTCCCAATCAAGAAGGCTATGATTGTGTAGATTGCTTGACGCGAATTTTTTGCATACTTTGTAACTATAATTGCCACCAACACTGCAAAAGTTACCTCAAATGATCCAAGAAAGCTTAAAAAGGAAAATGGCAGGTCTAAAAAATGAGGCACTATGTTTTGAAGATAGACAGTGCTCTGTATATCTATCGTGCTGAACAAGCTTAAGCCAACAATTACAGTAAATGTAATAAATAGTCCAAAAAAAATAAGGGCTATTGTTGTTAAGGTTTGGCCTTCTCTGGACATTAGTCAATTTTAGCAAATAGAATAATTAGCTGCTTTTTTATATAATCTTTCAAATGCCAAAAATAACGATTTATACAACAACGACTTGCCCATTTTGCAAAATGCAAAAAGAGTATCTCAAATCCAAAAATATAGATTTTTCGGAAATACTCGTTGATGAAAACCCTGAAGAAGCCCAAAAGATGATTGAACTTTCCGGTCAGTTGGGGGTCCCTTTTACTGTCATCACAAAAGATGATGGCTCAGTTGATAAAATTTTAGGATTCGACAAGGTGAGACTTGATTCCGTTTTGGGAATTAATTAATTTTTCTGTTATTGATTTTTGCAAATGGCGTTAAGCGCGTTTATGTCGCTTTGAGTTGGCTTTAGTGATTCCGTAGTGTAAGGATACATTATCGAGTTTTGGTCTTCGTTGTGGTCTATTCCAAGTGCATGCCCTAATTCGTGGGCTAATGTATGCTCCAGTTCATTTTTAGTGCTATTGAAATATATTTCGATTCTATTTTCCTGTCCAATATAGAGTCCTTCTTCTGGTTTTTGGGCAAGCTGCTGATTAAAAGATTCGATCTTTTGATTAAGATTTTTAACCTGGCTGTTATAATTTGCGGTTTGTAAGTTGAGCTTTTGGGCAAGCGCATTGATGCTGTCTGATTCTTTCTGCAGATCTTGCTGCTTTTGGATAAGCTTGTTGTATTCATCGGGAGGGGCCCCTCCTCGTGAGTTCCAATAGTCAATTTGGCTGTTCAGGCTATCGATTCGCGATTTAAAATCTGCCACAAGTTTGTTGTACTCGTCTATTTGCGGTTGTAAGGCTTGTTTTCCACCCTGGAGATTACCTTCTAGGTTATTGATCTGACTGGTTAATGCCTGTCTTTCGTCGTAGATCATATTAATTTGCAATTTGCCTTGCGGGTCATAAACTAGAAGCTGTTTTCCTTCAGCCTTATTCCAGATGTTGGCTGCATCTTGGACATCTGATTTAAATTGATCTTGTGTAATATTGAAACGGTCATCAATAAAACCAATGCTGTAGGTACTTGGTTTGTCGCAAGGGGATTTATGAAGAATATTGTCGAGACTTATGCTTTTCGGGAAAACGTGCGCTGCGACAACTGCAATTATTGTTATATAAATGGCGATGTAAGCTAGTTTTTTCATTTCCAAAACATATTTTACTTTACTTAGACAATTTTTTGTTTAATACTAAAATTGTGCGGATATCTTTTTTTGGTGGAACTCGTGAAGTTACAGGGTCGAATTTCCTTATTGAATCAGCCGGGAAGCTGATTCTTTTTGATTGTGGCCTTTTTCAGGGTTCAAAATCAAGCGAAGAAAGAAACTATTCTCCTTTTCCTTACGATGCTTCAAAGATTGATTTTGTCATTGTTTGCCATGCCCACTTAGACCATACCGGTAGGCTGCCAAAGCTTGCCAGAGAGGGGTTTAGAGGTAAGATTTTTGCAACTGCTCCCACAAAAGAACTAGCCGAGCTAGTTCTAGACGATAGTGAAAAGCTAATGGAAGAAAAAGCTGAGCGAGAAAATGTTCAACCTCTTTATGAAAAGGGTGATATTGAGCGAATTTTAGAGCTTTTTGAAACTATATCTTACGATGAAACTGTCGAAGTTTCACCAGGCATTAAATTAACTCTCAAAAATGCAGGCCATATACTCGGTTCGGCTTTTGCCGTTTTAGAAGCCGACGGTATTTGCCTTACCTATACGAGCGACCTTGGCAATGTACCTTCACTACTTTTAAATCCTCCAGAGCACATTACTTCCGCCGATTACATTATCTGTGAGAGTACATACGGCGGAAGAATTCACGAGGATGTGGCCAAGAGAAAGACTAAACTGGCTGAAATTATTAATAATACCACACGGCAAAATGGCGTTTTGATGATCCCAAGTTTTGCGATAGAGAGGACCCAAGAGCTTCTGCACGATATTGAGGATTTCTGCTCTATAGAGGGCTGCGAAAAACCAACTTTTTACCTTGATAGCCCTCTGGCCCAAAAGGCAACTGCTCTATTTAGCAAATATCCGGAATATTTAAGCTCAACTATTCGAAAAAGCCATAGGGATAATAATTTTTTTGGCCTTGAAAGAATCCATTTGACAAACACGGTTGAAGAATCCAAACAAATTGAACTTGCGCCAAATCCCAAAGTGATTATTGCCGGGTCGGGAATGATGAATGGCGGTAGGATACTTCATCACCTTTTAAATTTTGCAGAAGATGGCAAAAACAGCATTCTTATTGTGGGGTATCAAGCGCAGGGAACTTTAGGGAGAAGAATTTTCGAAGGGCACAGAGAAGTTAAAATTTACGGTAAAAAAGTTGTTGTTAACGCTCAAGTTAAATCGATTGGATCGTATAGCGCCCACGCAGACATGCCCCAGCTTATTGACTGGTTATCTTATTCAAAAAATGTTAAAAGAATTTTTTTAACACACGGAGAGGTTGATCAACAACTAACTCTTGCTGGAAAAATTAAATTGGAACTTGGAAAGCAAGTTATTATTCCGCAAATGGGTGAATATCATGATTTATACTAGAATCTAAATATGGCAAAAATTGTTCCTGGAATATTAACTAACGACGAAAACGATTATGTTGCTAGATTAAGGCGGGCAGAACACGTATCTGATCTTATTCAAGTAGATGTTATAGATGGCTTTTTTGCTCCGAATCATACTGTGGGTGTCGACACAATAAAAAAATATCCCTCAAATTCTATGTTGGAAGTCCAGCTCATGGTTAAAGACCCATCGAGCCACATCGCCAAACTGGCTGATATAGATTTTGTTTCGAGAATAATTTTTCCTTACGAAACTAAAGAAAATGTTCTGGAAAACATCTACAAAGTAAAGAGCATGGACAAGCAAGTCGGTCTCTCAATCAATCCAGAGACATCAGTTGAAACAATAATAGGTTTTTCTGAAAATCTTGATCTGCTGTGCATATTTTCAGCAAGCCCAGGTTTTTCAGGAAAAAAGCTGCAAGAGCCTGTTTATAGAAGGATCAAAGAATCAAAGTTGCTTGAACCTTATCTTCCAGTCGAAATTGATATTGGTGTTAACTTTGATACGGCGCCACTTTTAGCAAAAGCAGGTGCGGATTTCCTTGTTGCAACATCCGCACTTCACAACGCTCCTGATTATGTTGTTGCTTATGAGAAGCTTGATAAGCTTGCCAAGGTTAAACGATAATAGTTGTAAGACCCTTCAAGATAAATGATTAAAAAACCTATCCGATCTGTTTTTGGCGAGGAAACAACCATAAAAAATGTAACTTTTCTGGGATATGCGGATGCAAAGGAGGCTGACGACCCTTTTAAGGCCGCATTTAAAACTGCGGCGTTGTGTGCAAAGCATGGTTACACAGTTGTCAATGGTGCCGGACCTGGAATCATGAAAGCTTCAACATTAGGAGCTAAAAGTGAAGGTGGAAAAACCATAGGAATTACTTTCTATCCAAAGGACATACCTGTTTTTGAGGGGAGAGATGAAAGTAATAAAGTTGACAAGCTTATTGTTGAAAAGAATTATTTAGAGAGAACGCTGAAACTTCTTGAGATTGGGCAAGTTTTTATCATTTTTAATGGAGGGACCGGAACAATATCCGAATTTGGTATGGCGTGGGGATTGGCAAGGCTTTATTTTGGCCACCACAAGCCGCTTATTCTTTTTGGTGATTTTTGGCAAGAGATAATTTTTGCCTTCACTCGAGGAATGTATATCAGGCCAGAAGAACGTCTGGTTTTTAAGATAGTAAATACCCCAGAGGACGCAATAAAATCGATTGAAGATTTAAAAAGAGAATTTAAACCTTCTGATCACAACCATGAGCACCCAACATTTTCTATTTAGATGGATAAGGCTTTTGACCTCATAGCAGTCGGCGATTCAACGATAGATACTTACATTAAAGTCGAGGGGGCTTCAGTTTTTTGCGATATAAATACCAAAGATTGCAAAATTTGTATTAAATACGGGAGTAAAATTCCTGTTGAGGCAATTGACCATGGAGTTGCCGGCAATGCTGCAAACGTTGCGGTTGGATCCTCAATTTTAGGTTTTAAATCCGCAATTTATACAAACTTAGGTAAAGATTCCCAAGGTGAGTTAATACGAAAGGCCCTTATTGATAAAGGTGTTTCAACTGACTACGTTTTTGAATCCGACACAAAAAGTTCAAATATGTCTGTGGTTTTATCTTATCAGGGTGAGCGTACTATTTTTGTTTATCACCAGAATTGGGATTATGAATTACCCAGGGATTTGGTTTCTTCTAATTGGCTTTATCTTACATCTATGGCAGAGACTTTTGAGAAAACAAACATCATGGACGAGGTCTGTAGATACGTCGACAGAACGGGTTCAAAACTTGTTTTCGCTCCAGGAACCTATCAGATTAGGGCCGATATTAAAAAATATCCCCGGGTGCTGGAACGCTGCGAGATTTTAATTATTAATTTGGAAGAATCACGAAAAATTCTGGGTCTTGATGATTCGGAACCAGAAGTAATAAGGGATATTCTTTCTAAGCTGTTGCTTTTGGGGCCAAAAACAGTAGTTGTAACCAATGGAGATAGCGGATCTTATGCTTCGGACGGGAAACAATATCTACAGTTAGGTATTTTCCCAACGGAAGTCGTCGAGAAAACTGGAGCGGGTGACGCATACTCCGCTGGTTTTATTGGTGCTACCAATTTTGGGAAAAAACTAAGTGAGGCTATGGTTTGGGGTTCTATCAACTCTGCTCATGCAATTTCTTCAATTGGGGCACAAAACGGTCTTATGAGTCGTGAGGAGATAGAAAGATACCGGGCGACTGTTCCAGAATTTGTGGCAAGCGCCCTCTAAATCGTTTATCATAATAATAATGCCCAAGGTTTTTGTTACCGGAGTAATTCCCGATATTGGACTAGAACTACTTCGCAAAAAGGGTTTTTCTGTCGAGGTAAATGACTCCGGGAAAGATTTAACAAAAGAAGGCTTAAAAAAAGTCCTATCTGAATACGACGCCGTAATCCCCTTGGTAAATGACAAGCTTGATTCCGAAGTTCTGAAAGCTGCCTCACCGAAACTCAAACTCATTGCCAATTATGCTGTCGGATACGACAATATCGACCTTTCGGCCGCTTCTCAAAAAGGGATTGTTGTTTGTAATACTCCAGGTGTTGCCAATGAATCGGTAGCAGAGCACGTATTTGCTTTAATTTTTGCTTGCAACAAGTCAATAATTGATGCTGATAAATTCGTCAGAGAAGGAAAATACAAACGTTGGGATCCCAATTTATTTCTTTCGCACCAGGTTTGGGGTCAAACAATCGGCGTTATCGGGCTCGGCAGAATAGGAACATTTGTCGGCCAAATTGCCTATGGAGGATTTAGGATGAACGTTATGTATTACGATGTTAAACGAGCCGAGGATTTTGAGCTTATTTGTGAAGCCAGATACTCAACCGTTCATGAAATTTTAAAAGAGGCAGATGTTGTAACGCTTCATGTTCCTTTAACAGAAAAAACCAGGCATATGATTGGCCGTGACGAGCTAAAGACTATGAAAAAGTCGGCTATTCTTATAAACACATCTCGGGGGCCCGTAGTTGAAGAAAAAGCTTTGGTTTGGGCACTTAAGGAAAAAGTAATAGCATCAGCAGGACTTGATGTATTCGAGTTCGAACCTGAAATTTCTAAAGAACTTCTGGCGCTTGATAATATCGTGGTGACACCCCACATTGCTTCTGCAACTTTTGAAACCCGGGAAACAATGTCCAGAATCGCTGCACAAAACGTGATAGATGTTTTCGAGGGGCGTACCCCAATGGGTCTTGTTAAGACTGGTTAGTTTTTTGAAGATCTTTAGAAGCCGGCGTTTTTAATAAGGTTTATTGATGGTTTAGAACGAGATAAGTCGATGCTTACAACGTCTATTCGCTCTTGAAGGGGTAAGTTATGGCGGTTTGCACGGTAAAATTTTGAAGCACGCTCCAGAAATTTTAGTTTATGATATGTAACGGATTCTTCTGGAAGACCAAAATCGTGTGACGATCGGGTTTTGACTTCAACGTAGATAAGTATTCCTTGATCTAGGGCAATTATATCGATTTCGCCGCCGCGAATCCTGAAATTTCGCTCAATTATTTTATAGCCAAGTTTTGACAGGTATGCCGCAGCAAGATCTTCACCGTATTTTCCTATTTTTGATCTATCCATTGGTTCTGTTTAAGGTCAGATCTTTTTCCAAAAGCAGCTTAAGTTAAGGCCTGACCTTTTGCTGTTCACGAATACAGAAAATCCAAATTGTAGGATGTTCTATGAATCTTTGTGAGGCCAAATTTTTGAATCGCCCTCTGATGTTCCTCGGTCCCATATCCCTTGTGCTTTTGAAAATTATATTTGGGGAATTTCTTCCCTAGGTTCTCCATTAAATTATCACGATAGACTTTAGCAATTATTGAGGCCGCAGCAATCGAGGCACAAGTCATATCTCCATGTTTTATCGCTTTTTGTTTAACTTCCGAACTTACGTATTTGATATGAAAAGCATCCACCAGACAATATTGAGGCTTTGGTGAAATTGCGCTTACTATTTTCCTGAAAGCAACTTGCGTTGCTTTGGCTATACCGAGTTTATCGATTTGAAGATGGGAAACTTCTGAAATGAAAAAACCTAGCGCCTTTGCTCTCAGCATCTTGTCCAGTTCTTCTCTTTTTTTAGGATTAAGAAGCTTTGAATCTGCAAGGCCTTTAGGAATTTCAAAATCACTTGGAAGGACTATTCCCGCTGCGACGAGTGGACCGGCCCATGACCCTCTTCCTACTTCGTCTATTCCTACTACGCTTAAGAAACCTTTATGCCAAAGAATTTTTTCTTCTGACAAGTCAGGCAGAACCATTTTTATTTTGTTTTTCTAAGGTGATAAAGTTTTGCGCGTCTTGCGCCCGTAGATTTAATAACTGTTATTTTTTCTATAGAAGGAGAAGCAACTGGAAAAATGCGCTCCACAAAAACGCCGTCCGCACCTTTTTTCCTAACTATAAAGGTTCTGCTTTCTTTTTGGCCTCGCAGCGATATTACAATTCCCTCAAAGGGCGTTGCATGAACTTTATTATCCTGCGGATCCTTTGTAAAAACACGAATAATATCGCCGACTGCAAAATTTGTCATATCCATAGTGGTAAAGTATATCCAAAAAGGCTGTTTTTGTAAACCTTAACCTGTAATGCGGCAACCAAGATTTGAGAGACTGTCTTCTAGATTAAAACTTCTTTCTACGCCGAAAGGAACAGGGATTTTGCGGACTGCACTATCCTGACCGGGAAGGATTAGAAAAGTAGGGCTTTTGCCAGAATTTTCTTTTAAAACCTCATAAATTTTGGAAAGCAGAATCCTGTCGGCATTTTTCGGGATAGAGATGTTTATTTCTTCAATACTTGCGGTTTCCGGCTCCTTTTCAAGTAGAGTTATGCTGTCTGCTATAAGGGTTGAACTTTCGTCGTCTGCTTCCAGTTTACCGGATACGATGACGATTTGATCCATGGCGATAATATCCCTGGCAATTTGGTAAATTTTTGGAAATACAATAACCTCGATTGTCCCTGTTGTGTCCTGCAGCTTTAAAAAGCACATTTCCTGTTGCTTTAGTTTGGTAACAGTTTTTCTTAAAGAAGCGATTATTCCTCCGAGTTTAATGGTTTTGTTGGCATAGGTAAAACGGTCAATTTCGCCAATTTTAACAGTTGCAATTCTGTCTATTCTTTCTGAGACATTTGCAAGCGGATGTTCGGTTAAATAAAAGCCTAAAAGCTCTCGTTCCCAGGAAAGTATTTCTTCCTTCGGTGCCTCTTCGGTTGATTCTAAAAGAGAGCTCATTGATTTGGGTATAACGGTTTTGGAATCCAGCTCTTCTTCACCAAATAATGTACCCTGGCCTTCGGCTATGGTTTTAGAAAGAGATGTGCCTTGCGCTTTGATATCGTCTAGAATTTTAAGCATGGCATTTCGTTTCCCGAAACCGTCCATAGCGCCTGCTTTAATTAAACTCTCTAAAGTCTTCCTGTTCACTGCTCTTAAATTAACTCTTGATACAAAGTTGTCTAAAGATTTAAAAAGTCCGTGTGCTTCACGTTCGGATATGATGGCCTCGATTGCGGCTTTACCTACGTTTTTTATGGCGGAAAACCCAAATCGGATACCGTCTTTTTTCGTTTTTTGCACTTTTTCAATAGTGAAACCTGTGTGCGATGCGTTAATGTCCGGCGGAAGAACGAGGATACCCATTTTGGCACACTCATCTACAGCCGAGGCGATTTTGTCCGTATCGTCGGCTTCAGCGGTCATTACAGCTGTCATAAACTCAACCGGGTAATTGGCTTTCATGTAGGCAGTTTGGTAGGCAATAATTGCATACGATGCGGCATGAGCTTTGTTGAAACCATAAGCCGCGAATGGCTCGATAAGTTTAAAAAGCTCTTCCGATTTTTCTCCGGTCATTCCGTTTTTTATAGCTCCGTCTAGGAATTTTTCGCGCTGCTTGCTCATTTCTGCCGGAATTTTTTTACCCATTGCCTTTCGGAAATTATCTGCCTCTTCCCACGTATATCCCGCAATGTTGATAGCAGTTAAAAGAACATCGTCTTGGTAAACTATGACGCCATAAGACAAATCCAGGTAATCTTTCATTCTTGGGTCGAAATATTTAACTTTTTTCGGATCGTTTTTCCTTTCGATAAATTCCGGGATTGAATTCATCGGTCCCGGGCGAAAAAGCGAAATCATCGCCATAATGTCAAAGACCGTTGTCGGTCGAAGTTCTTTTAAATACCTCGTCATTCCCGATCCGCCTAGCTGGAAAAGGCCCATCGTTTCACCTTTTGCAAGAAGATCAAAGGCTTTTTTGTCGTCAAGCGGAATATCTGTGAGGTTGATTTTGATATTCTTTTCCGATTGCACAATTTTCACTGCCTGACCCAGAATAGAAAGGTTTCTGATTCCCAAAAAATCCATTTTTACAAGACCTACATCTTCAACATCATGCATATCGTACTGAGTTATGATTTTTTCTCCGGTGGTTTCTTTTTGAAGTGGTGTGTAATTGGATAGATCGTCCGGACCTATCACGACACCCGCCGCATGGACTGAAACGTGCCTGGCATTGCCTTCTACTTTTTCCGCTAAATCCAAAAGCTCTTTAACTTCAGAATCATCGTTGTATAAATTTCCAAGATCTCTATTTTGTTTTTTGGCCAGATCGAGTGACATAGGAAATCCTTGAGCTCCGAAGGGAATCATTTTGGCAATACGATCGGCTTTTGAATAAGGCCAACCTAAGACGCGGGCGACATCGCGAACAGCTGCTCTGGCCATCATTGTTCCGAAAGTGCCAATTTGCGCGACCTTTTCATGGCCGTACTTTTCGCGCACATATTGGATCACTTCGTCGCGCCTTTTGTCTTCAAAATCTACGTCAATATCTGGTAATGTCGGTCTGTAAAGATTTAAAAATCTTTCAAATGGCAGCTTAAATGAAAGCGGGTTGACAGTCGTTATTCCCAGAGCGTACGAAACAAGGCTTCCGGATGCAGACCCCCGAGTTGTTGAGATAATTCCTTTTTCGCGAGACCAATTGACAAAATCCGACACAACTAAAAAATAAGCCGAGTAGCCTTTTTTGGAAATGACGGACAGTTCATAATCTAACCGCTCTTTAATCTCCGGAGTTACTTTTTCTACTTTTGATTTAATTCTATCGAAGCAAAGATCCCTAAGATAATCTTCTGCGGACTTTTGGTTTGGAACTTGATACTTTGGAAAGGCAACTTTTCCTAATGTCAAATCAATTTTGACTTTTTCTGCAAGTTTTACCGTGTTATCTATCGATTCTGGGATATCCGGAAAAAGTTCTCTCATTTCTTCGTCACTTTTTAGAAAAAAAGTAGGGGAGTCTATCATTCTGAGGCGTTTTTCGTCCTGAATATTTTTGCCGGTTTGAATGCAGACAATGGCGTCTTGTGCGCTTGCATCTTGTGGCATAACGTAATGGATGTCATTTGTGGCTATTAGCGAAAGCCTCATTTCCTTTGATAATTTTTTGGCCCCTTCGATGATTTTTTGTTCTTCCTGATGCATTCTTTCTAATTCGTTGTAGATATAGGAGCCTTTGTCGTGAGCAGCTTGAAATTTGGAAAATTCGTGCCTTTGAACTTCCAAGTAAAAATCGTCTTTACCGAAGATAGCTTGATACTCTTCGACTAGCTTTCTGGCAGCTTTTAGATCTCTGGATATGAATTCCTTGGAAATCTCCGATGAGTTACAACCAGAAAGTGCCATAAGACCTTTTGCATGTTTGGCAAGAGTTGATTTGTCGATTCTTGGGCGATAATAAAACCCTTCTAGCTGGGCTATTGTCACAAGCTTCATCAAGTTGACATAGCCTTCCCTATCTTTTGCTAAAACGGTTAGGTGATGATAATCGTTATCCTTGCCGGCTTCCTTATCTTTGAGACTTCTTTTCGCAATATACATCTCACAACCTAAGATGGGATTTAAACCTTGGCTTTTGCATTCCTTATAAAATTTCACCGCTCCGTACATTGCGCCGTGGTCTGTTATTGCTAAATGCTGCATCCCCAAAATTTTTGCTTGAGTTACCATTTTGGGAATTTTAGAAAGACCGTCTAAGAGAGAATATTCACTGTGTACGTGAAGATGGACGAATTTAGACATAATTTACTCTATATTTTAGCAGACTGAAATTTTACTTTAGCAGGTTTTCGAGTTCTGTTTTGACTTCACTTGCATTTGCTTGACCCTTTGTTTTTTGCATGACCTTTCCTATTAAGACCTGAATTGAATTGGTTTTGCCTTTTTTGTAATCCGCTACAATATCTGGATTTTCAGAAAGAATTTCTTTTACCAATTCTTCGAGATCCGATTGAGAGATGGTCGCCGATGTTTTTTGACTGATGACCGATTGGATTAGTTCGGCAGGTAAAGTTTTTTCAATGTCTGGTTTTTTGTTAATTATGAAATTGGCGATCTGCTTTGGGCTGACGTTGTGCAACTTAGCGTCTTTTGCCGCTTGATCAAAAAAATCGGCCGTTTCTTTTTCCCTTGCTAGGATTTCTGCATCGTAGGAAGAGAGCGAGTATAGCGTTTGGAATCGCTTGAGTCTTTCTTGGGGTAATTCCGGTAGAGTACTTTTGATTTCGGCAATCTCATCTCTTCCTGTTCTAACAGGCGGAATATCTGGCTCCGGAAAATAGCGGTAATCATGAGCTTCTTCTTTAGATCGCTGAGATATTGTGGCTTGTTTAGATTCATTCCAGCCGCGTGTTTCCTGTTTGGGAGTCTCGCCTTCTTCTAAAATTTTTTCTTGACGCTCAAGCTCGAAATTTATGGCTTTTTCGACAAATCTAAATGAGTTTATATTTTTAACTTCTACCTTGTAGTTTGGTAGACCACTTGACCCCTCCTTTTTGAGAGAGATATTCGGTTCGAGCCGCATATCCCCTTTTTCCATGTCGGCTTTGGAAACCCCGAGGTATCTTGCAGTTTGTTGGAGAAGCTTGAGATATTCAACAACATCTTTGGCATTTTCAAAATCGGGTTCGGTGACAATTTCAACCAAAGGAATACCGGAGCGGTTGAAGTCGATTAGCGAAACATTTTTGCCATCGACCTTTGCGTGAGTCAGCTTTGCCGTGTCTTCCTCCATGTGAGCCCGGGTGATTCTGATTTTTTTGCCGCTTGATAAAGTGACTTGCCCTTTTTTGCAGAAAGGCTGATCGTACTGGCTAATCTGATAACCCTTCGGAAGATCCGGATAAAAATAATTTTTGCGGTCGAATTTGGAGAATTCCGAAATTTCGCAATTTAGGGCGAGGCCGATTGCCATGCACCATTCAATTGCCTTTTTGTTAGGGACAGGAAGAGCCCCCGGCAAACCCAAGCAAACCGGACAAGTGTGAGTATTCGGTTCTTTTCCGAAATAGTCGGCTGAGCAAGAACAAAACATTTTGGATTTTGTGTAAAGTTCTATATGAACCTCAAGACCAATTACAGGTGTATATTTCATATGTTTGGACTTGCTTTATGGAAATCTGTATTTTTTTCAAACTGGTTGGCGACATTTAAGATAAGACTCTCTGAAAATTGAGGGCCGATTATTTGCATTCCAATCGGAAGATTTTCGCTTGAAAGGCCGCAGGGGACATTGATGCCGGGCAAGCCTGCAATCGATGAGGGTTCGACTAAAACGTCTGCCATTTCACCAAACATTGGATGGCCTTTACTTGCGCCAAGTGGGAGTGCCGTTGACGGACTTGTGGGACCAATTATTACATCAACTTGGCTAAAAGCTTTTTTGAAGTCATTTATTATTAGCGTTCTGACTTTTTGAGCTTTATTGTAATACTGGTCGTAGTAGCCGGCTGAAAGGGCGTAAGTTCCAAGCATTATTCTTCTTTTGGCTTCCTCACCGAATTTATCTCGCCCATTTCCGTATCTGATGCCATCGTAGCGAGCCAAGTTTGATGAGACCTCAGCCCTTTGGATTATTGTGTAAACTGCTATTGCATATTGCGGGTCGAATAAATCAATTTCGATGATTTTAGCACCTAGTTTTTCAAGAACTTTGATAGCTTGCATAACCGAGTCTTTGACATCTTTTTCGCATTGGTCAAAATAACGCTTTGAAATTCCAATTTTAAGGTCTGATATTTTTTGGTTTAAATTTTTTGTGTAATCCTCAACATTCTTCGGTGAAGTGGTTGCGTCGAATTTATCCTGGCCCGCGAGGATATTCAATACAAAGGCACTTTCCTCAACTGTTTTCGTGATGGGACCAGGGCTGTCCAACGAAGAACCCATGGCAATAACGCCATAACGGCTTACCCTTCCATATGTTGGCTTAAGGCCGACTACTCCGCACCAGGCAGCAGGTTGACGAATCGATCCGGCCGTTTCTGAACCAATCGAGATGACTACCTCATCAGCCGCTACGCTTGCTGTAGACCCGCCCGATGAACCACCCGGAAGCCTTTTGATGTTCCATGGATTTTTAGTCGAACCAAAATCGGAGGTTTCCGTGGATGAACCATGCGCCCAAGCGTCCATATTGGTCTTGCCAACGATAACAGCACCTTCCTCTTTTAATAGATTGACAACAGTTGCGTCGTAAGGAGGAATATAACCTTCCAAAACTTTGCTAGATGCAGTTGTTTGAACCCCTTTTGTGTTGAAGTTATCCTTAATACTTATTGGAATCCCCAATAATAGTTTTTTTGCTCCTTGAGAGATTAATTTATCGGCTTTTTCTGCCTGTTTAAGCGCTTCCTTATCGGTGATAGTAACAAACGCTGATATTTTTGGCTCTAATTTTTTTATCCTGTCTAAGTAAAATTTTGTAAGCTCTGATGAGCTTAGTTTTTTTTGATCTAGAAGTTTTTTAGCTTGCGCTATGGTCAGATTATTTAGCATCGTTTATTGTTCCTCCAAAATTGCATTCGTTAATATAAAGCCGTTATAAGTCGATTTGGAATTTTGCAGCGCTTCCTCTTGTGTTAGGGATGGTGAAGCAACGTCTTCTCTCGTCACATTTTCTAAATTTGTTACCTGGCTGGTCGGTTCGGTATTTTTTGTTTCGACTTCCTCTAATTTTTCTACATAAATCAATGTCTCTTCGAGCTGTTTTGAAAAAGTTGATTTTTCGTTGCTCTGCAAGGGAATATTTGCGAGCCTAGCAACATGATCAATATCTAATGTAACTTTTGACATAATTTATTCCATTGCGCGCAGGGCTTTGACGCGGTCGGCGATTGGCGGGTGAGTGTTAAATAGGTTGGCAAAAAGGCTAACACCTTTGTGTGAGTCCTTAAATGGATTGGCAATATAAAGATGGGCTGTTGCTTTGTTGGCAACTTCCAAGGGCTCGGGGTCGTTAGAAATTTTGATTAAAGCAGATGCCAGCTCTTCCGGGTTTCTTGTCAAGAGAGCTCCTGATGCATCTGCTAAAAATTCACGTTTTCTGGAAATGGCTAGTTGGATCAAAGTTGCTGCGATTGGCGCCAAAATTGCCATTACAAGCCCTAGGATCACAAAAATTGCCTGCCCTCCTCTGTCATCATCCCTATCCCCTCTTGAGTAAAAGGAGATCCTAAGGAAAAAATCGGCAAGAAGGGCTACCGTGCCTACAAGTATCGAGACTATTGTCATAAGCCTTGTGTCGTAGTTGCCGACATGCGAAAGTTCATGGGCAGTTACCCCTTCAAGCTCGAGCTTGTCAAGCTTTGATAGTATTCCTGTTGTGAAAGCAATTGCGGCGTGTTGCGGATCTCTGCCGGTTGCAAATGCGTTTGGAGCACTATCATCGATAATAAAGATTTTGGGCATTGGAAGACCGGATGCTATGCAGAGATTTTCAACAGTCCTGAAAAGTGTCGGGTTATCTTTCTTTTGAATTTGTTTGGCGCTAGATATAGCCATTACAATTTTGTCGCTGTTGTAGTAGGAGAAAAAATTCATGATGCCGGCAATGATTAATGCTATTCCTGAAAATCCGAGAGCTGAGGGTCCGCGAAAACCTAAGGCGTTCGAAAAGATAAAAACGACAAAAGTTATAAAGAAAGCAAAAAGAAGCATAATTAGCCAAGTTTTAAAGCGGTTTGATTCTAAGCCGGTGTAAGCTGTCATTATGCTTGGATTATAACTGAAATTGATGTGCAAAGTTAAGGATGAGGTCTTGAGTTAAGGTCAGGCCTTTGCTTGAGAAAATACATTGGTTAAGGGCTGACCTTTTTCTTAGGCTTTTTTGCTTTTGGGCTGCTTTCTGGTAAAATCTAAAAGTTGAGCGATGAAAGCCTTTTTAAAAGAGCTCAAGTTCAAGTCAACAAAGCCTACTTACTTTTTGGACATCACGGACGACATCAACTCGGCGATAAAAAAATCTAAAGTTAAACAGGGCTTTGTTTTTGTAAATACAAAGCATACGACGCTTGGTATTGTTGTTAATGAAATTGCCGAGCCAAACCTTCTTGAGGATATTTTGCACCACACTCTTCATTCAATTCCGGAAGATAAACGTTCGACCCGGGTTTCAAAAGATTACAACCATCCGACAACAGATTATAGGCACAGGTGCCAGGATAACCCCTATTGCAACGAGATAGATGAAGATTACAATGCGGCTGCTCATATTAGAGCACTTGAGTTTTCCCACCCGAGCGTAGTCGTGCCGATTTTAAACGGGAAGCTTGAGCTTGGGAAATACCAGCAAGTTGCGGCTTTTGAATTTGACGGAAGAGACGGAAAAGGTAAAAACCCGATAAGAGATAGGACAATTCAAGTTTGGATTTGCCCCGCGGAAAAAATCACGAGGATTTAGCCAATCTCATCACCAAAGCAGCCAAAGTTCTTGCACCTTTTTCCAAATCTTCTTGAGTAGAATATTCTTCGGGCACGTGGCTTGCACCACCATTTCTACTTGGAATAAATATCATGCCTGTTGGAATCCCAACTTCTGCTGTAACTTGAGAATCATGACCTGCAGGACTAAAAGTTTTAACGTATGAACCTATGCTATTGTCTTTGATTGCTGATTCTGTTAAATCTACAAGTCTTTGATCAGTTTTAGCTGGAGGGGCGCTTGCAGGTAACGCTTTGAGTACATAGGGAGTTCTGTGTTTATTCATCCTGTCCAGTTTTTCAAGGATTTCGTCCCAGACTTCGTCGAGCCGCGCTTTATCTATACCTCTAATATCGACCCCTAAAACGATTTGCCCGTCTTTAACATTGTAAGTTCCGACAGTGCCCACAATATTTTCTTCACCAACATTTTGCGCTACGGAATTTACCGCTTTTATTACCTGTCCGGCAAGCTCGTTGGATGCATGGACATCGCTGGGCCTGTAAAAGATTGTGTCCTGCGGTGCAGTATCCGAAATATTTACGCTAATCGGATCGTTGCCGAATTCCTTATATTCCTGTTCGTAATAATCGTTTCTTTTTTCAATTTTATCTTTAAGGGTTGCTATTGTTGCCTGGATTTGCTCATCGCTTCCACCGATTTTTATTGTGCAAGAAGTGTTGCCGGGAATCTTATTGAGGGCTTGGCCTTCAACCTTGACATTACCTATTGAAATTTTTACGTTAGGATCCTGATCTTGTAATACCCCTGCCGTTATTAAAATATCGGCAAGCGGCACCAGGCCGTCCGCCCTATCTTCTTTTCCCATTGGGGTCGCTCCGGAATGGTCTGCTTGTCCTGCAACCGTAATTTCAAGGTATTTTGCATTTTGGTATTCGGTTGTGTCTTGTGTTATAGGTTGGCCGATGACAAATTCTTTCCTAACTGGTGCGGCAATTGCTTCGACTACGCCGAGGTCTACACTTTTTTCGGCAAGCCGGTCGTTTTGTTCAACATGTAATTCAATGACTGATGCGATATCCTGCGAATGAAATGTTGGTTTTGTGACGCTTTGGGGATCTATCCCCCAGTTTTCAAGAGCTTTTTCTAAAGTTGCGTCACCAGGACGAGCCGATTGCAGCTCATCTTGGCTTAATCCATTAAAGGCCATTTTGCTTCCAAGAAGAGCTATTTGGAAACGTGAAGATTCTTCGGCTGTCAATGCAAGAACCTTGATTGGTCTAGGGAATCTAATCCCTTGTTTGTTGATTGCATCTACAACTTCTATTGCCGAAATGACGCCTACATCTCCGTCGTATGCCCCACCGTTTGGAACCGAGTCAAAATGGGACATCATCATGATCGCTGGTTGAGGTGAACTGTCTTCCGACGCGCCATATGTTCCAACCAAACCGAAGGGGAATTCTTCAACGGACATCCCGGCTTCTGACATAGAACGTTTGAGTAGCTCCCGCGCTCTTTTATCTTCTTCCGAAAATGCTAATCTAGTTACAGCAACCCTTTTGCCAATTTCTTCTATAGACCCTCCAATTTGTGCAAGCTCCATTAGTTTTCCTTCAATGCTTGCACCATTTATTCTTTCAATAATTGGTGTTTCAGCAGTTTTTGGGGATTCGCTTTGAGAGTCAGCTTCAGCCATGCTAGTATTATTATATGTCAGAACCTGGTTTTGGGGAAATAGAATACGATCAAAGTATTAATACTCCTTCCAAAAGCAGAGCCTATTATGAGAAATTTCACGCCCCTTTAATATCCGAAGCAAGGCAAAGATCTTTTAATCACCAGATAACTGTCTTGAATGTCGCATGCGGTCCAGGGCATGAATTTGAATTTATGGAAGACGACCCTGGACTTCGTTTAGTAGGGTTTGATATATCACCTGAACTTGTCAAACAAGCGCAAGAAAGATTTAAAGATTCTGCGGCGAGAGCTGATGTTGTTCTTGGCACAACGAAACGTCCACCAGTTGCTGAAAATTCGATAGACGTGGGAATAGCAGTGAATGCTGTGATTTACAACCCCAACGCAGTTTTAGATACTCTTCATTATGCTTTAAGACCTGGTGGAAATTCTGCAGTTAATTTTAGGGTTTTCGGCAACAAATTCAACGAACCATTTTATCAAGCCCAAATAGAAAAGGGCGCAATAATAGAAGATAAAGAAATAGAGGTAGATGGCGAGAAATTTGAATTGAAAGTAGTAAATTATGCTACGCATGAATCGTTACCGCAATTAGGGGAGCAGGTATACTTTACCTCTGAGTCAGATATAGAACGGTTTGTTGCAGCAAAAGGATTTGCAATAGCAAAACACGACAAGTTTCATTATGCCTCAGTTGACAACCCTGATAATGAGGTCGAAGTTTATAAACTTGAAAAACCGGAATTAAAAGATATCCATATTTCGTCCAAATATAGAGAAAGTGGAGACGAACTTATTATTTTTCTTCATGGGTTGGGATGCACAAAAGATTCATTTGCAGGAGCTTGGGAAGCCAAACCTTTGGAGGGATATTCATTGCTTGCGACTGATTTTGTAGGTTACGGTGATTCTTCGAGACCTGAATATTTTTCTTATCGTATGAAAGAGCAGGCAGATAGAATAATGCTAGAGCTCGATAAATACCCTCATAAAAAAATTCATACTGTCGCTCATAGTGTCGGTGATGCTCCAGGACTTTTTCTGGCCGAAAGGCTAGGTGATAGATTAGGGTCATTTATAAACGTGGAGGGCACTTTAAATATCTTAGGTCCTTCTAGTGCAAGAGCTGTTGATGCCTCGTACGATGAATTTAAAGAAAGCGTTTTTAGTAGAATGAAAGACGAATTTGCGCAATCTTCCGATCCTGGTTGGAGATTATGGGCAGAGTGGATGCAAAAGGCGGATTCTTTGGGTTTTTATCGAAGTTCGAAAGATTTAGCCCGTTTAGTAAAAAATGGCGAATTAGTTCAAAGATTCAGGGATCTTAAAGCAAGAAAAGCTTATGTTTACGGGGAAAGAAGCGCTCAAAGATTAGTCCCGGTTTTACTAACTATTCCGGACGTTCAAAAAATCGTTATTCCCGATAGTGAACATTTTTCTATGACCGATAATCCGAAGGTTTTTTACGAGCAGCTTTCTCAACTTTTAGCCAGAAAAGGATAAAATTAATTAAATCGCTTTTTTTATTTCCTGAGCTAAATATGGATTCCACATTGCACCGGTTGCGCTCATAACACAATCGGCTCCGGCAGTCTTGTACTCTTGATAGTCTTTGACTGACAAAACCCCGCCAACACCTGTGATTGAGAATTTGTAGTTTCTTTTCTCTTTGATATTTTTCAGCTGTCTAACCGTTTCAAGACCGGCCCATTTAATACCATATCCACAGACACCGCTTCTTAGGCGGTTTGGACCTGGAAGAGCTTGCTGCCCTTCGTGATCAACTATTGTTGCCTGGAGAGTATTTATACCTGCTACATCGTCTGCATACTCGTTGGTAATTTCTGCAAGTTTTTCCAGATCCTTTTGGTTTTGATAATAGCCGATTTTAAGAATTAGGGGTTTGTTGCCAATTGCTTTTCTTATTCCATTGACTACTTTCTCTGTGACCGGAAGGTTATAGCAGACAAGACCTTCGTTTCCGATATTTGGACAAGAAAGATTTGCTTCCAGAATTTTTGCTCCGGTTTCATTAGCCAGTTTTGCTGCAAGAATGAAATCATCTATAAATTCCTTTTGTGTTTGATCTTTTTTTACTGTTCCCATGAAACTTAAAATCATAACTTGGCCTTTGCCGGCAAAGGAGATGCCCCTTTTTGCGTCTTCTTGCCATATTTCAGGGTTTTTTGACGGCACTCCGAAAGAATTGGTGATTGATATTGGATCCTGGAAATTTTCGTCGGCAACTACTTCTTTTTTCAACCTTTCCATTGATAAGTCTTTGCCTTGAAAATGAATTGAGAGGACGTTTGGAAAAGCGTGGCACGGGAAGACATTTGCGCGGACGGTTTTGTAGACGCAGACATCAAAGCCTTTTTCAAAAGCGCTTTTTACAAATTTACTATTTAAGAGTGGCCCTGCGGGAATTCCAAATGGAAGATAGACTTTTTGACCGAGAAAACCATGTTTTGGTTCACCTTTTTGCTGATAAATTTTGCCGTCTGCAAACGCATTGAACGGGCCTTCTTCGTAATTTTCTTCGTAGGATATCGTTGGGTCGTAAAACGGGTCTTGAAGCATTAGCTTATTTTAGCTTGAGGGCCGGTTTTATTCAAAGACTTGATAAGAAAGCGCGGATTTCGGCTACCTGTTTGGTGCTGATTTTACCTTTAGACCTTAAGATTGATATGACTTCTTCAATGTTGAGGGCAGAATGCAAATTGTAACCTCTTTTTTTCATAATGTCTGCGCCACCCTGTCCTCTATCTAAAATCACAATGACGTCTTTGACAACTAGACCTTCTTTTTCTAGTGGTTCAATAACTTCAAACTTGCTGGCTCCGTCGGCTATTACATCGTCGATTAAAACTGAACGCTGGCCCTTTTTATAAATGCCTTCGATCATTCTTTGGATCCCGTGATCTTTTGCTTCTTTTCGGGTAAAAATCATTTTTTTGTCATACTGGAGAGCGACAGCTGTAGCGATAGGGATTCCGGTGTAAGGGATTCCGACAATTAAGTCGTATTTCAGATCATTGAGTATCTCGTTGATTGAGCTGGCCACAAGCTTTAATACTTCAGGGTATGAGCACAAGAAACGAAGGTCCAGATAAAAAGGCGAGATTTTCCCGGATTTCAGCTTAAACTTTCCGAATTTGATTGCTCCAATTTCATAAAGAGCAAGAACTAATTTTTCTTTTTGACTATTTTTAATCATCTGTACTTGTTGATTTCTTCTTTCAAATCCTGGGCAGCTTTTTTGGGATTATCGGCGTAAATTATGCCCCTGGAGCTTGAGATTATCAAGCCGTCTTTACCTTTTGTCAGACCATTTTTGAGAGTTGCTTCAAGGTCGCCACCTTGAGCGCCAATTCCTGCAATCAAAAACGGCATGTCGGGTGCAAGTTTTCTGAGGACTCCTATCTCTTCGGGCCATGTTGCACCAATTTCCAAATAAACATTGGAATACGTTTTGCTCCATTCAACGATTTTCTTGGCAACTTCGACGTAGAGCGGGCTTTCCCCTACTTTGAGATCTTGAAAATCGGCCGCGCCGGGGTTGGATGTCCGGCAAATCACAAAGATTCCCTTGTCGCCCCTTTTGAAAAACGGTTCTAGAGAGTCAAACCCACAATATGGTGTGACCGTCACTCCGTCTGCGGCTATGATATCGAAAACCTCTTGTGCGTACATTTCAGAAGTGTGGCCAACGTCGTTTCTTTTGGCATCCAGAAGGACGGGGACATTTGGGTAAGCTTGATGAATGTAATCGACCGTCTTTTTAAGACTCTGTAGGCCATTTTCACCTGCGGCTGCGTAAAAAGCGATTTGCGGTTTATAGCAGCAGACAGATTGCGATGTTGCATCAATTATTTTTTTGTTGAAGTCAAACTGAGTTTCGGCTTTTTGAAGTTTTTGAGGGTCCGGATCCAGGCCGACACAAAGAAGGCTGTTGTTTTGTCTTTGGGCTGATATAAGTTTATCTTGAAAGTTCACTAGAGCTCGTCCTTGAGGCAATCTGCTATAAGGCCGGATACAGAAACTGTTTCGATTTTTTTACTTTTTGCATCGTTTTTTATGCTGTCTGTCACAAAAATTTTATCAACAGGACTTGCTTCAAGGTTTTTAATTGCATCCCCCGCAAACACTCCATGAGTTGCGCAAACAATTATTTTTTTAGCACCTTTTTTGGCAAGGGCGTTGGCACTCTCAACAATTGTGCCACCTGTGGATATTACGTCGTCGATTATGATTGCCGTGTCACCAGATACTTCACCTGTTATAGAAAGAACTTCCATACGGTCTCTAACATCTACTTGCCTGTGTTTTTCAATAACAGCCAATGGGGCGTTCAAAATAGCTGCAAAGTTTCTGGCGCGCTTCACTCCACCAACATCCGGTGCAACAACTAACGGTTTTTTAAAGTTTTCATGCTTTAAGGCGTCTGCCAAAATCTCTAGAGCCGAAAGATATATTACCGGCACATTAAAAAAGCCGACTATGGCGTCGGCGTGGAGATCTAAACAAACGACCTTGTTGATTCCGCTTGCAATGATAAGGTCTGCTATGACTTTTGCAGAAATCGGCTCACCGCGTCTTGTTTGTTTTTCTTTTCTGGAATAACCCAAGTACGGAATAACCGCCGTAATTTTGTGCGATCCGGATCTTTTTAGGGCATCCGCAATAAGGGCAAGCTCGATAATGTTGTCGTTTACGGGAACAGAATTAGACTGTAGGACAAAAACACTTGAGTTGTTAACGTCATCCTCTACCCAAACGTCAATTTCGGTATCCTTAAATACCCCAAGCTCAATTTTGCCTAGTGGAATTTTAGATTTTTCTGAAACAAGTTTTGTAAGAGGTAAGTTCGAAGACCCTGCAAATATTTTGGGAGAATTCATCGATTTAGAATTTTACTTTAACATCCGCTTTTTCTGCCTCTTCCGCCTCGAAAAATACTTCATCTTTAAACCCCAGCATATTTGCTATTAAAACGTTAGGAAATACTTTTATTTTTGTGTTGTAGTCCATTACTACCGAGTTATAAAACTGGCGTGCCGCTGCGACTTTTGTTTCGGTGTCGGAAAGTTCTTCTTGAAGCTCTTTAAAATTTTCTGAAGCTCTTAAGTTAGGATACGCTTCCGCCACAGCAAAGAGGCTTTTTAAGGCTCCCGAAAGCATATTGTTGGCGGATGCCGCTTCTTTGGGAGTTTTGGCTCCGACAAGTGCCGACCTTGCCTTGGTTACATTTTCAAAGACTTCTTTTTCGTGCTTGGCATAACCTTTTACGGTCTCCATCAAGTTTGGTATTAAAGAAGATCTGCGCTTAAGTTGAACGTCTATCTGCGACCACGCCTCTTTGACGCGGATTCTTGCGGTAACCAAACCGTTATAGAGAAACCAAATGTAAATTAATATGATTGCAACAACAGCAAGAGTGATTATGTTTGTCGACATGGTTGTATCATACTCCAAATATTTTGCTGAATTCAAGCCAAGGCAGGGTGTTGGCAATATTTTTAGGCTCGGCCCAGCCGCGTCTGGCAACAGAAACGCCGTATTTCATGTTATCCATTTGGTCGATGGCATGCGAATCTGTGTTTATGATTAGCTTAACTCCGGTCGAAATAGCATCTTTAACTAATACGTCTGGAAGGTCAAGTCGGTTTGGCCAAGCGTTGATTTCGAGTAGTGTTTTCGTTTTCACGCAAGACTCAAACACTTCGGGCCAGTTTGCATCTGAAGATTCCCTCTGTAAAAGAAGCCTATTTGTCGGGTGCGAGATTACTTTGACATATGGTGACTCGCAAGCTTTTAGAATTCTCTTTGTGATAAGATCTCTGGCCTGATTATGGCTGGAATGAATACCTGCTAGGCATCCATCAAGTAGCTTTAGTCCTTCATCGGGTACAGAGAGTTCTCCATTTGCCAAAATATCTATTTCGAGTAAATTTAGTATTCTTATTCCCTTTTCCGAGTCATTTATTTGTTCAATCTTTTCCGTTCTGCGCTTAATTAAATCAATTATTTGTTGTTTCGAATGTGTGCTAACGCTTGGGGAGTGATCTGATAAACCCACATAATCATATCCGAGCTCTTTTGCCTTTTTAACTATTTGTTCCATGGATCCAGTTCCTAAATCGTGACTGGGTTCAATGGGATAATTTGAATGAAGATGGATATCCCCTTTTATGTCCTGGGTGGTGATTAGATGCGGCAAATCATTTTTTAAACTTGCTTCAATTTCCCCTGTGTCTTCTCTTAATTCCGGTTCAATATATTCCATTCCTAAAAATTTGTAAAAAGATTCTTCGTCTTTAAATTTTTGCGTTTGGCCTTTAAATTTAATGCCATGTTCCGAAAGCGACATGCCCTTTTTTAAGGAATATTCCCGAAGGGCAATATTGTGGTTTTTCGAGCCTGTAAAATGCTGTAGAAGCGCCCCAAATGAATCTTCAGGAAGAACTTTAAGATCTATCTGGAGGCCATTTTTAAGAATCACTGAGGAAGCCATTGGTCCTGCGCCGAGTATTCGATCTACCTCTTTGAATTTTTTGAAATGCTCGATTACTTTTTTGGGGTTATTGGATGAAGCAGCAATATCTATATCACCAACCGTTGATACCATTCTGCGAAGTGAACCAAGCGGTAAGGCTTCATGGCATTCTTTTTCCTGCTTTAAGTAATTTACAATCCGCTGCGAGATTGGAAAGGCAAACGTCAATAAATATCGATTTGTTTTTTGTTTAAATTGCGCAATTGAAGCTAAAATTTCAGATTCACTCTTTAGGCCAAAGCCCGGTAATTTTCGAATTTTGCCGGTTTTGGCAGCTTTTTCAAGATCGGAAATGTCTTTAAGTTTGAGCTTTGATGCCAAAATATAAGCGGTTTTCGGGCCCATGCCTGGTATATCTAAAAATTCAAACATCGACTGGGGAAGATCTTTTTTAACAGTTTCAAAATGGGCTACTTTGCCCCTCGTGAAAAGCTCATCTAAATGTGCTTGAATGCCCTTTCCAATTCCGGGCACAGAATCCAGATTGCCTTCTTCCCATAAATCTTTAAATTCGCTGGTGGCCTTATCAATGCTGTCTGCTGCCCTTTCGTATGCTAAAATTTTGAATCTATCTCCATTTTTAACCGTGTAGGCTGCTGCTACTGAATGGAAAAGCTTGGCGATTTCCCGATTAGAAATGTATTTCATCCTGTTCCCGTTTTATTATATACAATTTCAATTGACACTAATTCTGTTTTAAGTTAAACTCTTGAGGTCAACACGGGACCAAGCTAAGGCTGACCCGTAACTTTATGGGCTCGTAGTGAAGTCGGCCTATCACGCCTCCCTGTCACGGAGGAGATCGCCGGTTCGAATCCGGTCGGGCCCGCCACGTTGATGTAAAATAGAACGTATACTCTGCCTCTAATTACTGCCAGGAAGGAGGATAATGCCTCGAAAAAAGAAAGTTGCTAAGGCAACTGTAAAATCAAAATCTAAATCAAAAATAAATTGGCAAGACAACTATGCCGGACTTATTTTGGGTGCAATTATAGTTGTTATCTTGGGGCTTTTGGTTGCGAATTTCTTTTCAAAACGAACCCAGGATATCGGAACGGGAATAAGTACGGATAATTCCCAATCTCAATCTCAGGATCAGCAACAGCAAATGCAAAATCCTAACCAATATACAGTACAAAGTGGAGATTCTCTTTCTGCTATTTCGGAAAAATTGTATGGCAGCCAGGATTTTTGGCCAGCCTTGGCCCAAGCCAATAAAATTGCCAATCCTAACTTAATATTTGCCGGAAATACACTGGATATCCCTTCTAAGGATAAGCTAGCTGAAATTAAAACACAGATGACCCAGACGAGTTATCAGGTACAATCCGGAGATACGTTGTTTACAATTGCTCAGAAGATGTATGGCGACGGATCGCAATGGACGAAAATTGACGTTGCAAACCATGTTGGCAGACTGCCAAATGGCAATCCGCTGATTTTTGCAGGGAACACGCTGACAATACCTCGGTAATTTGTTTTAATCTTCGTTTTTTAAAGGCAGTGAATGCTGTATAATTTTGTGTGGTTTTAATGCGGGTGTAGTTCAGTGGTAGAACGTCTGCTTCCCAAGCGGAAGATCGTGGGTTCGAGTCCCATCACCCGCTCTTAAAAAATGTTTCAAGCTGTAAGTTAGTGAATTAGTAAGTGCCGATAAGGTTATGGAAACTTTCGAAAATTTAGATTTGGAAGATTTAAAAAAACTTTGAACGTGATTTATAGCATTTTTGCCACCCTGCCAGAATCTTTGTGTACCACGCTAAGTGATCTAATATTCGATTTGTCTAAAAAATATAAAGGTCCTGTATTTAGGGCTCATATGACGATAGCAGACGGGATAAGCGGAGAGTTAGTGGAAATTCAAAACGCCTTAAGTAGAATTGCCAAAAAGTCGCATACCTTGGAATTATCTTTAGGGCCAGTTTCCATAAGTACTACATATTTTCAGTCGGTATTTGTGAGGGTTAATTCAACTGCCCAACTGATGCAGCTCAACCTAGACCTTAAAGAGGCATTTGATTTAAAAAACAGCGTTTTTATGCCTCATATAAGCTTAGTTTATGGAAATCACAACATGCTAACTCGGGAAAAAATTGCCAAAGAAATTAAATTAAAACCTGCAAAATTTTTCTGCAATCAGTTGGAAATCGTTCCAAATACCCAAAAACCCGACAGCTGGAAATCTATAGCAACAGTTTCTCTTCGGAGCAAGGTGTCAAATTTGAGGCAATAAGCACTTCTTGAATTTAGCTTCCCAAATCTCTAAAATACCCGGCTATGGCCGAGAGGACAATAGTTCTTATATCAAACGACAGGGTACTTAAAACTTTTCCAGATGTGGATGGAGTTTGTAGACCGGTGGGTTATAGAGCAGAAAGCGTAAGTGGAACCGAAATAGCGGCACTTTCACATCTTAGCCGATTTTCGCCGGATCTGATACCGCATGTTTATTGGCTTGGAGAAAATAGTACTTCTTGCGAAAAGGTTGATATTGGTAACCCAAATCAATTTCCACAGATTGTAGACTTACTTGAAAGGGTTCAGGCTGTCCCGATAGAGGAGGCATCCCTCCCTGTCGCTAGGCCTGACGACTATTTCAGAGAAGCAAAATCTAAATTAGATGACTTGGCGTCTAACGGCAGTTTTTTGGGTATAACCAAGCAGGAAAGAGATGAAATAACCACAAAGTATGAGAGTGGTCTTTCATCGCTTGAAATATTTGATAGTGTTTTTGTGCATGGTGATTTCCAAAATCGGCACATTGGAGATAAAGGGGATCAGCCTTTGCTAATAGATTGGGAACAAGCACGTATCGGGAGTCCACTTGAGGATCCTGTTTTTTATGCATTAAGACATCCGACTAGGGGCCGCTTGATTAAAGATTACCTTAGAAGAAAATATTCCTCTAACCCTCTTGAGAGGGTGGCTTTGCCTACGGCATACGAAACTATGGAAATTGATCGTTTAATCCATATTTGGCATTGGAATACATTCAAAAGAAGTGGCTTAGTCGCTGCCGCGAAAAGTGTTTATGCCAGAGCAGCAATTGGAATGCACCTTCAATAAATTGTTTTCCAGGACAGGCTTAAGATTCGTCCCTTGTTCTTAGTTCTTCGAAGATTTTCCATGGATCCGTATCTTTCTTAAGGAGGCTTACTACCGCAAAGGATACCGTTAATACGTCCTCCGGCGCTTTTGAGGGAATAACATTGGACCACTCTACCTTCTTATTCTCAGGATCTGTGTAGATGCTGTAAATTATGATGGGTAAACCCTTACTGTCACCTGCTGTTGAAAATCTGAGTCTGACCTCCATTAGGTGACCTGATTCGGTAAAGCCTGCAATTCTGCCTATTTCGGGTTCTACTTCTTTTTGGGCCTGCGCAAACATGCGGGCAAGTTCAGTAATTTTTAAGCGCTCAGCTCTTCCTAACGTAATCTGCTTTCTTCTTTCCGACATAAACTGTAATGATACCTCGTGAAAATAGCGATTAAAAGCGCAGTTTGATCCGAAAATTTTAAAAGATTAAAATAGAGGTGCAATTTTGATAGAATGATGCCGACCTAGCTCAACGGTAGAGCAATGCTTTCGTAAAGCAGAGGTTGTGGGTTCGATTCCCGCGGTCGGCTCAGGGAAAGTATTTTCCTAGACATGTCAAAAAAAATAAATCGAGTCCAGAGACTTGCCAGGAGAGAGGAAGGCGACGTAATAAAAAGGATCGTTATCCTTTCTATTTTAAGTGTTGTAATTATTGTTCTTATTTTCACTTTAGGAATTCCACTTTTAGGAAACTTTGCAGATCTTTTGGGAAAAACTCTGGGGAGCAAAGGCACCGCAGCTTCTTCGCAATCGCAAATTTCATCACCGCCGGTTTTAGATAGTCTGCCAACTGCGACAAACAGTGCAACTCTTGCTGTTTCCGGTTTTGCAAGCGGCGGGGACAAGGTTGAGATATTTCTAAATTCCAACAAAGTCGGGGAAGCAGATGTAACGGATGGAAAATTTAAATATGAAAGTGTTAATTTAAAAAGTGGAGATAACGAAATCAGTGCAAAAGCGGTGTCTTCCGCCGGCAAAGAAAGTGATTCATCAGAGGTTTCAAAGGTAACACTTAACACAACCGCGCCGAAGCTTAAAGTAGATAACCCAACAGATGGGCAAAGTTTTTCCGGGGTTTCCAAGATAACCGTTCAGGGGGCTTCTGATCCAAATGCCGAAGTTTTAGCAAATGGCTTTTTGGCAAACGTCGGAAGCGATGGCAAATTTGAGGTTTCCATTCCTCTTTCTGGTGGAGACAATACTGTTGAAGTAAAAGCAATTGATAATGCGGGAAATACAACTGTTGTTAAAATAAAAGTCCACTTAAGCTCTTAGGCCACCCAAAAACCATTCACAAACATAATTGCAAGTGCAATTTGAGACACAAGAGAAACTCCCCAGATTAAGTATCTGACCCTGTAAGGTGCAAGGTATGCTCCTAAGATTATAAAAGTACCCAAAGAAGCAAGAAGATACCGAGGCATACTCGTTAGAGTGCCAGTTGAGGCAGGTATCAGTATTGCCAAAGCGCTGAAAATCCACAAAGCAGCGGGTATTTTTTTGCGGCCAACAATAAGAATGATTGCGAAAAAAATAGTCAGCAAAACGTCCAAGTAATCGTTAAAGGGCATATTGACCTGAAAAGTTGTAAGGTATGCAAAGATTGTTGCTAGCGGATTTGTAAGATGTCGGTGCCAGGTGGATTCCACCGTTAAAAAATAAACAGGGTCTTTAAACCTTTGGAAAAGGTATAAACAATAAAGCGTAAGTGGTACAAAAGAGATTGTTATAATTGTTATTTTGGAAGCGATTTGCTTTAAGTCCCATTTGAAATTTTTAACTAACTCGAGAATTAGTGAAATAGATAACGTGATACCGATAAAGCGAGTAAGGGATGCTGCACCAACAAAAAAAGCTGACAGTAGATATTTTTTATTTTGAATGTGTGTAAAAAACAGGATTGCAGCTAACAAAAAAAGACTTTCCGAGTAAAATGCGACGGTGAAAAAAGCAGTCGGGAAAAAGATTAAGGTAAGAGTTGCAGCAAGAGCTACGTTTTTATTTTGGATTTTTGCAGCAAGATTATAAAAAACGTAGAGAAACGCCAGAAAAGAGATATTGGAAATTAAAAAACCAGCAAGAAGAGTGTTTCCGAGAGTTAAATAACTTACCAGCTTTATAAGTCCTGGATACATCGGGAAAAAAGCGAATTCGTTAGGGGCGAAATAACCGTATTTGGCGATATTGTAAAAATGGCCTCCATCCCACTGGGCCCATGAGGCAAAAAAATCAAAACTCTTACCTGGCGCTACTGCTCCGATGCCGCCATTTTGCACTAGCGGATGAATTTTGCTTCCTATGTAGGTTATTATAAAAAGAGCAAGCCGCCAAACCAAAAATATTTTAAATATCACCTTTTAATACTAATCCCAACGTAAAGTAAAAAACCAGCATTACTTGGGGGAAAAACAAGGAGTTCACAAACTGGGAATCAACCAAAAGTCCTAGAAATGCGGCAAGTGCGCCTAGGTGAAGAGGGTTTTTGGTAACCTTGTCTTTTAAGATCTTGAATATATCCAGCAAAAAGTAGAGATAAAGAAAAAGGCCAATGGCTCCTGATGTTGCCGCAACTAAAAGGATACTGGAGTCGGATCCTGAGCCGGAATGGCCTCCTTCAGGGTTGTCAAAGGAAAAAAATCCATATTCTGCCTGAGTATAGCGATAAGTATTAAATCCAACACCGACAAGTGGGTTATTCTTAAAAACCTTTAGGGCATTCTGCCAGCTTTCCAACCGGGCCTGGGCCGTTTCGTCTATTGTTAGCGCGCCTATTATTCTGCTTCTGACCTGTGGAACCAGAGCAAAAGAAATTAAAAAAACCACAATCGATGCCACAAGAACGCGTGGTGCCTTGATGATTCCGATTGTTGCCATAACTGTTGCTATTGCCAAATAGGAACTCCTGGAAAAAGTGAGGATCAGTGCCACTGTAAAAATAGCAAGACTAACTAAATAAAATTTCTTGCTTTTGTAAAGGTAAAACGAGAGTGATATTGCAGAAAGAATTGCTAAAATCGAACCTGTGAAATTTGGATCCAGGGTTGTTGATACAAGCCGCATTTGATGGGGATCCCACCCATACATTTGGAGTTGGGAAAGGTTTGAAAAAAATATAAGTTGCAAAAAACCGAGAAATGCAAAAATTATTCCCAATGTAAGAAGTGCGTTAATCCACTTTTCTTGTGATTTTTTCTGAACAAAGTTGTAAACAACTAAACTTATTGAAAAAAAAGCAATAAAGCGAACGAGAAAAAGAGCTGACACTAGTACTTGCCCGGGAGATAGCCTGTTTAAAGCTATTACCAAAGATGCAGCTGCTGCAAAAGTGAATAGTACAAAAGGTTTTGTGACAAGAGGGGGGACTTTAATCGACTTTTTTATAAAAAGGGAGTTGAAAAGAAAAACCAATATGGTTAAAAACAAAAAAATATCAGTTAGGCTTATTGCGCCGGATTGACCCAGAGAAACTCTTATTAGTTGGCCCGGAATAAGTGTTGCGAGTGTTGTTAAAAGAAGCAAATTTACAAGCATTTTTTATTATTTTAGTGTGGAGTTGACAGGACTCGAACCTGTGACCTTTCCGATGTGAACGGAACGCTCTAACCGGCTGAGCTACAACTCCAAACGTTTTCTTGACAACCTTTTTGTATGCTCAGATTGCCTCTTTCCGATTGGGGCAATTTTAACATAAAATTAACAGATACGATGAAAGAAGGTCTTGCCTCCACAATAAAAGAAGTCGCGCAAACACTTCTAGTTTCTTTTGGAATATTTTTAATTGTTTATATTTTTTTGATTCAGCCTCACAGGGTTAAAGGTGAATCAATGTTCCCGACTTTTGTTGATGGAGAACTTCTTTTAACAGAAAAGGTTTCTTACCGCTTTTCTAAACCGCAAAGGGGTGATGTAATTGTTTTTGAAGCACCGGTCGGACACAACATTGATTTTATAAAAAGGATTATTGGACTTCCCGGTGAACAAATTTCCGTTACAAGCGGATCTATTTTTATAAACGGCAAAAAACTTGAAGAGCCTTATTTAAACGTTGAGTCGCCAGGGGACGAAAAGAGAACGCTCGGGCCCAATGAATATTTTGTAATGGGTGATAATAGGCCATCTTCTTCAGATTCTAGAGTATTCGGTCCAATTACAGAAGATAAAATTCAGGGAAGGGTGTTTTTTGTTTACTGGCCAATTTTTAGAGGAAAGAGTTCGGACGGTATGAGGGTTATTTCAAGAGTTCATTACTAAATCGCAAATTCTTTTGATAATTTGCGAAGTGTCTTCTACTTTGCCTCGAACGACAACGTGCATTTTGGACTCAACTCTGGATTGACTGATTTTGACCTTAGTTTTTACACTTTCGTTTGTCAGTTTTTTAGAGACGTGTTCCTCGTAAGCATCTAGCTCATCGTTTTGAAGCCTAAGCGCCGGTTTTTGCTGTTTGGGGCTTATGTTTTCGCGAGCCTTAAGCTTTCGAGCGAGTTCTTCCGCACCCCTAACAGAAAGGTTTTTGGCCAGAATTTCTTTGTAAGCTTCAACGACCAAATGAGGATCTTCGAGAGATGCCAGGGCCCTAACGTGACCTTCTGAGGTTGCTCCAGATGCAAGCGCATCCTTTAAAACATCGGGGACTGTTAAAAGTCTGAGAGTATTAGAAACATAGGGTGCGCTTTTGCCAACTTTTACTGCAATTTCACCAGTTGAAAGTCCAAATTCATCCATTAGTCTTTTGAAAGCCTGGGCTCTTTCAAGCGGATTAAGATCTATTCTTTGGACGTTTTCGATTATAGCCATTTCCAGCATTCCTTGGGGAGTGGTTTCTTTGATGATGACTGGAACTTTAGCAAGTCCAGCAATTTTGGAAGCGCGCCACCTGCGTTCGCCGGCAATAATCTGATAACCGGCAGGGGTTTTGGCGACCACCAAAGGTTCTACGACACCGTGTTCTCGGATGGAATCTATAAGTTCGTTTAGGGAATCAGGGGTAATTAAGCCCCGGGGCTGCAGCGGGTTCGGCTGCAACATGTCGATGTCTATATCGAAAATTTGACTCTCTTCCATTTTTTTAAAGTATCAGATGTATCAAGAGTATCAGAAGTATCGAGGGATATTTGGGATACTAATTTGATACTATGTCCACCAATTTTTTACCTAATTTCTGCCTGAATTTAACAAGACCTTCTCTTATTGCAAAAATTGTGTGATCACGGCCGAGCATTGTGCCGATTCCAGGATAGAATTGTGTTCCATGTTGGCGCACAATGATGTTGCCGGGTTTAGCGGTTTGGCCGCCGTAGATTTTCACGCCTAAACGCTTGCCTGCTGAATCCCTATTCTTTTTAGTTGCTCCGCCGCCTTTTTTGTGTGCCACTTTGCTGACTACCGACTACATATTTCGAAAATCGATGTCGAATTTGATTGTATCCAGATTTTCACAAGTTGTCAATGGATCGGAAAGTTATGGTTTGATACAGATTAACTGCCAAGATCGAAATTCTCGACAAAAACTAAAGGTAAGTCGCCATTTGAAGCTACGATTTTTTTGGCCCGGTCTAAAGTTCCTTGTGCATATTTCCTTCTTTTTGATTGTTTAAGAATATCTTCCGCTGCATGTTTTATTTTTTTCCCAATATCTTCTTTGAAGTCTCCTTGGTAACCATCTGGATCAATAACATATGGGAGGCCAGGACAATCTGCTTCAACGGAATTTCGTTTCATATGTAAATAAACAATCAAGTGACCATCTTGTGTTTCAGCGGGTCTTGGATCTACTATTTCGTCATAAAAAACTACCCTGCCCGGAGCCATAGCAACAATCGAATTTTTGACTGATCTTTCGCTAAAACATGGGCCTGGAATTGTGTAATCATAGTCTAACCCGGGTGAACTGATACGCACTCCTTCTCCTTCTCGGTCGATATAGACAATTGGTACCCCGTTTTTAGTTGGTCTTCGTTGGTCTTGATGGTCTGCTTCTACCATTTTGAATTGAGCAGGCGGATTAGCTTTCGATTTTTTCGATTTTGACCTTTGTCTTTTGATGTCTATGGCCGGTTGTCCTGAGATAGCGGGATTTTGATTTAAATTTCACAACCCTAACCTTTTTACCTTTGAAATCACCAAGAATTTTGGCTTTGACTTTGGCTTTTTCGACTAAAGGTTTGCCGATTTGAAGTTTGCCAGATGAGCTGACAAGTAAAACTTCGTCAAAACTGACGGTCTCCCCTTTCGCGGAAATTTTTTCCACGGAAAGAATTTCACCGACTGCGACTTTATGTTGTTTACCGCCAGTTCGAATAACTGCCCACGTATCCATAACCGTGGAAATTGTACTTGATGCGGCTTTGGATAGTCAATGGCGATAGGTAAAAGGGCAGGCCTTAGTTCGGATTTTAATGGGCAAAGACCTGCCCTTAACTGGAGCTGCGATTCAAGGTCAGGCCTTTTTCTTGGAACCGGCATGGGTCAAGGCCTGACCTTTTTGCTGACGAGGCCTGACCTTCGTTAATGTAATTTGTTCAAATTAGTATGTGCTTTTTTGGGAAACGGAAAAGACAAGCCCTAGAAGAAATAGTGTTGTGAGAAGCGAGGAGCCTCCGTAGGAAACCATTGGGAAAGTAATTCCTGTTACAGGCAAAATCCCCATATTCATGCCGACGTTGACCAAAAACTGAAGTATTAAAAACGAAGCGACGCCGACTATTAGAAGCTGGGCAAATTTATCTCGGTTTTTGGCGATCCCCAAAATCCTTATTATCATCCAGGAAAAGACGGCGATTAAAAGTCCGGCACCCAGAAACCCAAGTTGTTCGGCTATTGATGCGAACATGAAATCGCTTTCTGCTTCCGGTAAAAACTTAAGTTGTGACTGCGAACCGCGACTATAGCCTTTTCCTAAAAAGCCGCCGGAACCGACGGCGATTTTCGACTGAATTATATTGTAGCCTGTACCCAAAGGATCCGAGCCGGGGTTTAGAAAACTTTCTATTCTTTGTTTTTGATACGGTGCCAAAAGTTCGAAAAGCAAAAAGATAGCAATAGTCCCGATTAGAGCCAAGGAAAGCATGTGCTTTAGCTTAAAACCGGCAGCTGTTGCGATTCCAAGCCAGATTCCCAAAAATGCTAAAGAATTGCCGATATCCGGCTGGATCAAAACTAAAACGGCAGCGGGGGCAACAATGATCAAGCCCCCGAAAAGGTTTTTAAGGTTAGATGCAGGCCTAACACTGTAATAGGCCGAAAGAATAATTATACTTGCGGCCTTGGCAATTTCTGAGGGTTGGATGCGGAAAAAACCAACATCTATCCAGCGCACAGATCCCCGAACAGGGGTTCCCATAACCAGGAGTGCGAGAAGCAAGATTAATGACCCGACGTAAATTGGAATTGCCAAATTTTTCCAGCTTAAATAGTCAAATTGAGTGAAAATGTAAAAAATAACTAGCCCTAAAACCCAAAATATCAGCTGGTTTACCGCCAGGCTTTTTGAAATCGAAGAGATGATAAGAAGTGAAATTGTGCCAACAGCAAGAATTTGCACAAAAAGAAGCCAATCCCAAGTTTTTCGCATTTAAGTCCTTACTATTTCCAGCTTTTCCGATTTTACAAGCTTTGATGATAATGTCTGGTTTTTAATTTCCTGCTCGAATTCCTTTGGCCAGTCGGGAAGTTTGACCGTGACATATTCTGACAAATCACAACCCGCTTCTTTTCTGGCTTGCTGGATTTGACGGATAATCTCTCTGGCCTGGCCTGCAATAAGATCATGATTTTTGACAGATGAATCAGCAGATATTTGAAAATCCTTTGCTTTACTCTCATAGACTAATTCGTAAATATTAGTTTCGTCTTTGACGATTTTTAAAATTTCTTCCGTAATTTTTTCCGGTCCTTTATATTGCACCTTTTTCAGCGGTGTTCTAACATTTGGACCGTTAATTTTTCTGAAAGCATGAATTGCCGATGCAAGAGACATGGCATTTTGCATTCCGACTTCTAGGTCCGGATCTTTGAATTGAGCATCCGATTCAGGCCAGCTGGATAAGTGAACCGACAAATCGCCTGTTAAGTTTGTGTATATTTCATCCGTTACAAATGGGATAAGTGGCGCAAGGGCTTTGGAGTACTCGACTAAAACTTTCCAAAGAGTTTGGTGAGCATCGTTTTTGTCGTTTTGGTCTTTGGCGGTTGGACCTACCCGGTCGCGTGACCTTCTGACATACCAAAGTGAAAGGTCGTTCATCATAACGCTGAACTGATTGACGATTTCCGGTGTGTCGTATTTTTCGTAGCCTTTTTCCATGATGTTTTTTAGGTTTCCACTAAGTCGCGAGAGGACCCATTTGTCTAAGATATTTTTTGGAGTGGTTGATGCGCCCGGCTGCCAATTGTCGATAGTGGCGTAAGTTATAAAAAAGTTATAAATGTTCCAAAGGATTAGAAGGAGTCCTCTAACCTGGTCGCGGTATGCGGTTTCAGAAATGCGGATGTCTTCGCCGCGCATCACAGGGCTTCCCAAAAGGTAAAGCCTTAACGCGTCACCTCCATATTTTTGAAGCATTTCTTTAGGGTCAGGATAATTTCCGTAATTTTTGCTCATTTTTCTGCCGTCTGTTCCCAAAATTACTCCTGAAACCAAAACGTTTTTGTAGGCTAATGAGTCGAAAATGGCAGTCGATATGACGTGCAGTACATAAAACCAGGCGCGGATTTGACCAGTGTATTCGGTTATGAAATCCGGAGGGAAAAACTCGGCAAGTTCCATCTTATCAAAGGGAAAATGTCGTTCCGCATAAGGAGCCGACCCCGCTTCTATCCAACTGTCCAAAACTTCTGTGACCCGCTTTGCTTTGGATTTACACTTTGGACAAGTTAGGGTGACGCTATCTATTTCCGGTTTATGCAAATCTTTTATTTTTTGGCCAGAAAGCTTTTCCAACTCGGCAATTGAACCAGGAACTATTTTTTCAGCGCATTTTTCGCATTCCCAAACCGGAACCGGAGAACCCCAATAGCGGCTTCTGGAAATGCACCAATCGGGGGCATTTTCCAAGCTTTTTAAATACCTGCCGAATTTAAAATGCTTAGGAATCCAATTAACTTCCTCATTCGTTTTTTTCATTTGGGCTTTTAATTTTTGGACATTTACGTACCAAGCGTCTTGTGGGGCGTAAAACAAACGGGTTTGGCAGCGCCAGCATGTCGGCACTGTATGTGTGTAGGGTTCTTCCTTATACATTAGGCCGCGTTTTTCTAGATCTTCGTTAACAAGTTTATTGGTTTTGAGGTAATATTCGCCCTCCCAGGGAACGCCTTTTTTTAATATCCCTTCTTCGTCGACATGCAAAACAATTTGGATATTATTTTCTTGCATGGCTTTAAGGTCATCTTCACCGTAAGCTGCGATTGTGACAATGCCCGTTCCTTCGTCTGCAGTTACGAAATCACCCGGGATTACAACAAAAGCGTTTTTACCTGGTTCTATTTTGTAGAAATCATAATGTGGGACAAATTTTTTGCCGACTAAATCTTTACCTTTTATCTTTTCGATTATTTTGTAAGCTTTTCTCAGCATTTTCAAAGTTGACTCTGCCAAAATGAAATTTTCGCTGCCTTGTTTGATCTTAACGTAGGTGAGTTTTGGGTTAACCGCTAAAGCAGGCGTTGCGATTTTGTTCCAAGGTGTTGTGGACCAGGCCAAAAAGTAGGTATCTTTTTCGTCTTGAAGCTGGTATTTATAAGTGTTTGCCGGTTCTGTTAAAACTTTGTAGTTGTCGGCATCCATCGCGACTTCAAAATTGGAAATTGGAGTCGAGCAGTGGGGACAAAAAAGCGAAACTCGGAGGCCTTTGTAGATATAACCTTTGTCGAACATCTGTTTAAAAACCCACATGACAGATTCCATATAAGGAAGGTCCATCGTGCGGTAGGCGTTTTTAAAATCAACCCAGCGGCCTATGTGGTTTATGTACCAATCCCATTCTTCGGAAGTTTTGTTAACGTAAAGTTTGCACTCGTCGATGAATTTTTTGACACCAATTTTTTGCTCAATATCTTTTTTGCGCTTGATGCCGAGTTTTTCTTCCACCTTATTTTCGGCAGGAAGCCCGTGACAATCCCAACCCCAAACACGACGGACATAGTAACCTTTCATGGTTTTATAGCGCGGGAAAACGTCTTTTGGGATCGATGAAAGAAGGCTTCCATAATGCGGAAGGCCGGTTATAAAAGGTGGCCCGTCTAAAAAAGTCCAGGAATTTGATTTTGGGTTTTTGGCCAAAGATTTTTCAAAAATCTTATTTTCCTGCCAATATTTTAGGATTTTTTCCTCAAGTTCCGGGAAATTTACCTGAGGCGAAACAGCCTTAAATTTATGTGCCATAAGATAGGTCTAATTATGGCAGAAGAAAACTTTCGCTTCAAGCGAAATAACCTTCAATAGTTTTGCGGGTTCAGATCTTGTTTTTCGGGTTCTTCAGAAAAATAGCTCCCTTGTGCGTCATAAAATCTTGGATCCATTAAGAAAACGTGTGCAGAATTTTCCTTAAAACACCTCGGCCTGCCTTGTCTGTCGTAAATTAAGGGTCTTCCGGAATTTTGCGCTTCTTCTATTTGACCTGATCTTGTTATTCCTACAATTTTGGCCACATCAATTTCTCTTGAGTCAACAATTTTTCCTCCTAAATATACTTTTGTGCATTTACCAAAGCTTTTTCCAATATTTCCTTCACTACCTTCTTCCACTATAATTTTTGCCCTTACCGCGTGAATTAGAGGATCGTCCAAGGCAACAACTATGCATTTGTGGAGATCTTTTACGTCGGGGACTTCTATTCTATCGTTTGGTTTTTGGCAGGGATCGTAATTATACTGATCAAAATAATCGTCGTGAGGGTCGAAAAAAGTCTCAATAGCATATCTCCATTCAGTAACACCTTGTTGCTGTAATTCTTTCCTAGAAGGTAAACCTAGGGCAATCATGACGCTGTGAAGCGCTTCATATAGTGCTTTCTCAGATTCAGTTCTTGCATCTTTAACGCGTGTTAAAGCCATATCTTCTTCTTGGGCAAACTCGAGATATGCGTCCGGCAAATGGTCTAAAAATGCTGATGGAGCCTCATTCATGATGCAAAATATAACAATATTTTGTAAAAAAAGTCAAACTATGGGTTGGTTTTTGATTAGCACGGGTTGACATTCGTTTAACTGCAAGATAATCTTTGCAACATGGAATTTGATGCCCGGTTAAATGCTGGCTGTGAGAGTTCTGGTCTAGAACGCGATCCATACATTGAACTTCTCAAACAAACCACTATTGAATTTAATGGCAGCCATACTATGACGCCAGAGGAACAACTTGAAGTTATTGCGAGGGCTACAGCTCTTGTGGATCCGGCCGATCCCAGCCCTTTGGTGTTTAGATTTTTATTAACCTTAGCACTTCATGATGTTAGGGCTGGTGTTGGTGCTAACAGATGCGGAGGAAATCATAAACGTTCCGGTGCCAATATACCTGAAGAACCTATATTTTCCGGGCGCGAAGACCCGATTTTTAAGGCTCTGGTAAAAAGACTTAGTAGTGACGGTCAATGACCCCATAGCTTCCTGAAAACATTTGCCCAATGTAGCAAATTTAACTGCGGAAAGACTTGCGATAAATCACTCGCTTTTTGCGGGGCAATGATCTTGTTCGGCTTGTCTTTGCGCATAACGCTCCAAAGCTTTTTTATGGCGAGATATAACACCCTTGGCCCTTCTGTCATTAATTGCATAAGTTCTAGCTTTGCGTGCTCTGATCTCTTCTTTGGTCGCGCCAGGATTAAATTCCGTTGCCAAATTTCGGGCATGCATAGAAGGTCTGTTCGGGCAGTGAGCCGCAAGATCAATTCTTGTCTGAACAGCGTAATAGTAATCCGTGTGCCATTCCGGAAGAATTTTAGTAAGCATTTCTAATTGGCGTCTCTCTTTTCCACAACTCATATCAAACTGAAATTGTATCAAGAGTAAACCTATAGTGTCAACCGCCTAAGCTATTACCCTTTTCATCCACTTTAGATAATCCTTGCCGACTTGTTGGATATCAATTGCGATTATTTCTGGAATTGTGTAATTGTGCAGTTTTTTTATTTCTTTTTCGATTTTTGCGAAATTTTGTGCTTTCGTTTTTAGGATAAGCTGATATTCTTTTGCGTTGACGATTTTGCCCTTCCACCAGTAGGAAGATTCCATCGGGATTATACTTGCACAGGCGACAAGTTTTTTATCCAAAAGTGCCTTGGCAATTTTCTTGGCAACAAGCTTTTTGTCTGTGGTGGTCAGAATCAGAATCATACGCCGATGATTTTAATGCCAGGGGCGCTTAAAAAACAACTGCAGCGTTGTGGATTAAGAATTGCCTAAGAGATACTCTGAATGTATAATCCGTTTTTATGAATCGTCTCGAAACAAATTATGGTAGTAGGCCGCCTGAAATACCGTCGAGTGTGTCTTCAATTATCTTGGAAACTGCTCCGGAGTTTGGGTTTAGGGTCTCTCTTGACCCGGTATATGGTAGGGCTGGACAACTGACGGCGCCCGATGGCAGAAGATTTTACTTTAGGGGAACAATATTTGATCTAAATACGTTGGGCGCATCCGAGGTGGCAAGGGATAAGGACTATGCAGCTTATTTTATGGAGAGTTTGGGATACCCCGTTCCGGAAGGACGTGCTTTTTATTCAGACAGAACTTGTGAATGGTTGGGCTCTGATTTAAATAAAGCGGCCGCTTATGATTACGCTTTAAAGTTAAGGTTTCCGGTTATAGTTAAACCAAACAGCAGAAGCCAGGGGCGTGGAGTGCAAAAAGTCCATGGGGAACAAGAATTTTTTGAGGCCGTTGAAACAGTTTTTAATTATGACAAAGTTGTTCTAGTACAAAGGCCCATCGCAGGTGCGGATTATCGAATACTTGTTTTAGATGATGAAGTAATAGCAGCCTATAGACGCACCCCACTTGCTGTAGTGGGTGACGGTGAATCCACCATTTTTGATCTTTTAGCTAGAAAGCAAGAACAATTTTCAGTTGATGGAAGGGATACAAAAATCAATATTCGTGATAGAAGAATACAAGCCAAACTCAGCAATTCGCAGCTTGGAATGAGTTCAGTGCCCGGCAAAGGAGAAAGTGTGTATCTTTTGGATAACGCAAACCTCTCAAGTGGTGGGGACGCTGAGGATGTAACAGATCAAATTGATGAGTGCATTAAAGAAGTCGCAATTAGACTAACTTCCGACATGGGTCTAAGATTTTGTGGCGTAGATGTTATTACACCTGATCCAATTGACCAACTAGTTCGTGATTATACAGTAATAGAAATTAACTCAACACCTGGTGTTGATTATTACACTAAGATGGGCATACAACAGCAGCTGATTGTTAAAAATCTCTATAGGAAAGTTCTATCAGCCCTTGCAAATCAAAGCGCAATAAAGGTTTGATTAGCCTTTGTTTACCGAATAATCGTAAACAATACCGACTACAAGAGCAACAATACCCAAAACTAGAGCTGCTGAGCCGGAAAGATGAATTAAACCAACCAGAATAAGACCAACCCCGAGACCGGAGATAGAATGAGCTATGTAATGAGGCTTCATGCACTCTTTGAACTTTTTGTCCATTTATGTCACCTCCAATCTATCAATTTTATTATCGCCTATTTAACAAAAACGTCAAGAAGCCCTAACTTGGACTACTTGAAAGTAATTTCCGTCTACGTCTTCGTAAGTTGCGATTAACCCGTAGCCTTCGACATGGTAAATGTCCTGAATTTTTTTAATTCCAGCCGAATCAAGCCTTTTAACCTCTGCTTCAATATCGTCGGTTTCAAAATTAATCATGTACCTTTGGGGTTGGGAATTTTTCCCTTTCACCTCTGAATGCTGGTTAATGTAAAGTTTTACACTTTCGAAGTAATAACCTTTTTCGGCATTGTCCCCCATTTCGAATTCGGAAGTTAGCTTAAGGCCTACTTTTTCTTCGTAAAATTTGGCTAATTTTTGGGAATTTTCGCAAGACAGCAAAATACTTTCTTGAGATTTAATCATTTTTTATCACCTCCTTCAAAAACAGGAAGGGTCAGTTTATATCGGGAAAATTTTAATAACAAGATGGGGAAATAACCTAAAAACGGAAAATATTTGAAATTTTGGCATCTTCTACTTTTCTGACGTTTTCGTTCTCAAAAGCCGTGAGAGTGAAGTTCGTGGAAAGACCGGAATTGTACTGGCTTTTAAGCTCATAAATATCTGCAAAATTCCCTTTATAGACTAAATCGTATTTGGAAAGCGCAGCTTTGTTGTTTTCCAAAAGCTTAAACGTGGAATCGTTAACGTCGTAAGTTCTCATCACAATGTATTTTGCCCAGTGGTCCGGATTAGTGGTTGAGGCATCCCAAAACGGGCCTGTTCCTTCATGAATTATCTGGCTCATTGGAAGACCCGAGGAGAAAATTACCGCGTCGTGTGATGCAGCCGAGACCAAAACTCTGGCGTTTTTGTCTTTGACATTATTTTTTAACCAGCCGGCAATTTGGCTTACATCTTTGCCGCTTGAACCGTAAAGGGCGTCTTCTACAGTAACCGATTTTCTTAAATCGGAAAGCGGAAAAATGCTGGCAGCCAGGATAAGTCCTAAAACGATAACCTTTAGTGCCCTTGATTGGCTGGCAAAATAGGCACCGAAAACGGCCGCTGCCGGAAGGGCCATGACGCCGTAGCGGACATTAAACCAAGATTTTCCGTTTATGCCTTCAATAAATAAAACTGAATGCCCCATAAAAAGCGCAAGAATGTTGAAAACAATGGGAGACGTAAGAAGAATTACGGAAATTATTTTAAGGCGGGTTTTTAAGTTAGTATCAAAAAAAATAAGTATAGATCCTAAAAATCCGGCTGCCAGAACAATCGCACCAATTGTAAAATAACTGGCCAAAGAATAAATATTCAGCGAAAAGAGTATGTTGCCTTTTGTAAGAAGATCGCCTGCTGCCTGAAGCTGTTTTTGCTGAGCATGGGCGCTATAGGGTCCAAATGCAAAATACAAGAAATCCCCAAAAATCATTTTGTTCCAAACAAACCACAACAAGATTCCAAATCCGGCTAATGTGGAGAAGAGGATTGTTGTTCCTTCTGCTTCTTTTTTGCCTTTTCTTTTTAGGGTAACGACATAGATCACCGCCGCGGCAACAATAAAAAGGAACCAGCCTTCATACCTAATGAGCGTTGAGAGCATAATCCAGAAGGCGGCTTTTATCATGCTATAGCGCTTTAGGTTATCTGACCAGCAAATAAGCTCATAAATTGCTGCAGTTAAGGTTAAAAGAAGAAGCACTTCCGTCATTGCCGTTGACTGAAGGTAAAGGATGTTTGCATTTAGGGCAAATGCCCCAACACCCAAAAAGCGCCAGGCGGGGCCAACTTTTAGCTTTTTTAAAATGAGCCAAATGTAAATTCCGGTGGCAACGTAGGAAATCATTGAATTTATTGCCCCCGCTAGGCCGGAATGCCACATGGCACTATTCCATATAGTGGCAATCATTAAAAAATGCGGAAGCGGTAACCAGACAGATCCAAGCTGAGCAAGGCCGGGCTTGAGACCCTCGACTACCCTTCTTCCGATATCCAAATGTGACCTGGCATCGTTATAGGCAAGGCCTAAATTTTGTTGGTAAAAGTAAAAAAAAGATGCAATTGATATAAGACTAAGACAAAGAGTGATAATTTTCGTGCCATTTTTTTCCAATATGTTGTTGAGTCTAAATAGTAATGAAAATCGCATAAAATCCTTAGCTTATTGCAAGCTTTTCGGTTTGCATGATAAGTTTCTTTTCTATTCGCTCCAAAATTAATTCCCGTGGGCTTATTTCCGGTTTTAAATCTGGGGGCTTTAGGGCGATTGGGGCAACAGGAACGACGGGCGTTTTAATAGCTATTCGTTTTTGCGATTCCAAAATATTTATCCCATGTATAGTCTTTTCCCAGTGGTGCGGTTTGAAAACTAACTGCTCTATAGCAAGAAGCGCGGCAAGGCTTACCAAAAGCCAATATACAGGAACAAAGATTACGTACTTGAGAAGCGACCAATGATCCCGTTCGGCAAGACCGATCATATAGTAATAAAGATAAGTGAAATTGCCAAAAACCAATGAGGCGAAGGCAATATAGAAAATATAGCCGGGGTAAAGAATTTGAATCGTCGGCCCGACTAGGCTATTTAGCGCAAAATAAGCAATTGTTGCTATCCAAAGAAACGGGTTGATGTAGATAAAAGCAATTTTGCCGCCTAAGATGAGTTGAAAAAGAAGACCGTGAAGACCTTGTTCTTTGAAGAGTTTAACAGGATGCCGGTTGTGGACAAGGTATGTTTGCATATAGCCTTTTATCCAGCGTGAGCGTTGGCGCATCCAATTTTTTAGGCGACTGTTTGCTTCTTCGAGAGTTGTAGAGTCGATTATTGCCGTTTTAAAACCTTTTTTAAAAAGCCGCATCCCCAAATCGGCATCTTCTGTGACGTTAAATGCATCCCATCCTTTTAGGTGACGCAGATCTTCTGTCCTAAAGTGATTGCTGGTTCCCCCAAGAGGAATACAAGTGTTCAAACTTTGAAGGCCGGCCAGGATTACGTCGAACCAAAGTGAATATTCGGCTGTAAAGATTTTAGTGAGCAGATTCTCGTTTGGGTTGTAGTAATTTAATTTAGCCTGAAGGCAAATAACATTTGCCGGAACTTGCAAAAAAGCTAAATAGGATTTTTTTAGCTGCAGGGGTTCCGGTTCGTCTTCCGCGTCGTAGACAACCAAGTATTTTCCGTGACTTTTGGTAAGACCCCAATTGCAGGCTTTAGGTTTGGTTTTTGGCTGGGATTTGGGAACAATCTCCACGCGCACATAAGACGGTAGATTAAGTATTTTGGTTACTTGCTGCGCCTCAGCGTCATCCTCTTCCAAGAGCAAAATCACCTCCAGGCGCTTTTTATTCCAGCTTAGCTTCGACATAGCATCTACAAACTTAGGAATTACATGAGCCTCGTGGTACAGAGGGCATAAAATGGTGTAAATGGGCAAATTTTCATCCTGAAGAGCGGCTATTTGATCATCAGGGATTTTAACCGTTACCGTTTCCCGAAGGGTCCTTACTACTAAAAAGAAATTGAAGGCTGAGTCTATAAAGTAGATTATGCTTAAGATGCCGATTGTTATTTGCAGAGTTAAAAGAGGGTTTATTTCGAGCGCCCATAAAAAAAAATTGCCGATGTAAATATGGCAATTTTTTGCCAGGAATTTAAGTTTCTGAGGGCAGATTCTTGTTGACTCAACGTGGAATGCGTCACATATTTTTTACCCTTATAACCAATGCCTGCAAATTCCATGAATGATCCTTTAGGGAAAATTGTCTGAGGACCAATACTTTTTAGTCTTAGAAAAAGTGCGTTTAGTGCCAACTCTATTGATGACGCAATGCTGTTAACTTTGGATTTTCCAAAACGACGCCTCAAAAAGACAATATCATGGCCTTTAAGCTTGTAGCCGGCTTTTTTCGCCCTTTGCAAAAATTCCAAATCAAAAGACCACTTGGATTTTGGTTTAAAACGGACGGTGTCGTAAACTTCCCTTTTAAAAACTTTAAGTCCGGATTGAATATCTTCGTTTATGCCGAATAAAATTCGGCCAAAAACTGTTTTAAAAACTTCAGATAAGACTTTTCGTTTTACGGAATCTTGGTAGGTTCTTCTATTGGCAACAACAACGTCCGACCCTTGATTTTGCATTTCGTCTACGATTGGAAAAATTTCTTCCGGAGGATATTGCAGGTCGGCGTCGATTATTGCAAGATTGTCTCCTGTTGCCTGGTCCAAGCCCTCAAAAAGCGAGTAAGCTTTTCCCTTTTTGCCAATTTTTTTGGCTGCTTTAAGTGGAAAACGGGATCTAAGTTCTTTAAGTTTTTCCCAGGTACCGTCTTCTGAGTGGTCGTCTATAACAATTATTTCGTATAGATTATCGTGAGCGCTTTTGGCGATACGGTAGATTAGTGATTCAATGTTGCCAACCTCGTTATAGGCAGGGACAACTATGCTTGTTTTCATATTGAATATAGGCTACAGCAAGCATATGAAGGCTTTATCAAAAAAAAGCATGAAAGCTGTAAGAGGAACAGTTTTGGCACCAAATAAAATTAGTGCTAAGATTGTTGTAGTAATGCAAACTTTGCCACTCGCACTAGGCCTTCTTGCTACAAGCCTTTTTGCCTATGCTATCCCGCAACTTATATTTGGAGTTTTTTCGGTTTGGAGCCGTGTTTTCGGGACTATTTTCTTCTTTATAGTCGTCTTTGTTGCAATAACAATTATAATTAAAAATTCTTTTAGGGCTAAATGGCTAAATGTTTTAAACCCTATTTTTCAAAATGTGCAAATAATACAAGGTTTGACTTTTTTAGTATTTTTTTCAGGATTGTATACCATTTATCTAGGATTTACTGCGTCTGAGGGTGGCGAATTTGCTTTAATATTTGGCCTTCCGCCAGTGGCGTTAAGCATCGCCCAACTTTTCTTTATTTACAAAACAAAATATCCAAGCATTCAGCCGAGCCAAACAATTCATACTGAAGCTGGCCAAAGAAAATTTTCCGGTTTATCAATTGCTTTTATTTCAGTCGGAGCAACAATAGCAATTTTAGTTTTATTTTTTTTACTGCGTGCTGGGTTAAATTATACGGAATATTTAGCATATTCCTTAACACACTCTCCGCTACCGACTGGACAGCCGGATCCCCCTCTTCCAATTGAATATCTCGAAGTCCGAACTGCTGGTTGCGAAAGTGATTCCTGTATCGTTGTGCGCTCAGAAGGAGGGTCTGATGATAAACTCCCTCTTTTATTAAATTCTTACAACAATAAAATACAACCCTCCACTGCATATGAGGTTACGGTGTGTAAGCCTAATTGCCAGTCCGGCACTTATGTTTCAGTTTGGAAAAGGAAACAATGCTTCTCTACCAAAGAAGGAACCCTAACCCTTCATGTTTCGAATAACACCTGCTACTGAAGAATCAGTGGATGTTTGGATTAGGCTACTTGAGTTTGGTTGGACGATTCAATAAAGGCTAAGATCGCTTCGAGTTCTTTTGATGTCAATCTTTTTCTGGGATGAGGTTTTACTGGCTGGGACTTTCTTGGGTGATTGACGCGATTTTGGGAACGTACCTTCTTCTTATTAGGCTTTAGCTCCTTTGGTTTAATTTGCGGGGCAATCTTTCGCTCTCGTTTTTCTCTTTCTTCTTTGTCTTTTTTGAACTGATCCTCTAGTGCCTGATAGTGATTTCTTCTTTCCAAGCGCATGGCAACTGATTGCTGATCTAATTTCCCAAAAGGTACTTGCCTGCGAGCACCGGCTTCATCCTCTTCTCTTTCAATTTGGGCCTCTTCCAGTTTTCTTTGGATACTTTTTAGTAACATCTCTTTTCTTCTTTGGGTCATACCGTGAGGGAGAGAGACGAAAAAATCCATTACTACCCTTTCTTCGGCACTTAAATATGGGAACGGATCTTCGGGATTTGAGCTTTTTTGTTGATGTACATCTTGCGCTTTTTGGGAATCTTCAAAAATTGAAGCTGTAAAATTTAGCTCTCCGACGCCGTCTGCAGCATTTTGTATCCTAAAAAGATCGTCGTCCGACGGCTCTTCTAGATGAGAGTTTTGGGCTCTTCTTGCAGCCGATCTTGAATAATCTCTTAAGGCTGGTTCCTTGACGGTCAAGCGAAATCTTTCGAATTCTCTCATAGCGCGAAATTATATCAAAAATATGGGTATTTAATCAACTATAGGTTTTATTTCGTGCGCTCCGACAAGCTTTCTTGTTGCTTGTACAGAGGTTTCGAGATGGGTTGAGTTTACAAGAATTGCCTGGGACATAATTTCATACCGAGCCCTGATGGCTCTATACTGATCGGGATTTGTCACATTCGAAAGGCTTCCTTGGCCATTTCGCCTGGTTAGCCTTGCCAATGCCTCTTCTTCTGTACATTCCAAAAGAATAAATTTCAATGGGACTCCGGCTTTTTTAACAACATCTCTAAGCATTTCATGATAGGTAGATCTCGTGTACGCTGCCGCGATAACAACAGGTTTACCCTGACCGACAATACTTTGAGCCTGTTCGTGAACAGCCTCGTAGGACGCAAGCATAATATCCCTTTCTTGCTCTTCAGAAAGCATCTTACCAGCTGCATTCGGGAAAAGTTTTGCTCTCGCTTCGTCTACATCAAGCCGAACTAAATTTGATCTTGCAGCCATTTCCGTTGCAAGCGTAGTTTTACCGTGCAAAGGCGCTCCGGCAACAACCAAAATAAAAGGCTGGTATTGGGTTTTGGTTTCTGGTCCAGTCTCTGGACTTGTTTGTGATCCGCGTGTTCCGGTTGCTTCGACCATAGGGAAGATTATATCAAATGCTTTCCATTCTGTTACAATACGCCTCCATGAAAGATTTACTTTCTGAAAATTATGGCCAATCCATAGAAGCTGCTTTGGAAATGGAACACTCCATGCGCCAATACGCAGAAGAAATGACTAGGGGTGATTTAGATGAGTTTCTTCGGGGTTTTGCAAAACGTGGAGTAATTCTCGATGGGCGCTTTGTACTTTTAAGTTTTTTATCGAAAGGATGGCAGGCTATTACATCTCAAGGACAAGGCCATTTTAATGTCGATGGAAATTTTTCATTTGCCTTGGGTTATCAAAAACCTGGGGTAAATAGGCCTTTATGGATTGCCGTTGCCAGCATCGCTACTGCAAGAATTGCTTCTGAATACCGGTCTATGCTAGCTGATGAAGAGATTGAAACCGACTACGAACCAGACAAACCTCTGATTGTCCAACTGCAGGGTCCTGGAACTTGGAATTATGATAACGAAGCTGCTTTTCCTGAAGCAACGGATGCTCTTTCGAAATTAAAATGGGAGCGGGCTCTTGTGGGGCTGGTAGTGGACTGGGCCCAGAAAAGTAAGGCAGGGCCGGTTTATATCTTACCGGGCAAATATAACCTCGGGTTGGATAATACCAATAAAGATGAAGTGGAACGCTTCAAAATGAGATACGATGTCACAGCTTTAAGGATGGGTTTTAGGCGCCAGGGTGAAGGATTTTATAAAAAAGAAATTGGAGAGTGAAATTTTCTGCTATAATGGCCGTTCTTATGACTGAAAGATATGACGCCCTACTAGTACATTCTTATATGTCCCCCTACAACCCGGAAAGGCACGTTTTATCGCTTCGAGGCCATATGCAAATGGCCGCTGTTGCCAGTATGTATAGAGAAGGAGAAGTAGCTAAGATTTTTCTGGGAATAGGCCATGTTTGGGGCAAGGATAAACCAACACTGTCTGCTGTGATGAAAGATAATCTTATTAAACGATCCGTGGATCCAGTAGACATTGTTACATTTGATGATTTGGCGAAAGAAACAGGGGCTTCGGATGTTGGGGACACAAAAGGCGAGGTTGAACTATTTTTAGATTTGGCAAATAGAAATGGTTGGGGCAATATAGCAAGTATAGCTAACAGAACGCATCTTAAGAGAGTAGCAACTTATCAAGAAGCCGAGGTTCGTTTAATCAGTACCGAAGACGTGCTTGGTGCGGAATATAACAGGCCCCATTATATAAGATTTTTGGAAACATTTGCCCGCTCTTCTGCGGAAAGAAAATTTGTGATGCGAGAAACAATTGTTCGCACCCTTTCCAGGTTAGGACTGGACGGAGTTTTGAGGCGGGCAGCCAAAAGCCCGATTGTCCAAGCATTAAAGCTACCTTTTGACAGATAAATCAGCTTTTTTACCTTTTGGTTTCACCTTTGAAAATTTGGTAATAAACGACCGGTATGAAAAAGAGCATGATTGTGCCGGAAAATGTCAGACCGGAGATTATTGCCCCACCAAGTCCGCGCCAAAGAGGATCGGAAAGGGTAATTGGAATAAGACCTAAAATCGCGGCAAGCGACGTTAGGGCGATTGGCTCAAGACGCGAAGCGGAAGCATCACTGATTGCTTTTACAAGCGGCATTTTTTGGTTTTGGTTTTTGACAATTTTATCCACAACCAAAATAGAATTTTTTACGACAATTCCAAAAAGTGCCATGACACCTACAAGCGCCGGGAATGTAAGGCTTGTGTGGGTGAGGGCAAAAATTATGAAAACTCCGGATACCGAAAGCGGAATAACAAGCATGACTATCAAAGCTCTCCTGAATGAGGCAAATTGCAAAACCATAGTTGTGACGATTAAAAGGAAAGAAATTACCATTGCCTGTAGAATAGACTGGACGGATTTCTGGTTTTCCTCGTTCGCGCCACCTGTTTTCCAGCTGTAGCCTTCGGCGAGATTCAATTTCGAATCGGCAAACTGGCCGAGTTTTGCGTTAATCGCCTGCGGATTGTACCCCGGAAGCACAGACGCCGTAACAGAGATTGTTCTGTTACCGTCTTCGCGGGTAATGATGGTTGGGTTCGGTTCCAGAATCAGCTTACCGAGAGATGAAAACGGCACACTTGTACCGTTTGCCGGAATGTTTATTGAATAAATGGATTTTGCGTCTTCCGTCTGGGAATTAAACCTTAGGGTAATATCTTTGTTTTCTGTTTCCCCTGCAAATTTATTTTTATCGACGGAAAAACCGGCTCCATAAGTTCTCAGGTATAGGGCAATCTGGTCAATACTGATTTGGTTTTGGGCAAGCTGAGTGGTGTCCGGTACAAAAACCAGCTTGCTTGTTCCGGCTTTTATAGTTTTGTCTACATTTGTCACTCCGTTTTGGGTCTTTAGGTATTCCTCTACTTTATTCGCGTAATTATCCAACTCGGAAAGATCACTGCCTAAAAGTTTTATCTGGACATCGGCACCCGCGGAAGGGCCGCCACTTACTTCCTGCACTTTTATTATCCCGTCCTTGTAATTTGCGAATTTCTGCCTAACTTTTTGGGCAATATCAAAAGAGGCAATGTGTCTTTTCTTGTGCTTTGTTAAGTTAATTGTAAAAAGTACATTATTTTGGCCGGCGGCAGATGAACCCATTTGCGAAAAAGTCCTGCCAATATCGGCAGTTGCGAATTTGAGCTCTGGGGTATCTTTTAAATCCGCCAAGACGGCTTCAGTTTTTTGGCGCGCGACATCCAGTTTTGTACCGGGGGGAAGTTCCAATGTCATATAGATAGTATCCTGATCGGTCCTTGGGAAAAATTCATTTTTAACGAAACCAAAAACCAGAAGTGAGACGGAGAAGATAAGCAAAATAACAACCATGCCGATTACCTTAAAACGCGTTGTTTTAGAGATTAATACGCTCTCGATTATAGTGACGTAGCGCTTATGGATTATGTCAAAGCTCAAAATACCGTGGTTTATTGTCGAGAAATCTATTTTTTTAACAATTTTGGATTTTTTGAAGTTAGTTTTTACTTTGACAATGATTTGATTTTTGACAACAGATGTAACAGACAAAAACAAAACCAAAGCCAGGATTGCAAAAAGCCCAAAAATATTTTTAGGAATAATTACGGCGAAAAATCCAATTAACGCTACTACGATTGTGGCAATTACTAGAATTTTGACGCGCCTTGGGTAGTTTCCTTCCAGCAAAATAATAATTAGCGGGAGTGTTAGGAAAATGCTGACCAAAAACGATGCCGCAAGCGCAGTTGAAACAACAATGGGCATGGATTTAATAAACTCACCGATTATGCCGGACGACATAAGAAGCGGGAGAAAAGCCCAAATGGTAGTTATTGTGGTTGTCAAAACCGGAATTAGAAAATCGCGCCAGACCAAAAGCCCGGTTTGAAGCGGTGTAAAACGACCAGTTTTGTAATAGGAAGTCATAGCACTCATCACAACTACGGTGTCGTCGACCAAAAGCCCGAGAGCCAGAATCAGGGAAAAGAGCGATAGGAAATTTAAGGTTATTCCGGTTGCGCGCATTACGATAAAGGTAATAAGAAAGCTTAAAGGTGCTGAAAGCGCCGAAACCAAAGCCTGCCTTGTGCCAAGGAAAATAAATAACACCAAAACGACCAAAATAATTGTTATTGTGAAATCTTTTTGAAGTTCGGCGAATTGGTCATTTATTTCTTCCGAAGTATTTAGGATGGTTGAGCGCTTAAACTGCGGGTTTTTAGAAAGTTCTTTTGCGATTAGCTCTTCCGATTTGGCAACTGCAGTGTCGATGTTTGTGGATTTGCTTTTAAAAACACTGAAAGAGACCGCCCTTTCTCTTTCGCCGTTTTTGTAAAGCAGGTAAGATTCGCTTTGGCCCGGAGAAGAGTGTTCGCTTATTTTGGCAATATCACCAAGCGCAATATTAGTTCCCTGAAAGTTTATCCTAAGGTTTCTTATGTCCTGGACAGTTGTTACCTGAGGGTCAATTGAAAGCTGGAAACTGCTGTTTTCTGTTTGGATTGCCCCAAGCGGATATGCTTTAAGTGCCGATTGAACTATAGGCATAAGTTGAAGCGGGCTAATATTGTAAGAAGACAGGGCTTCGGGTTTAATTTCTATTTGGACTTCGCTTTGCTCCAAGCCGCTTATTGCAACGCTTGAAACCTGTGAAAGATTTTTAAGCTTCTTTTCGAGATCCTTTGAAAACCTGAAAAGCGACCCTTCATCTTTTTGGGTGGTTAAGTCGAAAATTAAAACCGGTGTATTTTCAAAATCCAGTTTCATGACTTTTGGGGTTTGCGCATCTTTAGGCAAAGTTGTCACAGACTGGACTGCAGCCTGGACATCGGAGCGGGCTTTTTCAACATCGGTTCCGGAGCGGAATTCTATGGTGATTGCCGAGGCGGACTGGACCGAGGAAGATGTGACCGTTTTAACATTTTCAACCGCACGTATTGGTTCTTCCAGCGGAACGGTTACCAACTGTTCAATGTCGCCGGGGTTGGCACCGGGCAAAATTGTCTGCACAAAAACAATCGGGATATTTACAGACGGATTAAGGTTTCTGGGAAGTGCCAAAAAGGAAGTGATCCCAATAGTTACAATAAAAAGCAGAATTAGAATTACTAACCTTGGATTTGAAAGGTAACGGGCGGTAAAAGTATCCTTTAGCTTTCTATCGAACTTTAGAGTCTTGAGGCTTCTGGCTATATCCGGCATAGTACATGTTTTATATTTCGATTTTTACGCTATCCCCTGCTACAACGTTCCTGTTTAAGATGATCTGGTCGCCTTCCGAAAGGCCTGATTTTATCTCGACATTGCCACCCAAAACTTGCCCGAGATCTACTTTTTTAGACTCTGCTTTTTCGTTTTGAACAATATATACGTAGGCCGATTCCTGCGTCTGGTAGATAGAATCCAAAGGTATATAGGGAATAACGGAATTAGTGAGGGAGCTTGAGATCGGTATTTCAACCTTGATAAAGCCCAGGTTGGAAACCGCGTCGCGAAACTCTTCGGGAATCTGGTAAATCACCGAGTAAAGCTGGCCGTCCGTTGCCTGAGTCGAAACAAATGTCGGCGTTTGGGAAAAGGTCTTGTCGCCTACCGTAAGATCGCTGTTTTCTATTTGGGAAACTGACTGGGCAATAAGGCGTGTGACTTTTGCATTGGCTGTTACATTTCCTGCTTGGGAGTAGATTACAACAAGCAAAGTACCAGGTGTTACCGACTGGCCAACATGAACATTTACCTTTTGGACTACCCCAAAAGCAGGTGATGCCGGAAACATTTGGGCTTCGTTTACCTGGGCAAGGCGCAACTGGATTTCGGAGATTTTTTTGGAAAGATCCAGCGCTTTTTCGGCAATATCGAGCTGGGCTAAAGTCATGTCTTTTGTAATATTTGCCAGTTTGGTTGGAGGGTTGTCGGTATTAGTAGAAAAGCTGAGCCCTCTTTCCTGGGCGTTAAGTTGGGCATTTGCCGCGGAAAACGAGGATATTTGCTGTTGTGTTGCCAAAATTAGGGAATCGTTTGCGCCGCCGACATTGGTGTCTTTAAGCTTCTGAAGGTTTGCATTTAGTGTATCCAGTATCCCGTTGTTAAAACTGATAAGGGAGCTTATGTCGTCGCGGTTTTTCTCGGAAATTTTTCTAAGCTCATCTGTATTGTCGGCATTTGCGTTTGCCAGATCACGCTGCTTTTGGATTATGCCTTTTTGCTGGTCGAAAGTTTCTTTTACATTATTGTATTGAGTCTCGGCAAGCTGCCTGGAAAGGGACGCGGCGTTGCCGCCCTGGTAGTTTGAAGAAAGGGAAACAAGATTTGTGCCTCGGGAAACGGAATCGCCTTCTTTAACGGCAATGTTTTGGACAATTCCCGGTGTTTGGGCAACAATATTGATGACTCCGTCTTTTTGGATTTGAGCTTGAACCGTAACGGTCGGGGCCTTGCCGATAGAAAAAACTTTGACAACTTTGGGCTGTGCTTCGGCTGCTGGAATGTTTTTGGGCCTGGCTGCCAAGTCACCGATTATGATTATTATAAGAAGCAGACCCAGTGCGAAAAGAAAAGATGTTACCGGACGCTTTTTAACAACTGTTGTGTAACGTGAGTAGAATCTTAGAAATTTCTTTTTATTGTTTTTTACTACTCGGGCAGGCAAGCGTTTGGGGCTTAGCCTAGTCATTGAGCAGTTATTATATCTGTAGTTTTTGTTTTAGTCTACGGTTTAAATTGCGATGCTATTAATTTTACTGGGTTTTAGCTTATCCGATTGCTATAATTTTTAGTATGTGGTTTTGGTTTGCGTTTGGGTCGGCAATTTTGGGTGCGTTTGACGTTATTTTAAATAAAAAATTGCTCCATAGGGTAAGCGCAGCCGTTTTAACCTGGTCGCTTTTTGCGCTAACTTTGCCCATTGTTTTGGCGATTGTACTTTTTAGCGGAATTCCTAGCTTGAACAAATTGTTTTTTATCGGAGTTTTTGGATCCGCGTTTTCTTTTGTTTTCGCAAAAACGATTATTAATGAAACTTTAAAGCAAAACCTTGTCTCTAAAGTCTTTCCACTGACTGCTTTCGCAGGATTTTTTACATACATTTTTGGACTGGTTCTTTTGTCCGAAACGCTAAGGCCTATTCCGGTTTTGGGATTATCGACGATAGTTGTAGGTTCTTATTTTTTAAACTTGGACATGGCAAAAGAAAGCTTTTTGGCACCTTTTAAAATCCTTTTCACCACAAAATCTTCGCTGATTTACATTTTTGCAATCATGCTCGGAAGCATTACTTCTGTTTTCGACAAGATGGGCATTACAAATTCGCAGCCGAATAGTCCGGTAATTGTGATGCTTTTCGAGCAAACAACTATGTCTTTCCTTTTACTTCTATTTCTCATAAAGCGCCAGAAAGATACTTGGTTTGTGGAAATAAAGAATAATTTTAGGCTTTTGGCGTTAAACAGCCTTCTGTTTTTAGCAGTTTCTTTTCTGGTATTTTATTCATTTGTAAGCGGACCAGTTGCACTTGCGATGGCGGTTAAACGGCTTCAGATATTTTTTATTTTGATTTTGAGCATCGTCTTTTTCAAGGAAAAACCGCCAAAACATGTTTGGATTTCAACCGCAATCATGATTTTAGGAGTTGTCCTTATTAAGATCGGCTAATTCTTTGTCCCATAGTTTGACTATTGCTCGGATCGAGTGGTACAATCCAGCGCATGACAGACAGGGATTCTGGTAAACCTGTACCAGAGGAAGCTTCCGAACATATCATCACAAACGAACTTGCACGTGCCGCAGGAGCAGTTATTTCAACTTTGGATCCCGAAACTCCCCTGGCCTCTTTGATACTTTGGGACGAACGCGCAATTAAAGCCGAAAAGACAGCTGTACGATATGCTTATCATTATGCTATTAGGCATAAAAATCCAAATACCGCAGAAATTAAAGCAGAGGTAGGCAGAAGCGTCGAAGCTATAGATTCTTTGCCACTTACACCTGAAGCGTGGGTTGAATTTCTACAGGCCCTGGATACAAAAAAGAGGAAGGGGCTTTTATTTAATGTACGTTCCGCGTTAATGCCAAGCCAAGGCACTGCACATGATTACAGCCTAAAAATTGGGCAAGTGCCAGAACTTCTTGCTAATAAAAAGCGGCTGAAACCCAGGGAGAGATTTGCGCAAATTATGTTTGGAGCTGAGCAGAGCGATGCTAAAGGCGGTAAGGATTTGGATCTTGAAGCTTTAATCGACCAGGGCAGAGAACCATTTTTTGTGGATCTTGTCAGTTGTGTGATTCCCCCGGAAGGTGCAGTTTCTGGGACTTGGTCTTTTGGAAAATGTGAATTTTTTTCTAGAGACGGCAAATCTCTTGGCTTTGGAGAAACGGTAGTTTTACACCCTACTAGAGTAGCATATTTAAACCAAGAGATTAAGAAAATAAAAGCGGCCCGCGAGGAAAACTAGTAATATTCAAATTTTGATATAATCCGCAACATGCTTGAAATTGATAAGCTACCTTTCTTAGCCCCGGTTCTGGACACGTTGCCAAGAACCATTAAAGTAAGGGGTTTTGCGGCAGAGCCGCGTTTTGTAGTAAGAATGCCGTTTTTGGGCCAAGAGTTTGATACAGACTACTATGCGCGCGGCCAAGCCGAACATAAAAAGCTTGCCAGTTATGGGGTTAACGTGCCGGAAATCAGATTAGTTAGAACTACAGCCGGAATAATGACAATTGTGGATAGAATCCATGGACAGCAGCTTATGGACGCAACAGATATTTCTGATGCCAAACTTAACGCTTTTTATCGGGGCTTGGCGGGATATTTCCGGGACAAAAATCGCGACCGCACCACTTTTCTTGCCGACCTTAGGTTTGACCAATTTATGTACGGCCATAGGATTGGAGAGGGTGAAGAAAATGTTTATCTGGTGGATGTAGACCCTTTTATCGCTCACTGTACTTACCCAGTACCTTCTAGGGCTTTAATCTCACCTGTTCGAACCTTCGGAGTTATGTTAAAGGTAGGGCTTGAGCACTTCCCTGCCGCTGATCTTTCGGATTCCATAAAAGCCTATGAGGACTTAGTCAATTCCCTTGAAGGGCTAAGCCCTCACGATCGGGATTTTTTAGATGTTGGTATTTTGTCGGGCAGGTCGAGGCGTCAATTATTAGCTAGCGGGCGCGGAAATTGATAAACTGTACGCTAGAATTTGACATTGAGCCTGTTCGAGAGTAAAGTTTCCACCATGCCTAAAGATATAGAAGGACAGCCACAAATTCCGGGTTTCGTTATAAAAAAGGACGATAAAGGCCGAACGGTATACGGGCCCGACGAAAAGTATTGGAATGCCCAACTTGCTTTCCGAGAAATGCCTGTTGCGCCGGAATACGATGTTATTCGCGGTGTTGTTTTGAAAGGCGCACCCCATGTCACCTCCCAAAGGAACACTGCTTCCAACCCAAGAAATACTGACCTACCAACTGTTCCCGAGCTAAAAGGAAGACAGGTTGCCCAGGTAGAGGCTGAGGTTGTTCGAAGTCAATTGGAAACAACTGCATATGCTTCAAACGTGTTTATTTTTCCAGTTATTATGGTCGATTCTACTTTCGCCGAGCAGCCAATTGCAGAGCAGGCTGGTAAAACGACAGTTGAAGATTCGGTACCTTTAGCCGTTTCGGATGGCAAAATAATGTTAAACAGAGCAATGGAAGGTGATATAGAGGGCCTTGCTTATGTTGCGCACGTTAGAAAACCGGTTGATTTACGAGATTATTTCAGGAAAGCGCGTGACATGGATGGTTTTACCGGTGAAGTTAGCACTTTGAGAAATGCTTCTGAAGGCAGATTGCCTAATGAGATCTTTAATGAAATATTCAGGGAAAGATTAGAAAGAATTGGGACCCAAGTTTCAGAATTAAGGGGCACTCCTGTTAAAGGCATTCTTTTAAGCACTGTAAAATTAAATTACCGCATTGCAGATCGAATTCTTGACATGGGTTTCGACCCCCGCGGCGAAATGATTATGGCCGCAAGCTACTTAGTCTAGCGCGGGCGCGGAAATTGAGGAGACTGAATTTACTTTTTTACGACGGCGATTACTTCGATTTCTAAAACACAACCAACTTTGACCAATTTGCTTACTTCTACTAAAGTCGATACCGGTTCGGAATTTTTGAAATATTGATTCCGAACTTCGCTAATTTTGGAAAAATCATTCATGTCGGTTACATATACTGTTGCTTTCACAGCGTCATCTAAAGAAGCGCCTGCTTCGTTTAAGATTTTATTAAGGCTTTCAAAAATAAACTCTGCTTGTTTGGCTGCATCGTTTGGGTGAACTACATTTCCTTCTTTGTCTAATGCGACCTGTCCGGTCGTAAAAATAATCTTTGAATCCCCAACATCTACGGTGTAACCGTGTGAATAAGCACCCATTCTTTGGGCAAATTCCAAGGAGTTGATTTTTGTTTTATTCACAGTGGAATTATATCAAAGCGCGCAGAAATGGAGTTTATAAAGCTTTAAGACTCAGCTAAGTTTTCATCTAATAGTCTCATTAAGAGACTTGCCAACGATAAATACTCAATTGTTTTCAGAGGGTCATTTTGTATGAAATTTAGATGTGCTTTTTTATCTCGTACTCCAACAATTCCTTTAAATAGGTACATTATTCCCCTTTGCTCTGCCTTATCGAGGCTTGTAGCTAGATCGTTAAAACTAACAATCGGTTGTTGATTATCACAACCAAAAACTTGATTCATCAAATCGTCGCCGTCTAATTCCTTACCCGAATTATTTTTTGGGTGCCCAGATTTAATTTTAACTTGATCAACGACTTCTACTAAAGCATTTAAAATTGCTTCCTTGTAATAGCCATCCTGAAATTGCCTGAATGAAACTTTTTTTATCGCTGGATGAAAATCGTATTTACTAAATAAACTCGTATTCTTTTCTTTTTTAAAATTTTCAGCTTTTTCGGCAGAGAAAAATTCAAGTGTAAGATCTTTGTCCAATGAGGGGTGTACAACATATCCATTTGTTTTTTTTACAAGTAACGGAACTTTTCCTTTTGTAAAACTTTCAAAATGCTCAGAAAAGTGTGACGGTGATACCAAATTAAATTCTTGGAATAGCCCTTTAATGTCTTTTTGCTTAAATGGTGAATTTTTTGTATTTTTATAGTAAATAAAACAAATATACTTAATTTGTTCCTTTTGGGTTAACTCGTAAAAATCGGGTTTTTTCTCTAGAAGAAAATTCAGGTCTACGCTTATTTCATTACCCTTGCTGCGGTAGCTTTTCATTTACGAATATTTCTCCCAGTCTTGAGAGCTTCCATTTCCCAGGATCATCATTATCTTCTTCGAGAAAACGCTTCTTATTCTTGGCGTCAATACAAGATTGTCTTATGTGGAGTGGTCTTTTCCAGTCGAGTGTTAAATAAGCAAATTCGATGTTACCCTCAGAAAAATTTTGTAGTTTTTTTAATTTAGTAATATAAAAGCCAATCGTTGCAATTCTAGAAGCGGCAGCTTCGTCCGGTTTTTTCTCATCAATAAAGGCTTTCAGTGAGGGTATTTTCTTATCACTGGAGGCGTCTATATCAAAATCTTCTGGTTGGATGTTTTTTGTTTTCGCTTTGATTTGTGCCCTTGTCTGCTTCTTCTGGATTGTCTTCTTGTGCACGGGCTGCTTGCTTGAAGCGTCTTGATTGTGTCTTGATATTAAAGTATGATTTTCTTCTTTGATAATTTTTGCTTTAAATTCATCTAAATATTTTGTTACAAAGGCTTCGCTTCCTTGAAGTTCTATTACTCCTTCTCTAAGATTTATGACTGCTTTGGTAGGATTATCCATTTCTTGAAGTGATTTCAAGCATAATACCGCCCAAAATTTAATTTGTCAATATTATTTTCCTTATCTTATCTGCTTTTTGGAACGTAAGGGTCAGGACTCGGCTTCGGTTTTACTTTTTTTAAGCTTCGGGGGTTGCTGCGGGCACTTCGGCTGGAGGATTGGATGCAGTTTCGATAAGGTTGTTGAGTAAATCGATTTTTGTACCTGTAGGGTTCATATAACTTAAGAAGAATACCTGCGTTTCTTGCATAACATTACCTTGCGGTCCACGTGCACAGAACTCGGCCAGCCTTCTTTGCTGGTCTTCTTCCAGGGCTTCCCTCATTTTTATCAAAGCTTCTATTGATATAGACATGTAATTATCTGATTTGGCGGAGGAACGTGGGAATGTCGAATTCGTCTTCGTCCATTTCGCCGTTTGATGCTGGTGGAGTTTCACTATCGGATTGCTGAGCTTGAGACAAGTCCTGGGTTTCGACTTGAGGAATCGGGCCGACGCGGGCGTAGCGGCTGCGGGATTCGTCAAAGCCGGTTGCAACAACCGTTACTTTGACTTGGTCGACTAGCTTTTCGTCTATTGCCGCACCGAAGATTATCTGGGCATCCGGGTCGGCCATGCCGGTTATGACTTTGGCGGCTTCGTCCACCTCGTTCATGGTCATGTCGGATCCGCCGGTGATGTTAAAGAGAAGTCCGCGTGCGCCTTCTATTGAGGCGTCCAAAAGCGGTGAGGCGATTGCCTGGCGGGCGGCTGTTGAAGCGCGGTTTTCGCCGGTTGCAATACCAACTCCCATAAGGGTTGATCCGGCACCGGTCATAATGGCCTTAACATCGGCAAAGTCGACATTTATAAGACCGGGCATAACGATGATGTCGGAAATGCCCTGGACACCCTGGGAAAGGACGGAGTCTGCGAGTTTGAATGCTTCTAAAAGTGAAACGTTTTTGTCGACTACTTCCAAAAGCTTTTGGTTAGGGATAACGATTAAAGTGTCGACTTTATTACGAAGCACTTCTATGCCTTCATCGGCAACAACCATTCTTTTGGTGCCTTCAAAACCAAAGGGTTTGGTGATTACGGCAACCGTTAGGACACCGAGTTTTTTGGCAAGCTCGGCAATAACCGGACCGGCACCTGTTCCCGTTCCCCCGCCGGCGCCGTAGGTAATAAAGACCATGTCGGCTCCGCCGATTACCTGTTTTATGTGTTCGAGGGACTCTTCTGCCGCTTTTTTGCCAACATCCGGGTCGGCTCCTGCTCCAAGCCCTTTGGTGAGGCCATCGCCAATTTGCACTTTTGTTTGGGCGTGAGATGCCAAAAGGTGCTGCTGGTCGGTGTTGACCGCCACGAAATCGACCCCCTGAATTTGTGCCTGGGTGATCATGGAGTTTAGGGCGTTGGTTCCGCCGCCGCCAATTCCTAAAACTTTAATTTTGGCGAACCTGTTAACGTCTGGTTTTATAAGCATAAAAGCTATCGGCTAAAAGCTGTGACTAAAAGCTGTCACAATTTACCACAGAAGGGCTTTATTTTCAAGCGCACTAGGGAAGGATTGACTTAATAAGCCCCAAACCTTTGGAGAAGATATTTTTCACTTCAATTCTTCCGACTAGAGGCAGGCGGATGTCTTCCTGCTGGTACTGGGATCCGTAAAGAATGAGGCCCAAGCTTGCCGCAAAGGCGGGGGAGGCAATTTCGTCAATTAAGCCTTTTGCGCCTTGGGGCATGCCGAGTCGGACGGGCATTTGCAGTTCGTGGCGGGCAATTTCCACCAGATTAGATGTTGCTGCTCCCCCACCGGTTATGACTACCCCGGATGGGGTAAGGCCGGCAAGGTTTGTCTTTTGGATTTCGAGCTTGACCATATTTAAGATTTCGCGAAGGCGCGGTTTGATGATGCCGTCCGATAAGGTTTTTTTGGAAACGGAGCGAAGGTCTTCTTCGATTGCCATGCCGACTAGGTCTAAGGTGTCGGATTCCTTTTTGTCCCTGGGTTCACCGTCTTCGTCCGGTTCTACTGCAATTTTGGGAGGCTTGGAAAGTGCAAGTTTAATTTTTTCGGCGCTATCCAGGGAAATGCGCATGCCGATTGCCAAATCGTTGGTGACGTTTCGGGCTCCGACTGGAAGTACTGCACAGTGAGCCGGGGCGCCGTCTATGAAAATCGAGATATCGGTTGTGCCGCCGCCGAAATCAACAAGGATTACACCAAGTTCGCGTTCGGTATCGGTTAAAGTTGAGTAGGCGGAGGCAAGGCCCGAAAAAACCATGCCGTCTATATCCACCCCTACCTGGCTTACGCATTTGGCAATGTTTCTTAGGGCTGTTGCGGCACCGGTTACGATGTGGGTTTCAACTTCCAGGCGCACACCGTTCATGCCGACAGGATCCTTGATGCCGGATTGAGAGTCGACCGTAAAATACCTTGGGATAACGTGGAGAATTTCTCGGGATGATGGCAGAGAAATTGCACGGGCAGCTTCAACTACCCTTGCGACATCTTCTTCTGTTATTTCTCCTTGGGGATTGGCGACCGCCACTACGCCTTTACTGTTTTGCGACTCGATATTGACACCGTCTACGGAAACAAAAGCAGTGCCAACCGAGTAGCCTGCCATGCGCTCTGCGGCCTCCAGTGAGTTGGTTATTGATGCTACAGCTTCGTCAATATCTACCACCTGCCCCTTTCGAAGGCCTTTGGCCTGCGTTGATGAAACTCCGATAATGTTGGGTGTAGAATCGTCAAGAAAAGTTGCAATTATGGTAGTTACTTTTGTTGAACCTATATCTATTCCAACGACAACTTTTTCTTTTGGCATTACGAGATTTTTTTAGATGGAGTCATTTGAAAACTACTGTCGGCTTGTTGAATCTCAAATCGATTTTTTCAATTTTTGACGCATCTATTTTAGCTTTAGTCATTATAGACTGTAAAGAGTCAACCTGGTCAGACGCAGATTGATTAGTCGTAAAAAGGGCGATAATACCACTTGTACTGTAAACTGCTATATCGTTTGATCCAATAAGTCTAATGGAGGCAGGCGTGAAATCGGATTTTAAAAGACCAGAAGAAATTTGAAGCGCAAAAATTGCAGTTTTATCTTGCAAGGTTTCATTTTCTTTTAGACTTTTCGAATTTGGAAGATAAATAGTTGGAATATTTGCCGTAATTTGCTTTTTTATCAACAATCCGTCTGATGTTGCCAGGAGCTCCGTGCCGTCTATTTTGGCAACGGGGACTTTGGATTTGACTGTAATTTGCAAAGTAATCGGAAATTTGCGCTCAACTGCTACGCCGTCTACACAGCTATTTTTGTCTTTTAAGGAATTTTGTTCTTTTTTGGGATTTATAAGAAGCAAGTTTTTGCCAATATATTCTTTTTTTAGATCAATTTGCTTTAGACATGAATCCTGATCTTTGAGATCAATCGTTTTAACTTCGAAGGCAAATTTGGCCAAGACAAGAAAGACTGCGGCAACAGCCACAATGATAAGCAGGCTTTTTATCATAATTTAAGTATAACTGATAACTGCCTCGGCAAGTTTTTGCGCGGCATCTTTGGGCATTTTGGTGGAAAGAGCTTTGGCAGATGTTTGGAATTTGGGGTAATTTGCTTCGATTTCGCCGATGGTTGATATTAAAGTTTGAGGAGTTGTTTCTTTTTGATTTAGGACGATTGCCGATCCGGCTTCTTTTAGGATTTGGGCGTTTTCATATTGCTCACCGGCAGCTGAGATCGGAAGAGGGATTAAGATTGCAACTTTGGATAAGGTTGCCAGTTCCCAGACGGTGTTAGCACCGGATCGCGAGATGACAATTCTTGCTGAGTTTAGGCTCGCGCCAAAATCTGAAGATGTGAGATAGTCGACAGGCAAGTAATTGCTATTTGATTTTTCCAAAGCCCTGTCGAGATCACCTTTGAAATTTAGAGTTCCAACCTGATGCAGGATTTGATAATTTTTCAGATTTTCAATGCTCTGGAAGATAAGCTCGTTTATAAAATGGGAACCCTGGTTTCCGCCGGTTACAAAAATTAAGCTTTCTGATTTTTTCAGAAAATCGCTGATTTTTTTGGAAGTCGCTTGCTTTTTATAGACGTCGGATCTTGTTAAATTGCCGATAACTTCAGTTTTTTGGGCCGGAAAGTACTTTGCCGTTTTTGGAAAAGAAACGAAAATTTTGTCGCAAATCTTGGCACTCAGCCTATTGGCAAGCCCGGGTACTGCACTCTGCTCGTGAATTATGGTTTTTATACCCAGAAGTTTTGCTGTGAATATTACCGGTAAGCCAATGTAGCCGCCGAAGGAAACAACAACTGCCGGTTTTTCCCGCTTAAGATGATAAATTGCTTGGGCGAAGCCGCCCGGAACTTTGGCTAAAGATTTGGGAGTGTAGCGTGTAAACTTTCGCTGGAGACGACCGGTTGTAATTTGCACAAATTTAATATCTTTTTGCTTGATGATTTTATATTCTGCGGATTCTACTTTCGCCCCTTCCGATGCATATTTTCTGCCGAAAAAAATAATTTCAACATCTTTTTGCTTTTGAAGATTTTCAATAAGAGCCAAAGCTGGAGTTAAGTGGCCACCCGTTACAACGATTTTTTTCATGATTGCCTTTTGATATTTAAAAGTATGCCAAGTGCACTTAAGGTAACAAAAAGAGACGAGCCGCCGTAGGATATAAACGGAAGCGGAATTCCGGTTAAAGGAACTAGGGCCACATTTGATGCCAAGTTTAGAAAAATTTGCGATGCTAAAAGCCCCACAAGCCCGGCTCCTAAAACTTTGCCTATAAAATCGGGCGCGCTTCTGGCTATTTTTATGGCTCGGGTTAAAAGAAAAAGAAATAGACCAATAAGAACTAAGGCGCCCAAAAAACCCAATTCTTCAACAATTACAGCAAAAATTGCGTCGTTTTGGACTTCGGGAATAAATTCAAATTTGCTCCGAGAGCCTCCAAGCCCCACCCCTAAAAAACCGCCGGTTGCCAAGGCGATAATTATTTGGTTGATCTGATAGGAAGCGCCTTTGGGATCGTAAGTCGGGTCCAAAAATGCTTTCAAGCGTTCAAGCCTATAAGGTTCGGTGATGATGACAAAAAGCCCGCCTAAAACCAAAACCGGCAAACTTAAAAGGAAATGCCAAATAGGAGCGTTTCCGACAAAGTATACGATAAGGGCCAAGCTTAAAAAGATGATGTCCGTTCCAAAATCCGGTTGGAAAAAAACCAAGCCAGCTGCAATCATTATGGGCAAAAAATAAACAATGGCTGCGTCGTAAAGGGTAATTTTGAAATGTTCGAATTTGGAGATAATTGCCGTTGCGTAGAAAATAATTGCCAGTTTGGTAAATTCCGATGGCTGAAAGTTAAATGATCCAATATTTATCCAGCGCCTGGCCCCTAAAGCTTCCGTTCCGATGTGCGGGATAAGAACAAGGCCCAAAAGAATAATTGATGCACCAAGAATCAGAGACCCCAGTTTTACAAGTTTATGGTAATCAAAAAAACTAAAAAATACCAGGCTAAAGGAACCTAAAGTTGCCCATACCAACTGGTTTTTTATGTAGTGAAATTTATCACCGAAATCGTGAAAAGCAGAAACGACTGAAGCATCATAGATGGCAATAAGCCCAATTATGACAAGGGCTGCGCCGGTTATAAGAAGAGGATAATCGAGAGCGCTTTTTTGAGCTTTTAAAACGGTTCTTTGGTTGTCCATTTATTGAGGCGTTTTGATTTTTGAAACTTCCATCTTAAATTGCTCGGCCCTATCCTGATAATTTTTGAACATATCAAATGAAGCACAGGCCGGAGAAAGAAGGACAACGTCCCCTGCTTTTGAAAATTTGAGAGTTTGGGCTATTGCTTGCTGCATGTTTCTGGCGCCTTCCGATGTCGGAGGCTTGAGTTTATATTTTGCCAATGCGTCTTTTATGCTTTTGGCTTCTGCACCTATTAAGATTAACGCACGGATTGACGAGGAGTCGGCAATTGTTTTGGCAAGGTCTGAAAAATCAGCTTTTTTCGATGAACCGCCAAGGATTAGCACTTTGGGTTTTTGGAAAGCTTCGATTGCAGCTATCGTTGTTTCCGGAGTTGTGGAAAAGGAATCGTTGTAATAAGAAACGCCGTTTATCTCGGCTATAAGCTCCAGGCGATTTGGTAAACCGGAAAATGTGTATGCTGCCTTTTGGATAAAGCGATTTTCGATGCCAAGGGCTTGAGCCGCACCAACTGCAGCACAAACATTTTGCAAATTGTGCCGTCCCGGCAATTTAATTTTTTCAATCGATAATATCTTTTGCCCTGTCAATTTAACGTTTGAGATTATATTTTGACCATCAACGTAAATATCGGCTGATTTTCCGATTGTTGAAAAAGAAATTGTTTTTGCATCAGTTGAGGCTGCAAACGCTTTAGAATTTGGATAGTCCCAATTTATAACGGCAAAATCCTTTGATGACTGACTGGAAATAATGGGCAGTTTAGACCGTAAGTATTCGGCGTGGTCTTTGTGCCAATCCAAGTGTTCCGAGGTAACCATTAGAACAACTGCTACATAGGGGCTTTTTTTAAGATCCATAAGCTGAAAACTGGAAAGCTCTAAAACGACAAAGCTCTTTTGGGATAGTTTGGGCAAAACCTCAAGCATTGGCGTGCCGATATTTCCGGCAATGTGGGCATCCGCACCTGAAGCTTTTAGTATTTCATAAATTAAAGTCGAGGTTGTGCCTTTGCCTTTGGTGCCAGTCACACCGATTATTTGCCCGGGACAATCTTCAAAAAAAATGCCAGTTGAAGTGATTTGTTTTGCTCCATTTAAAATGTAGGCTTTTATTTTTGGGTTATCCGGCCTGATACCCGGGGAGCGCAAAATGTAATCAAATTTTTCTGATTTCGGATTTTCGTTTTGAAAATATAGTTTGATTTTTGCACTTTCCAGCCGGTCAAGAAGATCGTTTTCGAAGTCAGATTTTTTTCTATCGTCGATTGCGGTGACATCATTTGATTTGGAAAGAAACAATGCAGCCGCTGCGCCTTCTTTGCCCAAACCGTAAACTATAATTTTTTGGGACTTTAGCATTTTTAAAATACTGCTTTTTGGGCTTTAATTTCCGTATCAAGAAGAGTTGATGCGACTTTGGAGAATTTAGCCGTATCCGACGTAGTGTAATAGATTTCGTACATTTTTTCCTTTGAGGAAATTTTATTTTGGTTGAGGATAAATTTCACTCTTTGGGCGACGGCTTTTCCCGAATCTATAACTTTTATTTTTGGATTCAGATTTTTTTTAATTTCATCTTTTATGAGTGGGTAATGGGTGCAGCCTAATACCAAAACGTCTGCGCCGAAATTTTCAATTCTTTTTGCGAATTTAGGAAGCGTTTTTCGAATTGCCTGGTAATTCAATTCCTCAACATGGTCCTCCAAACCGTGACAGCCAATTCTAAGTACTTTTGATGTGGGAGCGTGGTCCTTTACAAGTTTTTTCAAATAGGAACTTTTTGCGGTGGCGGGTGTAGACATAACGGCAATTTTGCCTTTCTGGGTCTTTTTAGCTGCCGGCTTTATGGCCGGTACAACTCCGATTATTGGAATGGAAAACGTTTTTCTAAGGTGAGAGAGCGAATAACAAGTGGCAGTGTTGCAGGCAATAACCAGCATTTTTATATCATGTCCAAGTAAAAATCGAGTAATATTTTCTGTTATTTTTTCTAACTGCTTTTGAGTTTTTAGGCCGTACGGAACATTTTTTTGGTCTGCTAAAAAAACTAAATTTTCTTTTGGAAGAAGTTTTTTAATTTCTATAAGAACTGATAAACCACCGACACCGGAGTCAAATATACCGATAGGTTTTTTCCTTTGCATCTAAAAAAATGAGAGCCACAAACCAAATAGCGCAAAAATTACCTGGGCTAGCCAAAACCTGAAGACGATTTTGGGTTCCTGCCATCCTTTATGTTGAACCCAAAGATGAAGCGGTGCAACCTCAAAAACTCTTTTCTTGCGGATCTTTTTGGAAAGAATTTGAATCAAAGACGATGCGACTTCCAAAACAAAAACTCCGCCAATTATGGTAAGGCCCAAGGGCTTTCCCAGAAGAAGTCCGGCAACGGCCAAAGTTGCACCGAAAGAAAGAGCGCCAACATCTCCCAAGATGATTCTGGCCGGCCAAATGTTAAAGTAGAGAAAAGCAATTAATGCCCCGATCCAGAGGCCCAAAAAAATGGAAAGGGTTGTATCTAGAATGGAGGCAGACATAATAAGAAAGGCAATCAAACAAATTACTAAAAGGCCAGCCGCCAGCCCATCTAAACCGTCTGAGATATTAACCGCGTTTGTGAAAGAAACAATGATAAATGCAGCAAATGGAATATAAAATGGCCCTAAGTTGAAAATGTCAAAAAAACGGATGTTTAAGATGGAAATTCCAAGGCTAAAATAAAGCATGGAGGCAATAATGAGAGCAAGAACCCACTGGGCAATGAATTTAAAACGAAACCTTAAACCCCAGAATTTGGTTCTTTTAAAACCAAACGTTTTTCTCAAATCATCTACTAGACCAAGCGCCCCAAAGGAAAGGAATGTAAAAAGTAAAACCTCGATTTCCTTTTTATATGGATAAACTGAAGTTCGCGTAATGCCTAAATAGGGAAACAGGTAAAAAATAACCAAATAAAGAAATGTGACCACAAAAATAATTAAGGCACCGCCACCAACTGGTGTTCCGGCTTTGTGGGCGTGAAGTCTATCAAAAATCGGTGTTCTTGCTTCAAAAAGATCTTTAGTTTTTTGTTTTTGGCGAATGAATTTAATTTGATAAAGGAGATTTATATAAGGGACCAGGAGAACGCTTATCGTAAAAAAGGATAGCAAAATTAAGCCTAAAATTTGAACCATTGTATCTTATTATATCTTATTTTAGCTTGCCGCAGTGGTAGCAGGAAATTTGGGTCGATTTGTGAAGTAGTCCGAAAACAACCCTTTCCAAATGAGCATGGCGTGAGCCTTTAATAAGAATCAGCGCTTTTTTGCCAACATATGGCCTTGCGGCTTTTGTAGCTTCTTTTGTATTGGTGACATTTATGATTTTTCCGCTAAATCCGCTTTTTTTGGCTGACAGGGCAATTTCAGCTGCAGGTGCTCCAACAGTTATAAGAGCGTTAATTCTGTTTTTGGCAACGGCTTCACCCACTTTTTGATGGGCTCTTTTGGAAAGTTGGCCCAGATCTTTCATTTCACCCAAAATAGCGATCTTCTTGAGGCCTTTGCCAATTTCTTTTAAAGTATTTAACGATTCTATTGCGGCTTTTGGAGATGAATTGTAGGTGTCATCTATAATGTTTGAGCTTTTTGTAACGATTTGGCTTAACCTGTGCTCCGGTGGTTTAACTTGAGAAAGTCCTGTTGCGATTTGCTTGAGAGTAACGTTGTTTAAAATCCCAATCGTTGTTGCAATGTATGCTGCAAGGAGTTGATGACGACCGATAATTTTCCAAGTAACATGAACCATCTGACTTTTGTAATGAATCCTAAAGCTTGACCCTTCAAGATTCTGTTTGAAATTGGAAATTTTCACGCCATTTTTCCCCTCTTTCCCCACAACTAAAACTTTGGCGCGGGTTTCCTGTTTTAGCTTTGAACTTAACTTGTCATCGCCATTGACGATCGCGTAGCCCGAGGGTGAAAGAGCTTTTACTAGCTTTGATTTTTCTCCATAAACGCCTGTCGTGTTATTGAAGTATTTTGTGTGAGTAGTAGCGATATTTGTGACTGCCGCAATATTCGGTTTGGCGATATCCAAGTAATAATCCATATCTCCCGGATGTTCGACCCCATATTCTAGGATCAAAAAGTTGTCCCATGGTTTAAGATGCAAAATAGCTTGTGGAATTCTAAAGGTCGGGTCTAAATTTTCACCGCCCACTACGCAATTGTATTTTTGGGATAAAACTTTAAAGACTGCGTTTTGAGTTAAGGTTTTGCCAACACTTCCGGTTATGCCAATCACTTGAATTTTCGGCAACATTTGCAAGTAAAGCTTGGCAAGACTTGCCTTTGCCATATGTAATGGCTTTTTCCAATTTTCAACTTCAAAATAGACTGACTGAGGCATTTTATAGGCAATTTGGAATTATACAATAGGCAGCGTTAATGAACAAATTGTAATGACGCGCTAATTGAAGTTTTAAGCTGATTTTTTAATTACCGCGCCAATTTCAGAAAGCCTCTCGGCGATGTTTTCGTAACCGCGCTCAATAAGTTCGGAGTTTGCGATTTCACTTTTCCCGTCTGCTGCCAGGGCGGCAATAACCAGAGCAATCCCTGCACGGATATCCGGCGTGTCGAGTTTTCTTCCATGAAGTTTTGTTGGGCCATAGACAAAAACTCTATGAGGATCGGCAATTTCGACTTTGGCACCCATGGAAAGAAGCTTGTCGACAAAAAACATGCGCGACTCGTACATCCAGTCATGAAGAATTGTGACACCTTCGGCCTGTGTTGCCAAAACAATCATGGGAGCCATTAAATCTGTGGGGAAACCAGGCCAAACATCGGTCACGACTTTTTCAACTGCCTTCAGTTTTCCGCTTGTTATGGTGAGCTTGTCCCCTGCCAATTTGTAGTTGACATTAAACTTAGAAAGTGTCAGGAGAATCATGTCCAAATCCTCCTTGATAACTGGTGCGATTTCGAGTTTTTCGCAGGCTATAGCGCCCAGAATCGCAAAAGTACCGACTTCAATATGGTCTGGACGCACTGCATGAACCGCTGCCAGCAGTGTTTCGGCGCCTGTGATTTTCAAAACGTTTGTGCCAATCCCTTCTACTTTTGCCCCCATTTTGCAAAGAAAATTGCATAGATCGACTACATGAGGTTCGGAAGCCGCCCGCTTAATGACTGTTTCGCCGTTTGCGCAACTTGCCGCCATAATCGCGTTTTCAGTTGCTGTAACTGAAGATTCCATTAAAAATATTTCACCGGGTGTAAATTTTTGAGCTGTAACTTTGAAAGATTCATGTGAGGACTTTATTTTGGCACCCATTGCTTCAAGTATCTGAAAATGAGCGTCCAGAGGCCTTCTGCCAATAACATCGCCGCCAGGATAGCCCATGGTTACTTCACCTACACGAGAAACTAGCGGAGCAACAAGTAAAACCGAGGCTCTTAATTTCTGGGTCAATTCCGATGGAAGCGGAGCAGCTTTGATTTCACGGCAATTTATGGTAAGAGTTGATGTTCCGACACCTTGAATTTTTGCTCCACAAATTTCCATGAGTTTAGCCATAGTTGAGACGTCTGATATCGCCGGAACATTTTCGATTACGCAAGTTTCAGCGGTTAAGATACAGGCAGCCATCAGGGGCAAAACGGAGTTTTTATTGCCCGCTACATGAATTTTTCCGGATAATTTTTTATTACCTTCGACTAGAAATTTTGCCATTTTTTAAAAGTCACCGACTAAAAAAATCTCTTCTTTAAGGTCTAAACCGTACTTTTGTTGGGCTTTAATTTTGATAAGTTTAATCAATTCTAACACGTCGGAAGCCGTTGCATTTTGAGTATTTAAGATGAAATTTGCGTGATGTCTGGAGATTTCCGCACCACCTATTTTTTCACCTTTAAGACCTAAACTGTCTATGATGTAGCCTGTAGATGTTGTTAAATGCGGTGTTTGAAGTCGGATGGCCTCCTTGGGCTGGATGTTTCTAAAAACACATCCTGAACAAGCAATTCCGATTGGCTGCTCTTCGTTTCTCCTTTTGACGTTATCCATAGCAGCTTGCCATAACGCTTCCTTGTTCTTGGCAACATCCAGCCGAAAGGTTGCGTCGAGAACAATTTCTTGCGTCTCCTGGAGCTTAGAATAATCGTATCCAAAATTAAAATAGTCCTGTTTGCGTATTATAATTTCCCCGCTTTTGGTATCAAAAACAGTCGCGGTTTGGAGTTTATTGCCAATAAACTGTTCCCTTTCAACTTCGAAATGGGCATTAATTTTTAATCCCCCGCCAATTGTACCGGGAACCGACAGCAGAAATTCCAAGCCTTCCAAGCCTTCGTCTATAGTAAATCTTGCCAGCCGATTCATAAGGGTTCCGGAAGTTGCCCAAACTACGGCACTTTTAATACTTTTGCCGTCTCTCCCCAGTGTGCCTTTGATGCCTACCAATTTGACTTCGTCTACTTTGTTTTTAATGACAAGACCGCTAAAACCATTATCCGAGACTAAAACATTTGCCCCCATTCCTAAAACTATGTAAGGAATGCCAAGTTTAGTAGCCAAGGCCAAAGCTTGTTTGAAATCGTCTGCTGTTTTGGCCTCAAAAAACAGCTTTGCCGGGCCACCTATTTTAAAATAAGTATGACGGGAAAGAGGTTCGTTTTCAAAAACCCTAAGAGGACCAATGGTGTTTTTAAATTCTTGATATTTATCCATTTTTAACTTTTGTTAGGTCGTACAGTTTATATACATCTCCTGCTCCCATTGACAAAACAACATCATAATCTTTTAGGTTTTTGGCTACAACTTGTGCAGTGTTTTCTATAGACCCTGTATATTTTGCCTTTTGGCCAAGTGATTCTTGTAATCTTTTGGATATATTCTCATTTTCTGATTTTTCACGAGCCGTGAAAACATCTGTAATATAGATATCTGCCTGGACCGATTCAAGTGCCGACACAAATTCGCTAAAAAATCTTTTTATTCTAGAGTGCATGTGCGGTTCGAGAACCAAAAGAACTTTTTTGTTTCCAAATTTGGCTGCCAGAGCATTAGCCGTGGTTTTGATTGTGTATGGTTGGACTGCATAATCATCATAAAATACCGTTTGCCCTATCTCACCCTTTTTCTCAAGCCTTCTTCCAAGCCCCTTAAAAGATATGACTGATTGGGTTGCCTTTTTTAAATCGAGATTCAGGGTTTTTGCTACTGTGAGCGCAAAATTAGCATTTTCCCTTCTGAAATCTCCAATTAATGATAGATTACTTATATTGAAATCCTCGACGTTTATAACAGTTGTGTCTTCTTGGACTGATGCTAATTTTTGGTCATTTTTGGAAATGATTAGCTTGCCTCCAACTTTGATGTTTTTTATAAATTTTTGATAGGAATCTGCGAGGTCTTCGGGCGATTTAAAAAAGTCCGGGTGTTCCCATTTTGTATTTAGAATTACTGCGATATCCGGTTTGTAGTTTAGGAAGTTATTGAAGTATTCGTCTGCTTCACATATGTAATACCTTGAATTTCCTATCCTAAAGTTACCTTCCCATTCGAGAACGGCCGCACCGATTTCGCATGTTGGGTCGAGCCTCGCGTCAGTTAAAATCTTGGCTATCATTGCCGTTGTTGTAGATTTTCCGTAAGCGCCCGCCACAGCTATTACAAATTTCCCGCCTTGCAGAATTTTACCCTGGAACTCCTGCCAGGTTACAATCGGTATTCCTTTTGCGCGGGCCTCGACAAGTTCGGGATTTTGGGGATCGTAGATTAAAACCGCCGGTGAGACGATAAGTACGCTGATTCCTTCTATGTGTGATATGTTGTGGCCTTTTTCTATCGGCACATTGAGTTTTGACGTATAAGGACTTTTTTTATTTATGTCACATCCTGTCACATCGTATCCGAACCCTCTGGCAATTCCCGCAACAGCCGCGGCCCCGGCACCGGAGATCCCCATGAAATGAATTTTTTTTGATAGTTTTAAGTTGGCTTGTGCCAGCTCAATGGGACTGTTAATTCCCTGCCATTGGCTTGAGTCTTCAAGAGTGTATGTTTCGACTTTTTGGTTTTGGGAAATGGCTAATTCGATTAAGTCAGTCAAGTAAAGTTCCCCTGTTGCTTTTGAAGGTGTAAGGCTTGAGACATTTTCCACCAACCATTTTTTTTGGAAAAAATAAACGCCGTCGCTAACTTCTTTAATTTTAAGCTGACTTTCGTTTGCGTCTTTTTCTTCAACTATTGCCAGAACTTTTGAATTTTTGCGAACAATCCTACCGAGCCCTGTTGGGTCCTGCTTTATAACAGTAATAAACGTAATCGCTGCATTACTTTTAAGGTGCTTAGAATAGACTTTTTTTATCGTTTCAGCCTTGTAAAGCGAGGTATCGTCCCCATAAAAAATACCAATTGTGTTTTCAGTTAGATTTTCGGCGTTGATAGCAGTTGACACAGCATCTGCCGTGCCGTTTGAGCGAGTTTGTGTGGCATACGACACTTGATTCCCTAATACTTTTTGAATACTTAATATATTCTCTTTGTTGCAAACTACGATTGTCTGGGTAGGATTTATACTCTTGAGTAATTTAACTGTTCTTTCAAGCATGGTTACGCTTCCCACTCGGTGGAGGACTTTTGGTAAGGTGGAATTCATTCTTTTGCCTTTTCCGCCTGCAAGAACTATTGCTGAAAAACTATTTTTCATTCTTTATAACCTTTCGTATTGCTTTTTTTACTTCTTCCACTTCATCCCATGGATAATCCCTCTTCCCAATTGTCATACTCTTTTCATGGCCTTTGCCCAAAAATACAACTGTGTCATTATTTTTTGCCAGATTAACTGCAAAGGAAATTGCTGTGCCCCTGTCGGGAATTTTAAAGTAGTTGATATTTTCTTTTTTGCCCAACTTTTTGAAGCCTTCTGAAATTTGCGAAATTATGGAATCTTGATTTTCCGTTCTAGGATCTTCGGAGGTGATTATAGAAGTATCTGCTAACTTTGCTGCTATTTCACCCATTAGCGGCCTTTTCCCTTTATCCCTTTTGCCGGCGGATCCAAAAACAGCAATAAGCTTTGATTTAACTTTCTTTCTTCCTTTTAGTTCTGTGAGGATATTTTCAAAAGCGTTAGGGGTGTGAGCAAAATCTACTATTGCTTCAAATTTCTGCCCGGCATTTACTTTCTCAAATCTGCCAGGTATCCCCTTAAAGGTTTTTAAAGCTTTTACGATTTTATTTTTGGGCAGTCCGATTGCGAGGCAGGCGGCTACAGCTGCCAAAGCATTAGACCGGTTATATCTTTGAGCAAATATTGAGTCTAAATTGTATGCTTTTGAGTTCAAATCAGCTTTGTTTTGTGTTGAATAGGTAATTATTTTACCCGATATTTTTTGTTTTAAAAATTGGTATGATTTATCGTCTTTATTCAATACTGAAATAGATGCATCTTTAAAGAGTTTGGCCTTGGCGCTTGCATAGTTTGACCATGTTTTATGGTAATCCATATGGTCTGAGGTGATATTTGTGACAACAGAGATTTTAAAATTTACAAACGCAAGCCTATTTTGCTCTAATCCGTGGGAAGTAGCTTCCAGTATCAGATACTTGCTGCCTGCTTTTTGAGCTTGATTTATCAGTTTTTGAACCTGAAACGGGCTAGGGGTAGTGACATGGAAACCCGTATCTTGGGAATTATTGCCAATTTGCGCCCCGATGGATGATACCATCGAAACCCTATAACCATTGCTTTTGAGAATATGAAATATGATATTGACCGTCGTTGTCTTCCCGTCGGTCCCAGTCACGCCTATTATAGTTAAATTTTTACCTGGAAAATGAAAATACAAGGCCGAAAGAAAGGCTTGGGTAAGGTGATAATAGTTTTTAACTTTTTGCCAGATCACAAGATTATGTTATTTTATCATCAAATTCAGTCAATTTCAAACCTATAGGATTGAAATTTTGCTCAATTTGGGTTAAAATCACCCAGGTATGCTGAGGGAGATGCATTTTCAAGCTCAATTGGAAAATGCTGGGCTGGGCAAGCGCGATTTGCCCAGAAATCCGGATTTAGGAAAATATAGAGAAACACGTACGGATCTTTCCGGGGCTGCACTAAAATTTTGGGAGGATCGTGGATACGGAGCTTTTGCCTCGTTAATCATAGATAGCCCTGCAAACCGAATTATTCTTGACACTTTAACAGCACAGGAATTGCTTCTTTTAAGACATTATCTGGTGGGAAGACTTGCGGCTGATGATAAACCTTCAGTAATTCATCTTCCTAGAAAACATCCTGAGCGCCAGGCATATTCTGAGATCAAGTGGAAGGAAAAAAACGATACACGCAGGCTCATCATTAGTATGGAGGAAGCTTTTGCGGGACAAATAGGACAAGATGCTGCTTGCGATCTTGTCGATGATATCTCAGTAGCCTTAGCTAGGTTGTCAGGCGAGGTTAAACGAAACTTTTTTAGGCCGAGAACACCAGAATTTGGCACAACTGAAAAGGCGAACCTTATAGCGAGACAACTGGTAATCTGTGCGAGGGATATAAGAGTTATCAAAGAAAGAGCTGCTGCTGCTTAAAAAATAACCCATCAATACTATTTCGAAAATAGTGACTCAAATGTATCAAAATAGGGCTCTGGAATAGCGTAAACGAACAATGCGAATATTTGGCAGTACAAACCCCACAAGTGCCAAATATGGCTTAAATGTAACTTTCTATATATTTTTTAACTTTACCAATTGTCCACCTTTTTTTGGAAAATAAAAACAAATAAACTATTTCCAAAAGACCGATTGTGTTCAATATTAAAATCGCAATGAACCAATATTTGTCTTCATTTTTTGCAGAGTGCCAAAGCGCTAGACCTTTCCATACAAAAGACCAGGTAACTAAAACAAAGAGGATGATGGAACTTACGATAGGTTGACTCTTGTCGAAGCTAAGGATGTAGTCTTTTAGGAAGGCATCCATACGCTTTCATATTAGCACTTTAATTTGAATTAGGCGAGATGGAAAGATAGTTGAATATATCCTTAGCAATTCCAAAGAATGTTGGGGCCGCTGTCTCAGCGCCGAAGATTGATGACGAAGGCTCGGTGAAACGGACAAGCATTACAAATTTGGGATTTTCGGCAGGGGCAAATCCGATGAAGCTTGCAATAGTTTTGGTAGGATCGTAATGGCCGGCAACAGGAATTTGTGCCGTACCCGTTTTACCGGCAATGCTGTAGCCTTTTGGTGCAAAGGCGTGAGCTTCTCCCTTTTCAACAGCATTTACCATCATCTCTGTCATGAGCGCTGAAGTCTTTTGAGATATTACTTGCTGTTCGGATGGAGAGCCCACTGTAATTTCACGACCGTTTTCCACGATTTTAGAAACGACTCTTGGGGCAATCAGCTTGCCGCCATTGGCTATTGCCTGGGCAGCTTGAACCATTTGAATTGGGGTAACTGCCAGCCCCTGCCCAAACGAAGCTGTTGCAAGGTCTATTGGCCGCCACTCGTCCTTTGATCTTATTAACCCAGGTATTTCCCCTTGCACATCCATTCCGGTTTTTGCACCAAAGCCAAATTTTCTAATATAATCCGAAAATCTATCTATGCCGAGTTTATCCGCAACAAAAGTCATACCAACGTTGTCGGAATGTTGTATGACCTCTGTCATTGTTGAATTTGGAAAATACTGTTTATTCCAAGTCTCGATCTGGTAATCTCCTATAGTTCTGGGGCCAGAGCAGACGTCGCAGCGGGTGTTAGGGTCAAGAAGTGATAAATCTAAAGCAGCCGACATAGCAATCAATTTGAAAGTGCTTCCGGGTTCGTAAGCATCGGATACTGCAGGATTTTTAAAATCCGACTCGCTATATTCCGAAAATAAGCTGGGATTAAAGTTGGGATATGTCGACATAGCTAAAATGTGCCCAGTTTTTGGATCGGATACAATAACTGTTCCATCCTTAGCACCATATTTCTGAACGTCTTCTCGAAGCCTCTTTTCAACAATATATTGAATAGAGCGATCAATCGTCAAATATAAGGAATCCCCTTCCTTTGGAGGAATTGAATGGTAGCTTCCTACGAGGATTGGAAAACCCAAAGGATCTTTTTCTTCACCCAACCTGCCATCTTGGCCTTTAAGCTGGCTGTCGTAATAACCTTCCAGGCCAAAATAGCCGGTGTCATCACCAAACTTATTCGAACCAACAAAACCCAAAAGTTGTGCAGCCATTGAGGCTTCTGGATAAAATCTTTTTGTGTCGTGTTCAAAGTCAAGCCCTTTTATGGAAAGGCTGTCTATTTTTGTTTTTACTTCTAATGGGATTTTGCGGGCTAGCTGAACCCAAAAAAGTTTTTTGTCGGAGAGCTTGTTAGCCAAGTCTTGCTCTTCGTTTTTTATCTCTTGATCTTTTAACTTTTTCTCATCATCGCTAAGCTGGGCTGATGAAGTTGAGTACTTTTCTGAGATTAAAAATGGCGCTAGTTGTTGGGCCGCAGTTTGAGGATTAGTGTTTAATGAGTTCGGCTGGCCGTAAAGAAGAAACGCTTCTTGGTTGGCAACAAGAGGGAAACCATCGGAAGCAAATATTTCGCCACGTGATGCAGGAATTTTGCTCTCGTCGGCAATGCTGGAAGCATTGGTTTCTACTTTTGCTAGAAATTGCCAATAGAAGAGGCGGGTAATTATTATGGCCGCAACTACATAAGCTACAATTTGGAAAACCTTGATTCTATCCACTAGTATATTAGTTTAACAAAATAAAACCTACTTGAGGATAATTGGATCTTTAGGGTTTACAAAGCCCATTTCGGCAGCCTTTTTTGCAAGCGTCTGGAAAGAAGACGTTTGGGCTATTTGAACTCTAAGCGTCATATTCTGATCTTTTAGATTGGCTATTTGCGCTTGGATTTGACCTAGTTTTTGTCCATCTGTTGCAAGGTTATTAGCAAAAACCAATTGAGCAAAAAAGAGGCTGCAAACCAAGACTGTTAAAACAACCAAGACGCGAACTCTTATTTTTCCTATTAAATTGTAACTGGGTTGCTTTTTGGCAACTCTGAAATCGTTGGGCATGATTTTTTTGCTTTTTCCCTATCCCTTTCGGGTATATTAGATTTTCTCCGCAATGCGGAGTTTTGCGCTGCGGGACCGTGGGTTTTTTTGAATTTCCCCGGCCCCCGGGCCGATTGGGGTTTTGTTTACAGTTTTCAAGCGGGCAGCTTGCTTGAAGAATCGTTTGACTTGTGCATCTTCAAGTGAATGAAAACTAATAACTACCAACCGGCCTCCTTTCTTAAGTATTTCGACAGTCTGCGGTAAAGCCTCCTCTAAGTTCAGCAGTTCGCTGTTTACAACTATTCGTAATGCCTGAAAAGTTTTTGTTGCCGGATGCAACTTAGACTTTCGGCGGTATTTTCGATACACCTCACTTACTATTTGAGCAAGTTCACTAGTTGAGTTAATCCTTTTTAATTGACGGGCGCTAGAAATAGCGTCAGCAATTGGCCAACTAAGTTTTTCTTGCCCAAAATCTTTAATAATTTCATGAATCCTCCTTTTTTCGAAATTATTTACAAGATCTGAAGCTGTAATTGGTAAAGCCGGATCCATCCTCATATCCAATGGGCCTTCCTTTTGAAAACTGAAGCCCCTTTTTGCTTCATCGAGCTGGTGCGATGAAACACCTAAGTCAAAGATTATTCCTTCAACTTTTTCGAACCCAAACTTTACTGCAATGCTTTTAATGTGCGAAAAATTATCATTTACTAAAGTTAAATTTTCCAGCCGCTTTTCCCTAAGATAATCAATTGCTTCCGAATCCCTATCTATTGCCAGTACCTTCCCGCCTCTTTTTAAAATTTCTTCTGTGTGACCTCCTCCTCCTGCCGTTGCATCTATATAAAGGCGATCCTGTTTTACGTTAAGACCGTCTACCGCTTCTTTTAAAAGTACGCTTTGGTGAAAATTTTTCACCTTTTTAAGCCTCCAGTTTTTTTAACTCTTCACCCCAGTTTGCTTCTTCCCAAATTTCAAAATGATCACCGGCACCGACTACTACTGGCTTTGCAATCTGTGCGTATTCCAGGTAATTGCCAGGAATAACAAACCGGCCTTGATCATCGAGCTTGATAACGGTTGCATTGGCGAAAATGAAACGGCGTATATTGCGTGAACGTCTTTCGGTAAGAGGCAAAGCAAGCTGTTTTTCGGATTCCTTTTGCCAAGTTTTGGTGTCAAAGCCAAAAAGGCATTTTTCGAAGCCGAAAGACAGAATAACTTCACTTGTCGCAAGATAGTCACGTATTTTTTTTGGTAAAGCAATCCTTCTTGAATGCTTATCGAATGAAGGTATGTAGCTGCCCAGAAACATCTTTTTACCCTCCGAAACATAGTGTAGGAGGGACCCTTACAACCTCTTCCCTTTGGGGAAATTAACTCCGGGCAGCTTAGCTAGGAGTTATGATGGTGATAGTGAGTTTCACCATTTATCACCATCTATTACCATTTTTCACCATTTAATGAAGGTTGTCAAGAGGTAAAAGACGCTCAAATTTGTTCTTGGCCGGGTAAGGGCACAGGCCGTAACCTAAGATTATTGCTGCACAAAGGCCTGCCCTTAAGCTTTGGGCCTGACCTTCTGCAGAGATTTAAAGAGTGATCTGGAAGATGATGAAAACGACGATTATAACTGTTGCAAGAACTGCTGCGATAAGTGCTAGGACTTCTTTTTGAAACTTCATACTAAATTTATGATAACACCTTTTTGGCTTTAAGATATGTAACTTTAGGATATTCGGGGTCGTAGGGGCGCATATCAAATGGGTTGTTGTAGCTTAAGCAGCCAGTGCAGTGAGTACTCTCCATCTCGCGAGTTGAAAGATTCAGTGATCGTGCCAGTCCATCAAAAGATAAGTAATGCAAAGAGGCAACTTTCAGCTCACGCCTTATTTCTTCTTCAGTCTTTTCACTGTAAGTGCCATCTTTTGCCTTTTTCACCGCACCCAGTTCGTCTCGAGAGCCGATATTGACTCCTAGAAAACATGGGTTTAAAAACTTTGGGGCCAAAAATCGGCAGTGGATTTCCGCAACACCTATATTTTGCAAGTGTTCGACTAGAATCCTAAACGTGTTGAGGCGAACTGCCGTGTCGTCTATTAGATAAATCGATTTGCCAATAATTGCCGGGGAAACGAAAAACTTTTTTTCGATATGCCTTTTTCTGAGATAGGGGTCGTCTTCTATAAATGTCCTTTTGGCGTAATCGTACCTTTCCTTGACAAGCCCACGAAAATATTCAAGTTTCGTATTTTGGAACCCTAGCTCCCTCTCCAGAGTTTCAAAAAAAGCAAAGGCTCCTGGTCTGGCAGTATCCGGAACGGCAACAACGTAATCGACATTTTTAAATGTATCTTTTTGAGTTTTTTCGCTTTTTATTCGAGCTGCTTCTTCCAGGCCAAGTTGTTGTCCCAGGCTTTCCCTGTTTTGACCGATTACACCATCCCACGTTGACGTTTCGTGAGAAAAATAAAGCTTTTCAAAAATGCAAAAGCTTCTTTTTTGTGGCTTTGCATAATCGGTAACCGATACACCATTTTTATCTGCCACAAGAAGCTTACCGTTTTCAAGCCTCTTGCTGTGACGGATACTGATTCTGTCGAGGGCGCAAGTTTCGGATGCCACGAAGATATGGCCATTGTCCTGACTCCAGACAAGCGGTCGTATTCCCCATGGGTCGCGAAGCGCCAGGAGTTTGTCGTCACCTGTGACCATGACGAGCGAATAGGCACCTTTGACGTCTGAGAGAGCATTTGAAATTTTCTGGCGCCACGATGCACCGGGGGCCGTTACAATAAGCCAAGCCAAAATTTCGGAATCTGAATCGGAATCGGTTTGGATCTTAAACTTTTCCAATTTTGCCCTGTGCTTTTTGACGTCGACGATGCTGCCGTTGTGGCCTAGTGCAAGTTCCCAACCTTTATATTGTGCATAAAAAGGTTGTGCGTCACAATTTTGGCGACCAGCACCCTCCGTTGGATATCTTAAATGGGCTATAGCAATTTCACCTCGAAGTGTATTCTCTTCAACAACTTCAATCGAAGTAAAAATTTCATTGAATGGCTTCGCTTTTTTGAAAACCTTTAGCAGCTTACCTTCTCCTTTGACGGCAACCCCACCGCCATTTTGGCCACGATGCTGAAGGGCTTTGCCCATTTCTATAACAACATTGGAAGCGTTTACGCCGTCTTTTGCTACTGCGCCCGCTAGGCCGCAGTGGTCGTGCGGTTTTTCGAGGTTAAAATTGTGGCTTGATAACACGGGTTTTTGCCTTGCTATAGTATGAGGGCTGGAGGCGATTTAGTCAAATTTAGGACGAGTTATTCTAACTTTTTCCAGTGTCGTCTTTTAGTACTTCTGCTGCTTGCTGAAATTTTGATAAGAATTCTAGGCGTTTTGATCGAGATATATTACCAATGGTGAGAACATAGGCCGCAGCCTTGATGCTGTACGTAGCCTTGTGTAATTTAAATTCATCTTTTAGCGCCTGCAGGCCACCTTCTTTTTCTTTCAAGGCATTTTCGACCTCGGGCTGTTGGGTGAGGGCTTCAAGAAGGTGTATCGGTCTAACAGTTGCTAAATCTGCTGCAATATCGGCCGCCAGCCGGATAGCATTTTCTAAATCTACGCTAATTCGCCTATCACTAGTGGTGGGCTTTTCACCTTTTTTTGCAATTTGAGTCCGTATTAATTCGCCAATTTCTGCGTTTGGAACAATGTGGCGAAGGTCTGTGTCGAATCTGGCAATTTGAGCAAGAACGTCCACACAAGAGGCTTGTCTTCCAACACGAGATGCTAGCTCTTCGGCGACAGTCAATGTATCCAGCGTGTGGACGTGAAATCTAATCCCCGTTGCAAGCTGGGTTTCTTCTATAACACTTCTGCTCGTGATTTCTGGCTGAATCTGTGTTCGAGGTTCTCCTCTTACCATAATTGGCAAATATTAATACATTGAATTTTCTTTTGCAAGCTTACACTCTTAATGAGGGATATGGCTGATTTTGGTATTTCAGCGGAGTTTTTCTTTGAGGGTATTTTGCAATTCTGGAATTTTTAGTCTTTCCTGTTTTGCGCTGTCGCGGTCGCGGAGGGTGACTGTATTGTCCTCTAGGGTTTGAAAGTCAACTGTTAGGCAGAAAGGGGTCCCGATTTCGTCTTGAGCGAAATAGCGCTTGCCGATATTGCCGCGATCGTCCCAAACAACATTTAAGTCTTGCTTTAGGGCATCATAGATTGACCTTGCTTTTTTTACCAAGTCGGGTTTATTTGCCAAAAGGGGAAAAACGGCTGCTTTGTAGGCCGCAATTTTTGGATCGAGTTTTAAGACAACCCTTTCGCCGTCTTCGGAGTATGAATCCAAAAGAACCATCAAGAGTAACCTATTTATTCCGACTGCCGGTTCAATGACATGCGGGGTTATCCGTTTTCCGCCTGCCGGATCTTCGATTGTTAAATCTTCACCGGACGCTTCCATGTGTTGCCTAAGATCGTAATCGGTTCTGTAGGCTAGACCCCACAATTCCTTAAAGCCAAATGGAAATTGGTATTCAAGATCCTCGGTGCGGGTGCTGTAAAACGACCTTTCTTCATCGGAGTGCTTTCGCCACCTTAGTTTTTTTTCGTCTATTGATAGTTGCTTGGTAACAAAAGTCCACATCGTTTTTTTCCAGGTTTCAAATATTTTTTCCCAAGTGTCTTGACCGGGGTCGAAGAAGTATTCGATTTCTCCTTGTTCAAACTCAATGGTTCTAAAAATAAAATTGCCGAGAGTTATTTCGTTTCTAAAACTTTTTCCAATTTGGGCAATACCAAAAGGTAATTTAACCCTGGTTGAATCGACAACGTTTTTGAAATTAATAAAAATTCCCTGGGCTGTTTCGCCACGTAGATAGGCTAATGATTGATCCCCCTCAACAATTCCCAAATTTACAGGAAAAAGTAAATTGAATTTGCGAACAGATGTCCAATTTTCTTTTTTACAATTAGGGCATTTTATATGAAACTTTTTTATGAGTTCTGATAATTTTTCTTCCGGCTGACCTTCCACATTTAAATCTTCTTTTTGATTTTCAATTAGGTGATCTGCTCGAAATCTTGATTTACAACTTTTACAATCAACCATTGCGTCAGCAAAACCCGACGTGTGTCCGGAAGCCTGCCAAAGTTTTTGATGGGAAATGATGCTTGCATCAAGACCTACAATGTTGTCGATTCCCTGGACAAAAAATTTCCACCAGATGTCTTTTATGTTTCTTAAAATTTCGACTCCTACAGGGCCATAATCGTAAGTGTTTGCTAAACCTCCGTAAATGTCGGAGCCGGGATATATTATTCCCCGGCGTTTTGCAAGGGCGACAATTTTTTCAAGACTGATCATTTTGGGGCTACAACAACAAAAGAGCTAAAGTTTGTGACGTTTGCAGTCAGAGTTTTTTGAGAAGAGTCGAATTTGGCATCGAGTTTCTGCCATGATTGATCTTTATTATTGTAGCTATAAAGCATTGGATTTTGGGAATTGGTGCTAACGTTTACAGTAACTTCAGCAGGTTTTTTGAAATCCGGGGCAATGGAAAACGCACCGTAAACAGGAAGGACAACATCTTTAACATTAAAGCCGCTTGCACCGGGCGGGACACCGACAGTGTCGGAAATCACAATCCAATAATCCTGACCCATAGAGGGGAGTGACCAGGCGACTTTTTCTGATCTGTCCTTTATTTGTTCTTTTGCGCTTCCAGCCTGGAAAAAATCCCAAGGAGTTTCTGACCGGTATTCGGTTTCTCCTTTAAACATATGCAGAGTTAACTTGCCGTCTGTGATTCCTTTGTCGGGACTCCTAACACCTTTTGAGGCTGTGCCTAATAGAATTGATTTTTTATATTCTGAATCTTTTGGATTAACGTCTGTTCCTGTTGCGCCACGTTCGATTTTCTGACCCGGCGACTGGGGATTGTCGGCTTGATAAGTAAGCTCATATTCTATTTTGTCAAATTCAGACATATTTTTGATGGTGATTATCACTTCTGCCCCACCCGTAACTGGGGTTAGTGTTACAAACGGCTTCTTGGCAAGATCCATCTGGTCAGCGCTTATGATATTATCCGGATTTGTTATTGCTTTCGGTTTTTGAGGCGATTTTTGGAAAATAAATAAGAAATAAACTGCGACGAGGATCACAATCAAACTTACTGCTGCGATAATGTAGGTAGACTTTTTAGATTTTTCCATTAGTAAAGCGAGTTGTCTTTAATTTAGTATCTATTAGGCTTTCAATTATGCTATCAAGAAACGACAAAAGTTTCAAATAAGACTCTCTTTTAATCGTTAGATTTTCTTTTAAATCTGTGAAATTTTCTTCTTCAAAAGATTTAATAAGGCTTTGGGTTGTCGAACTTTTGAAGCTTTTTGCGGAGAAAAATCCCAAGGCGGAAAGGAGTTTTATTTTAAAAGCAGCAGATATAAGGTCGAAATCTTCTTCGCGGTCAACTTTGTCTAAAAAATCGACAAGCAGCGAAAAAACTTGAGGATTTTTTTGGTTCTCTTCTGTTAGCTGGTTAACAAGTTCCAAAAGATGAAAAACGTTGCCAGTTTTGCCAAGGGTTGGCTTTTTTATCCCAAAAGCTTTTTTGAGCTCTGCCTCTGTTAAAAGATCTAAGCGCTTACCTTTGGCAATAAAGACCTTGCACCAGTTACCGGGAACAACATGGCCGCCTTTTTTGGAAGTTGGCCTTCTCACACCTTTGGCGATGCAAGCCATTTTGCCAAATTCTTTTGTGTAGATGGTTAAAATTTTGTCTGCCTCGTTAAAATTCCTATGGGCAAGAACAACGCAATCTGTAGAAACGTACATACTACATTAAGTATATCAAAAAAAGATTAATTTTGAAGCTAAATGGAGGTTTTAAATTCCTTATCGGTATCTAAGGGGAAAGTTTTAGTTTTGTTTCCAAAGGCATCTAATTGATAGGAATAACCTGGCGTACCCGGTTCCTTTTGAATTAAAAGTTTATAAGTACCGGTAGCTTTAATGGGGACCGAATATTCGACTTGAATTTTCGCAGTGCCTTGAGGGCGGACAGTGAAAAAGCCGCCGAAAACAGTTTTGCCGAGATCCTCCGAGGCGGCAAGAGGCACTTCGGTACCTGAAGCTTTAATAATGGTTGCACCTTTGGGAACATAAATTCTGATGTAATCCTGGTAAATTCCAGCCAAGCATAAGCCTCCTTTCCTTTCCAAATTACAGTTGTCCATGGCTCTTGGGTATTTGTATTCGATTGTTAAAGTGTTGTGAAGATTACCATCCTTGCCTTTTTCAACTTTTAAATTAGCGTTTTCTTGAATATAAAGGTTTGACTTGGCACCCCCCAAGTTTGCTTCATTTATTGCCAGATAATCTCCGTCGTACTGATACAAGCGGCCGGCGTAATTAACTCTTTCTACAGCAGCTTGCGAATTGGAATCTTTGAAATAAAGAAGCACATCCTTTTCTCTTAAGGAATTGAGCATCGTTGTTAAGATATTCGGCCATGTGGATTTGGGAGCAGAGAAAGTTTTGGCCATCATTTGCTGCATTAAAACTGCAATGATGTCTTTTCTGCCACCACTTTCGGTGCCTTTTGGCTGGTCGGCAAAACTTTCCAACTGGTAGATTATTTGAGGGCAACCGCAGGCATCAACGTTATCGGCTGTAAACTTTGTTCCATAAGCATCAATTGGGCCAAGAACTTTAACCATGTCCAAGACAAATTGAGTATCAACAGTTATGATTCCGTCTATATTTTTCTTTTGAGATGAACTGTTGTATAAGCTTTGAAATTGGTTCATTGAGGAAACGAAGTCGGGAGAAAAGTTTGAATCGCGAAGGCTAAAGCTTGAAACGTTTAGATACTTGGCAATAGGGGCCGGCGGCGGTACTTTTTTGAGAACTGTTGCGTCTAGCGAATAAATATCTTGTGAACCTTCTGACTCAATTTTCCCTTTGGAGACGTTGAAAACAGCATAGGCTGTAATAAAACCGCCGGTAGGTCTTAACTCTTTGTCGTTTTGCAAAAGAACTAGATACTTTTTGGGGCTGTCTTCGCCCATTATCTGAGGCAAAACGTTAACAAGAGGCCTGGTGTCTACAATAAATGTTTCGATTCCATCCAAGGCGTTTTTTGCCTGATCTATTTTTTTGCCAGGCTTTCCGGGAAGTATATTGGGATAGCGCCAAGCTGCAATCTGGTCGATTTGAGCTCTTGCTTGTTCGAGATCCTTGCCAACTGAATCTAGCTGGGGGCTGACTTTGGAAAGAGTTTCGATAGCGCTTGAAAGGCGTTCTTGGGCTGTTCCACCTAAAAATGATCCTTTTCCTTTAAGCCCTAAAACGTCTGCATAGGGAGTTATTGCATTAGTTAAGGTTTCGGCAGCGTTCAGGCCAGAAACCGCTGCAGAAGTTCCTCTTTGGGCATCTGCCACATACCAGCCCAAAAGCGGGACTACTCTTATGGGAGTTAAAACATTGAGTGAACTCTGGGCGCTTGTAAATTGCTTTTTGGCATCCGAAAGATAGGCTTTGGTGGCATCTAAATCCTGGAGTTTCATTGCACCAACTGCTTTGCTGGCTGTTTTAATACCAGATTGAAGCGAGAGTGCTGCGCGAATTGCAAAGAATCCAAAAAAAAGAATAAGAAGAAGTATTATAAGTGCGATTTTTTTCTTCATAAATTAGATAGCACCATTTCCACTTATCATTGCCACCGGAGTCTTAATTATAATCCAAATATCGTAAAGAATCGATCTGCGCTCGACATAGACAGCATCCATTTCCACGCGTTTGTCGAAATTAATAAAGGAACGCCCAGAGACTTGCCAGGGACCAGACGCTCCAGGGCGGGCCTTAAGAATCATCTTAACAAATTTGGCAGTATGAGGGTAAACTTTTTGCTGATGCGAGAGCTCGTCTTGCTGGTAAGCGCGCGGCCCAACAAGCGACATGTCACCTTTTAGTACATTGATGAGTTGCGGAAGCTCATCTATTGAAAGCCGTCTTAGGATTTTGCCAATTGGAGTCACACGCGGGTCGTTTTGAAGTTTAAAGCTGTTCTTTTGATATTCTTTTTTAAGTTTGGGATTAGTTTCTAGATATTCTTGAGCATGGACAATGCGACCATCAATTTTATACATTCTCATGCTTCTGAATTTTAGCATTTTAAAAATCCGGCCCCCTTTGCCTACCCTTTCGGGCGAATAAAAAACCGGACCATAGGTTGTGAGCATGATAAGAAGAGCGAAGATAATATAAATTGGCAGAAAAATAATTATTAGAGTTGCACTTCCAATAATATCAATAGTTCTTTTTATGAAATCGTAAAACATTAGTTTGGATAAAATTCTAGAGGAAGTCTTCTTTTTTCTCCTCTTTTAACTTTTCTATTACTTTTTTAACATCCTGAGTCTTATCTTTGGGGACAATTAAAAGTGCATCTTCGGTGTCTACGACAATTAAGCCTTCAACCCCAATTGCGGCAATTACTTTTTTCTCAACTGTGGAGTAAATAAGGCTATCTTTTACGTCAATGTGGGAAACATCACCCTGCGTTATGATATCTTCTGGCTTTGAGGCCATTTCGTCTTTTAACTCGTTCCAAGTTCCCACATCGCGCCAGCCTAAATCTGCCGAAACAACCAGTTGGTCTTCGCCCGTTAGGTGGGAATAGATGGCGTAGTCTACGGATGTTTTAGGTATTTTGGGATATTCCTTTTTTAAAACTTCTTCTTGATTCGGTGTGCCCCAAGCATCACTTATTTTTACCAAACAGTTGTAGGCCTCTTTGAAATGCTTTTCGTAAAGAGCCAGCATTTTTTGTGCAGACCAAACGCAGTATCCAATGTGCCAAAGGTATTCCCAGCTCTCGGTAAACCGCTTTGCGTCTTTGTAATCAGGTTTTTCGATTTGAGTGACATATTCAAAAATGGCCATTCCGTTTTCGCGGCCAAGCATCTTTCCCAACTGCAGATAACCCAGTGCAATACTGGCAAAGGCAGGACGGACGCCGATTTTAACAAACTTACCTTCTTTTTGGGCAGTTTTTGCTGCAAGTTCAATGGCTGCTATGAATTCTTTTTCGTTCCTGACGACGTGATCGCTCCATAAGCTGACTACCAAAGGATCGTCAAATTTTTTGTTTAGAACGGCTGCTGCCAAACCAACTGCTGCTGCGGTATCTCTCATTTCCGGTTCGATTATGATATTTTCCAGCGGAATTTCGGGAGCCAGTTTGACAATCCACTGGACGTTATCACGGGTTGTCACTGGGAAAATGCTATGCATGGGGAATTTAGACGATAGGCGCTTTATCATCATTTCAAAAGTAGATTGGTTTTCAATTAAGGGCTGGAATTGTTTGGGGAGACTTTTTCTGGACATCGGCCACATGCGTGTTCCGGACCCTCCGCAGAAAAGGGCGAACTTTAAATTATCGTTTGCTTCTGCCATATGTTTACCTGATCTCTTAAGCCTTTTGTAAAGGCGGCTTTAGAAAACTTCAATGAGTTTCTCCTTACCGCCGCGCTTTTCCATTTTACCTTACTGAAGCGGACAATTGCATCTTTTAGGCTCTCTTTCAACTGGTGTTTAAAGAGTATGCCGGTTTTACCGTCTATAACCGTTTCAGCCGAACCGCCCTTTTGGTAGGCGATGACTGCCTTGCCGCATGCTTGAGCTTCTACTTGGGCGATTCCAAAATCTTCTTCCTGGGTAACAATTAATCCTACACAATTTTGATAATAACTCCGCAATTCCTCCAGCGAAACTTTGCCCGCAAAAGTTATTTTGTTGCTCACTGCTGATTGCTTACGGCTGACAGCAAGGTTTTCCAGCCTTTTTCTGTCCGGGCCGTCACCGACTACAATTAAATTTGCGCCTAGATCTTGTGCCGCTTCTATTGCCAAATCTATTTTTTTCCATTTCACTAAACGACTGACTAAAAGAAAATAATTTTGGCTTTTTAGCGCCCAATTGTGGATTTTGGGAATATTGAAAAAATCTGTGTTGGCATAGGGGCAAACAACTTGGGCTTCACGGTTGTAAATTTCCTTGATTTTATTTTTTACGTTTTGAGAATTAGCGATATAAAAATCAACGCGGGAAGATGAGGCTTTGTCCCAACGCTTGAGCCAGGAAAAAAGAGATGAAAGTAAAAATCTTAAGACTCGCGGAAGATAATCATTTTGCGAATCTTGATTCCACAAAAACCGCGGCGCACTGTTTAGATAAGAAACGTGGGTTGTTTTTGGCTTGGTGACTATGGATTTAGCAAATCTGGTGGTTGATGAGAGAACAAGATCGTAGCGGTCAAAATTGAAGCTTTCAAATGCAAGTGGATAAAGGGAGAGTAGTAATTTATAAAATTTTGTGGCAAAAGGGATTTTTTGCATGAAAGATGTATGAATCCTGCTTTTTTCAATTGATTTTGGAAGCTTTGACCAGTTGACCAGGGAAGTGTAGATGGGTGCGTCGGGGTATATCGACGCGATTGTTGCAAACAAGCTCTCTGCCCCACCCTGCTGGCAAAAGTCGTCGTGAACCAATGCAATTTTCACAGTCCTATTATATATTAGCCGGAAAAAAGTCAAAATTTATCCAGGGTTTCTGCGTTGACAAAATGAAGCTTTGGTGATAAACCTTTCGTGCTTTGTTAGAAGAATATTGGTATCGTATTAAATCTACTCTTGGAAAGTTGGCTTATCTTCAGGGGCGAAGCCGAATAAGAAGGTATGGCTTCTCCCTAGTGTTAACGCTTGTAGTATTTACTTCGGGTTTCCTCTTAAGAGAGCATTTCTTGCAATTTATAAAGCCCCAGGCTGCAGCTTTTTCACTTTTCGTAATGATAGTTACAATAAGCGGCTGGTATGGGGGTTTGGGGCCAGGTTTGTTTTCCAGTTTACTCGTTTCTGTATTAAATTTTTTCACATTTCTTGCCCTCGACCCGGTACCACGAGTAGACGATCTAGCTGTCACGGCCCTTTTTTTATTTGAAGGGTTGATAATAAGCATTATTAGTGAAGCCAGATATGAAATTGAATTTCAAAAAGACAAATTCATTGCGCTTGCAGCACATGAGCTTAAAAATCCACTAACAAGTATTGTCAGTTTTTCGTCTTTTCTAAGGCGGGATAAAAGGTTGAGCAAAAAAACGTGTTCTGAATATCTTGAAAAAATTGAGGTCCAATCTGCAAAAATGTTAGAAATCATCAATGACCTTTTAGATGTCACAAGAATAGAGATTGGCAAATTCGATTATCACTTAGAGCTTTATGATTTTGATAATCTCGTAGATGAGGTTGTTGTTCAGCAAAAAATGGCTAATCCTAAACGTAAAATTAATCTTTCAGGGGCAAGCCGTAAAACTGTAAGTGGCGACAGGTACAGAATCGGGCAAGTGATAACTAACCTTCTCACAAATGCCATAAAGTATTCACCTTCCGAATTTCCAATTGACGTAAGAGTTAATTCGGTTGCCGGTGGGGTGAGATTGTCCGTTAAAGATCAGGGCATCGGAGTATCAAAAGGCGATTTGAAAAATATTTTCAAAGAATTTTACAGATCAAAAAAACTAGAGGGTGATAAGTCGCAAGGGCTCGGTTTGGGTTTATTTTTGTCCGCTGAGATAGTTCGAAGGCATAAGGGTAAAATATGGGCAAAAAGTAACGGCAAGCGTGGTTCAACTTTTTTTCTGCAACTTCCGCTCAGATATTAATTAGAGTCAACCGCATTAAACTTGACTTCACTTTGAAAACCGCAACAATCTGCAAAATATGGTCGAAATTAATAGGCTTGGAATCAGAGATTGTCATGCGGATTTTCTCCGTCTGCAACCAATTAACGTTGAATGTTTGGTTTCCCAAATACCTGTTTTGGATTTCGACAACGCATTAGGCAGACGCGAGGAGCTTGGTATTTCAACACTTTCTGCTAAATCTTCCCACAGCGAAGTTTTTAGAATGAGAAATCCCGTGGGGCCAGACTTGGTAACCCTCAAGATAATGGCAACTTTTTCAGACCAAATTGACTATATGCTTTCGTGCGAAGACGACGAGCTCGATAGATTAGACGCCGAGCAGAGTGTTGGTGCAGATTTACTGTTGGCCAGAAATGCTTGTGTGCAAAGCACTGAAGGCGAAGGGAGAAATTTACTAGGCTTGCAAGTGGTAGGGCACGTTTTAGGTTCTGTGCTACTTCCACAATTCGTCGACAAGCCGGTAGCCGTTTGGTCAACAAAAACGGATGAGGGCGTTGTTCTTATTGGTTATTCCTTACCATACATTCACGGGAAAGCTGTACCAATTAAAAGCGATGAAGATTTAGTGAGAGCTTCCGGTCAACTTGCCGAACACGGACTATATGTTGGCAACCGTACCGAGTCTCGAAATGCTGTTATTGGAAATGGGCCTGGGGTAAAGAGGCTTATTGATGTGGAGTTAAGACCGAATTTATAACAGAGAAAATGCTCAATAGAACATTATCTATGCAAACTTTGTTTGCTATACTCCCAATGAGCCCTAGAAGTGATGTTCAAATTCAATAAAAATAAATTCATATTAATTTTTGCATTTTTGGTTTTTGCCGCAGGCGCAATTCTGCGACTTATATACTTAGGCCATCGCCCTGGCCTATATTTTGACGAAGTGCTTTACGGACTCGACAGTTATAGTGTTTTAAAAACCGGCCGAGATGTTTACGGCCATCTTTTGCCACTGGCTTTTCAGTCGAGTGGTTATTATCCACCACTTTACCCTTATTTATTGGCACCATTTTTGGCCGTTTTTGGGTTATGGCCCTGGGTTGTTAGACTGCCAGCCGCACTTGCCGGAATCAGCACTCTTGTTTTGATTTATCTCTTGGGACAAGAGCTATCCCCTAAATCTAAGTTATTTGCAATAACATCGCTTTTTATACTTGCATTTCTGCCATGGCATATTCATTTGACACGAATTGCTTTTCTAGCAGGTTTTGGGATTCCCTTTTTGCTTGGAGGCGTCTATCTTTTTTTAAAGGGTGCGAAAAACAGTTTTTATTATTTCCTCGGAACGCTTGCTATGGCCGCTTCTTTGGAGGCCCACTATGGTTATAAACTCCTTGCGCCATTAATTTTTGCCGGGTTGGTGATTTTGAACTTTAAAAAAATGCGGCAGAATAAAGCAATACTTGCCTTGATGGCGGTGATTTGGTTAGTTACGATAGGGATCCTTGCCGTTTCATATTCTAAATACAACACAAATTTTAGGGTTACGGAGCTTATAAACACAAATCCGATTTCAATCACACAGGAATATTTAAAAGCTTTTTCACCAAATTTCCTATTTATAAGGGGCGATGTTAATCGCTTAACTAATCCCTTTGGTGCAGGACAATTGCCGTGGGTAATGTTACCTTTTATTTTGATTGGACTTATTGGTTATTTAAAGCAGACTAATACTACAAAATTTATAATCGCCAGTTTTCTTTTAATAACTCCTGTTCCTTCCGCTTTGGCAGGACTTGGTGAACACGCCGTCCGGAATAGTCCGATGATAATTGCCTTTGTATTTTTGGCGGCTTTAGGGGTCGAGTTTTTAATAAACATTAAAAAATGGCCCCGAATAATTTTGTTGGTAATAGCGCTTGGTGCTTTTATTTTGGTTTGGCAAACGATTTTCAGAATGCAATACCTGTTTGGCGAATACAGCGCACAATACGGAAATTTATGGGGAAATACCCAAAGGCAAGCAATAAATTTTGCCGAAAATAGCAAGGTTGAAAATAAGGTTTTTATCGATTCCTATAATGTAATGCTTAGCTATTTTGCGTTTGAAAAGCAGGTAGCACCCAATGAAGTCCAAACGACTACACTACATCCCACTGAATTCGGCAGTATTCCAGCCAAGAAAATCGATGGAGCCTATTTTTTATCTGGAGAACAAGGGTTAGGGAAAGACTATTTATCGAAGTTTCCCGCTAATACGCTCGTTGTAGATACGTTGTTTTTTGAAAAGTACCCAAATTTGAAAATTTTCCAAAGTTCTGATGGTTTAAGATTTGGATTTTTGCAAATTGAATAAGGGTTGTTTGTATAATGTGATTATGGAAAAACCAGCAGTAATTTCAACTCATGATGGGAAGAAAATTTATGGGATTTTGCGCGGAAGTTTAGACAAACCGCTTTTGGTGTTTATCCATGGCTTCACCGGTGATATGAACCAACATTTGTTTTTCAACGGCGCAAGGTTTTTTGAGAAAAAGGGAATTTCCGCTTTCCGCTTTAACCTATACAGCTGGCGTGAGGGAGCTAGAAAGTTGAACGACTCCCCTCTTTCACTTTTAGGTAAAGATTTGGATACAGTGATTTCTTATTTTAGGGAAAAAGGAGTTAAGAAAATATTTGTCGCAGGCCATAGTTTTGGTGGAGTAACGGTTTTACTATCTCAAAAACAAGATTTTGATGCTGCTATTCTTTGGGATTCTTCGGGGGACAAAGACGTTCATCTTAAGGCAAAATACGTAAAGGCGATTGATAAGTATTTACTTCAAGAGGGCTGGGCTGAGGATTTTACGATTGGAAAAGAAATGTATGAAGAAAACAATAAAAAACTAGCTCCGACGAAATTAATTGCAAAAATTAAAGCACCAATTAAGATAATCATTGCGGGCGCCGGAGAAATGATCGAGGACGGAAATGAATTATTTTATGCCGCGAATGAGCCAAAGGATAAGGCCACTATTGAAGGCGCGACACACAATTTTGATGAGGATGGAACTGAGGAAAAATTATTTGAGGAAACTTACAAGTGGATAAAGCGATTCGTTTAAGGACTCAAGCTGCTTGGGCAATTTCCAAAAAGTTTCTGACAAGTTTTTTTCCGACTTGGGTATATTTCGCCCGGTTGGCTGCAAAATCGGACCTTATTTGCCCCTGGTCTTGTGCTTTTAAATCATCATCCTGCGCAAGCCAAGTTTCCAACATTTCGCCTGTGAGCTCAAAATGGCATTGGATTCCGTAAGCTTTGGTGCCTACTCTAACTATTTGATTGTCTACGTCGCGTCCGGTTCCCAAAAGTTTCATTTGGGGCGTTAAATTAACAGTTTCCCCATGGAGGTGAAAAACTCGAAAAGTTGAGCCAAGCCCGGTGAAAAGAGGGTCGTTTTTTCCATCTATCGTCAGATTTATTGCGTTAAAACCACCGGATTGACTTCGAAAACCGATTTCTGGAGCGCTGCCTTTTACTACTTCCCCACCCATTGCCTTTACCATAACCTGCAGGCCCAAACAGACACCAAGAAATGGTTTCCCGGATTTAATTGCTTCTTCAACAGATTGGATCTCGGCCTGCATCTTTTGCGTTTTGTCATTTGCACTATCTGGCCCTCCCATAACAACTAAGATATCAAAAGAGTCTTGCGCAGTAATTGCTTGACCCTGGCTTAAATCAACTATGCGATAAGGTAAACTTTCTTCCTGAAGCACCTCTTCTATAAGACCAGGACCTTCCCTTGTAATGTTTTTGGCAATTAAGATTTCTTTTGGCATTTGGCAATTTTATTTTAAACTGTTATAGACAGCAAGTGTTTCTTTGGCCATTTTAAGCCAAGAGTATTTTTTGGCTTGGTAAAAACCTTTTTTGATTAAGTCCTCTGCTTTTTTAGATGACAATGTAACTGATTTAATTTTTTCGGCAATGTCATTAGCATCTTGGGGATCGAAATAAACCGCGGCATCGCCATAGATTTCTTTAAGTGTTGGGATATTGGCGGCGACGACTGGAATACCTGCTGCCATAGCGTTTAGACCCGGTATGCCAAACCCTTCGGCAAGGGAGGGGAAAACATATGCCTCGCTCGATCTTAGGATTTTAACAAGTTCTGAAGGTTCTTGGTAAGGTGTAATTTTCACCTTTTCATCAAGACTTCGATTTTTAACTTCATGCTCAAGTCTTTTTGAAAAAACGTTTCGTGGTGAAACTATCGTAAGTTTTAGATCAAGAAACATCATAGCGTTCAGCAGCTTATTTAGATTCTTGTGCGGATAAGCGTTTCCGACGTAAAGTAGCTGATCATGTTTTGACTTGCTTGCTTTGAGCAAGTTTTCTTGCGAAAAGTGAATTTTGACTTTTGACTTTTGAAAGTACTCTTCTTCGGCCGCTTCGTAAGTGACAACAACTTTTTGGGAGTCGATCTTAAAAGTTGATATGATTTCATTTTTGACGAAGTTTGAGGGGACAATTATTTTTTGGGATCTTTTGATAGCGTTTGCAATCGTAGATTTATACCCCAATCTTTTGATCTTAAACATAAGCGGATTTCTTGTCGTTGTAGATTCTTGCGAAAAATGGTGGTGGATTAAATCGTGAATTGTAACAATAAATTTTTTTCGATATAGAAACGGCACATTGAAATGGGGAACATGCAAAAGATCCAAATTTTGGGACATGTAAATTGCCGGCATTTTAAGCTGTTCTTCTGCCGAGTACCACGGTACATCTGCTAATTTTTTTTGGAAGTTTTTATTTTTTAAATTTAGATAAGACCAGTTTGATTGCCTAAGAAAAATGACATATTCATTAACGGAGTCGATTTTTTGAAGATTTTCGATAAGCTTTTCGGTGTATTTGCCAAGGCCTGTTCCTTCAGGGCCAACAAAACGAGCATCTATACCGATTTTCATTTTAACCTCATAAGGCGAATTAGAGTGAGTGTGTCTATTGCTAAAAGCACGGGACGAGTGACAAAAAATGGGTATTTTGATTTGTAATGTTTGTTATAAAAAAGCTCCATGGCGCGGGTAGATTCCTTTATTGCTTTTGCCTTTGAGTCTTTACTAATTTTAGAGAGGTGTTTTGAATGTTTTTTGATGCCGGACGATGCCCCTTTGTAGTGGATGATTTTAGTAATTGGCGTATAGATAATTTTTAAACCTTGCTGCCTAAACCTGTAACAAAGATCTAAATCTTCACCGTAAAAGAAAAAATCCTCATCGAAAAAGCCAACTTTTTTTAGATCTTTTGATCGGATAAACATAAAGGCCCCGGCGCAAGCGTCAACCTCATGCTGTTGATCTTCGGGGATATCGTCCATGTAATATTCGCTAAAAAAATTCACATTTTTGAAAATCTTTGAAATGTGGGAAAAGTGGCAAAATGAGCGCCAGGGTGTTGGAAAGCGGCGCCGGGCGTCCAAATCCAGTTTTCCGCTTTTAAGTTCAACTTTGCAGGTTGCCATAGAAATATCCGGATTTTGATCCATGAAATCAGCCATTTTTGATAGCGTATCTTTTTGAAGTACGGTATCCGGGTTAAGGATTAGGACATATTCTCCTTTTACAATTTTTAGAGCGACGTTATTGGCTTTGGAAAAACCGAGATTTTGGTTGTTGGCAATTAACTTTACCCATGGAAAGTTTTTCTTAACTTCTTTTTGGGTTCCATCTTCAGAGTTGTTGTCAACCACAAATGTTTCGGTTTCGATTTTACCAATTGCATTCTGGATGGACTTTAGACAGTCTTCCAGCAATTCCTTTGTGTTATACGAAACTATAACGATTGAGAGTTTCATAGGTTTTGACCAACTTTTCTATATACCTCATCGAGTTTTGCCGAAATCTTTGGCCAGTTGTAGTCTTTGGCAACGAGGCTATAGGCATTTTCTGCCAGCTTTTTGCCAATTTGAGGATTTTTCAAAACCTCCACCGTTTTTTGCGCTAAATCTTCAGCACTTGACGCAACGTAAGCTTCCCTGCCATTTTCGACATTGATGCCTTCTATAGCTAGGCGAGTTCCAACAATTGGGGTTTTGGTTGCCATAGCCTCCAAAATTTTGTATTTTGTCCCCCGGCCGTTTCGAATCGGTGCCAAAAGAACATCACTGGCTCCGTAAGCTGCTCTTATATCTTCTACATTTTGATCCACGTTGATATTTTCATTTGAGTAGGCAAGGATATCTTTTGGTGGATTGCGGCCCACTATCCAAAGCCGGGCATCTGGCATTTTTTCTAAAATTTTGGGCCAAATTTCTTCTACCAAAAACTTTGTAGCATCCCTGTTTGGAAGCCACTTAAAATTACCCACAAAAAGAACGGTTGGGTATTTTGTTTTTTCTTTTTTGGTTTTCGTGAAGAAATCGACGTCAACACCGTTTGCAACAACATCTACTTCTAGGCTTTTGTCGAAATTGAGAATAAATTTCTTGTCCTCTTCGGACATTGCCGCAAGGCGTTTGGCTTTTTTCCAATAGGTTCTTTCCCAGATTTTTATTTTGGCGACATCAAACATAAGCGGCAGTTTTAGGGGGGCAGCATATTTTGGAAGGCTTTCGACAAACCTTTGATAAACAAGATACTCGATTACTTGTTCCACAAGAAGAATGGGTACTTTAGTTTTGGGAATATTTGGCATGACATAGAAAGTTTCGGCGTGGATGAGATCATAGTTTTGTGTTTCCAGCTCCTTTTGGATTTGGTTCTTGACGGAGATTCCGTAATAAATACTGACTAAAAAAGGATAAGGAGTTACCGCTGAAAGCATGATATTTAAGGGCGACCAAGCTTTTCTTCTTTTGAAAAGGATTACCTTTTTGCAATAAGGTTTTAGCTCCTTGAGGTAATTTTCTTCTTGCGGGTCGCGGATAAAGGAAGCAAGTGTTATTTCGTGTTTTTGAGAAAGGTTTTTGAGAAGGTTGTAGGTTCTAATTTGACCGCCGGAAACCAGGGGGTATGGCAAGTATGGTGTAATCATTAAAACTTTCATTTCTACTTACCAACACAATCAAGGCTTAACTGAATGATTACATAGTCTGAAGTTTTTTCTAGAGTTCGGCAGTTTTTGGCAAGGTTGGCAATTCCGGCGTCTGCAACATCAACGGACACTAGGTAATCTGTTCCATTTTTCACAAAATCTGAAAGTGATCTGTCTACGACCGGGTAACCGTGGCGGTTCGTTTGATAAAGAAAGGCGGTATCGCCGTTATAGGGAGCAATCACGGTCGCATTTTTGGGCAAAATACGATCGGCAGCCTGACCGGCTTCTATTATTTGAGGGCGGTTGATCCAATAATGACCTTGTACCTCGTAAAAGCCGAATGCATACATAAAAAGCACCAAAACTACAGCGGCTAAGATTCCAACGTATTTGTTGAAATACTCTTTCGGTTTTTCCACCAAAAACTTGACGCCAAGAGCCATAAAAATTGCAAGAATTGGAACAGTAGGAATTTGATAATAGTCGTGCCTGACATTTCCGGACGCGAAAACGGTGAAATAAAAAGCGACAGAGGCTAGCCAACTGTAGTAAAAAAACTTTTCTTTGGTCTCTGGTTTTCTAACTAAACCCAAAATAAAGAGAGAGAAGCCTCCAACGGTTAAGATTAAATTTCCAAACCTTTCGGCAATTAACCATCTAAAAAATGCGCCTTTAAAACGGATGTTGCCTTCATTTATTAAAAATTGCCAGCTTGGAATACCGGCAGGGAATTTGGTCATCCAGGCTCTCCAGAAAAGAAATGGCAGCAAAGACAAAATTGCAAAAAGCCAGAGATTAAGCTTTTTGATAGCTCCAAATTCATGCTTCTGAAAAGTTAAGTAGATAATAGGCAACATGAAAAAAAGGGCAATCGGCCAAACCAAAATTGCGACGTTGGCGAAGATTACGGAAAGTGCTGCCCAGAGAAAGCTTTTTTCGTTTTCCAGCCAGTTAGAAAATGAAAGATACAAAGCCAAAACTGACATAACCATAAGAGGTGCAGGAAGAATTGTGGATGAGTAGAAAACGTTATAGGGAATTGTGGCAAAGAAAAAAGAAGAGAGCGCAGCAACCATAACTCCTGAGAATTTTCGAACTAAAAGATAGAGAAGGCCAGTAGACAAAAGCGTGATTACTACTGTTACTAGCCTGGCGTAGGTTACGTTTATCCCTGTCACCGACCAGACCGCAGCAATCAAAATGTTATAGATTGGGAATTCCACAAAGCGATAGCGGTTGGGATTATCGAGACCATTTGTTTGAGAGGACATGTCATCATATGTTGGGATCAAAGGGTTGAAGCCCTCCTTTATGAAGTTGCGGGAAACAGCAGCGGTGTCTGCCTGACGCCAAGAATGCCAATCGGCAATTGGCCGGTTAATTTTATATAACCTGACTGCAAAAGCAATCGATAAAATAAAAATCAAAAGGATAATTTCAAACTTCTTCACGTTTTGGACGTTTTAGGCTGGCGTGTGGCCAACTTAACAGTTGCTAGCAATATAGCCGCCATAATCCACAAAATATAAGCCACTTTTGAGGCTTCAAAAACATCAATTAGAATACCGTTTACAAGAAGGCCAATAATCCCTGCAGAAATAGCGGCAACTATGGTTGCATAAAAGAGATTGTCGATTTTGCCAAAATCCCGAAGTCCCAAATAGCAAACCAGGGCAATGATTCCAAAGAAGCTAAGAAAGCCCAAAAGGCCCGTTTCACCCAGTGCTCTCAGGAAATCATTATCGGTAGATTCGGCTTCTGTGAAAGTTTCAATATTACTTTTTTGAAGCGTTGAATAGCCGGAGCCTAGAAGCGGATTTTTCTCAAAACCGGCAATGGCATGAGGCCATGTATAGTCAAGGCGGATTCCGGTTGAAAGGTCATAAGAAACCGCATTTTGAGAATAAACCCTCGGAATTGCAGCATATGTTCCAGATTGAGTACCGTAGAGAGGAACTTCTTTGTAAACATCGGATGGTTTTTGCCCAGGTTGCGGTGTTGACCCCGGTTTAACTGTGGTTGGTGGCATGTCGGAATTTGAGCCAATATCTAGAAAAGCTACATTTTTGCCGGAAGGCAATTCTTTTTTGATAGGAGAAAGTGCCGTGTTTTTAATGGCATCCAATTTTAAGACGTGTGAGAAACGTTGCGACAAATCTCCAAATGAAAGCATAATTCCAAGCGAAATAAAGATTACGACAATCCAATGAATAAGTGACCACTTCCAGCTTTTTTTCGTCGCAAGAATAAGAAAGGCAATTGTAATTGATGCAAGGTAAGCAAGAAACGAAGTCCTTGAAACGGTTAGTATCAAAAGCCAAAAACCGGAAAATGAAATTAAAGCTAGAGCGAATTTTACCCAGATTTTTTTGACTACGAAAATGAGTGGAATAAAAAGTGTTAAAACTACGACTAAATATGCGGCAAGGTCATAATGGCCTCCGAAAGTTGAAAGGACCCTGGCGTGAGGCGTTAGATAAAGAACGATACCTTTGGAAAATTCCCTATTCATGGTTGAAAAAGCAGGCCAGTAAAGATATTTTTGACCAAATCCGTAAATCGAAACCAAAAGCAAGACTACAGCTGCGACATATACATATTTTTTAATTTGCTCGAGTGATTTTATGGAAGAAAAGAAAACGAAAAAAACGGAAAAATATTCGATTCTTCGTCCGTAGTTTAAAAACAGCTTTTCCATATGGATCAGCTGAAAGGGCACAGTTTTGGTTATAAAAATTGCAGAAAGTGAAGATATAAAACCGACAATGATGTAAATAGCCATCGGTACAAAGAGAGGATTTCCTTTAAGAGAAACTTTTTTCCTCAAAAGCCAAATTATCCAAATAGCAAATGCAAAAGCAACTAAAATATCGTCTAACCTCAAACGCACAATGTACCCTCGAATGAGATCGGCAAGAGGGAGTTTCGGGTATAAGGGGATAAAAATTAAAAGCGCAAAGCTCAGGTATTCAAGTATGTGGTCGTCAAGCCACTTTAAAAGCTTCGACATAGCTTTGGGCAAGCTCCTTTCTGCCTAGAATTGAAAATATAACGACGCGTAGTAATGCTCCTATTTTAAGGAAGATGCGTGCAATTTGCAAAGCCAAAAAGCTTTTGTATTTCTGATAAAAATACTTGACTCCTTGGTACTCACCGATAAAAGCTCGCGTGGGTATTTTTTTGGATGAGCCCCTGCCAATGTGGACAATTTTCGTTGTCGGTGAGAAAAGCATCTTATACCCAAATTTTTTAAGCCGGTAACACCATTCAACATCTTCGCCGTACATAAAAATTTTTTCATCAAGTGGGCCTGCCTTTTTTATTGCTTCTTTTGGAACCAGGATTGCTGCACCGGTCGCCCAGTCTACTTCCTGTTCTTTTTGGTAAAAAGTGTCATGGTCCTCATGATACGGTTTGAGAAACTGACCGAACGGCAGATCGTCAATAAAGCTCATCCAGAAAAAAATTTGGGGGAGATTTGGGAAAAAGCCGACGGATTGTTGAATTGAGCGGTTTTCGTTTAGAAGCAGGGGAGCCAAAACAACTTTTGGATTCTCAGTTTGTGATTTTTCGACAAGTTTTTTGAGCGAGTTTTCAATGAGATACGTATCGGAGTTTAAAAGGAATATGCTGTCCCCTTTCGCGACTTTTATACCTTGATTGTTTGCTTTGGTGAAACCGATATTATCTTTGTTTTTGATGAGCTTAACTTGCGGAAATTTTTTTTCAACCATTTGCGTGCTGCCGTCTTCTGAAGCGTTGTCCATTACTATCACCTCAAACTTGATACCCCGAGTGAATTTGTAGATGGATGATAAACAATCATCGAGAAGTTTTTTGGTATTCCAATTAACGATTATTACGGAAAGATCCATAATTTACTGGAAAAGTCTGGCGCGGCCGAGTTTATAGTGAAGGTCTTTGGCTTTGCGTTCACCGATGACTTTAGCTGGAACTCCACCAACTATTTCGAAATCTTTGACGCTTGATGTGACAACTGCGCCGGCTGCTACAACTGCGCCTTTACCGATTTTAACTCCCGGCAGGATAATGGCGCGGGGGCCGATAAAGACGTAGTCCCCTATTTCCACTTCTCCATCAATCGGGGCAAAATTTTCGGAATGAATGTCGTGTTCGCTGTTGTAGACCATGACGCCTGTTGCTATATCCACGTTATTCCCTATTGTGAGGCGAGCGCGGCCGTCTAGAAAACAGGCATCCCCTACGATTGATCCAACACCGATTGATATCCCGGCGGGATTAAAAAAGCGGGTGCGCATATGGATAAATGAATTTTTGCCTATTTTTAAACCGAAGAGGCGAAAAACGAATTTTCGGACAGAATGAAAAGGGATTATTGCAGAAACGAGATTGAGCTTAAAAAGCACTAAATCCAGCCAGATCCACTTAATGCGGTTTAAGCCTTTTGATACCACTTCCCCACCGGATAATTCTTTACCCATGCGGTCCTTCATATCTTAAGTATAAAGCAAAACACAGCTTTATTGGTTAATTATACTATGGGTTGGTCGTACGATCAATTTTCACGCAGACTACAGGCCTTCTAATACCCTGAGTGTCTGCTGGGCGCATTTTTGCCAGGAGAACCGCTCGATGTTTTCGAAGCCTTTTTTGGCAAGGGCTGAGCTTGTTTTTTCATCTAGTGCCTTTTTGATGCCGTCTGCGATTGAATCAATGTTTTCGGGATTGATAAGAATTCCGCTTTCTCCTACTACTTCCGGAAGCGATGAGGTATTCGAAACGACAACAGGCACACCACAAGCTTGTGCTTCGATAACCGGAATGCCGAAACCTTCCCAAAGGGAAGGCAGAACGTATGCTTTTGAGCCTGAAATCAGGGTCGGTAGATCACTTGATGGCACGAAGTCTGTAAAAATGACCTTTGATTCCAATTCGTTATCCTTGACCTTTTGAAATATGGAATCGTAAAGCCAGCCTTTTTTACCGACAATTACCAAATTCAAACTTCCGGCGTCTAATGCCGAGAAAGCCTCGATCAGTTTTTCGATGTTCTTGCGCGGCTGAAGGGTTCCGATAAAGATTATGTAATCCCGCTCTATTTTGTATTTGTTTTTGACTTTATTGATTGCCAATTTTGGCTGAGGTTTAAAGCTTTGATCATAACCCATATAAGTAACTATGATTTTGGAAGGATCGACACCGTAATTTTTGATGATGTCTGACTTAGTTGACTCGGATATAGCAAAAATATGTTTGGATTTTAGGATTGACCGTTTTGACCAGTTAGTTAGTTGATATAGATCGTCTTGTTTAAAAAGTTTCGGAAAATGGAGGTACGACAAATCGAAAATAGTGACAGCGTAAGGGACTTTTGAAAAATAAGGACCGTAATGTCCCATGGAGAAAAAAATATCGATTTCCGGGCCAAAAGTCAGTTTTACAGGTAGGGCAAACCTAGTCCAAAGTTTTCTCGGACCGAATACTAGATAATGAAAGTTTTCTGACTCTTTCGGTAGATCGGGCTCAGGATTTTCTTTTAAATAAACAGTAAAATTGTGGGTTTTGTTTTTGGAAAACTCTTTGAGAAGTTCGAACGCGTAGACGCCCGAACCGACGCGGTTTTTTACATTTGCCTCGTTTCCGTCGATGCCGATTAGCATACTTTTATTTTACTCGATTGAGGAATTGTCCGGAGAAATTTCTTCTTGTTCATCTGGATTGTATCGATTATTCTGATGGTCATATACTAGATCATCCTGAGTTTCTGATTCCTTCACTAAATCTTCATATAATTTTAAGGTATCTTTGGCAGTTTTTTCCCATGAATATTCTTTTGCGCGACTGATACTAGCATGTTTCATTTTTTCGTAATTTTCGCCATTGAGGTTAAGGACAAATTCAATTGCTTTTGCTATTTGTTTTTCGTTTCTTGGGTCAACTAAAATGGCTGCGTTTTTGCCAACTTCCTCCATAGACGAGTTATTGGAGGTAATAACCGGTGCACCGCAGGCCATGGCTTCTAAAATCGGCAAACCGAAACCCTCGTATAGGGATGGATAAACAAAAACCTGGCAGCCGGAATATAAATTGACGAGGTCTTCTTCGGGAACATAATTTGTCCAAATGACATTTCCCGGAGTATGCAAACCGCCTCCCCACCCATATTTTCCTACTAAAACCAAGTTTGCATCGGGTTTGACTTTTAGAACTTGCTCAAAAGCGTCAAGCAATTTTTGAAGGTTTTTTCGAGGTTCCTGGGTAGCAACGGAAAGAATATAAGGTTTTTTTAGCTTATATTTTGCCATGGTATTTTCCACAAATTCATCGTTTTGAGGTTTAAAATCTTCCGACGCTGCAAGAGGAATTACTTTTACTTTTTCTTCGGGAATTTCTAAAAACTTTACCACATCATCTTTTGTAGTTTTGGAATCGGCAATGATTGCATCGGATTCTTTTTTAACAAGTGCCATTCTTCTTTTTTGGTTTGAAATGATTTTTGGATGCATGGATGACGGGAATAAGTAAGAAATCATGTCGTGGACAGTTGTTACCTTTTTGGTAGCCTTTGACATAACCGGAGGCTCTAGCCAGTCCGAAGAGTGAAAAATATCCACAGGACCAACCATTTTTTCAATAGGGTATGTGTGGAGGCGGTTCCATAAAAATTCCAAAATCGAAGGCGGCAATTTGGAGAATTTAAACTCAACATTCGGATAATTTTCGAGCTCTTCCTTGAACGCGGCAAGCTTACCGTAGCTTCTTAAGGAGGAAGCAAGGAGGATGTACTGGTTTTTGTTATCTACTTGCAGTAGGGCTTTGACCAAATTTTCACTATAACGTGAGACTCCTGTTCCGTAAACAATCTGTGAAATATCGATTGCAATCTTCATACTATTTGGACGATCCAAATTCTATCACAAAGACCCTTCTGTAAGTTTTCCCGAAGTTGCAGAACTTTAAAATTGGAATAAGAAGTAAATAGCCTTTAAGGTAAAGGTAGTACTTAAATTTGTTCTTTGTAATCCAGGTATTCATCAGAATACTTCTGACTGTTAAGTTTAAATTTGCGTAGGATTTTGTTCTTGCAGTTTTTTTGAGTTTGCGAAGTGATTTATCGACGTAGACCAAAATTTCTTCCGATGTTGGCAGGCCGTTTTTGACATGTTCTTCTAAAAACTGGTTTTTCTCTTTGAAGATGTGGTTCCATTTGGCTTGAAGTTTTTTGTCTTGTTTTTCGGAATCGTCACCGCTTGGAACAACTACAATTGCCAGTTGTTTTGTAACTCTTAACATTTCGTAAATGGTTTGTTCCCTTAAATTTGGTGGGATGTGTTCTAAAACGTCGACAGAAATTGAAACATCGTACGCATTTTTTCTAAAAGGTAAATTCCACGCTTCTCCCTTAACTTTAGTTATTAAATCAGTTTGGGGACCCGAAAAATCAACGTCAATGGCGTCGATTTTCTTTTTGAGATATGGTGAGATACCAAGCGAGCCGGAGCCTATTTCTAGGATTTTCGAATCCTGAAGTTTTGACTTTCTTATCTGAGATACGACCGGCAAATATCTGAGGGCAGCTTCGGGATGTTGCCTCCAATAGAATTTATTAAAAAAATCAACTACGATATTTTTCATTATTCAAATTCGTAAAGACTGTTTCTCATTTTTCAAATTCGTAAATGAACCCAACACCGTTTATATCTTCGGTTTTAATGTTTGTGTAACCAGCTTTTGAAAGATTTTCGAAAACCAATCCCCTGGGGTCTGTTATTGGTGACAAATACTGGAAGAGAAAGACTTTGCTTTTACCGTGTGTGTAATTTTTGACATTTTCGGCAACCTTTTCGGGCGAAGGACTGAAACTGTCTAAAGCTCCTTTTGCATCTATATTTAGGCTGTTGTAATAATCAAAAGGTGCAAGAGTGTAAGTTGATTCGAAAAGAACGATCGAGTTTCTGTCAGCATTTCGGGAAACGTATGCAGCTGCTTTCTTCCAGTCCTCTCTTTGAAACTTTGGGTTTAAAAGATAAATTATTGAGGAGCCTAAATTTATGGCAATGGCAATAACAAGAAGGATTCTTGTAGGTAAAGTCCAGTTGACCGTATTTATTGCGGAGGCCCAAATTAGATAAAATGCTCCAAGTGCGAAAATTAAGCGAAAGTAAGAAAAAATTGGAATGAAAAAAGAAACGATAAAGGCAATAATAATCGGCAGAAACAACCAAAAATATAAAAACGATCTTAGTCTTGAAGTTCTAAGCGTTGAAAATGCAAAAAGAAGCGACACAAAAAATCCAATGGGTGCAAACATTAAGGCGTAGGAGAGTTTGTTATCCTCTGTAATTCTGCCAATTGTGAATTTTACAAACGTCACCATAAGAGTTTTTAGCTGAGGTGCTCCCACAACTTGAGACCAGCTTGGAGAGGCAGCTGCTGCAGAAAGGCCGGTTGACAGTTGTTTTGGAAATACCAATAACCATGGGACGATAAAAATAGAAATTAATAAAAATGCAGGGATAAATGATTTAACGGTCGATTTTGAGATTCTCTTTCTAAAGACAAAAAGATAAATCAAATATGTTGGAATCATGAGATATGGTAAATAATCCGAATAAAGAAACAGTACTGTTGAGACTATAAAACCTATCCAATAGAAAAGCTTGTCGAACTTTAAGATCATGATAAAAAAATAGACTGATGAAGTTATAAAGAAGAAGGCCATCATGTACATCCGAGCCTCTTGAGAATAGTAAATGTGAAGTGGTGCTACTGAAAGAAGAGTTGCAGCAATAAGCGCTGTTTTTTCGTCGAAGAGGGTTTTTCCAATTTTATAAATTAGGTAAATTGACGCAACTCCAAATATCACTGAAGGCATTCTCAATGCAATTTCCGAAGATCCGAATAATAATATCCATCCGCGCATTAAAACGTGATACGCAGGAGGATGAAAATCTGAAAGAGAGTAATTGAAAATAAGTGACTTTAGGTTGAGAGACCTTACGAAAACTGCATTAATGGCTTCGTCTAACCAAAGGCTTTGGTTAAGACTGATAAGTCTTAGAATAAGCCCAACAAAAAGTATCAAAAAAATCATTATTTTGCTTTATCTTCTTTAAAAAAAGACATAACAACAGATATAAAAACAGCAAAGTCGTAAATAACTTTGAATATTATAAAGGAAGGATTTTTTCTTTTTGCGGCTTTATAAACCCCGATTGCTAAAGAGACGGGTAGACTATAAAAAATAAGTGATTTAATTTTTCGTACAAGAGACCCTACGATAAATTCATTTTTGCCAATCCAGCGTGCTTGTTTGAAAATTTCGGAAATGCTTGATGGGTTTTTGTGGTAGTATTTTGCTCTTTCTGCAAGAGTTGATTCAACTTTTAACTTTCTTGAAAGAGACCAGTCGTCTGTATACTGTCCCGAAACTTCAAATCCGCCAACTTTTTCAAATTCGGCTTTTAAAATTGCTCTAAAAACGGGGGCTTTTTGCGGATAATCTAAAGGGATAAGCCTGTCCGGAGGCAAATTTCTGTTGATATTCCAACAGGCTGACCAAGTATTGTCTGCGTTTGAGTTCATTTCATTTTTTGAAAAAGTTCCAATTGACTCTTTTTTTAAGATCGGTGCCACGAGGTCCGCAATGAAATCTTTCTCAAAGGTCATATCGCTGTCCACGAAAACCAGAATTTCACCGTTGGCGATCGATGCTGCTAAATTGCGGGCTACTCCGGGACCCTTATGATTTTGGGTTAAGATTTTGACTTTAAATCCTTTTGCGATTTGTAAAGTTTTGTCGTTTGAGCCATCATCAACAACAATGACCTCTAAAGGTTTATACGTTTGTTTGGTGATTGAGTCAAGACATTGTGCGATCAGATCTTGTTCATTGTAGGCAGGAATGATAACAGAAATCAAAGGTTTCATAGATTAATTTGAGCTGAGGGCTTTTATCAAATCCGAATATTTTTCGGCGGTTTTGTTCCAACTAAATTTTAAAGCTTGATTGTAGGGGGAGTTTCTGTAGTTTGTTTTTGCTGCGATTTCTAAATCGCGGGCATACTTTTGAGAGTCTTCGGGATTAGTTAAAATTCCTGCATCACCAATTATTTCATGCCTGGATTTGTCGCTTGTTGTAACAACTGGTAAATTACAAGCCATTGCCTCAACATAGACTATACCAAAGGCCTCAGTTTTTGAGGCTAATGTAAAAACTTTTCCGGCTTTGTAGTAAGAGGGCATTTGTTGGTAGGGTACAACAATTCTCTGGTATCTTTCTTTCAGAAGGCGCTTTCCCAGCGAGTCTATATTTCCCCTTTCTTGTCCGTCGCCTATAACCAAAAGGCTCATTTGAGTTTTTGCAACCGCCTTTATAGTTAAATCAACTCTTTTATATGGCACAAGCGCCGCACAACACACAACTATCGGGTCTTTGAGATTCATTTTTTTGGGTTTAACTTCTGGATTAAAAATAGAAAGATCTACACCGTTTGAGATAACTGTAGTTTTCATTTCCGGGGCAATGCGCTTTACCCAAGCATTTTCTTGATTTGTCAGGGCTACGAAAACGTCCGGCCTAAAAAAGATGTTCCAGGCATCGTCAGAGCCTATTCCGGCATGCCCGGAAATTAACATTTTTGATCTCGAGATTTTGGTAATAAGCCTACAAAGAACCACTTGCCAGCCACCATTTAGGGGAATGACTACGTCAAATTTTCCGCTTAAAATTTTTGGCACCGATTTTAATGTAAAAATTAAAATTTTTAGCGACTGCCAATCCAAATAAATTTTTCCCAAAATACCTTTCGAAGATTTTGGCTGGGCGGCAAAAGCTTTAATCTGATAGGTTCTGATTTCACGATTTTTAATGAGTTGGCCTGCTTGAAAAATTGTCACTACGTGTTTTTTTGCAAGCCTTTTTGTAATTTCATAGACAAACGTTTCTACTCCCCTGTCCGCAATGCCTGAATAAAAACTTAAAAATGCAATCTTAGACATATTTGTAAAGTTTTTGCAGTCCTCATCCTTTGGACTGCGGGCCTAAAAAACTTAAAAAACAAATTTTTGCCATTATGCTAATTTTTTACGAGTATACCAGAAGAAAATCACTAAAAACACAATCGTTGCTACTGTTGCTATCTTTCCAACCATAAAACCTTGCGGCGTGTACTCTTGCTCTATGGATGATATACCTGGAGGAACCGTTATACTTCTAAAGGTACCTTGATAAGGCTCCATCTTATAGTCTTGAAAGTTGTGAGTTGCTATCCAACCGGGGGCGTAATCTTCAGAAAAAACTAGTTTTCTTGGAGTATCAGCACTTTTAAATGTAAGAATAATGCGGTTTGGCTCATATTTTATTAAATTAACCGGGGCATCTAAGTTTTCGAAGTAGGCACGGGATTTATAGAACATGTTTTTATAAAGGAAAATATCATCGAATTTGTTTTGGGGCTGGAAACCATTATTGTTGAGCGGGTACGTCGATGCAATGTATTTTACATTGGCTAAGCCCAATAAATCTGCCCTGGGCATTGGTGGGTTTGATACCTGCCAGATTTGATAAGGCGGAAAAATCACGGCAAACTTATCCCAAGAATAGCCGCCCGCCTGGGCAAGAAATGTTACAAAATTTTTGTCTTGAATTGGGCTTTCTCCGTTTAGGATTTGCAAATGATATTTTTGAAGCAGCTGCGGATTAAAGCAGTATGTCGTGCAATAGATCCTGAAGACATCATTGTCCGCTGCAAGATATTGATACATGCTAATATTGTTATTTTTTAAATCAGATATTTGAAAAATTTTAGCGTATCCTATTGAAATATTTTCAATTAAAAACAGTGCGAGAATTAAATAAACAATTTTTTGGTTTTTAATTTTTCCAAGTGCGTAGGCTGAAAGTAACGCTGCAACCAGGGCAATCGCAAACCAGATTCTCGTCGTGATGCGGCTGTATTTCAAGAGCGGCAAAATATAATATGCAATTTTAAAAACAGGCGTGGACTGGCCAAGCGTAAATAAGATTGTAAGAAACCCAATGAGACTCACAACGATTTTTTTTCTGGTAGGTAAAGAGAGAAATCCCCATACGGATAAAACAATTGGGATGAAACCCAAATAAAGAAAGGATTCATGATCCAAATTCCTAAAATCTAAATAAGGAAACAGCAAACTTGTAAGATAGCGTTTAAAGTTGAAAAGAGGCAGAGCCACGTCTTGATAGGATAGGGCTGATCTGGTTGATTGGGGGCCAAAAAGGATTTGAGGGATAAATTCGATTGCCGACAGTCCTAATGTTAACAATCCAAGTGCTATCAAGATTTTAATGTGGTTTGTGAGTTTTTTGGATGTTGTCCGTTTCCTTTGAGAGATTAGAAAGTAGGTTATGTAAACAAAAGAGAAGATGGCAATGTAGTAAAAAATTGTTGCATATAAGATTAAAGCAGACGCTAATGAAAATGATCCCACGACCAACCACTTAAGTGACGGCTTATTTAAAAGCTGGCGGATCGATAAAAAAATCAGTGGGAAATACGAAAATGCCGCCACCATAGTAATGTGACCTGCGGATACATGCAAAAGCATTTTTGTTGAAAACGCATAAAAAAGTGCCGCCGCGAAAGATTGTAACTTTTGAAAACCAAATGATCTTGCAAGATAAAAGGTTGCAAAAGCTGCTAGTAAAAAATGTAGAAGATAATAAACTGCCGCTGCGAAACTTGCAGAAAAGATTAAAAATAAAATATTGCCAGGATAAAAAATGCTTGACAGAGGGTTTGAAACCAATGATTCCCCCATCATCTGATCGCTTCGCCAAAGTGGAATGCTTTTGTAGGATAAGAACGAATTCCTAACTGATGTGTAAAGAGGGATGTAGGTTCTGCCCAAGTCGTTGTCTTTTAATGACAAAAAGGTTGGATGGGCTAAAAATGGTAGCAAAAAGAGCAAGCAGATAACTCCTAGAAGTACGATCTGTGGTAACTCTTCTATTTTTTTACTCTTAACCATAGGGTGCTATTGATCTGGATTAAATTTTGATAGTTTTCGTCCAGATAACTCGCAATTAACGTTGGCCTATACGAACCAAGATCGTATTTAGCTTTTTGATCATAAGGTTTAAAAACCACGAATTGTGGATTTTTGTTACGGATTGAAGCAACCGTTCTTGATTGTAAATCGCCTATTTCCATATACCATGGGAACTGAATAGCCCAAGGTTTTGGTGGTAAACGATCTGCCAGGGGAAGGAGCTGATCTGGACCGTTTTGAATATAAATTAAAGAATCTTTAGTAGTTACTGTATCTAAAAAAGCAGCAGCAGACAAAGTATCCCTTTCGAAAAAACGTACTGGTTGCTGCCAATTTGATTTAAAAAAGTGTACAGAAAATATAATTAGCAAAGCTGCCAATCCTAAAGGTATAAATAGTTGTTTGATTTGAGAATTCTTTGAAAATTTAAAGGTTACGCCGATTACCAAGGAAACTCCCGCTAGGTAAGAGATAAGATGGAAATAATCAAATCTTGGGAAAGCAAATAAAATGAGTGGCACCGGTAAGATCATGAGAATTAAATTTTTTGGTTTTGAAAATAAATTCATTGACCAAGCAAATAGAAGAGGTATAAGAGCAATTAATATTTGTTTTATTGAAGGTAATAAAACATATCCCGGTAAAGATGAGCCTAATATAAGAGGTTGATAAATTGTCCAAAAAATAAAATCTTTCAAAGTGCCAAGCTTATAAAAATATGCAAATTGTATTAAAAGAAGAAAACAAAACAATCCGAACGGATAAAGTAAATCTTTTGCAATTTTAAATATCCTCGCCTTTTCTTTTACGATAATAAAAGCCAAATAAAATATTACAATCCAAAGCACCTGCTGCTTTATAAAAAAACTGATAACAACTAAATAAAATGATTTTTGAAAATCAATGATTTTTTTAAAATTTAAATATTTGTAAAAATAATATATAGAAAAAATCAGAAACGGCGTTTGAACAAGGTCAAACCATAAACCGTTTATCCCAAAAGGAACAGAAAATATTACGAAAAATAAACTAGCTAATGCGGCATTATAGTAGTTTTTGGTAATTTTAAGAACCGTAATATAAATTGAAAAATCGCATAAAACGATGATTACCCAGGTTAATAATTGGAACGGAAGAGGAAAATAACCAAAAAATTTGCCAAAAATATTTAAAAAAAGAAGGAAAGCTGGTGGATAAGGATTTATTATATCTTGATACAGGCGGAAGCCGTTGTTGGCAAGATATGGGTAAACCACCATTTCTGGCCAAAGAGTGAATTTTGTATTGATAAGCAAAATAAGATGCAAAAGCACCAATGGCAGCAAAAATATTTCTTTAAATTTATAAATACTTTTTATTAATATCATTAATTCTTATTTTTATTAAGCCGAAAAGTGATCCAATAACATCACGAGCAATAGAAACTTTTGACCCTTTTTCATCTTTCCAGACAACAGGGGCTTGAACATATTTGAAACCATATTTTTTGCATAAAAACAAAAGTTCAGCGTCAAAAGCCCAATCGTAGATGGAAATTTTTGAAAAAAGTTTTTTTGCAGGCTCTTTTTTGAAAGCTTTAAAACCACAAGTAGCATCTTTAATCTGCCAGTCTATTAATATTCTGACCAGAAAACTGAACCCCCGACCCAAGTTCTCTCGAAGCGGAGGTTGGTGCTTAACAAATTTTGAGCCCTTGACCCTCCTTGAACCAATGACAACGTCATATCCTTTTTCAAAGTATTTGTAAAATGACTCAATCGTAGAAATGGGAACTGAGTGGTCCAGGTCTGAAAATAAAATTATCTCACCCTTTGCCCTTTCAACCCCTATTTTTATCGCATGACCTTTTCCTTTATTTTTTGCATAAGAAATTATTTTGACATTTCTGTTGACAACCTCTTTCATGAGATTCAGCGTTTCGTCTGATGATCCATCATTAACCAATATTAATTCCCAGCCGTTTTTTTGTTTATTTAGATAACTTAAGAGATGCCCTATACCTTCCACGAATCTACCTTTCTCGTTATAGCAAGGGATAATTACTGAAAGCTTAATTGGAGTATCCATTTTTGAATTTAAAAACAACGTATGTTGTCATCAAAACAAATGACAGTGCTTCGCTTAGGCTGAATGCATATGCGGCCCCTGTTGCATTAAGCCTTGGGATAAACAAAATAAGCAGAATTACAAATGTAATGTACCTTATTGCTGTAATTAAAAACGAGATACTAGATTTGCCAAAGTAATAGAGGATTAAAGAGGACGGTATTGTTGCAGCAAAGAAAAACATAAAACCAACTGCCAGCACCTGCATTATCGAGCCTGATTGAATGAAGCTCTTGCCAAAAAGAAGCTTGGTGAGAGGATGTGAGAGTAAAATCAATACAAAAAGTCCAAGAACAGCAGCAAATGTAAAGGGGAGACTTTTAATGGAAAAGCTTTTTGCCTTTTGATTTGAGTCGAACGAGGCCAATCTAGGTGCAAGCACCCTGGTAAAATTTCCTCCAAACTGATACGCAAATGTAAGAATTTTAAATGAGGCAGCGTATAACCCTGCCTGAAACGGTCCCGAGAGTTTTAGTAATAAATAATTGTCAAAAGGTATCGAAGATACGATAAGAGAAAGCGCAATCCAAAAATTATATCTGTGAAACGCAGCAATTTTTAAATCTGTTTTTGAAACATAATCAAACTTCAGAAAGAGGGTACCGGCGAAAATTGAAATTATGTTTGCAGAGAAAAAAAGTATAGTTACAAAATACAATCCAACTACAAAAAAATAGGCGGAGATTAGAAGAATAATAATTCTTGCCATGTTGGATGCAATACTTACAATTGAAGCTTTAACGAATTCCTTTCTGGACTGAAGTGCGGCGACGTAAAAATTTGTGATCAGTGAAATAATGGTAAAAAGAAAGGCGATATTTAATAATGTTGCTATTTGCGGCTGACCCAAGAAGCTTGCAAGAGGTTTAGATAAAATAAATCCTAAAACAGCTGCAATTGTTCCTAAAAATATATACGACTTGATTGCAATAGAAAATACCTCATTAGATTTAGCGCTATTTTTTGCAAAATTCAGAACACCAGTGTCAATACCAAAATTTGCTATTGCCGAAAGAAAAAGTCCCGTTGCAATAACGGCTGAGAAGATCCCAAAATTTATTGGTCCTAATAGGCGCGGCACCAAGATAAAAAAAGCGCTACCAGCAACAACGTTTATTAATGTACCCACGGATACTATCAGCGTATCTTTACCTGTATCTGAAAATATCAGTCCCTTTAGATGTGAAGCCATTACACGTAGAAGTATACAATTTAAAAATTTGCGTTTCTACTATTTTAAAGTTCCCCAAACTAATTAATACAAGCTAAAATTCTTATCGTTGATTTAGAGGATTTGATTTGTGTAGACTGTTGGGTAAATAAGTTAATGAAAACGGCACTTGCGATTTTTGTAGGATGGATTGTCGCAATTCATATTTTTGAAATAATTATTTTCCCTTCGATGCTTTATCCAAACCAGGTACTTTCCTGGGCAACGCTGACACAAAGATTTACCCTTATTTGGACTACGAATGCTGATACAGCCCACTATATGGCTATTGCAAAAAATGGATATAGAGGTGAAAGCGCAGCGTTTTTTCCTTTGTGGCCATTGGTAGTTAGAATTTTGGGGACTAATCCGGTTGTTGCAAAAATAGCTGTTGGTTTTTTTATGCTTGTTTTTGTTTTGGCGTATGAAAGACTTATCACTGTTTTAGGCTATTCTAAAATAAAGGGGGAGGTTATTTTAATATTTTTAGCTTTTCCATCAAGCTCTTTACTTAATGGCGCATTTTCAGAGCCATTGTTTCTGGCGCTTTCTGCAATATCCCTTCTGTTCATTGAAAAGAGGCAATATGCCAAAGGGGCTTTGGTTGCGTCACTTGCAAGCGCAACTAGGCCAATAGGAATTCTACTTACTCTTTACCTTGGTTTAAAATTGATCTTGTCTGGTAAAGAAAACCTAAAAAAATACTGGTGGACACTGCCTGTTTCCGCAATCGGTCTCATAGCCTATTCTGTTTATCTTTATTTTGCATTCGGGAATATTACTCTTTTTGCAACGGCACAGACTACTGGCTGGGGACGGCATATAGGCGTTTTGTCGTTTCTACAATTGTTTAAAGAATCCATGGTAGTAATCGGGCAAGTTTTCGGTTCATATAAACCGGTGCCAATAAATCTTTTGCAGGTCGGCGTTACACCTTTTCTTTTGCTTCTGGCAATTGTCGGATTCAAAAAAATCAACAAACCGCTTTGGCTTTATAGCCTGTTGACGATTGTAGTACCCCTCTATTCAGGCACATATTTAGGCGGCTTAAGGGAAATTTTAGCTGCATTTCCATTATTTATTCCATTCGGAGATTTTTTGGCGAAGCGTAAACTATTTTTCTATTTCTATATTTTCTTGGCAATGCTTTTTCAATCTTATCTTTTAATGCGATTTTTTAACTTTGAATGGGTTGCCTAAAAGAATTAATTACCGGCTCATCAAACCACCCGGAAGTATTATCCATTATTATAACTTCTAGATTCCCAAATAAAGCACTTTTTATTTCGTGTGATTTGTATAGGGCGTACTTTTGATAAAAAGCTTCTGTCTCTGGAGCAAAATCATGGATTACGAAAGCCGCGATAGTTTTTGGATGATGGTCCCAAACAGCAGTTGTGCCGTAGAGATAACTAAAATTTGGGTCAACATAACTTTTGACCGGCTCCCTACCAAAAGCTGCAAACAAATAACGATAGCCTGAATATTTCCAGCAGGTTGATAACGATTCCAATGAAAAGGGTTCGTTTCCGACTTCATTCAAGGTAAAGTTAACGGCCGCCTTTTTTTCGGTTAAACCTAAACCGTTTTGCGCTGCAGCCAATTTTTGAAGATTGAAAAAAATAAAAAATGCGATAGCTAAAACCCAAGATTTTTTTGGAAGATGGGAAATAATTTTTGCAAATATCAACAAAAATATGGCAAAAAGTCCTGTTATGTAATGTTCGAAAATGTCAGCTTTTAGAATTGTCCCGTATAATTGGATACCGAAGAGATAAAGCACAACGAGGATGCCAACGACTTGCCAAGTATTTCGATTTTTCCTTTTAAAAGACCAGAGTGTAAATCCGATTAAGATTACCGAAGACGAAAACACAAAAACTTCGGGAATCGCACGAAATTTCTCGGTTATGTAGGCCCTGCAATATGAGTATTGTTTGGAAATTTCATTGTCACCGAATTTGTATATTAGCCGAGTAAAAGTTCTGGGGAATAATAGGAAATTTTGATCGAACGATGCTCTCGTGAAGCCCGGATTGTTCTTTCCTGCTTTTAGGAAATTTAATACAGGTTTTGTGTTTGCAAAGTTATGGCGAAGATCAAAATAAACCAAAGGAGAAAACGATAATAAAAAAATGACTATTGCTAAGACTGTTTTTTTCGTTAAAGGTAGCTTGTAGATAACAAATACGATAATGGTCAAAATTACAAAGATTAGATTGGAAGGATCAGTTGTTATACCCCAAACTAGAGCAGCAGATAGCGCAAAAATGAAATTTTCTTTACCTTTTATTAATTTGTAAAGACAAAGGATAACAACAAGAGAAAGTAGGGGTCCCCAATACAATGCCCAAAGATGTCTATCATATACATTGGCAAGATATGAAAACGCCCAAAAAATTGCAGCGGTTATTCCCAGTTTTTTATTTTGGAATGTTGATCCTACCCTGTAAATTAAATAAGTCGTGATAGTTGATAAGAGAGCCCCGGCATAACCCCAAGCTATCGGATTTAATTTGCCAAAAAAAAGTATGCTCGCCAAAAACCAGTAAAAATAGGGGGCCAAATGAAAACCAAAAGGAGTGGCTCCTCCAATTAAGGGTAAGTGATGCCAAAGTATTAATCTTCTACCTACAAATGCGGGGATTGATTCGTCGTAAGTAAAATAAAAAAGATTCTGAAGTTTTACAACCCGCAAGACTATCGCTAAAGCAATAATTACAAATAATGGCCAAAATTTCTTGAATAACTTAGCCATTCTTCTTGCAAACAAAAAGTATTGTCGAACCCGGAAATAATTGGCACGCTTTTTTTACATTTACATCGAAGCCAAGTTTTCTAAGATATTTTTTAAGTTCACTGGATTTTTGATAACTGATTCTGTCCTTTGGATAAAAAATGAAATCCCAAAATCTTGAGAGTTTACTTCTAAGAAAATCTTCTGCGTCTATTTCTTTGATAACCAGAAAACCGTTTTTGTTGGTAGATTTAAAGATATTTGATAATAAATTTTTTTGATCTTTATGGCTAAGATGGTGGAGAACATCAGAAATAACAAATGCGTCTTGTTTCGGATATTTGATTTTTGTGATGTCTGCAACTTTAAATTTAAGATTTGAATTGCTGAATTTAGGAATTCTTTTTTTATCCATATCGATTCCTGTAATTTCTCTTTTTTTTTCCTTTGAGAGGTATTTTGAAATGATACCCTGGCCACAGCCTAATTCGGTTATTTTGCCTTTTTTAGGCAACTCTTGATCTATTTGATAAAGAGGCAGTATTAAAGATCTTAACCTATGGTACAAGTATGAATTGTCAGAAGCCATTATTTAATCTTTCGAATCAGCTTAGCAGGCACACCTGCAAAAACGCTTTCTTTGGGAATATTAGATGTAACTATAGACCCGGCCGCAACAAAAGAACGCTCACCTACTGTAACACCCGGCAATATCGTTACTGATGCTCCTATAAAGCAGCCTTCTTTAAGAACAACGGGCTTTGAAACTTTGGGGAAGTATTTTTGCAATGGATGATTTTTGTATCCCACATTCATATGCGTTAATACTAAGACTCGCTGAGCTAATGTAACATCGTTTTCAAGTGTCACATTATCATAAAGATCTAACATCGCCTCATCTCCAATGAAGCACCTATCGCCAATTTTTAGACCCTTTGGCCCAGTATGGTGCCAATTAAAAAATTTGACGTCCATAATTATTGAATCATTGCCGATTTTGGATCCTAATATTTGAAGAGAAAATTTTCTTACTTGAGGAAAATACAAAAGGTGGCTAATTATTCTGTGTATTAACACCTCGTAAAACACATAGAGTACAAATCTTATTGTCTTTTTGGCTCCGGTTTCGTCAATTGCTTTCATTTGCGCTAAATGAATATCTTAGAAGTTTATATAAATATAAGACTTGAAGCAACAGGGCAAGACAAATAAGAATAATTATGGTGTTGCCCTTAAATATTTCAGGTTTGTATTGACTGGCTTGATTAATGAAAACATGAATATTCGAAGTAAAATAATAAGTTGAAGAAACATATGCTAAGGAAGCATCGTTGAAAATGATCATTATAAAGGCAATCGTAAAATAAAAATATGGCAAATTATTTTTAAGAAAAATCTTAAATAATTCTCTAAGGCCAAAAAATAAAATAGCAGACAAGGGCAGCACAAAAGGCAAGAAATATCGACCTTGAACTCCAAAAGAATACCCGTATTGTTTTTGAAAATAAAAGTCCCACAAGAGGAATATCGCAAAATACAGGAAGCAGGAGATAATCAAAAAAATCAGAAGCAGAGCGGTTTTTGTAAGTTTGCGATTTTTTATAATTTTAACTGCAAAAATGAGTAAACCAAACAAAGCTAGCACAATAATTCGATTTATAACCTGGTAATAGATATGGGGCATAGTAAATGAAAGCCATTTATAAACGCCCCAGTACCAAGGTAATGTTTGACTGTAATAATGTTTGAGGCTTGATACCAAGTAGCTAACGAATTGACTTGTAAAAATGAGGGCTAGATTCGGTATTCCTATTTCAGGAAACGTTAAAATACCTGGATGGATTTTAATTGAAACAACGGAAATTGCCGCAAGAAGAAAAAGGCCAGCCCAAAAGGCTAATTTTTTACTTTTTGGTGTTAGCTGATACAAACCATAAATTACAGCAAGCAGTGAGATGGGCATTGCTATTTCAAACTGTTGTCTTGTGAAAATTCCAAGGGTATTGAGAACTGCAAGTAATATTATGTGAGAAAGAGATATTTTAGTTCTTATAAGGTGCAAACAAACGGTAAAAATAGCCGTAAAAAGAAAGATAGTAAGCGGGTCAGGCAAGACGCCCGTGGTTGAAAAAACTAGCATTGGCGTAAAAGCAATTATCCCTGGCAAAATTGTTTGAGCCTCTTTTTCTTTAGCAAATATTAATTTAGAAGCATTGGTCAAGATTAATATTAAGGCTAGGTAAATTAAAAGAGAGAAAATTCTAATAGCATAGACCCTTGTGAAAAGATTATTTCTTGTTGTGAGCCTGTAGAAATTTGAGGCCATTATATGATAAAGGGGAGGGTTTTGGGTTGCTTCCCATTTGACCATGGATGTTCTACTATCTTTGGGAAGATTGCTAATAAAATTTTCATATAAACCATCTTTTGTGTTTGAATAATCGATGTGGTAATAGGGCTGATAGGTAAACTGGTTATTTCCTAAGCCGTCACGTTCTGTGCCTAATAATCTTTCGGCAGTGGCAATTTCCAAAGAAGTGTTAAACCCTGTTTTGGGGTTGTTTTTCAATTCTGCAATATCTTGAACTTGTGCGAAATGGGATTGTTCGTCTGGATATTGCCAGATTGGTATGAGAACAATCCAGGATAAGCCGTTTAAAAAAGCGGCCGCTATCAAAAGTTTTGTAAGCCCTGACACGGGTTTTATATTATCAGGAGCCGATTTGTGTTTGCAATGATAGAATAAACTGGTGAAAATAAACACTCTAGTTTTAATAGCTCTTTTTTTAGGCGCTATTTTTGTTTTCGGGGCAGGATTTTTCACTTTTTTTGCTCAGGATGATTTTATTTTAATTTCGCAATTTTCTGGCCACGGCCTAATACTTGATATTCTGAGAGCTTTCGGTCCGCCGCAAGTTACACACTGGAGGCCCTTTCATAATCTTTACTTTCTTATAAGCGGGGATCTTTTTGGGAAGGACTATTTTTGGTATCACTTCTTAACGCTTGTTATTCAGATGACCGCCAGTTTCTTTATTTTTAAAACTTTAAAAGCGCTTGGGTTTTCTAAGATAGGGGCCTTTATTGCGGCTTTAATTTACGCGGTAAACCCTTCGCAGTTTAATACTTACTACTGGATTTCAGGAGGAGCAACAGCGATTGGCTTTTGCTTCTTTATTATTTCTTTTTTCTACCATCTTAAAAAACAAGAGAGATTGACTTTGTGCTTCTTTACGCTTTCCATTTTAGCTTCTGAGGCAATGATTGTTGGTTTGGTGATTATACTTGTCTTCGATTTTTTAAGAAGAGAGGGTAAGATTTTAAAAACTAATATCGGATTATTTTTAATTTCTTTTTTCTTTCTAATTGCAAAAATATTCCTTACCCCAAAAAGTACTTTTGACTCATATAAAATAATGGTCTCACCTGCTGTTTTGGGAGCTTTGAAATATTATATTTTAAGATCATTCGGCTTCCCTGGAGTTTCAAAAGATCAGCTTGTTACAGTAATTTTACTGTTTTGGGTCTTTGCGATTGCAATTTTTTTCTTAAATAATCTCAAGAAGTATACGGATTTGACGCTTCTAAAATTTTTCTTTGCAGTATTTATTGTAGGCTTGTTCCCATTCGTATTGATCCCCACCCACCTCGCTGCAAACTACATTAATATTCCAATATTTTCAGTTGGCTCGTTTATCGGAATGACTTTGAGCAAGGTTAAATTAAGATATGCAGTTGTGATGATACTGGCTTTTATATTTATTGCTTTTTTTAGTGTTCAGCTTATAGAACAGGATAATTGGGTAACACAACGGGCAAATCTGGCATATTATTATATTTCTCAAATAGATAGATCTAATTTGCCGTCTGGATCTACCCTTATATTTGCAGACAACTCTGTTTCGAGTTCTTACGATGCATATATTGCTCTAGGACAAGGTGATGCAATTGGTTTTTGGTTTAAGGATAAAAATTACAAAACTTGTTTTTCAGTATTTGAGAACTGTAACAATTTGCCTTAAAATGAGCCGATGCAAAAAATTGATTATTCACTAATACTTGCTTGTTACAATGAAGGCTCTACTTTCGAAGAGAGCTTAAATAAAATTCTTTTCGAAGTTAGGCAATTTTCTGGCAACTGGGAAATTGTATTTGTAGAAGATAAGAGTACTGATAAGACAAGAGAAGTGTTAGCGAGAAATTTAAAAAAAATTCCAAATTCTCGAGTAATTTTTCATAAAAAAAATCTTGGACGAGGGAAATCAGTAACTGACGGTATTCAAGTGTCACGGGGTTCAATTTGTGGTTTTATAGACGTCGATTGTGAGGTATCTCCAAGTTATATTCCGCTTTTTATCAAAGAGGTGGAGAATGGCTGCGATATGGTGGTTGGAAAAAGGTATTACGAGAGAGGTTTTAAATCTTTAACACGGGTTGTTGCATCACATACTTATGCGGCTCTCATCAAGGTGCTTTTAAACATTCCAGTTGACGATACGGAAGCTGGCTATAAGTTTTTCAGGAAAAAAACTATTTTACCAGTTCTCAAAAAAGTTAAGGACAAGCACTGGTTTTGGGACACTGAAATTTGTGCGAGGGCAAATTTAGCGGGTCTTAAAATTACACAGATTCCAGTTTTGTTTGTTCGGAGGCATGAAAAGAAATCGACCGTTAAGATTATGCCGGATACGATTAGATATATTAGGAGCATATTAGAATTTAAAAAACAAATAGCCAATGTCAAAAAATAATTCATTTACTATTCCTTTGCATAAAACTTTCTGGGGGCGAGAAGAAGAAAAGGCTGCAATTGATGCTATCAGATCTGGTACGGGGGTAGGTGATCTATCCTACAGTGAGAAGCTAGCAAAATTACTGGAGAAAGATTTGGGGATAAAATATGTCTTACCGACCGGTTCTGGAACAGCCGCATTGGAGCTTGCAAGTGCATGTGCAATTAAAAAAGGTGCAGAAGTGATAATGCCAAGTTTTACTTTTTCATCCTGTGCAAACGCAGTAATCCTAGCGGGTGCGAAGCCGGTTTTTGCTGACATTGATATCAACACCTATAACATTGACCCTTTGGAAATAGAAAAGAAAATTACAAAAAAAACAAAGGCTATTATGGTGGTTCATTATGCCGGAATGGCTTGTGATATGGAAAGTATAGACAAAATTGCCCAAAAAAATAATCTAATTGTGATTGAAGATGCCGCACATGCTCTTGGAGCAAAATTTATGGGAAAAAATTTAGGTACTTTGGGGAATATTGGCTGTTTTTCCTTCCATGGAACTAAGAACGCTGCTAGCGGTGAGGGTGGAGCTTTTGTAACTAATGACAAAAGTATTTTTAAAATCGCAGAAATAATCAGAGAAAAAGGTACGAATCGTTCATCTTTTATGAGAGGTGAAAGAAGAAAATATTCTTGGGTAAATGTTGGCCGTAGTTTAATACTTTCCGATATTCTTTCCGCGATTGCGCTAGAACAAGTTAAAAAACTCGAAAAAATAACAGATCTTAGAAAAAAGAATGCAGAGTATTTACTCAAAAAATTAAACAAGCTATCATCAAAATTAGTCTTGCCGCAAGTTTCAAACGGAACTTCTCCCAACTGGCATATTTTTGCTATAAGAGTTCCTCGAATTTCTCGCGACAAGGTTATTTCTGAATTAAGAATGTATGGTGTCGAAGCTTCTTTTCATTATTTGCCTCTACATATGTCTGTAATGGGAAAAAAGTTAGGGTATAAAGCCGGCTGGCTACCTGTGACTGAAGAGGTTGCTTCTACTTTAATCCGTTTACCAATGCATCCAAGGTTAAAGCGATCTGAAATGGATTTCATCGCAGCAGTTTTAGGAAAAATATTATGAAAACAATACTGATTTCCGGGGGAGCTGGATTTATAGGCAGCCATTTGTGTGACTTTGCAACCGAGCGCGGTGACACAGTAATCTGTTTGGATAATTTAATCTCAGGAACAGAAAAAAATGTTGCTCATTTACTCTCAAAGAAAAATTTTAATTTTATTAACTTTGATGTCAGTCAGCCTTTTTTAAATCGGAAATTTAGTAAAATTGATGAAATCTACCATTTGGCATCCCCCGCAGACCCAAATGCGCATTCTAGAGTTTCGTATATTGCACATCCGTTTGAGACAATGAAAGTAAATAGTATAGGGACTTGGAATATGTGCGATTTAGCGCTTAAAACTGGTGCAAGGCTTTTATTTGCCTCAACTTCAGAAATTTATGGCGATCCGGAAAAATCTCCGCAGGATGAAAATTACAGGGGTAATGTTTCTACAACCGGACCACGCTCAGTTTACGATGAATCTAAGAGATTTGGAGAAACTATTGTGGCCGCGTTTGTCAGAGAAAAAGCGATGGATGGAAGAATTGTTAGAATTTTTAATACTTATGGACCAAGAATGAATGTGAATGAGGGCAGGGCTGTCGTGAATTTTATAAAAGAAGCTCTGGAAAACAAGCCTTTGACCATATATGGTTCAGGAAGCCAGACTCGATCATTTTGCTACGTTTCAGATCAGGTCGAAGGCTTAATAAATGCAATGGAAACAGAGAGCGCCAAGGGAGAGGTAATAAATATTGGTAACCCTGACGAAAAAACGATTCTGGAGTTTGCAAAAACAATCAAAAGACTGACTAATTCTGAAAGCGAAATTTCTTATAACGATCTTCCCCAAGACGATCCTAAGCAAAGAAAGCCTGACATTCAAAAAGCAAGGGTACTTTTGGGCTGGCAACCTAAAGTTAACCTTGAGACAGGCCTCTTGGAGACGATAAATTATTTTAAAAAGGTTTTATGAGCCCGGATTCAGCACAATTTGAAGAAATATTAAAACAGGTTCCACCTGATTATTATGAAAGTGGGACGAAAAGCAATTTATTTCAAAAATATTGGCATCAACATAAATGGAGCAATCTAGCAAAACTGCTGGAGAATCGTCACACTAAGCTTCTTGATATTGGTTGCGCTGATGGCACAACGGCTGCAGCAATCAAAAAACTATTCCCGAAAATTGCTATAACCGGCATCGATAAATACGCAAACGCCATAAAATATGCAATAAAAACTAAACAGAATATCACCTTCCTGCATGGAGATGCTCATAAGTTGCCATTTAGGAAAAGTTCTTTCGATATAGTACTAGCAGTAGAAACTCTAGAGCATTTGCACGACCCAGATCAAGCTCTTTCAGAGATAAACAGGGTCTTAAAAAGAAAGGGTAATTTAATTGTTATTCAAGATACAGATAGCATGCTTTTTAGAACAGTTTGGTGGTTCTGGACAAAATGGAAAGGTTCTGTATGGAACCATAGCCACATAAATTGTTTAAAGCCTAAAGATTTAACCAAAAAAATTAAGGCTTCAGGTTTTAGAATCTTAAGTATTAAATACACAAATCTAGGTATGGAAGTTTTAATCAAAGCTCAAAAGAGATGACAAGTAGACTTAATCTGACATTTCTTATTGCAGCTTTTCTCTTCTCAACATTCATTTACAGTGTTAACCTATGGTTTTCAACAAGCGGTTTTTATCTGTTGCTTGCTACAGTCTTTTTGCTTTTAGTTATTGTCTTTATGAAAAAAAGCATAGGGATAACATTAACTGCAGATTTTAAGTCTATTTTAATAATCATTTTGTTTATGTTTTCGATTTTTGCCTTCACTTTAAATGTCGAAGATGTAAACGGATTTTTAAGTTTGGCAATGTGGGTTAATCGATTTGCGATGTTTCTTGCGCCTATTTTAATTCTTCTTTATTTCATAAAAAAATCTGACAAAACGATCTTATATAAAATTCTGAAAAATAAATTTTTGTTGATATTATTGATCTCGTTTATTATTCAACTTAGTCTAATCAGGATAGTTAAAGTTCCAAACATTGACGTTTACCAAGTGTTAAGATATGGACCTTTACGACTTGTGTCCCTTCAAAATCCTTATGAAACGGCAGCTACTAATTCTCAGTTCGAGGTAAAAAATTTTGGATATAGCCATTTTGCTTACGGACCAGCAACAATTTTATTATTTTTGCCATTTGACTTAATATTTCACGAGCCACGCTATCTACTCATTGTTGCCAATTTTCTAGCTGCAATTTCCCTCTATAAAATTTCAATGAGATTTTGGTCGGACCAAGAGATTTCTCAAATAATTTCGCTAATTTACCTTTTTAATCCCAGGCAATTTTCTTTTTTAACTTTTTCTGCTACCGATGTATTAATAACTTCATTGTTTTTTTTGGGTATTCTTTTTTTTCTAAACCGCAGATATGTTTTGTCCGGTATTTTCTTAGCCCTAACAGTATCTGTTAAGATATTTTACGCTTTGCCGCTGCTTTTTCTTTTAAAGAATGAGAATTTTGCCAATAAAAAAATTGTGTTGGCAGGAATTCTTGCTTTTTTTGCACTCCATTTGCCTTTTGCCCTACTCGACTGGAAAGCTTTTTATAAAAGCATCGTAACTATCAACATTGGCGGAGCGTCTTTTGCGCAAATCCAGAGATTTTCGCTTACGTTTTCAACATTTATTGATCGGCAATTTCATTATTACCCACCCCAGTTTGTTTTTCCTTTGTTAGCTGTAATTTCAGTTATAGTTTTTTGGCTACTGATTCCTTCGACAGTAAATTTGGCTAAAATGTTAACAATAATTGGTCTTGTGTTTATAACCACAATTTTTTTAGGACCAATTGGAAACTCTAATTACTATTTCACTGCATCACAAATATTGCTTTTGGCAATAGCCGCTAGTGGTAGCAAAAAATTAATCCATGTCTAAATCAAAAATTCTGGTTACAGGCGCTGCCGGGTTTATTGGTTCTAACTTGGTCGAAAAGTTGCTCTTGCGAAAATATGACGTGATTGGTGTTGATAATTTCAATGATTATTACGACCCTAAAATCAAAGAGGAAAATATTATTAGTGTTTTAAAAAAACACAATTTTAAGCTGTACCGCGAGGATATATTAAATCTCAACAAACTCGAGAGGATTTTTAGAAATGAGAAAATCGATGTTATTGTCCATTTGGCGGCTAGAGCCGGCGTTAGACCGTCTATTAACAAACCGAAATTATACGCGAAGGTAAATGTTTTAGGAACAGTAAATCTTTTAAAGCTCAGCGTTGATTATAAAGTCAAAAGGTTTATTTTCGGCTCTTCCTCTTCCGTTTATGGCAATTCTAAACAATTGCCTTTTTCGGAAAGTGATCCTTGTGATCAAATAATTTCACCTTATGGAGCATCAAAGCGCTCTGCTGAATTTTTTGTCGAATCGTTTCACAAGTCGTTCGACCTTAACTGCACAATCCTCCGTTTTTTTACGGTTTATGGCCCAAGAAGCCGGCCAGACATGGCCCCGGCTATTTTTACAAAAAAAATCTTTAATGGTGAGACAATACAACAGTATGGCGATGGATTATCAAGTCGAGATTACACATTTGTTGATGATATTACAAATGGTATTGTTTTATCGCTAGAAAAAGAATCCGGTTTTGAGGTGATAAATCTTGGAAATAATCATCCAATTGTTATTTCAGATTTCATAAAAATGATTGAGTATGTAACTGGCAAAAAAACTAAAATAATAAAGCTCAGTAAATGTGCGGGTGATATGGAAAACACATGGGCAGACATTAAAAAAGCAAACAGATTACTAGGGTGGAAGCCGGAAACGGACCTCAAGGAAGGTTTAAAAAGGTATATTTTATGGCTGAGAGCGAATTGAAATTGAAACCTTCGATTTCAGTATTTTTTCCCTGCTACAACGACGAGAGCTCAATTAGTAAGCTCGTCGTAGAAGCGAGTGAGGTTTTAAAAAAGGTTGCGCGGGATTGGGAAGTGATTGTTGTAGATGACGGTTCGACAGATAACAGTCGTAAAATTTTAAGAGATTTGGCAGAAAAAAATTTTAACCTTAAGTTAATCTTTCATAAAAAAAATCGAGGTTACGGAGGTGCGCTAAAATCAGGTTTTAAATATGCAACTAAAGAGTTGGTATTCTATACAGATGGTGACGGTCAATACGACGTAAAAGAAATTTTAAAGTTGCTTCCAAGAATGACTTCAAATATTGATGTGGTTCAAGGCTATAAATTGAAGAGGCATGACGCTTTTTACCGAATGGTAATAGGTACACTTTATCATCATTTTTCCAGACTGGTTTTTAACATAAAAGTGAGAGACATAGACTGCGATTTTAGGCTAATTAGAAGAAAAGCTCTCAATAAGATAAATTTGCATTACGATAGTGGAGTCATTTGCGTCGAACTGGTTAAAAAGCTTCAAAAGCATGGTGCTAAATTCTCGGAGGTTGGCGTGCATCATTATCCTAGGCTTTATGGACATTCACAATTTTTTAACTTTAGGCGGATTTCTAAGACACTTGTTGAACAAATAGACTTGTGGCGGAATTTAATAATTTTAAAACGATATGACTAATTTATACAAAAACAAACGAGTACTCATAACAGGTGGGCTCGGATTTATTGGAAGTAACTTGGCAATTGCACTCGTTGAGCGCGGAGCAAATGTTGAAATATATGATTCACTAGTACCTGGTATGGGTGGCAATAAATTTAATATTAAACCAGTTAGAAGCTTTGTCAGATTAAAAATTGCCGACTTACGTAACGATAAGGAGATTGCAAGGGCGGTTAAGGGTAAAGATATTATTTTCAATCTTGCCGGAACACTTTCTCACGTGGATAGTATGGCAAATCCCTTTTTGGATTTGGATATAAATTGCCGAGCTCAATTATGTTTGCTTGAAGCTTGTAAAAAATATAACAGAGGGGTGAAGATTGTTTATGCTGGAACGAGAAACCAGTATGGAAAAGCGCACTATTTGCCGGTCGATGAAAGCCACCCCTTAGAGCCGACCGACATAAATGGTGTTGATGCGATAGCCGGAGAGAAATATCATTTTATGTATCAAAAAGTTTATGGAATACAAGTTGTCTCACTTAGAATGACCAATACTTTTGGGCCAAGGCACCAGATGAAACACTCTAAACAAGGTGTTTTAAATTGGTTTATAAGACAAATCATGGAAGGGAAAACTGTCTCGCTCATGGGTGGCGGCAAGCAGATTAGGGATGTTAATTACGTAGATGATGTAGTTCTGGCTTGCCTTAAGGCTGGTAACTTAAAAAAAGCTGATGAACAAGTTTATAACTTAGGAGGGATGCCAATTTCTCTTTTAGGCTTTACCCAATCAATAATAAAGGTGTGGGGTTCGGGTAAAATCAGAATAATCGAATTTCCGAAAAATAGAAAAAAAATTGAAGTTGGAGACTACATTGCCGATATATCAAAAATAGGTAAAGTTTGCGGCTGGAAACCAAAAACAGATATAAACGAAGGAATTAAAAAAACTATTGACTATTATATGGCAAACAAGAAATATTATTTCTAATATGATTCCTGTTACTGATTTAACGACGAATCCTCAGATATTGAAAAAAATTCGATTGGCAATCGATGAGGTTGTAAAGTCAAATTCTTACATCTTGAGTCAACAGCTAGAAAAGTTTGAATCCGAATTTGGCGAGTTTATCGGTAGCAAATTTATTTGTGGTGTTGGCAGCGGAACCGATTCGCTTACACTTTCGCTAAAAGCGCTAGGAATAGGGGTAGGTGATAAGGTTTTGACAGTCTCATTCACTTCGCCCTTTACAATTATTGCGATTTTAGAAGCTGGAGCTATTCCAGTTTTTTGCGATATTGACCCTAATGGCTGGACTATTGATGTCGCTGAAGCAAGCAGAAAAATGGATTTGAAAGTTAAAGCTATTATGCCGGTTCATATTTATGGTAATCCATGCGATATGAAAAAGGTTTTGGACTTCGCGAAAGATGCAAAAATTAAAGTTGTTGAAGATGCTTGCCAAGCAAACGGTGCAATGATAGAAGAAAAATTGGTAGGTACTTTTGGTGATGCGGGAGCATTTAGTTTTTATCCAACCAAAAATTTAGGCGCTTTTGGTGATGGAGGTGCGGTTACAACAAATAACAAGAGCGTTTTTGCGGCGGTCAAAATATTAAGACATGGGGGCCAAACCAAAAGATTTTGGCATGTAAGTGCTTACCCTCACAGTAGGCTTGATGAAATTCAAGCTGCGATTTTAAGAGTAAAATTGTCTGTTCTTTCTGATGAAAACACGATGAGAGAGAAAATAGCCGCACGGTATAGAGACAAATTATCTGCTCTTAAATTAAGATTTCAAAAAATCATCCCAAAAGCAAAATCGGCAAACCATCTTTTTGTGATTGCAACCAAAGAACGCGACAGGCTGAAAAAATACCTCAAACAACATGGCGTTGGGTCTGATATCCATTACCCCTACCCTACTTACAGACAGCCGGCTTTTAAGGAATTCGCAGATGAGCGGCTTGATGTCACCGAAGAAATACAAGCCAAAATTTTAAGTCTTCCCATTTATCCTAGCCTTAAGGAAACCGACCAGGATGAAGTTATTTCGCAAGTAAAAAACTTCTTCGTTGGAAAAAAGTGAAGAAACATAAAATAGTTTTTGTACTAGTAATAATACTTGCGGCGTTTTTACGATTTAATTCTTTGGGATCGGACCCCTCAATACTTTTGGATAGTGGACAAGTAGGAGATGAGGGTTATTGGCTGTACAACGCTAGAAACCTCGCTTTATTTCATCAAACTGCTCGCGACGATTTTTATCATGATTTTGCGGCAGCACCTCTTTTTAGCGTCGGTGCGCTTTTAAGTTTTTTAGCTTTTGGTGTAGGTTTTTGGCAAGCCAGACTAATCAGCGCTTTAGCTGGAGTAATAACTGTTCTTTTTACATACAAAATCGCCCTTAAAATGTCAGTTAAAGTTGCTTTGCTTTCTGCTTTACTTGTTTCTATAAATACGTTGCTTTTGCTTCATAATCGGTTAGCAGTTGGTGAATCGCTTTCTGTTATGTTTGCAACAGTTGGTTTTTTCTTTTTGTTAAAAGAGAAAAAAGAAGCACTTGGAGGTGCTGCTTTTGCACTTAGCATCCTATCAAAAACCACCTCTTTTCTTTATCTCCCTTCAGCAGGATTAATCCTTCTTACCAATATTAGAAATAAAAACATAACAGTAAAAAAAATATTAAAATTTTTAATCCCATTTTCAGGACTAGTGCTTCTGACTTTTGGTTCACTTTACACAATTTGGGGAAGACAAATTGGACTGATCTATAAAACTTTCGGTAATTGGTACGCCCCTGAGACTTTAAGTGATATTTGGAGCAATGTTGGTAGATTCTTTCTTCACCCCTTTTGGGGTTCACCATTTCTTTTTACACTTGTTATCCTTGCACTGGCAAACGCAATTAATTATTTATCCGATAAGAGAACACGCACAACAGAGCGAAAATTTTTAATACTTTGGTTTTGCGGCATTCTAATTTTGGGCCCATTTATTTCTCGCCTTTCAAACGCTAGAATCCTAGGTTTGATTATTCCAATTGCAATACTAGCTTCCCAAACCGTTTTTGAAATTAAAACGAGCAGAATTCAGCTAAAAAGCTTATCTTTTTTTTCTGGGGCAAAGAAAAATTTAAATTTTGCCATTGCAATTATTGCTTCCATCCCAATTGCTTTAATATCTGCCAAAGTAATTTTGGCCATCGCCAAAAGGCTTACTGCCAACCAATTAATTGTAGAAAAGCTTCCATACCTTTCATTATTTTTAGTAGTTATTATTGCTCTAATTGCTTTCAGAAAAAAATGGTTAATCAAAGAGTTTATATTTTTTGACATCAGTATTTTACTCTTTTTGCCGATTGCCTCTTTTGTTGGAACTTTTTGGTCATATTTGAATTTTTTTGATCTGCTATCTGGCCCAAAAACAGCAGTCGTGTCATCGATTGTGGCAGTACTATTTGTAATTTTCTATATATTTTTGAATAGGAACCAATCAACAAAAATTTTAGTTTTGCCTTTTTTGGGTATAAACATCTTATTTAATCTCGTCGGAATTTCAACGATAGTTTATAAGCCTACATATAATATTGCTGAGTCTTCCGCTTCTCTTGGGAGCCTGGTTGGCAAACAAGGAGTCATAGGCTTTTACGCCCATGAGCTCTCAATAGACGCATATTTTTGGCCTATTTATTGGGCTCCAAATTTAAATTTTGTTGGCGGAGTTAATAGCAATTACCAAAAATACAATCCGAAATTTCTTCTGGTTAGCCGAGTTTTCGATTCGGTTCCCGGCAAACTGGATGCCTGGCCAAGAGAGGACAATGTTAACGCAAAAGTTAGCTACATAACAACCTTGGATTTGACCAGAAGCTTTTTGGGCGCTAAGCGAGAATTTAAGCTAGATCTGTTTAGATTGGGTTATTAACACTTACCTTTCCAAAAATTAATTTCTTCACCTAAGAATTTTGCAGTTTTAATTTTCGATAATCCAATTTTTTGGTAGAAATTATTTGCATTTAGCATGGTGCTTCTAACCGATAGCTGAAACTCGGCAAATTTTCTTCTTTTAAATTCTGATTTGGCATTTAAAATTAAGTTCTTCCCGATTCCCTGGCCTCTTTCAGTATTTATTACTGCGATTGATAGAGCCTCACAGGAAACTGCAGAATCATTAAAACTTGGATAGAAGATGGACTCTATAAATTTAAGAATTACTGAAGGATTTTTTAGCATTTCTAGGATTATATCTTTCCATAAATTTCTGATAAGGAAAAATGGCAGTTTTTTAACGTTTGTCGTGCAACTTACGAACCCTAGAATTTTTTTGTTTCGTGTTGCAACAAGGGTAAAAATATCGGGAGACTCTGTTAAAGCGAGATAAAACTTATTTAAAAAGTTTTCTGACAATGTCGATACGAATCCGTCGGATAACACTTTTTTGTGAATTTTAGCAACTTCGGCAATTTGTTTTTTTTCTAATGCACTTATTTTTATCACGACCCTTTAGAATTTTTTATTCTCAGCAATCAATGTTTTTGAGACTATATTAGGTGACGATGAATGAAGCAGTTTAGCGTTAGGAACTACACAATGCCCTCCAATTGGCCCTGGTTGGTAATTAAGTATTGGTCTTATTACATTCTCTTTCGATTCTCGATAACCTTCATTGTAGATTTTATTCAAATTTGTGTACACGTTTTCAAAATTTACACCTGCCTTTTTGCATACTTGCCAAACTATTTTTGAAAAAATAATATTCCAGCCATAGTATGTTGTGTCAAAGAGTTTGGCAATTTCAGACTCTAGTGAATTTCTGAAAATCCTCGATTTAATTCCAACACTTTTGAGATGATTTACAGCAAGTTTTGCCGACTCTCTATCTTCCGGCCCAATAATTTTTACAAATTTTAGTATGTCTGATTCTAAATTCGGATGCGTACCCATAACTGGTGAGTGAACAGTTGGAATTTTTGCTTTTTTAAAAATTTTAGCAGTTGTTCCAGGTTTAACGGTGGAATGAATGATTGCTAGTTTCGGTTTGTTTTTTTTAATTTGTGCTAAAACGATCGTTTCGAATTTATTGTTATATGGTAAGCAAACATGTAAAACCTCTATTTTGAATTTTTTAAGTTCGTCATAATTCAAATCTTTTTTTAGCACTGAGTATTTTTTTGAGAAAATTTTAGAGACTGTTTGTCCAACCTCACCTGCTCCCAAAATTCCTACTACTGGTTTCTTCATGAATGTGTAAATTATAGACTTTCAACCTAGTTTGGACAATGACATTTACTGAATGGACCTTTTTTGTTAAAGTTATGCAATGACAAAAAGGCATATTGCGATCGCCGATTTGAAAATATCCCAAAAAGCAAAAAAATACGTACTCCAAACCTTAAACGATAATAGGTTGTCTTACGGCTCATTTACCGAAAAATTTGAGAAAGAGTTTGCAAGACTTCATAACCGTAAATATGCAATTGTTACAAACAGCGGAACTAGCGCGCTACAGGTTGCAATCCATGCACTGAAGGAAGCTTATTCGTGGGAAGACGGGGATGAAGTAATTGTCCCGGCTTTGACCTTCATTGCGTCTTCAAATGCAGTTCTCCACAATAATTTGAAACCTGTCTTTGTCGATGTTGAAGAGAAATATTATTGTATTGATCCATTAAAAATCGAAGAGAAGATTTCACCAAAAACTAAAGCTATCATGCCTGTTCATCTATTTGGCCAAAGCGCAGAGATGCAAAAAATTATGAAAATCGCAAGAAAATACAATTTGAAAGTGATAGAAGATTCCTGTGAAGCCATGTTTGTAAATTATCTAGATCAGCCAGTTGGATCCTTTGGAGACATAGCGGTTTTTTCCACTTATGTTGCTCACATTATCGTGACCGGCGTGGGGGGAATAGTCACCACAAATGATGAACAATTGGCAGTGATGATGAAGAGTCTTATGTTTCATGGCAGAGACAATATTTATCTTAAGATTGAAGATGATGACACAAATAACCGGATCCGCTTAAACTCTCTTATTGAAAGAAGATTTCAATTTGAGCATATAGGCTACAGCTTCCGATTAACTGAGATGGAAGGTGCCCTGGGTCTGGCTGAGCTGGAGAACAAAAATTCTATTATTAAAAAAAGGCAAAAAGTTGGTAAATCATTAACAAATGCCTTGAGCCGATATTCGCATTTTTTCCAATTGCCACAGATCAGAAAAAATGCAGAGCATTGCTACATGCTTTATCCAATAGTGATTTTAGATAAACGAATCGAAAAAGAGGAGTTTCTTTTATTTTTGGAAGAACACGGTGTAGAGACACGACTATTCATGCCGCTTTTATCTCAACCTATTTATAAAAAGGTTTTTGGAGATATAAGCTTAAAGTTTCCCGTTGCAAAAATGTTGGAAGATCGAGGATTTATTATTGGTAGTCATCCGTACCTAGTACAAGATGATATAAAATATGTACAAGATCTATTTGGTATTTTTTTGAAAAATGCAAAACTTTTGGAGAAATAAAAGAGTCCTTGTAACAGGTGGCGCTGGATTTATAGGTTCTTTTGTTGTGGAAATTTTAGTTCAGGCGAATGCAAAGGTAACGGTTAGTACGAGTTCGGGGCATACAAAAAATATCGACCACTTAAAAGATAAGGTTTCCGTCATCAAATGTGATCTTGCTGATTTCGGAGCTGCGATGAAGGTATCTAAAAATCAAGAAGTAATTCTTAACTTGGCATCTAAAGTTGCTGGAATTCAGTTTAATCTTAATCACCCAGCGACGATGTTTAGTGATAACGTGGCAATTGCGAAAAATATGATCGAAGCTGGCCGTAGAAATAAGGTGGAGAGATTTCTCATTACAAGCTCTGCATGTGTTTATCCTCGTAACTGCACAATACCCACGCCTGAAAATGAGGGTTTTTTGAATGATCCAGAACCCACAAATTTGGGCTATGGGTGGGCAAAAAGAGTGGCCGAGCTCTTTGGTAAATTTTATCAAATGGAATTTGGTATGAAAGTTGCAATAGCCAGACCTTATAATGCATATGGTCCAAGGGACAATTTCGATCCCAAAATATCTCATGTTATCCCTGGAATGATAAAACGTGTTTTTGATGGTGAAAACCCGTTAATTGTTTGGGGTAGCGGCAAACAAACTAGATCTTTTTTATATGCCGAAGATTTTGCGAAAGGTCTTCTTGTCACAACGGAAAAATATCCTATTGCAGATCCAGTTAACATCGGGGCAGATGAGGAAATCACTATTGGGGATCTCGCAAAAATGATAGTTAAAATATCTGGTAAAAGAGCAACGATTAAATTTGATACTACTAAACCTGATGGTCAACCAAGGCGCAATTGTGATACTAAAAAAGCATTTGAAAAAACCGGTTTTAAAGCGCAAATACAACTGGAAGATGGTTTGGAAAGGACAATTTCATGGTACAAAAATCAACTTTAGTAATTTTGACAAGAAATGAAATCGATGGTGTCAAGGCACTTATCCGTAAGATTCCATTCGAAGCAGTCGATGAGTTTTTTGCGGTGGATTTCAAATCTACAGATGGAACCGTTGAGTTTTTTAAAAAAAACCAAATTCCAGTCGTAAAGCAAAAAAAACAAGGCCGAGGTGAGGCCTTTAAAATTGCTATTGCAAAATCTCACGGAGAGTATTTAGTTTTTTTTAGTCCAGATGGTAATGAAAATCCTGCAGACATACCAAAACTTATTAATTTGTTAAAAGCAGGAAATGATTTGGCTATCGCCTCAAGATTCAAAAAAAATTCTCGTAATGAAGAAGATGATAAAGTCTTGAAGTTTAGGGCATGGGCCAATATAGTATTTTCTCTTGCGGTACGCTTAATTTGGGGAGGGCAAGTAAGCGATACAATAAATGGCTACAGGGCGATAAAAAGAAGTTTATTTAAAAGATTAAATTTGGATGCATCCGGTTTCGCAATAGAGTTTCAGATGACAATCAGAGCCCTTAAGGCTCGCGCTAAAATCGCAGAAATACCAACTATTGAGGGTAATAGAATTGGGGGGCAAAGTACCTCATATGCGATACCAACTGGATTTAAATTTATTTATTACCTCGTACGGGAGGTTGTGATTGCAAATAAGCGGATTCGATGAGTTCCCGTTGGCGTTTTGTTTTTTATTTATGGATTTTACTTTTTACATCAATTACTGCCTTTTGGATTTTTAAAAATAATCTTCCCCCTTTCTGGGATGAGGCACACTACCTAACTGGCGCTCAAATGTTGTTTCAAACATTAAATGAGCAAGGAATTTTTAGTTTTTTGGCGAAAACAACCACGATTTTAGGAACGAAAGCTCCGCTTATTACGATTTTGCCTATTCCCTTATACTTAATTTTTGGCTCAAGTTATCATGTTGCAGTGACCCTGAATATAGTTTTTGCCTTAATGTTTTTCGTCTTTTTCATTAAGCTCGTCTCTTTACTATTCGACGAAGGAACTGCCTTTATTTCTTGCCTTGTAATTTCTACGATGCCCCTTTTTTATGGGCTATCTCGTTATTTTTTAGTTGAATTTGGTTTGACTGCTTTTGTAGTAGCCTGGATCTTTTTTGCTTTTAAAACAGAACAGCTTAAAAATAAAAAATATTTATTTTTTGTGGGAATTACCTCCGGATTAGGGATGATGATGAAGTTTCATTTTTTTCTCTTTATCACTGGGCCGGCAACTATACTGATTTACGAAGTATGGAGAAAAAACAAGAAGGCGATTTTTAATCTAAAAAACCTTTTAATTTTTTCCGTGCCTGCCTTGGTAATTACACTACCCTGGTATGCCAGAAACATCTTGACTGTTCTTTGGAAAGCTAAAAGATCTACAGACACTTCACTTCTTGGAAGTCTATACTATGGGTCCTCTTTTTCTGCTAGTAACTTATACCGTTCTGCTTTAGATTTTATAAATTATGGAATGTCTGCGTATTGGTTTGTAATATCTCTCACTCTTATTATTCTGTTTTATTTTCAAAGGAAAAGACTCAAACTAAATTCTACTTTGCTTGGATGGTTCTTAATCCCTTTTATTATTTTTTACTTGGGTCCAAATAAAGACTACCGTTTAATGCTGCCTCTACTTCCAGTCGTTGCAATCTTTATTTCTAGATTGATTACAATTCTTTTCCCAAAGCGATTATTGGTGATATTGGTTCTTACGATGATATTTCCTGTTCTTGTCTTTTTAAATACTGCGGTGTTTGCCGCCAAGCTAATTAATAAAGAATTGGCAATTGGACCCTTAATACTTGCTGATAAGCAAATTGGAAACTACGTCAAGGCATCGAATTCTCAAAAATGGCCAGTTTCAGAAACACTGACATATATCTCGAACGATAATAAGAATGGTGTACGTAAAATAGTTATTTCAGCGTCGGAGAATGAAGCTTATAATATAAATACCTTACAATACTATGCGCTCTTGGCAAAATTGCCTCTTGAGATTCATACGGTTTCTTATTTTCCAAAAAATACCAATTATTTTGAAATTCAAGCCGCTTTTGATAAAGGTGACTACATGATTATGAAAACGGGAGGCGTTACAGGTCCGAAAGATTTGAATGTTTTCAATGAAACATTATTGAACAACATAGATTCTAATACATGGAAAGAAATGCCCAATGAAATAAAATTACCCGACGGCGGGAAAATTACAATATGGAAAAAAGTTTCTTAAAATCGCAAGTTGATAAGTATTCCAATCTATTTGGCCTTGACCTTCCTTACTTTTTGCATGGAGGTTTTTGGTTAGCATTTTCGACATTAATTTCGTTTGTCGGTGGCATCTTTCTTTCCGCTTTATTTGCAAGAATTTGGCCCAAGGATATTTACGGTCAATTTTCTTTTTTAATGTCTGCTTTGGGATTCATGAGCTTAACTGCGCTCCCAGGCATGGGGCAAGCATTAACGCAATCGGTTGCAGAAGGCAAAGACGGCACTTATAAATTCGCCGTTCGATCTGTTTTTAGATGGTCAATGATAGGATTTCTTTTGCTGGTTTTTGGATCAGTTTATTTTTCTTTTAGGCAAAATCCTAGCTTGGGTTTAGCGACATTCGTAAGCGCTCTTGCATTTCCTATTTCTAGCGCGACTAGTCTTTCCATATCTTTTTTAACAGGCAAGAAGAATTTTAAAAAGGTCGCCATTTTTTCCATCATATTTCAATATTCTTCCCTTTTGGCAACTGCTTTTGCCTTGTGGAAATTCCCGAGCATAATTCTCGTTGCTCTTTTTTCTGCCTGGTCAACAGCAATTGCCGGAATGATATTAGCTTATATTGCTTATAAGGACATTGAAAACAACATTATGGACGAAGATATGGCAAGTTTAGGCATGCATTTAAGTCTTTCACAATTTTTTACAATTTCCGCTGATTATTTGGATAGGTTCTTAGTACCTCTACTTTTAGGATTTACCAATAATGCAATTTACGCTTTTGCGATTTTAATACCTATGCAAATTCATACTTTTTTTAAAGTTCTTTTAGGTTTGGGGCAACCAAAAATTGCATCAATAAGCGAAAAAAACCTTTTTGGAGATCTGTGGAAAAAATCTGTCCAACTTGAAATACCAGTTTTGGCGATTGTTGGCATGTATATTGTTCTGGCCCCAGTGATTTTTAAAATTCTTTTTCCTGGTTACTCAACGTCTGCGACTTTTATTTCACAAATTTTTTCTCTTAGCCTTCTTTACTATCCAGGAAACTTGCTAAGCTTAGGGCTTATTAAGAGGCGGGATACACGATCTATTTATGCGATGAACATTGTTTACCTAGCAATAACTGTTATCAGCCTTATCATTTTAATTCCACTTTTTGGACTGATGGGAGCTGTAGTTAGTAAAGTTATAGTTAGGTCTCTTCAGGCTGCAACGCAATTTTATTTATTAAAACGTTCAACAAATTCGGATGTTAACAACTAAATATTTTATATAGTTTCATGTTATGTCTTCAATTTTTTGGATGAATTTTTTTTGTGTTGGCTCCATTATAATTACTCCCTCGTTTTTTTTATATATCACGTAGCTTTTTTTTATCTCACCTTTACTGTTCTTGTCCAAAAAATATGGTGGTTCTGTGTTTGGGAACGACATTGCTCTAGCAAATAAGTTCAATTTTTCTTTTGAAATGTTATGAGGCAATATTTTTGCATCCTGCAATAATGATCTATTATAGTACGGATATTTTGACAGCTCGGGTTTAAGGGTCTTAATTTTCTCTGGATTGTCTACCAATTGAGAAAAGTATTTATCTAAAAGACTTATAGCTTTGTCCTCACTTAACTTCTGTAAATCCCATGCAGTTGTTTTGCTCGTGATTGGATTCCACACTTGCTCTATAACAGGCCCCAAATCTATTATTTTGCTTATAAAGTGAAGTGTCACTGCTTGCCATTTTTCATTATTGATTATTGCATGACTTAGCACATTGCTTCCGCGATATGTTCCCCTGCTATAAGGCTCGCCTTTTTTATGGGGTGACCCTTTACTTTTGGAGTAACCATTTGTTGGCAGGTAACCAAAATGAATATTAACGATGCCTCGTGAACTATTATTAATCATTCTTTCTGGGATTATATCTGTAAAAAAAAAGCTTATACCAAGATCAAAATGATCAGCCGGTAAATCTGATATTGAATCCAGTGTTTTAAAACCAATTTTACTTGCGACTTTTCCAAGGTTTCCTACATTCCACCATTTGACGACGCTTTCGGGCGGGTGCTCATCTGAACTAGTTACGACTGTCACATCAACCCAGTTTTTCTTGTGATCCTTAATCTTTCTCTCTATTATTTCAAGAGCTTTAACACTTGCGGGTCTACTACCTAAAAAAATTATTTTTACGGGGTACTGAACCTTTTTATAAACAGCCATTAATTCTCGATATTTTACAATATCTTATATGTAAAGATACTATAATTAGGCAAATGAAGAAAATACTTCTTGCAATCCCAGGCGATTCATCTTTTCTAAAACCATCGCTTTTAACATTTAAGCAGCTTGGTTGGGAAGTCAGAAATATTGACTACCGCAAGACTGATATTGTGGCAGCTGCTAAAAACTACTTTCGCTTGCCAAAAAGGATCACTGATGAGCTAACCTGTCATGACCGCCCAAGTATAAAAAGGGTTATTGCAAACAGTGAGATTTTGAGAGTTGCAAAATCGTGGAAACCGGATTTATTTATGACGTTTAAAGGCGAAATTATTCTTCTCGACACAGTTTTAAGACTTAAAAAGCTGGGTATCCTAGCAGTCAATTGGTATCCTGATCATTTGCCAAATAGTGGAAAAAATTCTGATTTTATAAAAGCTTACGATTGTTTTGTCTATTGGGATGCGTGGCGCACAAAAATTTATCACAAAAACGGGTTTAGAAATGTGTTGTATTTACCGTTTTGTACAATGCCAGAGCAAAAGGCTGCCCCGAATAATAAAAGGTACAATATTAACTTTATAGCTAATTGGCAAGCCCACAGAGAGGCCAAGATTGCCCCTGTTGCAAAATATGGACTCAAAATATGGGGTGGTAAACAATGGCGTAACTCAACACTTTCAAAGTGTTATCAGGGTGGTCCAATAACAGTAGAAGAAATGATAAAAATAATTCGTGTCACCAAGATTAATCTAAATGTCCACGTTGTAGAAAATATTTACAGCGAGGGAACTAATGTTAGAACTTTCGAGGTGACAGGTGCTGGAGGTTTTTTGTTGGCCAACAAAAGAAAAAGTCTTTACAATCTTTTTGACCCTGGCAAGGAAATTGAAGTTTTTGAAAACAGCAAGGAATTAATAGAAAAAACGAAATTTTATCTAAAAAATGACTTCGCAAGAGAAAAAATTGCCGGGGCTGGCTGGAGAAGGACCAAAATGGATCATACCTATTTAAAGAGATTTCAGGCCCTGTTAAAATACCTCAATATTTGATATGAAAGCTCTCGTTGTTGGTGGTGGTATTTTCGGGGTTACAACCGCCATCGAACTGGCCAAAGCAAATGTTGATACAACCCTCATCGAGCAGAATCAAGATTTGATGTTGGGGGCAACAAACGTGAATCAAAATAGGTTTCATCTTGGCTATCATTATCCTCGCAGTCTTGCTACAGCCAAACAGTGTCAGGAGGGAATTCCAAGTTTCAAAGAATATTTTGATGAAGCATTAATTGATGTTAAAGAAAATTATTATGCAATAAGTAAAAACGGTTCCAGGGTAAGTTTTGAGCAATACATAAAGTTTTGCGAAAAGCTAAATTTACCACACGAAGAAAAATTTCCTGCAAACAATATTTTAAATGCTCGAGAAGTTTCAGGTTGCATTTCCGTCAAAGAACAAATAATAGATCTTGAAAAAATGAAGCTGATTGCAAAACGCTTATTGAAAAAAACAAAGGTTAAGGTATTTTTAAACAGGCAATTTCAAATTGAAGATAAGAATAAATTTCAGATAATTGTAAATGCCACCTATTCAAGTTTAAATCGAATCAACCAAATACTAAATTTACCGGTTAAAAAATACCGATACGACATATGCAATGTTCCAGTTTTAAATCTGCCAAAAGAACTATCCGGGATTGGCGTCACTATCATGGATGGTAATTTTTATTCAATACTCCCTTATAGTAAAACTCCATACCATCTCCTTTGGAACGTTGAAAGCTCGGCAGTTAGATCTGTTTCAAAATATCCCCCTTTAAACCATTCTGATAAAACTGCTAACTACAAAGATTCGACATACATCCCATCGATGAAAAATGCAAAGTTAATAGATACTTTGAGAGTTATAAAAGTACTTCGACCAGATGTCGAGCTCTCGGACGAAAGAATTACCGACTTAATCGACTATGGAAACGGGTATTTTGCCATACTTTCTGCAAAGCTTAACACTTGCGTATTAACTGCCAGAAGGCTAGTTGACACTGTAAAGACTCGTTACTAATTTAATTTGTTTCACGGTTGTATATAAAGTAAACTCCTGCTACATTTGCTTGCAGACGATATTTGTCTTTTATTAATTTTTCAAAGCTGGTTAGATTTATTCCTGATATTTCTCTTTCTTGAACTTGCATAGGAATAATAATAAGCTGAGGGTTTTTTTTTGAAACAAAATTAAACGTTTCTTGTGCACTTGTGAACTTGAAAAATTTATCTGGGCTAGTTATGGCAAGCTTAAACGTTTGGCCCCCGGATGCGTCTATGTCTTGATTTGTACTGACACCATTGTATAGCGAAAAGTCTTCTACGAAAATATCTTTTCCTTTAATTAAGCTTGTTAATGTTGTAGGAGCGTATTCAGAAATATAATCTATTCTGTTGACGTTAATATTTGTCCTTTCAGCACTAATTCTTTTGACAAATATTAAAACAGTCAACGTTAGAATAACGAAGCCAATAAGTGTCAAAGTTTTTTTATGAAATTTTGTTAGTTTGTCTAGTAAAGAGATTGCATAAATCACCGCTATTGTTAAAAAGACTAAAAATGGTTGAACATGAAAATCGCTCCACCGCGGATATATATTGGCAAGAGAAACAAACGAAAATGAATAGATGAATAATTTTTGATCATTTTTCAGTTTAGAATATTTTTCTATAACTAAACACGAAATGATAATTATCGACAGAATAATAACCATTGGCAAGGCATAGTTACTTTCTATGCTTCTTTGCAGAGTAGGCATTCTAGGATAAATTATGTTTTGAATTAAAAAATTCCAATAAAAAGCAAATTCAAAAGTGGTTTTTTCGAGAACAGTTAAAAAATTTATGCCAATGGCAGTTACAAGTGGAATTAATAAGATTATTAAAGTCTTAATGTACGACCTTAATTTAACTGATTTCGTAATCGCGAGACTAGAAAGCCATACGAAATATAATATATAAATCCATAAAACTGTATTTTTGAATAATAGTCCCAGTGCAAGAAACGCAGAGGAAGATGCAAGCTGATTAATTTCATAATGATCTAGGTATTTTTCGAAAAACAGAAAAGATAATAAAACGAATGGTATTGTAGCCAAATCAAACCATAAATAATTACCCCTAAAATAAACTTGCCAGGGGATATAAAATGCAAGACCCAGAATCGCAAGTTTAAAATTAAATTTTCTTACTAAATAGTTAAATAGCAAGCCATCAATCGTTAAAATAAATAAGAGCTGAATAACGTTCACAGAAAAGAAAAGGTTATTAGAATATCGATACAATAAACTGACAATATAGAACAGGCTCGGTGGATATACTGATTGGATCTCTGATACAAAAACTTTTGCATTTGACGTAACCCACACTGGGAAGATTAATTCTGGTGTGATATATAGACTGCTTTTTAGTAGCAAAAAAATATGAGCAACTATTAGAACCGAAAAAGCAACCAGGCAGTAAAATTTATTCTTCATAAATTTTAGATGTTAAATTTCTTGTTACTAAAATTGGCCTGAATTTTTCAGTGAAAAGTTTATACCCTTTAGCGGCAGCTATTTTCGCGTGTTTAAAGTCTTGTATCAATCTGTTAATTTGCTTTGCAAGCTCAACGTCTTCTCCAGGTTTGACGAGAGTGCCTGTTTCTTGATTTTTTAAAATTTCCCTAGAAGCAACTGAATCTACAGTGATAACGGGTTTTCCCGTAGCTAAATAATCGTAAACTTTGTTAGGGATAACGGTTTTGGCTTTTTGGGAGTTTCCAAAAATTCCGAGGCATATTTTGGCTCTGCGTATTTCGACAGCTAAATTTTTTAATGATAACCAGTCAACAAAATCAACATTTTTGAGCTTTAAATTTTTTGCTAACGACTCTGCTAATGCTTTTTCCTGTCCCTCTCCTATCATCTTAAATTTTACGTTAGGGAGAATTGCGGCTGCTTTGATGATAACATCTGTTCCTTGCAGGGGTTGATAACTCCCATAAAAAAGTACATCAGTCGTTTCTTTGGTTTTCCTGGGATAAAAATAGTCTGTGTCTGAACCGACATATACAAGAATTGTTTTTTTGAAATCAACGCCATATAATTTTTGATAAAATCTGCCATGTGCTTTTGTGTCGACAACAACATAGTCTGCTAGTTTTAAGCCTACCCAATCAAGCAAATAAAAAAACTTTGCTCTTAAAGACTTTTCCTTTACGACTTTTCGATCTAAAACGTATGTCTCGTAAGTAGAGGCGAAAATATCATAAAAGACTCTTTTTTTGAAAATTTTGCCAAGTATAAAAGCGAGTGGCATATCGTAATGTCCTGGGAAACCAACAATAATTGCAGTGATTTTCGTTTGCACTTTGAGGAAGGATAAAACAAGCTTAAAATATCGGATGAATATAATACCTTTGGCTTGATTTGTAAAAACTTTGACCCCATTCGCCTCTAGTCCTTTTCTGATTATTCTGTTTCTTGAGTAATTTGGATCGTATGAACCAAAATATATTACCGATTTTGTCTTCTCGTTTAGCGTCATTTCTCAAGATACTTTTTCGGCAACCAAAATGATAGGTGTTTGAGCTTTCACAAAGCAAGCCATATGGGCAGTAAATTTTAAGATCCCTAAATACCTAAGAATATCTAGGATTCTTTTTGCAGAGCCAAGAGTTCCGCCGGATAAAGAGGTGTCTTGGACTTGTTTTACAAAAGAGGCTGCCCCCCATGTTTTAACTTTTACGGGCTTACTTTTTAAAATTTTCTCTAAAGTAATTTGGTTGACAAATTGTAGTTCATCAATTGCATTTGGTAGCTTTCCATATAATCTTACATAAAGCCTTGCCATGCTTTTAGGCAGATAAGGTATCCAGGGTATACCATAATGCCCTTCCCAAAAAGAACCGTAGTTTGGAACCACGATATACAAATAACCACCTTTTTTAAGAACTCTAGAACACTCAGATAAAACCTTTTCTACATTTTGAACGTGCTCAAGTGTATAGAGCGAAACAACAGCGTTGAATGTACTATTTTTGTACGGTAACTTTTCTCCGCAGGAATTCTTAATTAATCTCTTTGAGTGTCTGGACCTTTTTAATATTTCTTTGCCAATATTAAATGTAAACTTATAAAATTCTTGGCTTGCCGGTTCAATACCTTCCGCCTTCACACCGTTATTTAGACATATGGTTAAAAACAAGCCATAACCGCAACCTATCTCCAGAAGCCTCTTACCTTTTAACGGACCAATAGAGCTTACCATCTCGTCGTAAAGATCTTGTGCTCTTTTCCAGGAAAGAAGGGCGCTAGCTGTTTCCCTCGGACTCCTTTTTGTATATAGTGCTAATGTTTTTGACACGTGAGCAGTCAATTTCTTTTCTATGTCTGAAAGATTTGAATACATGAAGTTAATTATATAAGTTTATATATCCGAGGTGAAAGTAATTTGCTGAAACAAAAATATGGGTTGCCCTAGGGCATATTATATTATTTTAGCCAAGGCAGCGTCTTTTATCAGGGATACTTCTTTGGCTATAAGTTTATCTATGTTAAAGTTTTCAGAAATTGTGCGGACAGCGTTTCTGGACATTTTCTTCCCAAGCTCACTATTTTCAGATAACATTTTTAACTTATTCGAAAACTCGATGGTTTCGTAATTTGTGATAAAACCGTTTTGAGAATTTTTAACAACTTCCCTTGCAGTAATAAAATTTGTCACTACCGGAACCAAGCCCGTTGCCATTGCTTCTAAAAGAACTTTAGGATTACCTTCAGCAAGAGAAGGTAATGCGAAAATCGAGAATTTTCGGAGTACTCTTGGTAACTCTACATTGTTAACAGGGGATTGAATATTAAGAGATACTTTTTTTAGGATTGCATATTCTTTAAGGATTGGCTCTTGTGATCCAGAACCAAAGAAGGTTATTAACCTTAGCTTTCTGGGAAGTTTTGAAACCGCATCTAATAAAAAAATAAGATTTTTCTGCTTTTCCAGACGACCAATAAATACTATCCCTTTCCCTAATGTGCCCTTGCTTTTAAATACAGCTAAATCAACCCCATTTGGTAAATAAATAAACTTGTCTCCAGTTAGATTGTTAAGCTTTTGCTTTGTGGCAACTAAAACGATTTTTGCTCTCATAAACGCTATCTTCTCCAGCACATAATATATTGATATAAGAAAGTATTTCTTTTCGATTTTTAAAAACTCGATGTAGTTATATGGCCAATTGAAAATAAAGGGTTTTGATGTAAGGAGCGCAGGCACAGCGCTAGTTAAGCCAAAGCCGCGGATAATGTCACAATTGTTGACCTGTTTATGACTGATTATTGGAATAAGAAGCGAGTATAGATAGCGGTGAATGGATGACTTCTTTGAGACAATGAAGACATTTGCGGGCAAGCTGCATGACTCATTTTCATAACTAAAGAGATAAACCTTGTCAAAATCCTTGGCGTATTTCGCAAGATACAAGCTTATGAACCGATCTTTTTGACCGGATTTTTCCATTTGTTTTAGGCTTTCGCCAATGCCCAGAAATATTCCAAGATTCATTTTATTTGGCTATTGTATACACTTATATATTCTTTAACAGGATTTTCCATAAACCTTCTTTTGAGCTTTTTATAGCGTGTGGCAATATTCGATCTGTAGCGATTCTCGTTTTTCATCACATCCAATAATGCTTCTTTTAAGCTTTTTGGGTCGGTTTTTACAATGCGGCCTGTTATCTTGTCATCAACTATTTCCGGTAATGCACCAGTATTTGTGACAACTACCGGCGTACCATAAGAAAGTGCCTCAAGAGCAGACCTGCCAAACGATTCGGGATAAATAGATGGCATAACAAGGACAGAAGATCGTTTGTAAATAGAGGGTAAATTGCGGTAATTTACCCCCCCCAATAGTTCTATGTGAGGTTTAAGTTGTCTTTCCTCAAGCCGTTTTTTTATCTTTGATGATTGCACTGAACCTGCGAATATGAATTTAATTTTGTTTTTTTTGAGCAGTTTTTCAGCTGCATCAAGTAGCAACTCTATTCCTTTCCCTTTCGAAAGCTTCCCAACAAATAAAACAGCTTTAGACTTGGAAACAGAAACATTAGGTTTTTCGAAATTTGCTGTATTGTAAATTACTTCAACATTTTCAAAACCGTTAGACTCTAGATATTTTTTTTGAGAATTGCTTATTGTTGTTATAATGCTCGCTTTTTTTGCAAAAAATTTAATTATCTCTCCGGCAAGTTTTGACCATATTACACCACAAAGAACGTATACTGAAATAAATACATTTCTGTTAGTATAATTTTGAATAAACCAGGGAAAATCCAAGGTCAAGTATTCCCAAAAATTGCAGGCTTTATACCTTTTGGGATCAAAGAAACATTTTCCGATTGAACATAATAGCTGTTTGTCGCGTATCGTAACAATCACTGGTTTTTTTGTAAGCCAACCAGCGATTATCCCGCCAGGGATTAAAAACTTCCCATGAACATTAATAACATCCGCTTTCTCTGATTGCACAATTCTAGTGATAAAGTAGGCCGAAGCCAAAAAGAAAAGTGGATTGTTTTGCCATATCGGGTTTACAACACTTCTTCTTTCCTTCAATTTTTTAAAAAAAGGAATTCTAAAAATTTTTAAGGAGTCAAATATCTCTAGTTTTTTTGAGCCGTAATTTATAGTTACGATCGAAACCTCAGCTTTGTTTTTTTGCAGAGCTTTGGCAAGCTCATAGACACTCCATTCACTACCACCTGGTGTAAACGGATAAAAATAATCGGATAATAAAAGCGCCTTCATTCCACTGATAATAGCTTCAGGCAAAATCTAATGCAAATCGCTAGGCATTTTATAAATGCTTGTAGCCCCTGAAGTGTAAACTATATCTCCTTTGGGAGGAGAGGCTCCTATTCTCCTTTCATAATCCCCATAGACAACAAAATCCAGTTTATAAGGCATATCTCTTAAATTTAAATTTTGATAAACCGATTTGTAGTAGGACATAATAGTTTTGGGAATCACATAGTATCCGGCGCAAATACTAGGAAAACAATTTTGCATTTTTGCAATATATTCCTGAGGGTATTCGTTTAAAGAGTAATGTTTATATTTATTTATGTTAAAAGCTTCACCAAAAGAATAAATGGCGGGTTTTAAACTCTCAAATTTTATATTTGACATATCAAGCGAATAGATTTTATATGCATATAAATTTCGCATCCATATTTCGTCCAAAGAAGCATAATGATAAGAGTAAATAGGAACAAAATTATTTGCATTCGTTAGCACAGTGATATAGGACTGAAATTTTTCTACGTCGAGTGATAAAACCACCGAATTTTTATCTGCATGATTTTTAAGCCACGTAATTGCCGCATATTTATCATTGGAAATAACAACATTATTTATAAACTTATCCGCAAACTTAAGCTGGAAAATAAGAGCGTGAGCTAATATTAAAATGCTTAAGATAACATACAATTTGCCGAGAGATACTTTGTTTACAAGATATTGATGGAGGGCTATCAGAAAGATAATTAATATAACCGGTTCAATGGTTGTTTGCGGCCAATGCCCCGGAGAAATTGTCCAGCCAAAAAATAATTGAAAATTCATGCACACAATTGATGATAAAACAACGGCTGTTGCAAATATTAAAAGTGAGGCATTTTTAACTCTAACAAGAAAATAGACGATTATTGAAATAGAAAGGTATCTTAAACTGAAAATCCAGTCAGGGTATTTTATATTAAAATACCCTGCCATTATCTGTGAATAAGAATAGGGTGCTTGCGAAGACAAATGCCTATAAAGTAAGGCGATGACTGTTAAAACAGATAGGCACAATATAAGCTGTTTTGATTGATCCCACTGCTTTCTGAATAAGCTAATTACAAAAATAATAAGCATTGTAAAATAAAAAAAGGTTGCATGATAAAAGTAGGTGCTGAATAGTAATGCTCCAAATATTGTGATTATTATTAATTTTCTAACGCTCGGCCTAAGGAGATAAAAATACAGAGTGAATAATGGTATCAAGAGGAAAATGAAACTGATTTGCGGGTTAGGTGTTCTTGAAAATTGAAGCGGCATTGTTATATCGGTAATGAGAAGTTTTTTGAAAAACTGACTTATGAGGTAAGGCGTAATGGGAGGAATATTTGTAGTTATTGAGTATAAAAATACTGTTGCCAAACCATTAAAGGTTGAAAATTCAGAATTTTTTGTTATTTTTTTTGAAAATAAGTAAATCATTAAAAATATTAATGCCGGAAAAACAAAATCGCTAATAACGAAAGCACTTGCAATTGATCCAGAAGATAATGCCATTGCCGCAAGTGTAAAAATAGGTACATACGGATAGATGGGCGGAAAGATATTTTTATATTCAAAAATTTGAGAGTCGCCTACGGAAAGATGGCCTTCTGTTATTTCCTTTACCTGGGATGCATATGCCAGCTCAGAAAAATTAAGTGGATAATATACACCTCTATTTAAACTAAAACTGTAAAAAATTAAGTGAGGCAAGAAGTAAATAAAGCCTACTAGTAACGCTACAACTATTAGGATATTAATTCTGGGGTGGATTCTCATCTTTCAAGCTTAACAGAACGCTTTCATACATTTGTGTTGATATTTGCCAATTAAATTGCTTTTTGACCTTAGACGAAGCACTCAGGCCGATGCTCAATCTTAAGTCCTTGTTTTTTATAAGTGATGTGAATTTGTTAACCCATGCATTAATATTATAATTTAAGGTGTAACCTTCTTTACCATCAGTAACTAACTCAACAAGGGATGAATTGTCTGCAACAACAACAGGTTTGGCACATGCCATTGCCTCGGCAACTACTAGTCCGAAACCTTCGTTAAGGCTGGGTAGCGCAAAAACATCGCAAAGGTTAAAAATTTCTTTCTTCTCCTGACCATAGATGGAATCTATTAAATGCACATCGGTAAGCATATTTTTTTTAATAAATTCACGTATTTGATTTTTTAAAGGACCGGAACCGCAAATCATTAATGACACATTTCTGTGATTCTTTTTTAGTTGCTTGAAAACTTTAATTAGGAATAAAGGGTTTTTTCTTGGAATTAATAAGCCCATGAAAAGGATCGTAAATTTTCCGCCAAGATTATATTTTTTTAGAAAGTTCCCATTTTTTGCTGCAGGCCTTATATTAGGATCTACTCCATTGTATATAACACTAATTTTTTTACTTTCCACATTGTAATCATTCATAAGCCAATTCTTTAAATAATTGCTGACACAAATAATCTTGTCGTACCTATTTATGGTTAGTTTATTGATTAATGTAAATATTGGTGACTTTTCTTCAAGATGATACGTTGCAATGACAGGCACATTGGGATAGAAGAACTTAAAAACTATCGCTCCCAAACCAACAAAATATGGGTTGTGAACACGTAAAATATCGAATTTTTCCTCTTTGTAGGCTTTGAATAAATAAGGGATTATAAGCAAATTAAATATAAACGCCGGTATGTGCTTTATTGGCGCTCGTTTTATAATAATGTTCGGGTTTTTTTGATAGTTTCTTCCTTTTGGCAAATAAACAAAAATTTTATGACCTCTTTTTGCAAGGTTGTGAATAACAAAATGGTCGTGAATTTCTCCTCCAAGATTGGATTTAGGGTTAAGGCCTAGTTGAGGAGAGCAAATCTTCATAACGTTTTGATAATTGAGGTTTTAAAGTGACCGCAATCTAGATAGCTTTCAAGTTCTAGGTTTTTTTTATCTAAGAATTCCTTTATAGATTCCAGATCCGCTGCTGGTGTCGTCCATGCATTTTGTGGATACTGAACATTGCCAAGAGCGCTCCTGCGCGTGATTCTGCTTGTTAAATATTCTTCAATTCCGTTTAATGGCTGCGGTTTTAAGTTTTCGTTTTTTGTTTCTATTAACAAATTTTCAGAGTTTGACAAGCTATTCAACGCCTCTATAGATAAAAAATGCAGATTTTTTTCACTGTCTTGGTAAAGCGAAAAGGCATTCATTGATTCGTGGGAAGTAAAGTATAAGTTAAAATTTTGAGCTTGACTTATACAGGGTCTATACCAATTATAGTTTTTTGCCCCGTTTTCGGCAGAAACTGAAATTATGTTAAATATAGTCACTATAAAAAATAGTGCTGCCACGGGTAACATAGTAAGATATCTTAATTTTAATCTAGAATTAGTTTTTTCCAGCACTCTCCAAATTCCTACTAAAAAATAAGCTATTAAGAAGAATGTTGTGGGCCAAAGGAAATTTAAAGTCCTTGAGCCATAAGGTATAAACGATGAAAGCAAAACAACCACAGAAATTGAAAAAAATATTGCGAGAAGTTTAAATTTTCTTTGATAATAAGCTAATGCAAACATAGCAAAATATATCACTATTGTGCCAATATTTATAAAAAATATTGCAAAATAATTTTGCCAAATTACGGAAAAACTAATGGGACTTAATCTTCCTAAGAAGAATTCTCTTATTAAACGAGTTTGAATATCTATTGACTGTGGACTATTTGCACTTGGGTAAGCTTTGCTTAGGATTAAATATACGAGGAATGGAATTCCTAAACTAATGATTAGCAGAAATGAATTTTTAAAAGCTCTCGTTGAATCTGTTTTTGCCAGCAAGAAAAGGAATATTGGATAAAGTATAAAAATTGCTGACAAAAAAGCGCTTGTTGGATGAATAAAAATAAACAAGAAGCAGATAGGCAATAACCAACGTACTTTTATTTTCTGATCCCTTATCAGTATGCCAAAAATTATAAAAAAGACTGCAAGCTGATAAAAACTTTCAACTACCCAATAGAAACCATGATAATCACCACTGCCAGAATACAGCCCAACTATGACTAACAGAAGTAGGCGGATAATGCGGCTATTTTCTAGTTCGTGGACAAAATAATAGATCGCCGCAAACATTATTATTGGCCCAAGATAAAAATTTAACTGATATGCCGTTTCTAAATTGAACTTGGTAAAAATGCTCAGTAAATTCAACCAAAGCGAAAAGGGTAGCAATCTAAACCTTTCGAATGTGTCGATAGTTAGAAAATGTTTTGCGTTTGCCAGATAATAATAAGAGTCGTCTGGTTCTGGTGGAACATGTCGGCCATGCCATAAAATCCAAGTGAAAAAAAGCCGGTAAGATATGAAAAGTAGAAAACCAATGATTAAATCGTAATGTTGAGCTAGCGTTTTTCTAATTTTAAGCTTTGACTTCACGCAAGTTTAAATTTTTTTGCGATAAACATTTTTAACTCAATAGGGATTAAAAAGGTTGTGATGAATTTTTTAAATACATATAGGATATACAATTTTCCAAAGTAATTTTCTTTTAGGATTTTAAGTTTTACTTTATAGTCAGCAATATCTATGTTTCTCATATATCTTCTTGATCTCCTATCATTTGCTAGCCTCCATAAAAATAATTTCGATGGGATGTTTGCAAATTTATTATTTTTGATTGCCCTTGATAAGAGTTCATAATCTTCCGCATAATCAAACTGAGTGTCATATCCATTTAAACTTTTATAGAATTTCTTTGTTGCCATAAAAGTTGGGTGAACAATTGGCTGATACCATTTGAGGGCGTTTTTTAATTCTAAGTCATTTGCAGGATATCTTTTTTCTCCAATGACTTTTCCATTCTTGTCTATAAGATCAACCCAGCAGCCACAGAGGCTGACTTCAGGATTTGCGCGTAGATATTCAACTTGAGTTTTAAACCTGTTTGGAAGACTTATATCATCCGCATCCATACGAGCAATATATTCTCCTTTCGCGATTGAAAGTGCTTTGTTTAAAGAAGCCGCAAGGCCGAGATTTTTTTGATTAGTGATAATTTTGATGCGCTTGTCTTTTAAGCTCTTGAGATATTTTAAAGTTCCGTCATTTGATGCGTCGTTAACTATAATGAATTCAAAGTTGCTATATGTTTGTTTAAGGATGCTTTCTACAGCATATTTTAGAAAGGGCATGCCATTATAAACTGACAAAATGACACTAATTTTAGGTCCTTTCATGGCTTCTGGAATATTATAATGTAACTTTGCGGAAAAATTTTTATCCTATTATCTAGTCTAACAATTGCCTTAACAATCCGATTATGCAAATTAACTAATTGTGGATTCTTATGATATCTATACCAGGTTGAATCTATAACTTTTTTTGAAAATTCTGACCAAGGAGTTGAAATGATTTTTGTTGATGAAAGAAATTTATATACAGGAAAACACACAACTAAAATGACAAATCTTGGCCAATTATATGCCAGTGTAAAAAGTAAGCCAAATAGACCACCCGCCCTGTATGTTTCTTTTATGGCGAGGCCTTCTTTTGTGGAAATTTTTTTTATTGCTTCTAAGGAATAATAATGGAAACCGTGTCTGCCGAACTCAAAAGGCCAGGTCCATATGCTCGGCACTGCGATAATAAGATAACCGTTACTTTTTAAATGCTTGATCATTATTTTTTGTGCGATCATATCATTCTCGATATGCTCTAATACCCATAAACAAACAATTAAATCGAATTTTTTATTTGAATTAAAAGATAAAATGCTTTTTTTTACTATTTTGCCTTTAATATTTTTTTTGAATTTAATATTTGTTTTCGGGCTTATGTCTATTCCAAAATAATTTATCTTTTTTTTAGTTTTCAATATAAAATCCAGAAAAAATAATTTACCACAACCAACATCCATAATTTTTTGATTCCTCTTTAAAATAGGTTGTAACCTTTTTTTTAGAAATTCTGTTGAGTCGTATCTTGAAGGTGTTAGTGGAGCCTGTACCATAGTTATAAATTTTTTAATAACTTTATGATTTGTTGTGCAGAATAATCCCAGGAAAAATAATTTTTTACATCAAGAAAACCATTTTGGCCAATTTTGCCTAATTCATTATTGTTTAAAGCTTTTTTAATAGCTTTGCTGATACTTATTGGATCGTCTTGATTTTGGATAAAATATCCGTTCTTGCCTTCTTTCACCAAATAAGTATTATCGCCAGTTTTTGAAACAATAACTGGCAATTTGCATGCCCAAGCTTCTAGAAGTGTTAGTGCCTGACCTTCATAAATCGAGGGCAGAATAAAGGCAGTTGAAGCAAGGTAGTAGTTAATAAGCTGACTAGGTGTTTTTGGACCTTCTAGTTTTACAAAATCTTCAAGATTGTATTTTTTGATCAACTCTTTTATCTGGCGTTTTTGGGGGCCGTCGCCAACAATTAACAGTTCAACAGGAAAGCTTTCTGTTTTTAAGATTTTTATCGCTTCAATAAGGTTAATTAGGTTTTTTTGAGGGTGAAGTCGCCCAACGAAAAGTAATTGTTTTTTTACCCGTTTTTTAAGCTCGACTGGCTGTTTAAAAAATATTGGATTTATTCCGTTTGGAATATATTCAATCTTGTCATTGACGTTTTTTACTTTCAGAAAATCCCGAGATACAGTTATTTGGGCAGAATATTTTATCTGGGTCGATATAAATTTTTCTAGCCAAGCCTTAAACCCTTTTAAAAGATTAGTATCAATAGACGTACCATGCACAATAAAAATCGCCGGTTTCCCTTTGATAATCATAAAGATCTTTGCTACTAGTCCCGGCAAAAATGCATGAGCCAAAACTACATCAAAATCATTTTTAATTAAATAGATTAGGGATTCGAAAAGGTATTTCAGTCTGGCAATGTCATCAGTAGGCTTTGACAATCTGCCAAGTTTTCTTATCGTCAGATATTTAGAACCTTTGTAATTATCTACACCGCAATTTCTTGTAATAATTTCAATAATTTGTCCATTTTGAGCGAGTCTACTAGAAATTTCCCAAGCATTTATTTGACCCCCTCCAACCGCAGGAAACCACGTATCTATAAGTACTGCAATTTTCATAAGAGAGATTTATAAACTGATTCAGTTTGCTTGGCTATTTGATCCCATCTATAACTTTTGGCTAGTAATTTTGCTTCTTGCGATTTTTTCGAATATAGGGTCTTGTTATTTAATAAATCTTCAAATTTTTCTGCAAACATAAGCGGTTCGTTAGGATTTACTAAAAAACCACCTTTCGAATTTTGTGTGATCTCCCGTTGAATTTCTATATCACTGTTAACATAAGGCAGACCAGATTCAGCTGCTTCTATAGTAGCAATTCCAAAACCTTCTACGTGGCTCGGTAGAGAAAATACATGCGACGATTTATAAAGTTTGATTAATTCTTTTCTCGGGATGTTAGAAACAAATTTCACATGGTTTTCTACATTTAAAGCTTTAGATAAAGAAACTAAAGCTTTTTTCTGGGGTCCGTTTCCTACGAGTAAAAGATTTAGATTTTTGATTTTTTTTCTGAGATATGCAAATGCAAAGATAAGAGTTTTAGTGTTTTTATACTTCGCTAGTCTTGAAACACAAATGAGAGTTGGATTAGGAAACTTTTTGTATTTAGCAACAAATTCATTTTGATCAACACCACAGTAGATTATATTTACTTTGTTACTTACTTTGTTTTTTAATTTATTTGCCGTTGTTTGAGAAATTGCTATGTAACAATCAGCTTGAGATAAAATATTTACCCTTTCTAAGATTTCGCCAAAAATTCCTGTGAGGCCAGCATTTTTAATCCATGATCCAACCCATACATCTGGGTACCAAAAAACTACAGGAATTTTTTGCTGAACTGATATCCTTTTGGCGATAAAGTGCGTGATAAAATTTGTACCTTCAACTATATCAAATGAATTGTTTTTGGCTTCTCGAATTACATCGTATATAAACTTTAACCGACTAATTACGCTTCCTGTCGTGGCTTTGTACTTTCTCGAATTTCCAACTCTTATTATTTTAAACCCTAGCCTAATTTCTTCCTTTGGAGTCCCAAAAAGACGACTAGTTATGATTGTAACCTGATGCTTTTTAGATAGATGCTTGGCCACAAAAAATGTTCTTGCCTCTACTCCTCCAGAAAATTTAAAATCATTCCCCGAAGGGAAAAATTCCGTAACTAGCAGAATTTTCATTTAGAAGATTTTTGGACAGGTTTATTGGATACCTTTTTTAAAGCAATTGCTTTTACAACTTCCGTAATTTGTCTTTCCATGTCTTCGAATTTTACGTAAATTCTGAAAATAAGGTAGAAAATAGAAACGATTGAGCCATAGATTATAAGGTCTACACCTCTACCAATTCCGAATATTTTGGCAAAATCAGTTGTTATTTTAGGGGCCCATACAATAACTTCTATAGTTCCCCAAAGCAAAAGCCAACCAAGCAAACCAACGAATGATATTTTACCCTCCTTGAAGCGAAGTATCACTCTGGAAAGAGCAAAAATAACAAAACCTGTGATCAGTATCTTTGTGATTATCATTTTATGTCTGCAAATTTATGTATAAGTAATTTTACTAAAATATTTAATGCATTTGCATTTTTTTGCCCTTTGCTCCTAGAGTAGGTAGTGTAAATCGGGCTAATAGGTACTTCCGCCACCCTTAGGTGATTTTTGCCGATTTCCTTTATCAATTCGCTTGAAACTTCCATCCTGTTTGTTTTGATGTTAATTTTTTCGACTGCTTTCATCGTGAAAGCCCTTAAGCCGGATTGACTGTCGGTTATCCAGATAGACCAAAGCAAAAATGTAACTATATTTGCAAGGTGATTTATTATTTTTCGATCCAATGGCATTTTTTGATTCTGGAGCATACGTGATCCAATAACAACGTCTGCGTGACCTCCTAAAAGCGGCTTTATCAGTTTTTCTATGTCTTGGGGATTGTGTTGACCGTCTGAGTCGATTGTCACTATGTAGTCAGGTTTAACTCTCCTGGCATATTCAAACCCTGTTTGAAGAGCACCGCCGAGTCCTCTATTTATTACATGATTTAGAATTGGTACATTTCTTTTTGATACCTCCTTGGCAGTTCTGTCTGTAGAACCATCGTTGACTACTATAATTTCCCTTTCGGCACCTTCTAGTCTTACTTTTATTAGGCGGTCTAAGACATCTCCTATCGATTTTTGTTCATTATAGGCGGGAATAATTATTAAAACCTTCACGATGATCTAACCTTAAAAAAATTTGCCGTTAAATTTAAACCAGTCTCTAGGGAGATTTTAGGCTTCCAATTTAGATGCCGATAGATTTTTTGATTGGAAAGGGCGTTTCGCTTTACGCCAAAGTTCCGATTTTTTTCGTACTGAACAGAAAGTTTTTTATTCGTAATTTTTAATATAAGATTTGATAATGTATTAATAGATGTCTCCCTGGATGTTCCGACGTTAAATTCCCCCTTAAGTTGAGAATTCATAGACCTATATATTAGATCGATGACGTCTTTTACATATATAAAATCCCTGGTTTGCTCACCACTGCCGAAAATTGTTATTTTTTCACCTTTTATGGCTTTTAGGATAAAAATTGCAACCACACCTCCTTCTGCGGTCGAATCTTGATTTTCTCCGTAAACATTTGAAAATCTTAGAGTAATATATGGCAAGTTATAGTGTTTGCCCGCAAAGTTAAGATAATATTCCGAGCAAAGCTTACTGACCCCGTAGGGGGATGTTGGCTCTTTTTTCGACAACTCGTCTATCGGAACATTTTCTGTTTCTGCATAAATTGCTGCCGAGGAGGAAAAAACAAATTTTTTGACTTTGATTTGAGAAGCCACCTCAGTGATTTTTGCAATGGGAAAGAAGTTTTTTTCTAAATCAGCTTTCGGATTCTTAAATGATATTTCTTGATTCGATTGCGCAGCTAAGTGGACAATGAATTCTGGTTTAACCTTCTTGATAAAGTCGATTGCTTTGTTTGAAGCGATGTCTGTTACTTCTAATTGAATACCTTTTTTTAAATATTCTTTTTTCCCTTTGGATAAATCGTCTATTACATAAACTTTTGTTCCAAGGTCATACAAATAATTGGCTAGATTAGAACCTATAAACCCAGATCCACCTGTTATGAGAACTTTATCCATAAAGGGGTTTGTTAAGAACGGGCTACCACGAATATGCCAACAAGCATAATTGCAATCCCTAAAAATCTAGTTATTGATACGTTTTCGTGAAGAAATTGAATGGAAGCTACTGTAGTGAGTAAGAATACGATTGTCGCAAAGATTGGATAGGACTTAGACAGGTCGTTAAAGCTTAAAACTCTCAACCAAATCAAAAATGAGAGGCCGTATAGTATCAAGCCGCCTAAAATATATGGGCTAAGGGCAACTCGAAATATATCTCCTATGACTTTTGTTTTATCTCCACTTACACCACCCGCTAAAACAACACCCTTTTTCAGTAAAATGTTCGCCGTAACGTTTAAAACTACGCTTGTTATTAAAAGCTTATAAAAGCCCATAGCTGGATAATAGCATAAATTTAGAGCTTCAGGCTACCCAATACCCTTGTGTGAAAAAAGCTGTGGTAATTGTAAGAAGGATTAGGAACAATGTGAGTACTGTTAATTTGATATACAGATTATTTATCATTCCTAGATAGATAAAAATCGGAAAAGCAATTAGGACATATCTGGGCATAGAAGCCAGTGTTCCTGTTAGGGTTGGCACCAAAACGGCAAGCCAGCTGAAAATCAGCCAGTCTGCTTTCATTTTTTTTGACGCCAGAGCGAGAATTAGAAATGCAAAAATTGTTGATGAAATTTCTAAAGATGAAATAGCTAAGACTTCACCCCTGGTAGTTAATAATATCTTGATGTATCTAAAAAAAACCTGGGGGAGAAGTATTATCTTCGAGGTAGATCGTTCCTGGCCAAATATTGTTTGGGCTGTCAGGAAATAGAAAGCGTTATGAAATTTGATATAGAGATATGCCATGTAAAGAGATAAACCGGAAGGAATGAGAAGTAATACAGCTTGCCGAATTACGGCTTTTCTTTTAATGAGCGCAGGGAGCATGAAGACGCCAATCAAGCGTGTTGCCGAAGAAAACGCACCGACCACGGATGCTAAGAATATTTTATTTTTGCTGTAAAGATAAAAGCTAGAGGTGATTAAGAAAAAAAATAAACCTTCTGTGTAAACAGATCCAAAATAAAACGATGTCGGGAATGCCAGAATGAATAAAGCTGACCAAAAAGCAGTCTTTTCATTTGACGATTCTGAAACTAATTTGTAAAAGACGAAGAGTCCGAGCAGAAAAAAAGTGTTGGAGATTATCAAACCGGTGAGCAATATATTGCCCATAAATACGGGTGACAAAAAACGAATAAGCAATGGATATAAAGGGAAAAAAGCCTGAGTATATTGAAAGTCATAAAGATGGCTAGCGATTCCAAGATAGTGAACACCATCAAAGTTTCCAAAAGACCAGAGAAAATGAGGCAGGTTTGAAGATTCTAATAAACCGACATAAGGAAATTTATTACCGAATTGGTGAATAAAGTTTGGAGCCAGAAAAGCTATAAAAAATAAAAAAAGGCGCCAGGCAGTAAATATTAAAAATATCTTTTTATACATTTACTCCAACGCCACCTTCTTATACACTCTGATTGTTTCAGTTGCCACCTTTTCCCAACTGAATTTTTTTGCATGAGATATTAATCTCTCTGAGAGATCTGGCTTTTTTAGTCCTATGGTTTGGTTTATTTTTAGAGCAATATCTTTTGAATCATTGGGGTCGCAATAGATTGCTGCTTCCTCTGCTATTTCGGTCAGAGATGAGTTTTTTGAACAGATAACTGGCGTGCCGCAAGTCATACTTTCTAAAACAGGAAGGCCGAAGCCTTCGTAAAACGAGGGTACCAGTGTTGCTGATGCCAGATTATAAATTGAGATTAGATCCTCCTCTTGGATGTAACCAAGCCTCAGGACTTTTTCTGAAATACCAATACTTTTCATTTTTGATATAAGAGATTTTGTTTGTTCTAAATTTTCATCAAGGATTGCTTTTCCTACCATAACGAGATTGACGTCCGCCAGTTTTGATGCTTCTAGTAAATTTGGCAAATTTTTATTCCAGTTTACATCTCCAACATAAAGGATAAATCTCAATGGTAATTTATATTTTTTTGAGATTTTGTTTAATAATTTTTTATCGTTGATTTTTTTAAAATTTTTTCCCTGAGCAAGATAAACGGCATGTATTTTATCTTGTGGATACCCCAATTTATTTATTATGTCTTGCTTTGATGTTACCGAGTCGCAAATTACAGCGTCAGTGTTTTTCAAAGCAAGCTTTTGCCTTTGAAGGTTAAACCTACCTTTAAGACCTGCAGGAAACTTATCTGGAAAAACTAAGGGTATGACGTCATGTATGGTGACAACTCGTTTTTGTTTTTTAAAAATTGGTAAAGTGTTAAAGTAGAAGTCGAAGTAAGGATAGTGAACAACGTCAACGTTAGGAGGATTTTTTGGGTCATAAAATTGCTCTAATTCAATTCCCTCTTTAAGCCTTTTGAAAGATTCAATTAAATTTTGAGTGTAACTACCTATACCGCGTGTGTTGTGCTGGTTTTTAAGAGGGCTAGCGTCTATTGCAACTTTCACTATTAAGATTATGTAATTTCTTCTAAATTATATTCGCTTTAGCTTATGTAATTTCTTCTAAATTATAGCTCAGTTTTGGGTAAATAGGAGAATTTATGAATCCGAGTAAGAAAACCCACCTTCCGCTTTTAATAGAAAATCTTTTAAAAACCGCTAAGGTGGGCAAGAAAGATCTTATTTTTTCTTTTTCTTTTTCTTTGCCATGGCTACCTCCTTTCGAAAAAGGGTATATATTACTTTGATAACAATTTTTTAGCTTTTAAACAAGTAGGCAATTTAGGTTCGAATTATAATTTTTTTTGTGATTTTTCGGTTAAATACTTTGAATAGGCATAAAAATGATGAGCTCCCGAAAACAAAGCCCACACAAAACCTCTAAATCCATCTTTGAAGCCTCCATGGCGAATATAAATGTCTGTAAAAGTGACGGATGGTTTTATGAGCATGTAAAACACAATTTGCAATGGTCCTTGGCCGATTTTGCTATTCTTTAGGTTCTCTGCCGTCAAATCAGTATAGCGGTTAGCCCTTGTTAAATATCTCGAAAAATTTGGGTCCGCCAGATGAAGGAGATCGTTTTTTAGGTGGCCCAATGAGCCCTCAATTGCAACTTGTTCATGAACGCTGATTTGGGGAAGGTGGCCCTTGCCTTTTTTAAATAGCCTTATTACCGAGTCTGGATATGCTCCTCCTTTTGTTAAAAAGCCACCCAAAAACCAATTTTTGCGATTAACCCAGTAACCATCATTTGTGGATTTACCATGGATGATGTTTTTGATCTCTTTGGCTAGGTCGGGCGTTACTCTTTCGTCTGCATCCAAAAGTAGTATCCACTCTCCCCTACAGGTTTTAATTGCCAAATTTTTGTTGATGTGAAACATTTTTTTATTTTCAGTTTTAATGACCTTTGCCCCATTAATTTTTGCCAGTTCAGCTGTTCTGTCTTGTGAATTACCATCAACAACCACAATCTCATCCCCCACATCTTTAACAGATTCAAGGCAATCTACTATATTTTCTTCTTCGTTATACGTTGCAAGAGCGACGGATAGTTTGATTCTTTTTTCTTTTTTCATTTATTTTGGATGACCTATTGATATGTTTTTCTCGCCATTTGGAAAATTTATTGTGTCAATTATGTCAAACTCTTGGGGCAAGCTTTTTGCTGTTACAAATAAGTCTTTTGAATTTTCAGGCTGGACAGGTGTGAAGTAATATTTATCAAAATGTTCCTTATTTCCATTTATCTGATAACTTTTTGGGTCGTATTTGGTGCCAAATAACCAGAAAATGTATGCTTGCTCAATTGATGGATCGACTATTATCCGATTGTAGTTGTTTTTGACTACTTTAGTCTTTGAAACTGCTTGAAGATATCCATGCTGCCACCAGGAGGCATTATCGTGCCAATAGTGAACGTAATAATTATGCAAGTAGACGATAAATGTCAAAAAATAAGCTGAAAGGAGTAATCCCATGTATGCTTTTTTCCACTTAATCTGCTCATAAATTTTTAATATTGCAAAACTAATTACAATTTCTAGCGAAATAATCATGGTAAAACTTCTGATTGCGTGGGGCGCTACGTTGCCTGGTGCTGCTGGAATAGGTGATAGGATGAGCCAAGCTAGAATAAAAATTGTACTTTTGGATCTTTCTTTAATAAAAAAGTAGAGACCATATATAAGTAAAGGCAACTCTATAAGGTAAAGCATGCCCATATTTTCAATATGATGACGAAGGTTGTTGTCGCCCTTGATAAATAAATAGTTCACATCAAAGTTAGCTAAATAATTCTTTGCATAATTGGTTGCAATTAATAATCTCCTGTTATGGATAATTTTAGAAAGATAGGAATAGTTATCTTCCTTCATAAAAACAATCGATTGGTCGATGTTTTGAATTGTTGTCGATTGGCTTGTTTCGTCAAGCCTTTGTGATATTGCTTTAAATGGAGTAAAAATGAAAAAAGGAAGTACCAGAAATATTGTAATGGCGATAAAAATCACCCAAAGTTTCTTGGGTATCTTTAAAAAATCTTGCCGGTAAATTATAAGGGATACGAGAAATAATAATGGTATAAAGATACGCTCTGAATGGTAACTGTAAAAGCTTAATCCAAATGAGAATGCAGATAGTAGAAAGACAGTGGCTTTTCGAGATGAAAATTTTTCCTTCAACATGGGCAACGCATAAAGAAGAAGTGTAAATGATGATATTGCCATAAACAAACCTAAATTTGCTTCAAAACCGACTCTGGAAAATTGCAGCTGCCATGGCGAAGTTGCTGCAAGTGCCATTGATATGAGAGCAAGTGCTTCTTTTTTGAATAGGCGTTTTACCAAAAAATAGATGAAAATGGTTGATAGAGTACCTAAAAGGGCGGAGGGCAATCTTGCGGCAAACGGCGTAAGGCCAAAAATAGCAACTGTTGGAACATTTAGATACATATAAAGAGGCGGTTTATAATCGTCGAATGATCTGTTTGTCAAAGGTAAGAATGTGCCGAATTCATCACGTGCTGTTTTTAGAATCGAATAAGCATTGTAAGCGTTACTTACCTCGTCCCAATCCAAGCCAGCTGGAATAACTCCCAATTTATAAAATCTCAAAGCTAGCGATATTAAGATTATTAAAATGAATATTTTATTCTTCATATGCGTGCGCAGTTAGTTCATAAACATTAAATAGTACATCGCCTTTGGGGTCCACTATCGTTTTAAGGGGGCGTAGATCTTTACTCGATAACTCGTTATTTCCGCTTACTATCATAGTTCCTATAGGAATAGTGTTTAAAGGCGGTACGGATGAGGAAAATTTTATGTTATCTATTTGATCGACAGATCTAAACCCTAATTTATCTCTAGAAAAAAATGCATTTTTTTGATAATTAGAAGGGTCGTATTTAGTAAAAAACAAATAATGAATGTATTGCTTTGCGTCATCTGACTTTCTCGATACGATAATTTGAGAATAATTTGATTTCTGACTTTCAACGTATTTAAAAAGTTCTCCGTAGCCATATCTTTGATACATTGCAGCATATTTTGGATAGTAGCTCATTGTGTCAGCAACAAATCTAATAAAGGATAAAGTTACCACCGTAGTTGCTAGTATGATAAATGGTAAACGCAGCTTATTATTTTTAATCATTTGAATCAAATATATTAAACCAATTGCAGCGATTATTTGAGGTACAGGCATAATTATATTGAGTCTGCCTGGATTTCCCACGCTTGTTAATGATGGTGCAAGGAGGACAGCTACAATCCAAACAAATAAAATCTTTGTAGAGTTTTTCTTAATATTAATAAGGTAAATTAAGCCTGGTATAGCAAGAAGGAATTCAAATGTGTAGAAGTAGCCCCTGGGAGTAAATGATTGATATCCGGTTGGGTTAATGTTCTGATAGTAAGTTTGCGGGGAAATATTAGCAATATAGTTGTCGATATATTTTGATAAATAAAAATTATATTTGTTATAGGTAAGTTTGCAGAACAGATTTCCAAAGAATTGTGCACAATCCCCTCTTCTCTCATTCACATCGTTCGATATTCCTATGTTTTGAATCCCTGACATAAAACTCTCTTGAAAAAATCTTGATTGGCCTCGAAAGGTTATAAGTGTTGGTATAAGAGGCAATAGAAGAATTAAAAAAAAGAAAATATTTTTTGCCAAAAATAACCTTAAATTTTTGAAGCTATCCCAGTATAAAAATACTAAAAAAAGAATGAAAATAGGGATGAAAGTCCAGGCTGATCGATACAAATAAAACGACAATCCGAATATTAAGAAACTCAACGTAATATAATACTTTTTCTTCAGGCCTTTTAGAAAAAAATAGGTACCAAGAGTTATTGTAAAAATTAATAAATCAGATTCATAAGCGTTTCTCGAAGCCGCGATGTGCCATGGAGATATCGTGATTAACAACGAGGCAACCAGAGCAATTTTTTTATCGAATAATTCTTTTGTAAGTAAATAGGTTGCCACGACTGCGAGAACCCCGATTGCCGCAGAAGGAAATCGGGTCGCAAAAACAGTAACACCCAGGAAGAATTGACTAATAGCCACCAAATATAGGTAAAGCGCAAGTTTCCAATCTCCAAAACTTTCAAAAACAGGGAATGGAAAATATTTTCCCCATTCATCATGACCAGTTTTAAGCAAAGAGTAAGCATTATATCCGAATGCTGCTTCATCATCACCGAAACCAATTGGAATCGTTGTTAACATGTAAAAACGTAATACACAAGCTAAAATGATTATCAAAATTAAAAACATGTTTCTCTTTATTAGATTTTTGAATATATTTAAATTGCCAGTAAATAAATATCTTTTCATATAATTTTTTCAAGCTGATATACCTCAAACGCTTTGTGGCCGTCTGGAAAATCTATTGTGTAAATTGGTTTAGGGCCAGATTGAACCTCGCCCTTTCCAACTACGACTAGAGTTTTTTGGGGTTGTCCATTCAGACCGGGTTTTGAGGCATAAAAGTAATATTTTCCCATTCTCGTAACCTCTACCCATCCATGATCGTTGATATGCCTATCGAAATAAGACGGATTCTGATAATCTTTGGGGCTTATCTTGGAGTAAAAAAGCAAAAAGATGTATTGATGTGAAGCGTCTAGCTTGTTTGAAATTAGAATTCTATCGTAATCATTTTGTTGGTTTTTAAGATATGAAAAAAGCTCTCTGTAACCGTATCTAAAATAGGGACCAGAAATTTTCGGGTAGATGTAGAAATAATCCACGAAAAATCCACCAAATTCGAACGCGACAATTAACGCAAAAAAAACTATAAGAATTTTTTTAAATATAAGATTTTTTCTTTGCTCAAGGTAAAAAACTAAACTAAAAAAGCCGGCAGCCGTTATTATTTCCCATACAGGCATCATAATTGCTTGTCTTCCGGGTGTTTCAAAGCCGGTACTAGCTGAAGCCAATGGGTAGATGAGAAGCCAAGGTAAAATTATTTTTGACTGGAAACTCTTTCGATTTTTTCCAAGATAAATGATCCCAATTACTATAAAAGGTAGCTCAAAAAAATATAAAAATCCTCTTCCTTTTAACATTTGTTCACCATCCGGAGATCCGGAAATAAAGAGTAATTGAGGAGAATAATGGCTAATATAGTTTGATACGTATTTCTTCAACAAGGCTGAGTATTTGTTGTATGTGATTTGGCAAACCAATATCGGCAGCTTTTGAATGCATATTTGCTTGTTGCTGTTGACATCATTAACCAGACCTATCATGTTAAATTGAGATGTTATGCCAATTTGTCTCACTCTTGAAGTTCCACTCGGGGATACAGCAGTAATAGCAATTGGTGTTGCAAGGGCTGCGAAGATTAGCAGAGCGTAGATCGTATTTCTTAGATTTTTTGAAATTTCTTCTTTAAATAAAAACAGTAGGGCCCCAAAGTATACTGGTACAAAAATCCAGGTTGAACGATATATATAAAGATTGATAGCAAAAAAAATGGCCGAAATATAAATTAACTTTTTCCGTTTAAATGATTTCAAAAAAAATAATACCGCCGCAAGGTTGAAAAAAATTGGGACAGCGGATTCTAAAGCGTGGCGCGAAACGAATATATGAAAGGGAGAAATTGTGAGCAGAAACGATGCTAAAAGGGCTGTTTTTTCATCAAATAATCTTTTGATTAGGAAGTAAGTCAGAATAATAGAAAGGATCCCAAAAAATGCTGTTGGAAATCTGACTGCAAATTCCGACAGTCCAAAAAATGAAATTGAAACAGAAGTTAGATAAAAATACACAGGTAGCTTGTAGTCACCGAAGCTTTGGAAATTGGTGAGGGGTAATAATTTACCCCATTCGTCTCGACCGGTTTTTAAAATAGAGTATGCATTGTATCCAAATGCTGCCTCGTCGTCGCTGAATCCATTGGGAATTGAACCCAAGTTGATTAACCTGAGGGAGGCGGCAAGGACAATTATGAAGATGAAAATATAAATTGATGATAGTTTAGCGGTCATATTCCACTTGGAATAGTCTCATATAGCTGTTACCACTACCTTTTTGATATTTAGCAACTAAATGGGTATGCTTATCGGCTATAGAAGCTTGAGTAAAGTTATAGATAAAATATGTTTTATAATCTTTTGAGAAATCAATTATCTGTTTTGGAAGACTGTTTGCATCTACTGGCCAATAACCGTATATGTGAACATTGGGATTACTATAAAAATAGACTTGAAGACTATAAGGATAAAGACCAAAAGTTCCTTCTGTCCCAACGTAAACATCTCCTTTTGATGATTCCTGTTTTAGAATATTGATAATTTCTGATACTCCATACCCAGCCGGCCAATCATTAATGTATTGATTTTTGTCGTTGTCAGCAATGTTGGCTTTCGGCGGGTTAGTCAAAAGAAAAAAAGACGTGGATAAGGGCACAATGAGGCCCAAAATTACTATTGCGATGATTACCTTCTTATATTTAGAGAAGAGTTCAAAAAGAGTAACAATTGTAAACGACAAGATAATGATTACGTATGGAAAGTAAAACAAGGCAAATCTTGCATATAAGACTTTGTTGAAAATGACCTCTGCAGAAAAGGGCGCAAAAATTAGTACTGCAAGATAGATGATTTGATGTTTTCTTTTGTATAGACCGTAAATTAAACCTGCCAGAAAGACAAAAAAGAAAACGGCGCCCATATAGGTATATACCCATTGCGTTAGAGCGTGGAAATTGGATACTGAAAACTCAAGAGGATTTTTAATTACTTCTGAAACGGATCTTATAAATTCCATATTTTTTCTTCCAATTATGTAGAAAAATTGTGATAGCCGAAGGGAATTATAGATAACTTCAGCAATAAGAAAGGTGATAGCCGACCAGCCCAACCAATGGTAAAATCTATTGCTGCGATCTTTTTTTGAAAAATTAAAAAATATTAGCGAAAATGGAAGCAAGTATAGGTAAAATTCGGCTGATGATTTTGTGATAAGTCCAAGCCCTATTGTAATCCCATTCAACATTGCTAAATCTAATTTTGGATCTTTGGCCATTTTGACTGAGAAAAATACTGCCCAAATTCCAATCATTGTTAAAAGAGAGTCAAAAATGCCCATTCTATCGTAAAGGAGAGTGAAAGGAAAAATTATATAGAGGAAGCATGCTGTCCAGGCAATTTTTTTATTATTAAATAGCAGATTTGAAACAAGATAAATGCCTATTAGCGACCCAAACCCAGCAAAAACTGAAACCAGCCTTGTGGCAATAAGCGGGTCAGATATGAATTTTTGAAACGTCGCCGCAATCCATATAAATAGCGGCTGCTTACCATCTTCTAAGGATATAAAACGATTTGCAGGATCATGAAGCGCTACTTGGGCCCAAAATGAATAGATTGCTTCATCTGTAAAAATTGGAAGGATTTTGAGGTTAATAAGGCGTGTGGCAAAATAGGCAAACGACAGAATTACCCAGACGAATACTGGTTTATTTTTCATTCACAGTTTCTCCTATATCAAACACCGGTTTTTGATCCAGCTGGCTAACTGTCTCGAGAAGTTTAGTATTTGTCGGTAAGTTCCCTGGTGTCGTAACAAAAATTGTTTTACCGGGAAGAGCGTAACTTGTCGGTGAATTTGAAAATATTAGCTTGTCAAACGAGTTGACGTGATAAAAAAATTGGTCGTCTCTTGAAACACTTGCATGTTGGTAATAATTTTTGGGGTCGATTTTCATATAAATTAGAAAGTATATATAAGGCCTGCCATAAGCTTCTGTGACAACCACATGATCTACATTATTATATAAGGGGCTAAGGTATTCAACGGCTTGCTTATAACCATACTGCCACTCTCCGGAATTTTCTCGCGGATAATGTACATAATACATGTGTAAGTAGTAAAAGAAGCTGGCTAAAATTATTACTATTGAACCTATAACAAACATTTTTTTGAATTTAATAAGTTGATATATTTGGTAAGTGCCATATGCTGCCACTAGCTGAAAGGTAGGCAGAATATGGATCATCCTTAAGGCATGCGGTGTTTCCCTGGCAGTTGCTGGGCCGAGGGGAGATATTAATAACCAACCCATAATCAAAAAGCGAAATTTTTGTTTTTTATTGAAAAGAAAATATATTCCTGCCAGAATCAAAAATAAGTCAAAAAAGTAAAGCTCTCCTATCGCCTGGATCGAAAGGCGTGGATTAACGTCTCCCTGAAAAAATAAAAATGTAGGATTAAAGGCATCGAAATAATGGATCAAATATTGATTTATGTAAAAAAGACGGCGGTTATGCGTTATCCCCGACCACCAGGAGAAATTATCTTCGTTTTTAAATCTTATTGAATCGTTGATCGGCTTTAAATCTTTAAATATAGTAACCTCGTTAAAGCGAAGTTTCCCTTCAATTGTTCCTGTAACGAACCTAAAAAGTGGCCAAAACAATATTGCCGAAAGAAAGGCTGCGACTAGGACGTATTTCCAATTTTTGATTAATTCTTTTCTGAACTGAAAACAAAGCACTACTAGAATAAATGGGGCAAATAATCTTTGACCAGTAAACGTATACATGGCGGCTAGAAAAGAACCTGCTGACATAAAAATATATAGTGGTCTATCCTTCGCAAATTTAATAAATGTCAAAACTCCTAAAACGGATAAAAAGAGTCCTAAATTTGCTTCAAAGGCACCTCTTGAAAACTGCAGATGCCAGGGGGAAATCGCCAAGAACAATGCAGATAAAAGTGCGATTGCCTCATTTTCGAAAAATTTCTTTGCAAGAAAATACGTAAGTAAAATGGTTAGTGTTCCAAAAAGCGCAGACGGGAAGCGTATTGCGAATTCCGTCAAACCAAAGATAAAAATCGATGGGACGGTTGCATAAATATAAAGCGGTGGTTTGTAATCGCCGTATGCACCAAAATTTGTTAATGGTAGGAATTTACCATGCTCGTCGTGTGCTGTTTTAAGAATGGAATATGCATTGTAACCCAGAGAAGCTTCGTCCCAATAGAGCGATGGCGGAACATTTGAAAGTTTGTATGTTCTTAATACAAAAGCTAGAATAACTATTAAAATTATGAGTAATTTTGAATTAAGTAAGTTTTTGTACTGATTCATTTGTTATACTCCCGAAACTATATATATTGCTGGCTGCCCATTTAGATAATTTATTTTCTTAATAACTTTAGAGTTTTCGGGAAATTCGGATTGTGTTCCAACAAATAAAGTTTTTTCTTCTTGAGATTGCTTGGCAAAATTAATAGGTTTGAAGTAAAACTTGTCAAAATGATTCCTGTCTTCCAAAAATCCACCTGAAACTGTTCCACCTTCACTTAAATATTTTTTGGGATCGTATTTCAGGTAATAAAGCCAGAACTCATGCGGCTGCTCAAGTTTAGTCGAGACAATAACACGACTGTAGTTATCTTTAAGTTGATTTGATGTAAGCGCTGCTTCTTTTCTCCCATATAACCAGTCTTGGGAAAATTCAACTGGCATGTGGACATAATATTGGTGGAGATAGTAGGCGAAGTTTATAAAAAGGGCTAGGCTGGCAAAGATCGCAAAAACTTTTTTGGGTTTTATATATGAATAAAGAGTATATATACCTATGGCTGCAAAAATTTGATAAGTTGGAATGTACATTTCTGAGCGCAACGAGTGAGGCACGCCCCAGGTAACAGATGCAGCAACCGGAGCAAGAAAAAACCAGGAAAAAATTATCACTTTTGATTTCGTGTCAAACTTATTTTTAATGAGAAAATAAATTCCTGCCAGAATAAATGGCAAATCCCAAAGGTATAGCAGGCCTATTCCGGGTGCGTGGTGCCTGTTCATGTCTGCAGTGAAAAACAAAAATGTCGGATTTAAGTGGGATAGGTAATTGTTTAAAATGATTGGCGCATAAACTAAGCGCCTATTGTGCAATATTTTCCCAATTGCAAGCATTCCATCTTGCCTGTCAACTTCAATTTTGGCGGATGCTTTATAAAGTGGCGAGAGATCTGAAAAGACTGTTGTACCTTCATATCGTAGTTGTCCCTGGATAGAAAAAATAATTGGAATAAGTAATGATGAAAAAATTACAGCGATAATTGCGGGTACAATGAGGTATTTTTTTATATTAAGGAGTTTGCCTTTAAAAAGGAATATTAGAACCACAGAAAAAAGCGGGATAAAAACACGTGAATTATGGTACATAAAAAGATTAAGACCAAAGGCGGTGGACGCTAGGGATAACCACAACGCGATTTTTTTACCACTTGCGTTTATCCCCTTTAAAAAAGCCCATGTTCCAAGTGTTGCCCAAAAAATGGTGCTATTGGTTTCAAATCCAACGCGCGAAAACTGAAGATGCCAGGGGGAAATTGTTAAAAATAAAGCAGAAAACAGGGCAATTTTTCGATTGCCGAAAAGCTCCAAAACCATTAAATAGGTTGTTAATATCGCAAATGTGCCAAGAAGCGCCGACGGAAAACGCACTGCGAAATCGTTTAGGCCAAATAAACCAACCGACGGAACGGTCATATAGGTGTAAAGAGGTGGTTTATAATCGTCGAAAGAGCGAAAAGATAAAGGGAACTTTTTTCCGTACTCATCCATGCCAGTCTTGAGAATAGAATAAGCATTATAGCCTTCGGCGGTTTCATCCCAATCTAGGCTAGGAGGGTTTTGGCCGAGGTGATAAAAACGCAGGAATGCCGCAAGAATTAGAATAACAATTAGTAAGATTTTGTGCCTTTGCATGGAAGCTAAACTTGCGATACTTTATCTTACATTAGAATTGGCAATATTTCACTCCCAATTAGATTTCAACCTAAAGATTAAGAGGTGGTAAATGACATGCGCTCATAGACTTCGCGCGTAAGCTTAACGTCCTTTTTGCAATATTCGTAAATTGCATCAAGTTTTCCCTTTTTATAGAACTCAAAAACTTGGGAGCCATCTATACCGTCTGATTTAGACGATTCGAGATTTAAAACCTTTGCTAGAGTGTCAAGTTTAATGAAGCTTTCAGGGTTCCATTTTTCCCATTCACGCATAGTATCGTAGATGGGAAAATTTTTATACCGGGCAAATGACAAATTTAAATGCCTAGCACAAGGTTTAATATGGTGAACAATTGATCTTTTGAAAATAAACCTAAGATCAAAATCCATGATGTTGTGGCCTATAAAAAGATCGGCCTTATCGGCAACTGTCCACCAAGTTTTAAGAATGTCCGCTTCGGGACCGGTAATTACTGATAGTGAACCGTTCTCTATTGCGTAACCGATGCAAAGAATTCTGCCAAAATCACCTGAGATAGCGCTTTGTTCATAAAGAGACTGTTTTTTAGATTTTGATAATCTTTTGATTTTTGTTTTGTTTTTTTTATTTTCTTTTTGAAGACCCAAATTTATTACTAAATCTCTAAATTTCTCTTCAGCTGGAATAGTTTCGATGTCAAAAAATAATTTAACTTTAGGTTTGTTTGAATAATAGTCCTGATTATACATTTGGGGTAATAACTTTTCCTTGAGGTTTGTCGATGAATTGGCCGTCTTTAAAGACAGTTTTACCTCTTAATACAACTTTTTTAATTTTTCCTGCGCCGTAAAGATTTTTAAATGGTGTCCAGTTGCATTTAGTAAATAGATTGAGTGAAGATATTTTGAATGGTTCGGTAGTTTCGATTATGACATGCGTTTGAGGTTGTTTGGGAAGTTTAAATATTGTTTTGGGATTTTTGGAAGTCATTTCAATGAATCTTTTAAGAGTAATTTTACCTTTGCTTATGGCTTCAAAAAATAATGGTACTGTTGTTTCAAGGCCGGGTACTCCAAATTTAGGGGCGGTCTGATCATATTTTTCTTCAAGAGTATGTGGAGCATGATCAGTTGAGATCATATCCACTTTGTCGAGATCTTGCCAAAGCTTTTTTTGTTCAATCTCAGTTAGTAAATGAGGTTTCATAATACCTAATGGGCCAAGTTTTTTTTCGTCTTTTTGATTTAAAAACAGATGGTGTGGACAAACTTCACAACTTATTTTTAATCCGGCTTTTCTAGCTTTCGATATTGAGGATAATTGATCGGGGGTAATGTGGCAAACGTGAAGCCTTTTCTTAAACTTTCTTGCGAGTTTTATTGCGATTTCAACAGTTTCGCCTTCAGCATGAACCATTATTGGCAGATCGCTCTTCCAGTATTTAAAGATCATTTCTCTCTCTTCATTCTTGTCGACTAATAAGGTTCCAGTCGTTTGGTTCATATAAACTTTTAAACCAAATGCTTTTTTGTATATTTTTGGAAAATATTCTATTGACTGAGCGTTGCCACCAAAATTAAAACCCAGGTCGGAATAAATTCGGCCTTTTGCGAGGTCAATTTTGTTTTTTAAGGATTTTAGATCAATTGTGGGCGGAGTGTTGTTTGGCATATCTAGAATTTGAGTGTACCCTCCAGCGATTGCCGCTTTGGTCCCAGATGCGAAATCCTCTTTTTGTGTGCCACCAGGTTCGCGTAGATGAACATGGACATCGACAAGACCTGGGAGCTTGACTAGTTGGCTTTTCACAATTGCCATTTTAACATAGCTTTCTGGAAAATTTACTTGTCGAAGGGTAGTATTAGCGGTATGTTAAAGCATATAGCTGCCGGCGGCACATTTGATTTATTTCATAATGGCCATCGCGATTTTTTGAAATCAGCATATGATCTGGCTGATAAAATTACAGTTGGCGTTACAAGTGATAAATTTGTTAGGACTTTAGGTAAAAATCCTTTTGACACAGAAAACTTGCGATTAAAAAATGTTGAAAATTATCTAAAAGAAATCTCTGGTGGACGCGATTTCTCGATTTTGGTCATAGATGATACTTTTGGAACAGCAATCAAAGATAAAACTATTGATTCTATTGCCGTTACAGCGAATACCAATAAGGGAGCATTAATTATCAATAAAAAGCGGCTAGAGGAAAATCTGAAACCGCTTAAAGTCTTAATGCTACCTTTAACACAAGCTTCTGACGGCAAGCCAATCTCATCAACAAGAATCAAAAATGGCGAAATCAGCAAGGAGGGGTTAAATTACCTTAATTACTTGAAAAGTTTTAAAGTTTCAAAATTGACAGAAGAGTTGCGGGGTAAATTAAAGAAGCCACAAGGATTCTTGTATGGCGACATTAATACGTTCCTTAACGACGGATTTTCTCAGAAGTTAATATCTGTGGGTGATGAAATTACATATAATTTGCTCCAACGTAAGGTTATTCCTATGATTTCGATAGTTGATTTTAAAGTTGAAAGAAAGAAAAAGTTTGGAAGTTTAGATAGTTTAGGTTTTGATGACAATCAAGATTATATGGCAGCTAAGAATCCTAGTGGCAGCATAACATCTGATTTAGTAAATAGTATCGGAAAAGTTTTAGAAGGAATCATTTCTCCTAGAGTCATTATAGTCAATGGGGAGGAGGATTTGGCTGTTTTGCCAGCTGTACTTTTGAGTCCTCTGGGGACTACTGTGGCTTACGGCCAGAGGAGTGAGGGACTTGTGAAAGTCACCGTCGATTTAAAGACAAAAAGGCGGTTTTTAAGATTGTATAACTCGTTTTTAAAGGTGAGAATTTAATTAAAAATTGAGGCTTTGTATAGTTTCAACTGATTTAAAATGTACAAGAATACGGTCCAGAGTGTAAAGAGTCCATATTTTGTAGACCTTTGAAAATTTATTGAAGAAGCTTCAGGGAAATACTTGCAAGGAACAGGGGTTTCAGAGATATTGCTGCCAGAGGCAAGTGCAGACACTAATATTTGTTGATCGAAGATGAAATCGTCGGAAAATTGATGATAAGGTATTTTTTTGAGTGTTTCGGCACTAAAAGCTCTGAAACCTGTATGATACTCCGAAAGATTGAGGCCCATTGCAAGATTCTCCACTAGAGTTAAAAAGCGATTTGAAAAATATTTATATAAAGGCATCCCACCGGCAAGAACTTGATCTCTTGTTTGGATTCTAGAACCAAGCATGATGTCAGCACGGCCATTAACAATGGGTTCGCAAAGTACCCCAGCTAATTTTGCATCGTATTGATAGTCAGGATGAACCATGATAATGACATCGGGCTTCCTTTTTAGTGCTTGATCGTAGCATGTCTTTTGGTTTCCTCCATAACCTCGATTTTTATCATGGGCATATACTGTTATCCCAAGTTTTTGAGCTTTTTCAATGGTTTTATCTTTCGATGCGTCGTCTACAAGAATCACTTCTTCTATTAAATCTTTTGGCAAGTCATTGTATGTGGCTTTGACAGTTTTCTCCGCATTGTAAGCTGGCATGACCACGATAATTTTTGGCTTTTTTTTGGGATTCCAAAGAATATTACTATTTGTCATATGTATTTACTACTTCCCTATCGGACAATAAGTAGCTATTTTCTGAAAAGACTTGATCATAGAGCAGGTGCGGCAGGTCTAAAAGAGCCCAAGCCAAACCGGCAATGAACGCTAGATCAAAATTTAAAATTGCTTTGAAGATATTAAATGGCAGCCAAAGCAAATGCTCTAGCGCCCAAGTATAGCTTGAAATGTTCTTCCATGCAAAAATGAATTGATTTTTGTAAGAAACTATCTTTATGAAAAATCTTGATTTTTGAGTTGCTATAGCGCCTTGTTCGTGAAAGTGGTCTACTTTTGAGAGCGGTTCAAAAATACAAGTATAGCCGCTTTTCCATGCCCTGAAAGCCAAATCAATATCTTCCCAATAGAATGGCTTATAAATATCGTCAAAACCACCGAGTTCTAAAAACTTGTCTCTGTCAAATAAGCCAGAACCACCGGATACCCAAAAGGTGGGACCCCTTTCTATAAAGGCAGGAAAATGCAAAAAGAAGCCCTTTTTAAATTTTATGCCTCCCCTGCCCTTCGTTATTATTTTCCCTGATTCATGGCTATAATCTTCAATACCTACTGCAAACAAATTTTTATTTTCAAAATGTTTTATTGCGACCTTTAGAAAGTTATTTCTTGGGGAAACGTCAGAATTAAGAAGAAGCACCAGCCTTGAATTTGCTTTTTGGACACCTAAATTAGCTGTTTTTGCAAATCCTAGATTATTAGTGTTTTTTACGATTCTTATTTTATTATATTTTTTCTTTAAAAATTGTATTGAGTCATCTGTAGACGCGTCATCAACAACAATAATTTCACACCCTAGGCAATTAGCTAGAACAGAAGGCAAATTTTTTGCCAAAAGTTCCCTGCCGTTATAGTTTGGAATTATTACCGATACCCTTTTTTCCACAGGAATCCTCCAATACATATTGTTACAAATACTGATAGAGCTGTTAAGTAGAAACCGTAAGTAAACGATTTGGGCATGTAACTTAATAAAATTATATGTTCGCCTGGGGGTACTATAATTGACTGAAACATAAAGTTGGCCTCATAAAGTTTTGTTGGTCTCCCATCGATAAAAGCATTCCAACCGGGATACTTAACATTACTTATTATCAGTGGCAAGTTTTCTTGAGTTTTAGTTTCTATTTGAAGTTTTTGGTCGGCATAGAAAATTATATTAGCAGTCCCTTTTGATTTTCCTTCCATTTGAAATTCTCGAGAAACAGCGAGGTTACTAAAATCGAAATTTTTACTAGTAATTTGGCTCAGCTCTTGATTCTGGTTTTCAACTTTAGTTACTTTTTCGACAAAGTATGTTCTTGGCAACACATTTTTGTTTTCATAAATTTTTGTTTGACCCTCTTCAAAGATTTTTGATAAATTGTCGTTTTGAATATCGTCAAAACTTAGCAAATACTTAACATTCATAAAATTTGTGAGTGGTAAATTGTAATTTTGAGGCGTGACTATCCGGTTAAAAGATCCTGAAGAACGTAAAGCCGCTGCATCCCATGAGGCTACAAGTTGGCCGTATGATTTGAGATATAGAGGATCATAGCCTGATACTTGTTCAATTTGATAAACGCTAGAAATGTTGCCGTTTAAAATTCTACGATCTGTTTCTAAAATCCTAAAAGGCTTTTTCTGGTTCATTAAAAAATTAGTGGTTTCTGTTTTGGGAAAAATAATGGAAAAGTTTGAAAATGGTGTGAATTTGTTAGCAAATTTAAAAAGATCGAGAACAGTTATCAAAATAATTATTGCCACCATTAAATTCCTTGTAGTTTTCGTAACTTTTAGAAGTATTATCAGAAAAATTGATGCGGAAAAAAGTAAAGGGTAAAGCAAATTTCTAAAGGCGGTGTAAGAAGGGGCGAGGTTTTCTACTGACGGAAAAATCTGACTGGCAAATTTAGTTAATAATATTAAGGAAATAATTATTAGAAACATCAATAAGGCCGGAAGTACAAATTTTTTTTTGAATTTTTCTTCCAAAAAATAGTCCATACCGAAGGCACAAAGTACTGATAGTGCAAAATCTAGAAGGAAAATAATTCTTGAGGGTTGCATTGAGGCGATTAACGGCAAGTTTAAAGTGTAAGGTAATTTAGAAATTGGATTTTCTAAAGCTAAAAATAGTGATAAGGCTATCATAAACCAAAAAAACTTGATGTATGAATTCTTTTTAAATACAGAGATAAGTGCAAAAAATAAGGGTACCAACCCGATGTAGCTTACAAATTCAGCGTAATTCCAAATACCCCAGTAGTTATAGGTTGTGGGATTTCCGAAAAAATCTGGTGCAAGAAGTTGGGCTAAATTCTGAAGAGGAATAAACCAATCCCTTCTTCCTGCAAAATACGCTTGATCTAGGCCACGATTGGATAAGTTAATAAACTCCAGAGACGGAATTATTTGTATTGAGCTTATCATTGCCCCTAAGATAAGACCTGAAGTAACTATGGAAAAAAGCTTTAGAGATTTTGAACTGATGGATTTATAAATTAAATAAATTGCGGATGATAACATAACATAAAAGGCAGTTTGCCAATGACCAGATACTATTGTCTGGAAAGAAGAAAATGTAAGTAGGATAAAAAATCTTGCCGACCATTTTTCATTTAGTTTGTTTACACAGTAAAGAATTAGAGGTAGCCACATCGCTGTTGTTATGACAGTTCCCCATGCCAGCCATGCGGTAAAGAATCCAGTGAAAGGCAATATAAATGAGGAAAATGCTGAGGCAGTTTGTGAGATTTTTAATGACCTTAAAAAGAAGAATGTAAAGAGTGATGTTAAAAGTGGAGCTATAATCACTCCCAAGACCCAAACAAAATTAAAAGGTGTTTTTAGATAGAGTAAATTAATAATCTGAAATGTTGCCGACTGGACATTGGCAAGAAGCGGCTGGCCAGAAAAGCTGTAAGGATTCCATAGTGGAAGACTGAAATTTTTTAGATTATTAACTACAAGAAAACGCCATGGGTATGTTTGCAATACCGGATCGGTAATTAAAGGATTTTTCGTCGGGAAATGTTCTTCTGCGAAGCCCAAATATGAGTTGTCCCGAAAAGGATGATAAAGCCCAATTAGGGAGTCTGCCGGTATTGGGACTCTTCCATGGATAAGCTCGGTCGAAAAAAATAAAGCAATGATTAAAATTGGAAGAATAGAAATTTTGAAGTTAGTAAATAATTTTTTCATATTCCGAAAAGAATTTTTCTCTGCTAAATCTACGGCTGTTTTTTATAGCGTTTTTCGATAGCTTTTCGAGTAATTGAGGACTATTTAAAAGTTCTAAAGTTTTTTCGAACAGCTGAGTTTTTGTAGTCCATAAATAGCCAGTTTTTCCGTTCTCTACAATCTCTTTTTGTCCACCTTTACCTATTACAACGGGGATAGCTCCGGCGGCAGATGCCTCAACTGTGGAAATGCCAAAGTGCTCCATTCTTTCGGGGTTTTTGTTTTCATCCTCTCCATATCCAGTTGCATGCCAGTAGATTGATGCTTGGCCGTATAACTTCCTCAATTTTTCAACCTCAAGGTTTTCAATAATTTTAATTGCATACCCTTGGCTAATTTTCCTTAGTTTTCTGACGTATTTTGAATCTTCCCTTTTTGCTTGTCCAATTAGAAGTAACTTCCACAATGGAGCTTTTTTATATAGTTCCCTAAATACCTCTATTAAAACTTCTTGCTTCTTGGGATGAAGTTGGTTTTGGCTGAATCTGCCGACAGAAAGAATTAAGTTTTGTTTAGGGAGTGGTTTTATCGATTTTACATCGACTGGTGGGTAAATGACTTTCGATTTTACTAAAAAGCTTTGGTCTATAAAGTTTTTTGTGAACTCGGAATTACAAATGAGGTATTTTATTTTTGCCAATTTTATTTTTGTTTTAAAATCAGGATGCGAAAAATTAAACGGCACTTGAAAGTGAAGAATGTTCTTTTTTGCAAATGATAGCGGGACGCTCCCGTCAGATAGAACGAAAAGCAAATCATATTTTTTGGTACTCATTAATTTTGAGGCCTGTGTTCTGTTGGCAAAGATGTTTTGTATGAAATTAGTTTTGGAAAGATCTATTTTAAGAAATTTTGAAAGTGGTGCTTTTATGGCATTATCATCCCAAAAAATATCTACCTTGTTATTTTGGCTTTGTGAAAGGTGGGACGCAAGTTCAAGCATGTATCTTTCCCCACCACCGAATGTATCTAAATAAGGGCTAAAGAAGCCAATTTTCATTTCGACATATTCTCCAATTCAGTTTTGTTTTGAAGCTCCCAAAGGTATGTCATTATCATAGCTTGGTGAAGGCCTTGGTATACAGACTCTATAACGCCTACTGCTCCGTCCAAAAAAGCCATTTTGGCAAAATACCTGTTTATAAATTCTAAAAAAATTGCCTTCACCGTTTTCAAAATAGTTACTTTTGGCTGATTCGCTTCAAATCTTAGCTCTGCTTCAATTTTTGCCCATTTGATCGACTTAGCAAGCATCAAGTTGATAGATCTTGCCGTGTGATGAGTGATGGGGTTTTTCATGTATCCGAATTTGCCATCGATTACAGGGCTTTCGTGTACTCTTCCAGACCATTTTTTTAAGTTAGATTTTTTAAATAACCTAGGTACATAGTCTGGCCACCAACCCCCATGCTTGACTTCCCTGCTTAAAATAAAATTCTTTCTGGGAAAGTAGTAAGCAGAGTTTTCGCTTTGAGTTATTTTGAGGGCAATTTCTTCTAAATTATCTTTTGACAATCTTTCATCGCAATCTAAATATAGTAACCATTCGCCTTTCGCATACTGGGCAAGAAGTGTTCTATTTTTGCCAAAATCTTCGTTTGATGAAGTAAAAACTTTATCTGTATATTTTTTTGCTATTTCAACAGTATTGTCTTCGGATTTTTGATCTAATATTATTATTTCTTCAACAAAATCAAGTTGCTCCAAGCAACCACTAATCATATCTTGCTCGTTTTTGGCAAGTATCAATGCTGATATAGGCAGTTTAGGTAATGTCGGCATGACTTTTTCCAAATCTGTATGTTAAAAAATCCGCAAGAGCAAGCCTTTTTATGCGATCATTTGCTTGAAGTGTAACCTGTTTCAAGACTGCAAATTTGGTTTTAAGGGCCGCGAACTTAAACGCAAAAAGGAGTCGATTGCGTGTGATGTAATAGTCTTGCATTTTTGACCCTGAACCCCCACTTGATGCTGCATTTTTATGCCAAACAACTGCCTTTGGGAAAAATGATATTGCGAAACCAGCTTTTTTTGCCCTTACGCAAAAATCCATATCCTCCAAGTACAAAAAATATTTTTCATCTAACAGGCCTATTTTTTCGAAAACTTCTCTTTTTACTAGCATGCATGCCCCTGTTGCAAAATCGATTTCTTTAGATTCTGAAAATTGCCCATTATCTACTTCGTCTACTCCAATGTGTGAGCCTAATATATTTTGCCAATCTATTTTACCTCCAGCGTACCAAACGACCTTTCCCAAATCTGCTTTATTATAATTTGATTTGTGAAATTCGAAACCTGGAGCAAAATAAATTTTGGGTGATAAAATTTCAGCAATTTTTAAAGCCGGATAGAGATGCTCGAAAAAATTCTTATCTACATATGTATCGTTATTTATCAAAAGAATAAAATTAAAATCTTTATCTAACGCGTATTTAATGCCTGTATTGTTTCCCCCGGAATAACCTAGGTTTTGTGTATTTTCAATTAAGGTTATGTATTTAATTTTGGATAGGCGTTTTTGGGAGCCGTCTGATGAGTTATTGTCAACAATAATTATTTCAGATTTAAGATTTGGATGCTGAGCGTTTTTTAAAGATTCTACGCATTCGAGTGTGTCTTGCCATCCGTTGTAATTTAGAACAATTACGGCGACTTTCATTTGGTTCAATTTGTTTTTGTTAATTTGTAAACCCTAATACCATTTTGAACATCTGCAATCTTGCTAATATTATAAGGCCAAAAACTGGCGATTTCCCATACAGAATAATTTTTTATTTCATCCAATGAATCTCTTGAGACGAGATAGATAACTTGTGCTTGAGGATATTTTTCTACGCCCAGGGGAGTTTTTCCGTAAACTGATAACATATATCTGTAGGGCATAGCCCTCGTATCGCCGTCTAGGGTAGCTGCAACATTAAAGGTTCTTTCGTTGTCAACATCATTTGCAATGGCTTTTGAGGCAAATTTAATTCCGGTTAAGTTCCATCCATCAGGCATTGTATAGCCGTTTTTTCTGAGCAAATGGTAACTTGAGATATTAATCAAAAAATAAATGGTCAAAATTACCATAACAGCAAATTTTATAAAGAAATTTTGTTTCGGATCAAGAAAAGATGAAAAAATCGTCGATATTAGCAATATTACGCTGACATAGATTGGAGCAAAATAGTGAGGTTGCGGGTTCCCAGGATAAATAACAACAAGGAAAAATCCAAGAATTGTTGAAGTTAATAAAAAAGTGATTAATTGTTTTTTGAGTAGATTTTTATTAAACAATATAAAAATTAATATTGGGGAAAAAATAAAAGCACTGGTAAGCAATCTGGCTGATGAATTAATGTTTTTTAAAACTGTTGCCAGCGAGAGAACTTTTCCCTGATGCATCTGAATTAGGAACAGATTTGTTACAAAAAAATTATGCCTGAACTCAAATAATATTTGCCCGCCCAAGGCTAACATAAGGCCGATGAATACTAATATGATGGCTTTGTATTTTGAATTTAGAAGATTGAAAATTAAAATCACAATCAATAGTGAAATAGCTAAATAGTGAAGTTGAAATGCAATACCTACAGAAAAACCCGCCAAGAGGGGCCATAAGATGGATTTTGATTTATCTTGTGATGTTTTCAAATAAGAATAGACACTAACGGCAGCGAAAAAAGGTATTAAGTGAGGATTTGATGATGCCCGTGATTGTTCAATCAGTATAGCGTTAAGCCCATATATTGCCGATGCGAGTATTGCAATCCTTTTTGATAAAAATTGGTTTGCAATAATAAAAATAAGAGATATCGTAGCAAGTGCAGTCATAACTGTGAAAAAGGCAGGACCTATCGGATCAAGTTGAAATAGAAAGAGCCATGGCGCTATTAAATAATAGTAGGCTGGACCTAGATACAGGTTGCCAAAATTGTTGTATGGGCCAATTTTTGGGCCGAGTAGTGTAAATTTTCCTTGGAGTATTCCCTTGGCTATCAAAAAATCATATCCCTGATCTCCTCCAAAAGTCGTTAGTTGTTCTAGGCGCCAAAATCTCAAAATTGCAGAGATTAATAAAATAAGAAAAAATGGCCAGTAGGATTTTAAAACTTTGCTAAGTTTCACCTATCAATTATAAAATATTCAGATTTAAAGAGGTAATTGACAGTTCTTACTTACACAATTAAACTGTAAATTCCAGATGAAGAATTTGGTGATTGCACTTATTGGGTTGATTATCGTTTTGGTTGCCGTTTTTTTATTCACGGCAAAACACAAGTTTGGAACGAATGATTTAACTATTCCCTCCCAGGTGCCAATTGCATCAGAAACGCCTAAGATAATGTTTAATAACGAATCTACATCTCAAGCAGCAACAATGCCATTTCCTGTTTTAACTTCTGATCAGATTTCTGCGAAAAAGGCCACCATTCAAACCGGAAAGGGTAATATTGTAATACAGTTTTTTGGCGATGCGCCGCATGCAGTATCAAATTTTATTTACCTTGCGGACAAAAAATTTTATGACGGACTTAAGTTCCACAGAAGAGAAGAGGGTTTTGTTATCCAGGGTGGTGACCCTAATGGAAATGGCACAGGAGGACCAGGGTATTCATTTCCAGATGAGAAAGTTACACGTGATTACAAAAAAGGTATTGTGGCAATGGCAAATTCGGGTCCGAACACAAACGGGAGCCAGTTTTTTATAATGCTTGCCGATACACCACAACTTCCTAAGCAATACACAATTTTTGGCCAAGTAGTTGAGGGCCAAGATGTTGTTGATCAAATTGCTGTGGGTGACGTAATGCAGAAGGTAACTATCCAATAGATTATCTGAAGCGTCTTCTTATTTTGTAATAGACTTTTTTGATGGAACTACTTTCGATTTTTGTCGTGTAAATCCAATACATTACTTCTTTGGCTGCTCTTGCTAACTCTTTTTCTGTTTCAGATAAAAAACCTTCAGGTGTTAGGTCTTTAAACTTTTCTTTTCTCTCCCATACCTTTGCAAAAAATATTAGTGAATAAAAAGCCTGAAGTTCAGACAGTACCAATCCGTGGAAACCGTCTTTGTAACCTTTTTCAAAAAAAAACGTCTTTATAAAATCACTTAGTGGCCAGCGGATTGCATCGTACCAATTTATATTTTTGCCGCTAGCAATGAAATTCTCTGTTTCTGATTCGGTGTAAGTATTGTCTAGTTTTTTTATAAATTGGGAAATTGAATCGTAATTGTAATGAATGAGAGGATTAGTTAGCCTTCCGATATTCCCATCAACTGCAAGTTTCTCATGAACATGCTTTAAGGGAAATTGGCCGAATTTTTTCCTAAAAAGCCTTACATTGTAATCAGGCCACCATATTGAATGCTGAATCCATTTACCAAAAATGATATTTTTTCTAGGCATCTCGAAAGCATTGTATTTAGTGTTTTTGATAATGTTTTTTATTTCTGATGCAAGTTCTGGCGTAACACGCTCATCTGCGTCGAGAGAAATGATCCATTGCCCAGTGGCCTTTGTAAAACCGAAGTTTTTGTTTTTATTGAGCATCACGGGGTCATTGGGAACAACAAAAACTAAGTTTGTATATTTTTTGGCTATTTGAACAGTTTTATCACTTGATGAATTATCTATGAAAATAATTTCATCAACGACGTTTTTTAGAGAATTTAAACAATCTTCTATTTTTTTTTCTTCGTTAAAGGCAGAAATCACTGCCGAAATTTTGACTTTTTTCATGGCTTTAAAAGAGATTTAATGATGATTTTTGAATCTTCAATTAAGTGCTTTTTAAAGATTGAGAGCGAGATGATAAAATAAATTATAGCACCAAAAATAATTGAGAAAACTACACTTAGAATAGTTTTTGGTAAAGCAGCCTCTACTGATTTAACCAAGAAGAACATTATGGTTGCGGTGAAAAGAGGCCCAACTATATTTTTCCCCACAGATATTTGAAGTTCTTTCTTTACAAAGTAGACAGTGACTACCGATGAAGCTGCAACGGCTGCCGATGCGATACCCACACCAATGTATCCAAATTTAAAAACTAAAGGGACTGTCAGAAGCCAAGTTGCAGCTGTCCAAAAAGTCATAAATTTTAAAACGATTTTGGGATGACCCACTGCAAATAAAGTATTAGTAAAAGTTGTCGATACTGCAGAAAAAATGGCATTTATAGAAAATAGGTATAAAAGCGGTAAAGCTGGTTCCCATTTTCCATAATTCGGCACACTAGCTACTATTTGAGGGGCAACAGCCATTAACCCGAAGGTTGATGGGTAAACCAAAAAGGTGACGAAAAAGACGGATTTTTCTATGGCTTTCGCCAACTCATCTTTATGTTCCTGAAGTCTTGAATATGCGGGAAAGGTCACTTTATTAACATTATCCATAAAAAATCTTAGAGGAACGAAGGCCCATTTTTGTGCCCACCCAACGTATCCCACCTGAGAGAAAGTAAGAATTTTACCTAAAAAGACTGTTAAAAGATCGTCTTTAAATAAAGCCAATACGCTATTTATTTGAAAAGGAACACCAAAAGAGGTTAATTTTTTGGCACTTTGTTTGTCTATACCAATTCCTGGCATCCATGGAGACAAGATGTAAATAGCGACAAGGCCCACAATCCCACGCAAGAGTACTGCCCAGGTAAAACTGGCTATTTGGAAGTGATAATATGCCAGGATAAGCGCGGTTAAATAGAAGACTATATTTTCTGCAATTTGAGGAATCACTAGTTTTGAAAAGTGCAAGTGTCTTTCCAAAAGTATAGACGGCACAGTTTTTAATGAAGAAAAGATAAGAGATATGATAAGGACTCTTAAAAGAAGCAGTCCGCTAGAGTCTAGCTTGTAAAATCCGGCTATGGTGGAAGAAAAAATAAGGCCGATTACCACCAGTGAAAGAATGATTGTCTGTTGAATAGTGAACGTTGAAACAAGATCTTTCCTTGAAGGCTCTTCTTTTTTTTGAATTAATGCAGCTGCCAATCCAACATCGGAAAAATAAACAAAGAAGTTTAAAATTGCAGAAACTAAAAAGAAAATTCCGAAAATTGAAGGAGCCAAAAGAACGGTTAAGATAAAGGTCGCGAAAAAAGTGAACGCCTGTATAAAAAAAGTTCGCAGTGTAAATGTTACTACACCAGATATAGCTTTTCTTTTTATCAGTTCTATATCTAGTGAGTACTCAGGATCTTCCATTTTCGGAATACAAATATGGCTAAGCACAAAATTGATAGCAAACTTATGTAATTTGCTACTAATCTTATGGGAGTGTTTCCAAATTCTATTTTAACCGAATGGCTGCCCTTTGGCACGTTAAAGGTAATGAGTTTAAGCGGATTTTCATCATTGATTAATGTTTGATTACCATCGATTACAACTGACCATCCCGGAAAGTTGAAGATATTTGCTTTCAGTCTTGAGGGAGAATCGGCAGTTAATTGAAATTGTATTTTGTCGGGTGTAGTTTTTAACATTTGAATTTGTGGAGTTCCACTTAATATCTCAATCGGCTGAGTTGGAATTTCGGATTTGTCGATTTTTATCATATTCGTACCGAAGCTTGTTTTGTAAATATCAACACCCTTTGGGACGTACTCGAAAGATGAAAGTGAAACATCCCAACTTATGACCTCTTTTGAGGTGGCCACACTGTCTGTTAAGTTGGTCCTATAAAATTGAGGCTGAAATAACTTTAAGTTTGGAATAAGAAGTAAAATCACCAAAATGAATCCTGATACAATTTTTATGATGGGGAGCCTTAAATAATAGATGAAAGCTCCCACTAAAATGGAGCTAAAAAGCGCAGTAAATGTTAAAAATCTCCAGGGAAATTGTAAATAAGCAAGCGGCGGGATGATTTTCCAGATAAATCTGGAGTAAAAAGTTGCCATAAACGCTGAAAACAAAAAGAGCACAAAAAAGATAATTATTAAGTTATCAACCTCGGTATTTAATTTAGTTTTAGTCTTTAAAAATATTTTTCTAGTAATTGCAATTAAAACAGTCGCTGCCGCCAAAATAATATGCAATTTGCCGATCTTAAACGAAATACCTGATTCAAGCCCGGCAGAGCCTCCAAACCCCCATGGCCAGTTCCAAAGCTGTTGTGGAAATACAAAGTGAATTCTGTAATCCGCTAAATTAACCAACAAGAGGCTGTCCACTATGGTATATTTTTTTTCGAGCAGGGCGGGTGCCCAGAAAAATGCCGATAATCCGGCTCCTAATATGCCAGATAATATGATTTGCTTGGTGAGTATGGTCCGTTTCTGGGATGTTAATACCAGAAAAACCAGATAGATGCCAAGAATTAACGCAAAAGGGAGGAATATTAGGTTGTGGGTAATCATCAAAAGAGCTAAAAACATAGCCGAGAGGTAAACGTATTTAGCATTTTGAGTCCGCCTGAGTTGGAAAAATGACCACAATATTGCCGGAAGCCAAACAAAGGCAAGAGATTCTGCTAAAGCTCCTCTAACATAAACATCGAGAGCGCGATATGGAACAATCATATAAAATAAAGCACTAATTGTACCTTCTAATTTTCCCCATAGATCTTTTACCAATAAGTACATCGAAAGGCCTGATAATAAAATTCCGCTAAAAAAGACAAGTTTTACACTGTTTATGTATCCGAATCCAATCAGATGGAAAACTTCACCTAGCATATATACAAGCGGTGGGTAGAAAATAAATAACGGATAGCCAAAGCCGAAACCTAGACCGCTAACCCACCTGACTGGAAATTGACCATTTTTTAAGGCTTGATCGTAGACAAAAAGCCTAGCTATTTGTTGATCGTCGTGCACAGAATATAGGCCCGGTTTTAGAAGAGGTGTTGAAACTAAAACTGCAAATGAAAATATAATAATTACTACTGCGGTGTTTTTTATCACTTATTAGTTAAATTTTCGCCTGATACTCCAATTAGGGCTGGATTACCACTATCTTCATATATAGTGAAATCGATTTTTTTTGCCACACTAGCTTGATTGTAATTTATAACAACTAGATCGCCGGGATTGGGGCTGATGTCTTGCATGTTACTGAAGAAATAATAGTTGTCTAATCTTTTGTAGTCAATATAATTTTGAGGTTTTTTAACTTCGAATTCATTGCGAGTTGAATCTTGAAAAGTGTTTGGTGGTATTGGCAGAAATATCCTGGCTTGATATTCTGGGCTGTTGCCCTCGTAATCTCTTGTAATGTAAAAATTTTTATATTTAGTTTTGTCTACGCTTATTTTTTTAAATAATTTGACATAAGCATCCGAATCGAAGTAACCGTTAGTTCTGGGAAAAATTAAAAAGTAATTCAATAAAAACGAAACTATGTTAAATACGGCAAAACTAACTAAGAAAATCGACAGCATTCCCCTAAAAATGGGTCTTAGCTTTTGGATCGTTGTGAATATTCCATAGGAACTTAGAATCGGAAATATTGGCATGATTTGAGATATTCGGGATATCTCACCCACACCTGTAAAGCTGTTTGCTAAGGGGTAAATTAATAATAATCCCACCAGTACGTAAGATTGATACGTAAAATTTTTTATGAGGAAAAAGGCTGCAATAAATAAAAATGGCAATTCAAACGGATAAATTAACCCGTGCTTAGGCAATATTGCTTGGCGTAAAAAGGTTCCATCGAGAGATAAAAAGGTGGGTGAAAAATGCGAAAAATAATTATAGCTGTAATCAAAAAGGTAGGTTTCTGCTTTGTTGAAAAATATTCTGCAAATAATTTGTGGTGTACTTTTTCCACAATAAGATTGCCTTGAATTTAGATTTATTAAAGAATTTTGATTTTGAAAAATGGAGACCTGCCTGAAGCGCTCCCTGCCAGAACCGCTTGCAACTATGGCTAGAGCGTAAGCGACAAAGACTATAGATATTATGATTGTAATAAGGGTGTCTCTTTTTGATTTAGCGAATTTTGAAATTAAGGGAATAGCTAAAATTGCAGCAGTTAAGGGCGTGAGAAAATAATATATGTGATATGTTGTAAATGTTAAGCCGAAAAATAGAGCAGAAAAAGGTAGAAAATGGGATTTCTTTTTGGCAAAAACAAGGAAAGTAATTCCCAGCAAGTAAAATAACATTCCAAAATTGCCTTCGAAAATAAACCGTGACCACCCTATGTTAAAGGGGGAAATAGCAAACAGAAAACACGAAAGAAGTGCGATTTTTTTGTTATTAAACAGTTCCTTTGACAAAGCGTAAATTGGAAAAATTGCAATTACTGCAGTAAGAGCAAAAGGTAATCTAGTTGCAAATACGGTTAATCCGATTAATTTAATAAATGGCACAATTGCATATACCGCAAACGGTGGCAAATATTCTCCAAAATCTCTAAAAGATGTAGTTGGGAAACTTTTCCCCCATGTGTCTTTTCCGGTCTTTAAGATTGAATACGATTGGTATGCTACAGCACCTTCGTCGTTTGCAAAGCCATTAGGTATATTTCCCAATTGATAGAGACGTAAAAATAACGTCAAGCAAATAAGAGCAACAAAGATTATGCGAATATTGTTCTGTTTTATTCTCTTAAACATTAAGCTGACAGTTTATTTTAAACGATAAGGTGAAAAGATCGTATAATTAATTATGACTTTCAAGAGAATTCGGAAATATTATATATACGCTTTCTTTCTTTTTGTACTTATTATTGGCATTAAAATCTACTCTTTGTACTTTAATAAATTAGATTTTGGAGACGAGTACGATAACATGGTAGCGCCATGGTTAATGTCGCAGGGATACGTTCTCTATCGAGACTTTTTTAGTCACCACTTTCCCTTGCTATTTTTTATGGGTGTGCCCCTTGAGTTAGTAGCTCACACAAAATTGCTTTATAGAGCTGTAATGCTTGGACTAACCTTTGCTTCCTTTTCGCTCATGTTTATTTATTTAAAAGGAATTTATAAGTATTCAGTATTACCCCTTATTCTACTTGCCTCTTTTGGAATAAGCCTATACGGAGGTCAACAATTTGCCGACGGACCTATTTGGGCTTTGATGCTTTTGGGCGCTTACTTTTTAATACTCGATTCTAATGGTTTGCCAATGGGAAAAAAGAGAACTGTGATGTTTTCTACGATTTCCTTTTTAATGTTTTTGACCTCTCCCATGCATATTGTAGCTTTTGTGATATTGATAATTTTTCACCTACTTTGGCAAATTAAAAATAAGCATTCTAATATTAGGGCTAATCTCATTGATCTAAAATTTTATGTTCTGACAATTTTTTGTTTAACGGCGATTTTTCTTATTTATCTACTTATTACCAAATCTTTAAGAAGTTTTGTCGACGATGCATTTAATTTTAATTCGACTGTTTATTTTTTCAGAGAATCTAAACTAATTACAGGATTCAAACCACTAGATGTTTACCTCAATGCCATCCATGAAGTTTATATCCATTTTTATTTACTTATTAAAACCGAAGGATTAGCTCTTTTAACATTTATTAGAGCAAGCAAATTTTTAGTTGCGCCATTCGCAATCCACGGAGAATACACTCTTTATGTCAAAACGATATTTACAGATCTTTATAATAACTTCTTCAGTATTGAGATGATAGTTGCCCTTTTTTACCTTATGGGTGTAATCACATTCTTGCTTCAAAGACGGATTTCGCATGCAATTTTGATCATTGTTTTTTTGCTACCATTGAGGCTAAGAATAGCTACAAATACTCATCTTTCGCCGTATTACCTTTTCTCATTTTGGCTTGTGTCACTTGCGATTACATTTTGTTTAATAGAACTTATCTTTAAAAAGCGATTTATTTTAAATAGCGTAATAATTTTTGTCGGATTTGGATTAATAAGCTTATTTATTGCAAAAGATTGGTATAGTTTTAATCAAACATCTTTTAATTCTTTCCCGAAGGAAAATGAACTTACGGTAAATGTTCTTAGAAAGAGCCCTTCTGATTCCAAAATTTTCGTGTTTCGGGATTTTTCTGCCAGCTATTATTATGAAAGCACAAGATTGCCGTATGGGTATTTTGTAAATTTTTTCCCTTGGTATAGCAAGGCGGAAATACTTAACAATATTTTAGTCACTGATCTTAAGTCATATAAAGGCGATTATTTGATAATAAGTACCAAAGAATGGAACAATTATAAAAGCCAGTCATCCCCCAGTTGGAGGGACGAGTATTTTAAGGTGATTGATGGCAACTTTGAAATTACCAGGACTTCTGACAACAACTATTTTTTTAAGAAAAGATAGTAAATCGTTTATTGATAATAAAAAATGTAGTATGCGTTTTTTGGTAAGGTGCCCATCTTGTAGTCATTTATCGCTTGCTCTCTCTTTCTGACATAAGTTTTAATATTTGGATTATTAAGTATGATTTGCAAGGCCCTTTGGCCTGTTAATGACTGCTCAGTACCGACCGCATCTTCGCTTACTATAACTACAGGTGAATAGTTTGAATTGTTGGCTGACTGGATCAAAGCGTCTTCTGTGATCTTTTTTGAAATAATAGCTTCGCCCGGAATCCAATTGGTTTTAGCATTAATTCGATAGTTTGTGAAAGATAAAAATAGCCAAATAATAATTATTAGATAATTGATAATAAAAAATTTTTCATTTCCTTTGCGGGCATTTTTTTTGAGAAGAAAGGCAATAAATAAAAAGGGCCCTAAAGAGGAAATGTTCAGATAATATGGAAATGTGTGGTTCGGGAGAAATATAACTGGTATTAGACCTATTAAAAATATGAGAGCAACGACAATATTTAATTTTGCAGGCGATTTGTTTTTTTTGAGTAAAAAAATCGCTAATATAATAATTCCTAACCAAAAGAGGAAAAAAAGTAAAATTTCAAATCCAGCACCGTTTAAAAAAGCTCGGGCGATTTTTAGCTGTGAGATACTCAAATTAAATTTAAGCTCTTGTGGTACGCCAGTAAGCCATAAGAAATACCATATCAGATTTTTTATAATTTTTGTGCTAATGACGATCTTGTAGTCGCTAGTCGTTTGAATGGCGGAGTGAGTCAATCGAAAGGAAATATATACGATGATTGCTAATATCGGTGGACTTAAAATTAATAAAGTTTTTTTAATACCGCGAAAGTTAATTTTATTTGGCGAAAGGAGAGAAATTAAGGCAGCTATTATTGGTGTAAGAGCTGCAAACTCTGTGCTGAATAAAGCTACAAAAAAAAGACTGACAGCCAAAAAATAATCTATTAACTTTTCGGATAAAGAAAACTTTAGATAAAAATAAATAGACGAAAATACAAAGAAAGTTCCAATGTTATTCCAAGTTAATGATATCCAGGAGAGTGTCATAAAGTGAAAAGACGCTACCGCATAAAAAAAGGATGAAACGGCCGACGCAAATTTGCTTCTGAAAATCTGAAAAGAGATTAACCCTATCATAAATATGTTTAAAATATGAAAGAAAAAGGAAAGTAGATGAAAATTAATAGGATTTAACCCGAATAAAGACTTACTTAAAAAGAAAAATAATTGCATTCCGACAGGTCTATAGTAAACAACATCCTGTCTTGCAGAAAAAATGCTAAAGATGTTATTTAGGTGAATGTTTTTTATTGTATCCAGCACAAACCAGTCGTCTTGAAAAAAATAAAAGCTTAAACTTTGTTTATAAATAAATAGCGTAATTAGAACAATCGCTGGAAAAACAGCAGCCAATAACATTTTTTTCATTAAAAATTATTGATCGATTGCGATTGATATTTGTGCGTGATTGCCCAGAAATACCATTTTAAATATTTTGGTAACCATTTTTTAAGATAAAAACGTGATTCCTTTGACGAATATATCCAGGTCGTCGGAACTTCTGAAATGTTATAGCCTTTTGCGAAAGCTTTGACAGTTAATTCTATGCCTAATTCAAAACCACCGTCTGATTCTATTTTTGTTTCTTTAAGAAACTTTTTAGGATAAAGTTTAAAGGAGTTTGTTGCATCGTGTGTCGCGATTCCGGTGAGATAGTGGAGACTGATTCCGGCAGTACGCGAAAGCAGTTGCTTAAATTTTGGTCCACCAATTTGATGGCCGCCTTTCATGTACCTTGATGCTGCAACAACACCTTTATTTTTTTGATATAAATTGAACATCTTTTCGATTACTTTTGGGTCGTCTGTTAAATCTGCCATCATTATGCAAACCGCTTCCCCTTGTGATTTTTTAAGGCCAGTTTTTAGAGCATTCAATGCACCTTTACCATAGAGATTTTTAACAAGCTTTATGTTTTTGAGGTCATTTTGCAATTTTTTTACAATAGGCACTGTTGTGTCTTCATCCATATCGTAAACTATTAAAACTTCGTGTGGTGTTTTCAGAGAAGATTCCAGCTTAGTTAAAGTTTCTTTTATAACTTGCCCCTCGTTGTAAACAGGAATAACTATAGAAAGTTTCATTTTAAAATTTTAACTTTTAAAATTTGGAGTGTCAAAATAAGCTTATATCAAGCCCGGGTGTTCCAAATCGCTTTCCGTGTCTTGAAATTTTTTATTCCCCATATTTTCTAAAGATTTTATTGTGAAAATGATTTTATTTGTTTTAAATATATTCCAAACATCACAAATAACGCAATTTTTTGAAACTAATTTTTTAATATTTTCAAAATCTAACTTTTTATAAAAAGAATGGTTGGTTGCAATAAAGACAAAATCAGCGTCCTTTAGGGTTTCATTCAAGTTATTTTGGTAATCTTTAATGTATGGATCGTGCAAAAAGACCTGTGCCCTCTCCCTTTCGAGTGCTTTTTTAACTTTAAACGCAAGAGATTCTCTGATATCGTCGATATCAGCTTTGAACGCTAAACCCAACACAACAGCTTTTTTACCTTCCAGCTTTCTTCTCTGTCGTATTTTATTTATTAAAAACAGAGGAATTGATTCGTTAATTTTCCAGCTTGTTGCAATAAGATCTAAAAATGGTACATCGCTTATTAAGAAGAATCCATCTTTAAATAAGCATGGACCTCCGGTTAGCCCTGGAAGCGCTAAGCCACCTCTTTTATAATCCTTGTTTACAAGTTCGACAATTTTGTATATATCTCTGTTGTAATTTCCTGCCAGAATCATGAACTCATTGGAAATTCCAAAATTGATATAGCGATACATATTTGTAAAAAGCTTTGCAAGTTCTGCGGAAATGTCGTCTGATTTATTAACTTTTATGCCAAGACTTGCAAAAAATTCCGCTGCTTTTTGAGTACTTTGGCGATCAACCCCTCCTACAATTTGAGGAATCTCTCCAAGTTCTTTGAGTGATTTACCTTCGGCTATTCTTTCAGGGCAAAAAGCTAAAAAATAATTAATTCCGACTTTAAATTTGCCTGAATCGTTAATCACTGATTTGACGTAGTTTGTAGTACCTGGAGAAACTGTAGATCTTAAAATTAGAAGTTGGTCGTTTTTAAAATACCTGCTGGCGGTTTTCAAGGCCCTATCTATTTGCACAAGCGATGGGTTCATATTCTCATCGACTGGGGTTCCCAGCGTAAGAATAATTACTTTCGATTTTGATATGTTTGAAAAATCAGAGCTTGGAATGAATTTTTTGTTAACATGTTTTTTTAACAGATCCGATCCCCCTTCTTCTAAAAAGGGCATTTCGCCTTTTTTAAGGGTTCCTATTTTATTTTCGTCGACATCCAAACCATAAACAGTGTGCCCTTTTTCCGCAAGAAAGAGAGCTAGTGGTAAGCCCACACGACCCGTTCCGACAATAGCTACTTGCTTGTTTGAAACTTGCCTTGGCTTTTTTGTTGCTTTAGCCATTCAATAACCTCCTTTAGGCCTTCTTCAAATTTAACCTTAGGTTCCCATCCCATTAGCTGCCTTGCTTTTTGAACGTTAGGGACTCTTCTTTTTATGTCAAACTCGAAACCCGTGACAAATTTAACTTTAAAGGATTTTTTCATTTCCATCTGTTGCCAGATTTTTTGGGCAAGATCAATCATTTTTATTTCTTTGTCGGTTCCAATATTGAAATCCTGATTTTGGGCGTTTTTGTGAAGAGAGGCTGTTATTACCCCGTTTGCTATGTCTGAAACATGGGTGAAACATCTCGTTTGCTGGCCGGTACCTAAAAGCTCAAGCGGGTATTGGCCGCTTAAGATCTTTCTTACAAGGTCTGGGATGACGTGAGCGTAGCCTATTTCCCGTTCTGGAAATTCGTTTATTCCGTATGCGTTGAACGGTCTACAAATTGTATAAGGCAATCTATATTGGTCCCAAAACGAACGGCAATACCACTCGCCAGATAGTTTAGAAAAACCGTATGAGGAAACTGGCGGCGGAATTTTGTAAATGTCCTCTTCTTTTGAGGGAAAGCTTTTTGCCGATTCAAAAACCATTGAAGAAGAAATGTAAAGCATTCTTTTGATTTTGTTTTTAACCGCAGCTTCAAATGTGGATGAGTAAATTTTATTATTTTCCGATAAAATCGTCGCAGGAAATTTGTGAAAGTATCCAATACCCCCTATTTTGGCGGCAGCATTGATGCAAATATCGATTCCCAAAAACGCTTCATTTGCTTGCTCTTTATCTGTTAAATCTACTTTTATAAATTCAGCTCGACTGTCTATTTGGACGTCTTTTTTAGAAAGATTGTCTGCTACGCGTACGGAGTGCCCCGAGGCTAGAAGCTGCCTGACTATTTCTGAGCCGATAAATCCCGCTCCGCCCGTTACTAAAAACCTAGTTTTCGCCATTTTATTAAAAAGAAGTACAGACCCGTCGAAAAAACGGCAAAGAGCGATACTATCTCGGAGACGAGATGTGGCAAAGTCTTTGTATACCGGATTATAACGTCATAGTTTCCTTTTGGCAATTTGAATTTTATTAAACCTTCTGGATTTTTATAGTCTATTTTAATAGGATTTCCATTTGCAAAAACTTTCCAGCCAGGAAAAAAGATGGTGTTAACTTTAATTTTTGTTTCTTCTGAGGCGTTAAGGGTGAATTTGTAATTATTAGGCTTTATAGCAACTTGAGTTAAAGTTGATTTACCGTTTTCAACTTCAATTTTTTGGTTAGGATGACCTTTAGGATTTTCCTGAACCCAAAGAGGCAGGTATTCGTCCAATACAGTTGTCGAACCTTCGTTTGTTGTATAGTAACCCTCTCCCCTGTTAACAAAGCCTGAGGGTTTTGTGTAAACGATTGTTGATATAACCGATGCTGATATTAGGAGTGTTGCCAATAATGTTTTGTTTCTTTTGTTTGAATCAATAACGAACGCTGCACAAAAAGAAGAGATAAATACAATAACGGAAAGCAGTCTCCAGGGAAACTGAATTACACTAATCGCTGGAATGGTATTCCAAATTATTTTTGACCAGGTGGTCAGTAAAAAAATGCATGCGGTCGTTATCACTAAAAAGAAATTTATTGATACATTTTTCTTTTTTGAAATGATCTGAATGTATAAAGCAGTAAGTAGGACTGCGACAGCCACAATTCCAATTTGCGGTGAAAACCCTAAATGACCGACTGGCCTTGATCCATAACCCCATGATGGAATAATAAGTCTTGAAAAGCTTACTAAATGATCGTTTACGTTTGATACGTTGATCTGCGAAAGTTTCACATACTTGAGATCATACAGCGCAGGAAACCAAAAAAAGGCAGCGGATAAAATTCCCAAAGCGTAGGATATTAGCAGTTTAGCTCTGTCGTGCATTATTAAAAGAAAAGACAAAACAATAAATATTGGCAGAAAAATTGCTGCAATTACGTTGTGGGAGGTAATTAAAAGGCCAATAAAAATAGCCAAAAGAGGAAAATATATTTTTTTGCCTTTTGATATTTGAAATATTGATCCTAATATAAGAGGCAATACAGAAAAAGCTAAATTCTCGCCAATAGATCCTCTTACATAGAGATCGACAAAACGATAAGGGATAAATAAATAAATGATTGCTCCGGTTAAACTGGCGGTCGGCGAAAAACCTATTGAAAGGGCCCAAAACATCGCGGCTGCTGATATAAGTGTTGAGAATGCGAAGATTATTTTTACACTGTCAACAAATCCAAATCCTGAAATTTTTGGGATTTCTGAAAGATAAAAAGGCAGTGGGTATAAAAAATTGATTACCGGATATCCGTAACTGTTATTAAGGCGGTCAACAAATCTGACAGGGAAATTACCAGCCCTTAAAGTTTGGTGAAAGGCAGTGAAGCGAATTATCATCCATTCACCATCGTGGCTTTGGTAAAAGCCTTTGGAGAAAAATGGCCAGATTGATAGTACGGCTATTACCAATAGGATAAAAAAATATTTTTTCATCAGAATTTTTTCTTCGATATAGAAAATGCGCAAATTCCAAGAAGTCCGATTGTGGATAAGATAGTGATATAAAAGCCAATTTTAAAAGAGTCCGGCTCATATTTAAATTGCACCTCGTGCTCTCCTTTGGGAACCGCTACTGCTCTTAGGGCATAATCGGCCCGTAATATTGGAGATTTTTTACCATCTATAAAAGCTTTCCAGCCACTGTCGTAAGCATCCGAGATAAACAAAAGCGAATTTGAACTGTTATTAGTTTTGAAGATAGAACTTTCCGGGATGTAGTTTAAGAGTTGAGGAATAACTATATTGGACTCAGTGTTATCAACGGGTATGTTTGGTTCTTGCTCTAAAATTAAAGTTCTAAGATCGAAATTTTGGTTATAAATATCACTCAAGATTTCCTCATCCGATTTTGCAACTGTGTATTTGGTAGACATGAAAAACCGTGGTATAGCATCTTCTCTCAAGTATATTTGAGGTCTGGTGTACTGTACCAAGCCTTTTAGCTTATCTGTCGGAAATCTGTCGTAATGCCAGTCTGCACCCGTTTTTGGATTATCCTCTTTATCAAGCATATATTTAACGCCTAAAAGGTCCAGAATTCTCTTTTTGTTAACATTCTCATTGCTATCTGGCAGTGTCCCATCTGATCGCAGGTAAGTTTTTGGCACTTGGCCAGTTGGAATAGAGGCTAGCAGCTGGGCGTAACGCTCGAGTCTTAGTGTGTCGTAGCCTTCAACTCCATAAATTTGATAATGCGTTGGAAAGTTGTAATCAATATGGGCAGTCTGGCTTCCGTAAAATCTATCGATACCTGCATTCTGCTCAAGCCATGTCAAAATAGGGTGATCAGGAAAAATAAATTTTTTGGGAGCAACCGGAAGAAATTTGTTTGTGTAGTAAACGCCACCAAATATTGTAACTAGGAAAATGGCCGTGATCGCAATCTTTATGGAAATATTATCCGGGAAAGGTTTTATTAATTTTTTTGCATATATGAGTAGAAGCAATATTGCAGGAATTGATAAAAACATAGCTGTTGGTAGAACTAAATTGTGTTGTGAGACAGAGAGATTAATTTGCCAAATTTGATCATTTTTTAATATGATTTTGCCGAATACAGTAAAAGCCCACATCGCAATATATATTGGGAACAAAAATGCCAAAAATTTTATAAAGTTTGTAAAATATTTTTTAGTTTGGATATGCTGTAAAAAATCAGAGAAGCCAAGGGCAGACAAGATAATTAAAAAGAATATTGTTATTGAAAGGAATCTAGATGGAGAGGTAGCGTCTACTAAAGGTATTTGTAGTTTTTTTATCAGATAAGTAATAGGCCCTTGGATTGCTGAGAAGATAAAAAATAAAGATGTTAAAGCTGCAAATCTTACGAATCTTGTTCTCCTCAGTTTAAATATTGCCCAAAGTGAAAATATAAGTGGTATGACCCCGAAATAAGGGGTAAAATCTCCGTAGCTTGCGCTCCAAAAATTATTGTTTGCCGGATGACCAAAGAAGTCACTTGCAAAGAAGGTGATTAAGTTTTGAACTGGCATTATCGATCTGTCAAATACTTCTTTGGCGAAAGGAAGATGAATTGGAGACATTTTGTAAAAAGCCAATGTAGGGATTAGCTGGACTGAGCTGATTAGCAATGCCCCCAAAAGAGAGATGCAATAATACAAAAAAAGTTTTGCATTTTTGGACTCTTCGTAAATTTTAAAAAAGAAAAATAAAGAGGTAGCTAAAACAATATATATGACTGTTTGGGGATGGCCTGCAAAAATGGAAAGGGTGATGGTCACAGCCAATGCGATCAGATATCTAATCTGATGTTTTTCAAAAAATCGATTAATGGCAAATATTGCAAAAGGAAGCCAAAGGTAACCATGGCTTATATTTCCATTCTCCATCCAAGTTATAAAGTAACTTGAAAACATAAAAGTAATTGAGCCAAAAAGTGCCGCAATTTTTGGCAATTTGAAACTTCGCAGGCAAATAAACATAAAAATTCCCGCTAAAAGTGGTTGAATTGTTATAAGTAAAATCCAAGCGTTTCTTGCGTCGGTAAAGAAATAAAAAATGTTGAAAGGATAAAAAACACTAGACTGAAAATTTGCTATGAGGGGTTGGCCTGAAAAAGTAAATGGATTCCAAAGTGGAAAATGGCCAGATAAAAATTGATGTGCAGCAAACTCCTTCCACAAATATATTTGCCTTATTGAATCTGCCCCAAGCATTTCTTTATGGGTAGTCCAAGGGTCATAACCGACCCACCCGCCTGAGTACCAAGGGAAATAGAAAGAAACAAGAAGATCACCAGGAATTGGATACAACCCTTTTATGAAAATTTTAAAGAAAATAAGAAGTGTCACACCAAATATGACTGCAAATGGAAAAGTTGATTTGAAAAATTTTGAAGTCCTATTTTTATTTGTCACTTGAGTGAGTTAAAAAGGTTTTATATATCAAAAATATAATGCCCATTATAAAAGCAGGTGCAAAGGTTGCAATAGTCATAAACTCTAAAGTACCTTGATGGCTCCAGTCTCCATAATAAATGAATGGGAGATATCTTAAACTTGCACCAAGCGCTACAGCGATTGAAAAAATTGTGAGCCAGGTATTTGAAAGAAGGGCAATTAAAGGCAGTGTCCAGAATAGATACCATGGTTGAAACTGCACTTGAGTAGCCCCTGATGAGACGAATGGCACAGTAATTTTGAATGATGAAAAAATGTAAGTAAAGATAACCATTGTGATAATGTTAGCAATTATTAACTTTTTAAGCCCAAAGTTTTTTGTTTTTATATGCAATAATAACCACGGAAAGTTAAGGATGGGAATGTATTTTATGAGTGTACCTGTCAATATTGAAATAATTGATTTTACATTTTTATTGCGAGTCGAGAAATAAATCGGTAGTAGCAAAAAGGTTGCCAGGACTACATCATTGTGCCCATTTATGATTCCTTCTGTAAGAATAAGTGGATTAAGTGCGTAAAGAGCTGTTCCCGTAAGCCTTAAATTATCTTTTTTAAAATTTAAAATTTGATATATCAGGTAAATATTCGCTAGGTGAAACAGAGAAATAAAAGTTTTAAAAGTTAAAAGAGTTAGAAGGAATTTACCTAAGCCTAGGGTGTAGGGTATGAGCGAGAAAAACAGCCAAACAGGGCCGTATGGAGAATATCGATGCGTCCAACGCATAAACCTAATCCAGTCATCTTGTGGAAAGTCTAAAGCTCTGTGACTATATGGGCTTAAATGGTAATGTAATATTATTCTTGCATCAAATATGTAGTTAAAAATATCTGAGGAGAGGTATGGGTACGCAAAGATCAAAATTATAACGCTTGTAAGTGACGATAAGACCAGGTATTTTTTTGTAATTTTTTTCCTTAAAAACAGAATTAAATTGGCAATAAAAAACGCGTATGTCGCAAAAATCATGAGAAGATAGATGGATGTGGCTTGCGGCCTACTATAATAACCTAAATATTGCATTTGTGAAATGAAGCCCAGAATATAGCGGTTTTGGCTTAAGGTAAGATTGAGATCCACATAAGCGAATGAAAAAACTGCAATAGAAAGATAGATCGCTATGTTTACAAAAAGGAGGAATTTTTCCAGTTTGGACATATGCCTTATTTTACAGGATCCAAGTATTTTTCCACTATAGTTCCTTTTTTGGATAATTTGAAGTTTTATCTTGGAGCTTTGTTATAAATTCCCCGGATATCATTAAGGCGAATTTTGATGACATCCCTTAACATTCTTAAAGAGTCCTTTATGGGGCTAACCCTTGTGGTTTTAACATGATGCCAGATTATTGGCACCTCTTTAATTTTATAGCCTCTTTTTTTTGCTATAAACAACAGTTCTACATCAAAAGCAGTAACTAGAGCGCCTTCTACCTTTTTAGCCTTTCCGTAAACCTTCAGTTCGCCGAAAAGTTCTTTGGCAACCTGAGCTTTAAAGCATTTAAAACCGGCTTGTGTGTCCCAGATACCTCGAACTGCAATGATTTGAACTAAGATGTTAAAAACTAATCCCATCAAGTGTCTGTGGAATGGCTCTTTTTCTCTTTTTGCCCCAGGGAGCTGTCTTGAGCCTATTACAATGTCGAATTCTGAAAAATAAGGTAAGAGTCGTTCTACTTCATGAATTGGGGTTGCCTGGTCGAAATCGGTAAATAAAATGAGCTCACCCCTGGCACTTTCAACACCGGCTTTTACAGTGGCCGCTTTGCCCTCGTGCGGATTATTAACCACTCTCACGTTTTTGTGCTTTTTGGCAAAATTTTCTGCAAGAGATGCCGTTGCATCACTTGAACCGTCGTCTACTATTAAAATTTCGTAGGGGTATGGCTGTTTTTTAAGATATTCCGGAACCTCATCTAGCGTACCCTTTATAAAATTGGGTTCTTCGTTATATGCCGGAATAACCACAGACAGGTGTGGGTTTTCGTCCATTAAACTTATTATCGATTCTTAGAAGAGCTTTTGTCAAAGAGGTAAAGGAGAACTGCCATTCGAACGTAAAGACCATTTTGGACCTGTTCGAAATACAGAGCACGAGGATCTTTATCTACATCTGCAGTAATTTCGTTTATTCGTGGGAGAGGATGCATGATAATTGAGGTTTTTTTAAGCTGTTTAAGGCTTTTTTTATCAATTATGTAAAGGCCTTTGAATTTCACATATTCTGTTTCATTTTTAAAGCGTTCTTTTTGAATCCTGGTCTGGTAAATAACATCTGCTGTCTTTAGTGCGACGTTTAAATCAAGCGTTTCTTTGAATTGAATTCTTTTCGATTTAAGGTGAGATCTCAAGCCTTTTGGGATAGCAAGAGCATTTGGAGATACATAAATCAGTTTCATTTTGGGGTATAGCGCTAAAAAAACACTTAGAGAATGAATTGTCCGGCCATTTAAAAGATCACCGACCATAGCAATTGTGAGATCTCTTTTTGAGAATTTAGAAAAAATTGTATATAAGTCCAAAAGTGCTTGCGTTGGATGCTCGCCATTACCATCTCCAGCGTTTATGATAGGTACTTTTGAATAGCGTTGGGCGATTTCTGATGCCCCAGCGGAAAAGTGCCTGAGCACAATAACATCACTGAATGCATTTACAACCCTTATAGTGTCTTCCAGGGTCTCGCCTTTTGCCGCTGAGGAAAATTCTGCAGCACTTTCCGTTGAGATAACGCCTCCGCCAAGTCTTAGCATCGAGGATTCAAATGAGAGCCTCGTTCTGGTTGAGGGTTCATAGAAAAGTGTCGCCATAACTTTCCCTGACAGCGAGTTGGAGTCGTAATTTTTGGACCTTACTTTATCTGCGGTTTGGAGAATTTGCTCAATAGTGGCTTTATCGAATTGTTTTGCCGAAACGATATTTTTTAACATTTGAAAAAATCGCCTATATTATCCACCTTTAACCGCCGGTTTTCCAGCAGGAGAAGGAGCCCCAGACCAATGGGTTAAGCGATAAAGTTTAAATCCAAACTTTGGAAGATCCCACTGGCCCACTATTTCGCCTCTTCCGAAAGCAGCTATTTCCCACAAAGGATTTCCTAGCGGCGAGCATTTTTGTGATTCACATAAAACGATTAATTGATCTGTGACCATTGTTTCCAGTTGAGTTGGCGGATCGCCTTTAATATCCAGAAAATAGCGGTATGCATGATCGCTATTATGGTCGGATACCAGTGCGAAGTTGTATGGTTTGCCGCCAGTTTTTTGGATTATTTCTTGTGCAACAGTCTCAGTTTGATTAATCAACTTGTTGGGAGAATTTTTAAAAAAAGCATTACTTGTGAACCAAATTAAAGCAAACATTGTAAAACCGAGCGGAATCAATCGTAAGAATTTGTTTCCCCACAATTCTGAGAAGATAAGTCCTAGAAGGAAAAATGGTGCGGGAAAAAGAAAGCCGAAATAATAATCGTTTAAGTTTCCAGTGTATACGCGCAGAAGAAGAAGGCCTCCAAAAAACCAAATGAATCCTGTGGTGTATAAGAGTTTTTTTTCTTTGTCTTTTCTGGTTTTGTAAAATCCATAGAGTGAAAAGAAAAGTAAGGTCCAGACTATTATTTTTGTGTATATAGTTCCACCCAAATGCGAGATTTCTTCTAAGAATATGTTGCCGGTGTTGGTTATAAGCCAAAGGAAATTAAAACTTTTATAGCCTACATTTGTTCCTCTTGTTACAAATTCAAAAATTGTTCTGAAATTAGGAAAATTATGTGCTGCCTCAAATAATAAAAAGGGGGAAAAAGTAATCAGTGTGCCAACGATATAAAGGGCAATACTTTTTGGCCATGTTTTCCAATTGGTTGAAAGAAGCACAATTGCCAGAAAGACTAACACGAGCAAAAGCGCTAAATAATGAAGTTGTATTGCAATCCCGAATGCAAGGCCTGCCACTAAAAAAAATATGGGTTTAGCTCGTTTTATGCCTAAATATGTCATGTATATAAGAAAAAGTGAGAAAAAAGGTAGCGGATTTGGGTTCCATGATGACCTTGAATACCTGACGATTAAAGGAGCGGTGCTATAAAGCAAGCCTACTAAAAAAGCTGGCCAAAATCCCACTGTTTCTTTCAAAAATTTATAGAGCAGAAGTACAGTTAAAAGGCCGAAAATGGCAATCATATATGATGGGCCAACTGGGTCAAAGCGCCACAAAAGTAAAAATGGTGCCGCCATCCAATAATATACGGGGCCTAGATAAAAACCGCCGACAGAAGCCGTTGGCCCTAGAAATGGAATATGGTGTTTTACAAAAATATCTCTTATTACAATCATGTCTCGCCCCTCATCTCCAAGAAAAACAACGTAATCTCGTATTTTGTAAAACCGGAAAAATACCGCTGTTAAAATAAGTAAGATAAAAAGTAGCAATTTTAATCTATCGTAAGATAGTTTGGGCATATTAATATGTTTATTTTACGACTTTTTGCGAAAGATCCTTTTCGGGGTGTTCCTTCCAAATCCATAAGAGGTTGACAGTATAGTTTACGAAAAGTCCGATTATGACTCCAAATGCTAAGCCTATTTGTTCGCTAGTGTGAAGCACCTGTACAAAAGTTAGTATGCTTGCAAGCTGAATAATCGGACTCCCAACTGACGACAAATTAAACTTCAAAAATCTTTTCAATTTGCTTCCTTCTCTGTTGCGATGCTTAAAGGTCCAGCTATCATGGAAGAAAAAATTGATAATTATTGAGGCTTCTATGGATATTAATGACGCTACGAACAATCTATCGAGATAAATAAATAATAATTTAGTAGAAGGGTGATTAACTGGGATAAAAGACAAAATGGCTTCAGGCAAGACTTTTACTGAATAAATATTGCCACGATACAAGAGACCTAAAAGAATTGCATTGACGAAATAAGTTAAAGTTCCTACAGAAAGAAACTTTAAAAAAGTTTTTGACTTCTCTATTCTAACCTTAATACCAAATATCACTACATCAATAATGTATGCAATAATTTTTGACTTTGAGTATCCCTTTTTTCTATCAATAAATATTATTGGGACTTCTTTCACTTTGGCACCAGCTAAAAGCGCCGCATATAAAAATGACGGCTGGATTATGTAAGTTTTTGATCGCCATGGAATTTTTTTAAAATCGACATTTTCAAAAAGTTTTTTTGTGAAAACTCTGTAAGAATTGGTATATTCTGAGATAGAAAAAGTTCCCCAGGCAAGTTTGCAATAAAATGCTGACCCGCGAGTAAAAAGGCGCCTGTGCCATCCCAAAAGGTTCTTCCCGCCTTTCATAAGCCTTGAACCGACAACCAAATCATAACCTTCCTCGATAAGTTGAACCATTTCCGGTAAAGTTGATGGGTCATGAGACATATCACCGTCCATTTGACCTAAAATATCAGCTCTTAGCTTATCGACCGCATATCTGTGCCCTTTGACAATACCAATGCCAAGGCCTCTTTCTTTCACGTCTAAATAGTGAACTTTTGGATTTGTTTTGGAAATATCTTTTACAATATCTGGCGTTTTATCGGGAGAATGACTATCAGAAACCAGAACATGCACATCTAGGCTTGGCATGTTTTTAGCAGATTTCAAAACGTTTCTTATGACCTCTGAGATATTATCTTCTTCGTTGTAAGTCGGGATATTTACGACCAGTCTCATTTGGAGTTTTTCTTAAGAAGCGCAATGTCGTTTTCTACCATCATTTTAACGAGTTGTTGGAATGATACAGTCGGTTCCCACTCTAGAATTTTCTTGGCCTTTGTACAATTACCAATTAAGAAATCTACTTCTGCCGGACGCATATATTCTTTCGATGATTTGACATATTTTTTCCAATTCGAAATTCCAACGACCCTAAAAGCTTCGACAACGAAATCTTCAACAGAATGATTTTCTCCTGTTGCTATAACATAATCGTCTGGCTTTTCTTGTTGGAGCATCTTCCACATAGCCTGTACGTAGTCACCAGCAAATCCCCAATCACGTCTGGCGTTAAGGTTACCGAGTACTAATTCTTCTACCTGACCAAGGTGAATTCTGGCAACTCCATGGGAAATTTTACGAGTTACAAATTCCAAACCTCTTCTTGGAGATTCATGATTAAATAGAATTCCGGAAACTGCAAAAAGATCGTATGATTCGCGATAATTTATAGTGATCCAATGACCGTAAACTTTGGCCACTCCATATGGGCTTCTAGGGTGAAACCGAGTGTTTTCAGTTTGAGGTGATTCTTCTGCTTGGCCGAACATTTCAGAAGAAGAAGCTTGGTAAAATTTGGCTTTTGGGGCGAGCTGTCGCATCGCCTCTAACATTCTGGTCACACCGAGAGCCGTGAATTCCCCTGTTAAAACAGGTTGTGACCAAGAAGTTGCAACGAAGCTTTGGGCCGCGAGGTTGTAGATTTCATCCGGTTTGGAAATTTCCACTGCGGTGGTAAGAGATTGCTGGTCGAGCAAGTCACCAGGAATTAGTTGAATTTGATCCTCGATATGCTTTATCCGTTCATAATTTGGTGTGGATGTTCTTCTGGTGAGGCCAAAAACGCTATAACCTTTTGACAAAAGAAACTCGGCTAAGTAGGAACCGTCTTGACCAGTTATTCCAGTTATTAACGCTCTTTTTTGTGCCATTTAGTTTAACTTTTTTCTTTCGTACTCAATTGTATCAAAAAGAGTTTTTTCTATAGGTACCTGTGGCTGCCATCCAGTTTTGGTGCTGAATTTAGAAAAATCGCAATATATCTTTTTAGCGTCCATGTTTCTTATAAGTTTTGGATCCAATTTTACTTTAATTTTAACCTTTGCAAGCGAAATTAATTCCTCTAATATATCAGCAATTTTATAAACTTTTCCAGAACCAATATTATATACATCACCAGGCGTGCCTTTCTCAAGTGCTAATAAATAAGCCTTTGCAATGTCGCGAACGTCAGTAAAATCTCTCCAGGAATTTAAGTTTCCTACATACATCTCTCCACCGCCAGCTTTTTCGAGCTTTGCGATTTGTGAAGCGAATGCAGGAATAGCAAATAGAAGTGATTGCCCAGGGCCGATATGGTTAAATGGCCTTACCCGCACCGTTTTCAACTTATTATGCAAAAAAAATTGGAGGCCTATCATTTCTTGAGCGATTTTTGAAACAGCATACGGTGATTGGGGTGAAAAAGGTGTGTCTTCCGCAACAGGCAAATATTTTTCTTCTACATCACCATATTCATCGGAAGATCCCACGATCAAGATTTTAGTGTCTGAATTAGATGAAGCTAAAATTTCTAATAAATTCAGTTGTCCGATTATGTTGTTTTTTAGTGTGTTCGTAGGATCTATAAAGCTTTGGGGTGGAGATGAAAAAGCCGCCAGATGAAATATGTATTCGAATCTATTTCCCTTCAAAACCCTTTCTAAGTCATTTTTTTTTAAAAGGTCACACTTTATAATTTTGATTTTTTTACTCAAATTTTTCGAGTGCTGCGCTGGATGACTTGGATGAATTAATCCAAACACTTCAATACCATTTAAAATTAGGTGTTCTGATAAATGATTGCCAACGAAACCTGCAGCCCCCGTTATAAGCGCTTTTTTCATCTGCCTATTCCAGTGTATGAAAATCCAAGATCTCTCGCTTTTTTGGGATCTAAAATATTTCTACCATCAACAATAATAGGTTTTTTTAAAAGCTTTTTTGCTTTTTCCAAATCTATTTCAGCAAATTGAGGCCATTCTGTAACGATTACCATTAAATCTTTTTCGTTAATCGCTTTATAAAGATCGTTGGCATATTTGATATTTGGCAATATTTTTTTGGCCACTTCATTACTTTTAGGATCGTATGCGGTGATGTTTGCACCAAGATCAACAAGAACGTTTATGATTTTAACTGAGGGTGCATCTCTCATATCATCCGTATTGGGTTTGAAAGCTAATCCGAGAATTGCTACTTCGACTCCTTCTAGATTTTTACCTGTCTTATCAGTTATACCCAAAGATTTTCTAATTTTGTTGACCAAACTTGAAACTTGAGCGTTATTTATGGCATCAACGGCTCTTAAAAGTTCGAAGTCGTAATCGAAGTTTCTTGTTTGGGCAATAAATGCCAGAACGTCTTTTGGTAAACAAGAGCCACCGTATCCAACGCCGGGGTAAAGATAGGAATGTCCTATTCTTTTATCAGCACCAACCCCTTGAACAACTTTTGCAACATCAGCGCCTGTTTTCTCACAAATTGCAGCAAGCGCGTTAGCAAAGGATATTTTGGTGGCTAAAAAAGAATTAGATGCATATTTTATTAGCTGAGCACTCCTGGTATCGCAGATAATCCTTTCACCAGGGAGCGGAGCATGGAGTTCAAGCAACATTTTTTCTGCTTTCTTGCTGTTTGTCCCTATTACAATTCTGTCGGGATGAAGTGAATCAGAAATAGCTGTGCCTTCTCGTAAGAATTCCGGTGATGATGCGAATTCATATTTAGATTTTGCATATTTTTTAACTATTGCTTCGAGATCGTGTTCAAAGCCTATTGGAATAGTGCTTTTTATAGTAATCAAGGTGTAACCTTTTAAATTTTTTGCAGCTTCTTCGACTGCTGAAAAGAGATATGTTAGATCTGCTTCCCCATTATTTTTTGGAGGGGTTCCAACACATATAAAGACTATTTGAGATTTGGGGACCGATTGGCTGTACGAGTCTGTAAAAAAGAGGCGCTTTTCTTTAATGCTTCTTGATATATATTCAGCAAGTGATGGTTCATAAAACGGAACAATCCCTTTTTTGAGATTTGCTATTCTTGCCTTATCAATATCAATGCAATAAACCTTATTTCCAAGTTCGGCAAAAAGAGAAGCAGTTACCAGTCCAACATAACCTGCGCCGATTACGGTGATTGTCATTTGTTAATTTTAGCTAATTAGAGAAGTTCAATCAATTTTTGCTTTGGGCAAAAATCTTTTCTATTCCTTCTCTCCAATCTGTTGGTTTATAGCCTAAATATTGTATTTTTGTAGTGAGCATTGCAGAATTTAGCGGTCTGGGAGCTTTATCACCGATTTTTAAAAAATCGGCTAAGGAGCCCTTTTTAAGAATTGATGAATCCTTGCCAAATGTTCTAAGAAGCTCGTAAGCAAAATCGTATGGTGTTGTGGAATTAGGGCTGACAATGTGGAAGATACCGGATGATCTATTTTGAATTAGGAATTCAAAGGCTTCCGGTATATCGTCAATAAAACTTGGTGTGAAGACCTGGTCGGTAAACATAGGATAAAGTGTGCCCTCGTCAAACCTTTTTAAGATTTGTCTCGCAAAATCTTCTTTTTTGGGGAAACTTGATCTATATGGATAAGAAATTCTTACGATTATATAATCTTTTTCTAATGTTTCAACTGTTTCTTCACCTCTAATTTTTGTAATACCATACCATGAGATTTTAGCGGGATCTCCCCCTCTTTTGGCATCTTCATTATAGGGTCCTTTTTCACCATCAAAAACAAAGTCTGTTGAGATGAAAACAAGTTTTCTTTTGGTTTTCTTGCAAGTCTCGACAATATTTGTTAAACCTTCAACGTTTATTTTCCAGCAAATGCCGTTCTTGTTGTCGCGCTCTGTTTCGGCTCGATCCACATCCGTATAGGCTGAAAAAAGGATGGCGACATCAAAATCATTTCTTTTGAAAAAGTCATTGACTGATTCAGAACTAGTGATGTCGATATTGTTTTCGCCTTTAAGATCCGCTTTTATCAGATTTTTTTGATTTTTGAAAAGCTCGCAGAAACGGGAGCCAACCATAGAGGATGCACCAATTACCGCGATTTTTTCGGGAATGTCAGAGCCCAAAATCCTCCCTTACGCTTTGCCAGGTAAAATCTTGCGCGTGGTCTACTCGTCCTTCGTCTTGAGGATTATAAAGTTGTGTTGGAAAGTTTAAAAGATATCCCTGTTCTTTTGAAATTACCATGAAGCCATGATATGTCTCGGGAGGGATTACTAGCATATACATTTCATCTTCAGAGGAGGGGCTCATCACAAATAAATTTAACTTTCCGTTCGTTTTTGACGCCGTTCTGGGGTCAAAAACTGCGGTGACAATCCTTCCTGAGGCGCAAATAAAACGGTCACTTTGGTTTTTGTGGACGTGCCATTGTTTTTCGTCGCGGGCAATAGCGGATGGTGTAATTGACATATACTGCATTTGAAATTTTAAATTGGTCTCATTGTAAACATCGGGCCAATCAACTCTTAACGTCTCAAAAAGCCCGCCGGTTTCGTCTTTGTGAACTATTAGTTTTCTGACAATAACTCCTTCAATCAGTTCTTGCTGGTGGGCAAGGTCGAAATAACTATTATTCATTGGTCTCTCCTTTGAGTATACTGCTTACGATAATATTCCAGGTAATCTTTACCCCTAAGGCTTTTCCACCATTTTTCGTTTTCTTTGTACCACTTCACAGTTAAATTGATTGCTTCTTCGAATTGGAAGCTTGGTTTCCAGCCCAATTCTTTTTTAATTTTTGCTGCATCTATTGCATAGCGCCTATCGTGCCCTGGTCTATCGGTAACATGCTCGATTTTATCTTCTCCAAACCCCAGCGCCTCAAGTATTAGCCTTATCACTTTGATATTTGGAATATCGTTGTCGACCCCTATGCAATAGGTTTGGCCAATTTTGCCTTTTTGCAGAACTAAATCTATCGCGCTGCAGTGATCTTCTACGTAAAGCCAGTCCCGGACATATAAACCGTCCCCATAAACCGGCACTTTATCGCCTTCGAGTAAATTTGTGATTGAAAGCGATATTAGTTTTTCGGGGTATTGAAATGGGCCAAAATTATTTGAACAGTTAGTGATGGTTATTGGCAAGCCGTAAGTTTCATAATAGGCCCGTACAAGATGATCTGATGCAGCTTTTGATGCAGCATAGGGACTATTTGGGTTGTATTTTGTCTCCTCGTTAAATTTTTCTTTTGAGTCGAGTTTTAGCGCACCAAAAACTTCGTCTGTTGAAACATGGTGAAACCGCTTTACCTTTGCGTTTTTTGCATTATCTAAAAGTACTTGGGTTCCAACAACATTTGTTAAAACAAATGGCGCCGGGTCTTGAATAGACCTGTCGACATGAGATTCGGCTGCAAAATTAACGACTATATCCACTCCTTCCATCGCGCCTTTGACATCGTCGGAATTCGCAATATCACCTTTTATGAACTTGTGATGAGGATTCTCTTTTAAGTCGCTTAGATTTTCCAGGTTGCCCGCATAAGTAAGTTTGTCAAAGTTAACTACTGTATCTTCAGGATGGATTTTAAGCCAATAGTGAACAAAGTTGGATCCTATAAATCCAGCGCCGCCTGTTACTAATAATTTGCTCATGCGATTAAAAAGTTGTGAGGTCTTTTTCCTTTTTGCCTAAGAGTTTTCGAGCCCAAAAAACGTTCGTTCTATAGAGACTATCGAAAGTGCCGGCGTCCGACCAAAATCCGGAAAGCTCGGCCCATCTGAGCTTACCTTCTTTAATATAAATGTTGTTAACATCGGTAATTTCCATTTGGCCTCTTGCTGACGGTTTTATTTTTTTAATGTGAGAAAAAACATTACTATCGTAAATGTAAACTCCTGTGACAGCTTTGTTACTTTTTGGGTTTTTCGGTTTTTCTTCAATTCCGATCACTTTTTTAGGATCTTTCGGGTCTAATTGGGCAATACCAAACCTTTCGGGATCATCAACGTCTTTTAAGAATATAACTGCTCCGTCTTTGAAAGATTTTACTTCTTTGGAAAGGTCTGCATCTGTACAGTTGTCCCCTAAAATTACAGTAATTGAATCATCATCTGCAAAATCTTCCGCTAGCTTTAGGGCATCCGCAATCCCTCCATCACCGGAGTTTTGATATGCATACTCGAGGTGGCGAATGCCGAATTCTTTACCGTTTTGTAAAACTCGGATGAAATCGCCCGCGTGAGGTCCACCGACTACTATCAAAATATCCTCTATTCCAGCTTCCACAAGCGTTTGGATTGGGTAATAGATCATGGGCTGGTCAAAAACAGGAAGTAAGTGCTTATTTGTTGCGTGAGTTAAGGGGTAAAGCCTTGTGCCTAAACCGCCTGCTAAAATAACGCCTTTCATTTAGACTAGGTAATTATATCGTAGGTCGTGACAACCAGACAAGGCTATCTGGATGCTGTCACTGCTAAAGCTGGCTTAGGGTTTGCAACCGGTTGAGCTTGGAAACGTGCCCTTTTGCTGAGTAAATCGTTGATGGTGTTTAAAGCTACCCCAGCTGCAACTCTATGCTCAAGAGAAATTATTTCGTCGTGAAGCTCTGAACGGATTTCAACTCTTTGTTGTCCAGAGAAGGAATGTTTTCCCCCTGCTTCTAGAGGCTTGGGGCTTTTGTCAGAAATACTTTCGAATAGTTGCATTCTGATCGTTTCAGGTTTTGGTGTTTGGACCTCGACTGTACCGTTAAAATCTAGGCCGTCGCAAGTTACAATTATTCGAGCTTGTGGAAAGGTGTTGTCGGTTACTTCTTGCCCAGGCTTTATTAAATCAAGTGGTTTTTTGTCGGATTCTTTTGTTTGGATAAACGATTCAACTGGTGCCATTTGCTACGAAAAACTGCGCTCTTAACGCAGTTATAGATAAATTATATTTGATTCGATTTTAGGCTGTCAAGATCACCTAATTTCAACTATTTTGAAGGTAATTTTACCATCCGGAACGTCGATTTGGACCGTTTCACCGACTTTTTTCCCTATAAGTGCGGCACCTATCGGCGACATCTCGGAAAGTTTGCCTTTTGTGGGATCGGCTTCCAAATGGCCTACCAGGGAAAATTCGTTTTTGCCTTCACCGTTTTCAACCACAACAGTGTTTCCGATCTGGACAATTTCTGCACCTTTCGATTCAACTACATCCCCGAAGCGAAGCAACAGCTTGATTTCATTGATGCGCGAATCAACATAGCCCAATTCTTCTTTGGCGGCATGGTAGCCGGCATTTTCGGAAAGGTCTCCCTGTTCCCGGGCAGCGGTAAGGCGGGTGACAACACCGGGCCTTTTTGCCTTTAGTTCTTCAAGTTCTTTTTGAAGCTTTTCAAAACCTTCTTTGGTAAGTTTTACATCAATCGGCTTTTTCACTTCCTAATTATAATTGAATAGCGTTAAAAGCCAAAGTTAAATGATATAATCAATTAATGGCGGGAAATGAGACTGAGCGGATTCAGGGTTTGTATAGGAATACTCGAACTCGAGACCATTTTGGTTCTCATCCAGTATTAAGGCATGATGGTGAACCAAAAATGCCCGATATGTCTTTTGTAATTGAGGGCGATCCGCAAGAACGAGCAGCACAAGTGAGAGAAACTAGAAGAATTGCACGCCTTCTTAGACCTTAAACAAGCCTATTTTAGTATAGAACGATAGAAATCGATGGTTTTTTTGAGGCCTTCCGAAAGAGACACTTTTGCTTGCCAGCCGACGACTTTTTTTAATTTTTCGCTAGAGGCGTAATTTGCCTGGACATCTCCGAGTCTTTTGCCTAGATTATTTATTGGTACTTTGAAGCCGAGAATGTTGAAAATCTCGTAAACCACATCTTTAACTACTACACCTTTTTCTGTTCCGATATTAAAAATGTTGTAACCTGTTTGGCCTAAAACATCGACATGGGCCCGTGCTAAATCTTCAATATAAATAAAGTCGCGGATTTGTTCACCGTTCCAATAAAGAGGAATGGGTTTTTTGGCAAGCGCCGCTTTAATAAAATTTGGGATTGCATGGGTTTCCGGTTGGTGCATTTCACCCGGACCGTAAGGGTTGAAATAGCGAAGAATTGTAACGTTAAAACCAAAGTTTGCGTTGTAAGCCTGAAGGAAAGATTCAATTGCCGCTTTTGAAGCGCCATATGGATTATCAGGATGCACTGGAGCATCTTCTTTTATGGGAAGGTTTTCCGGTGAGCCGTATACGCAGGCACTTGATGAAAAAATTATGCTTTTAACATTTGCTTTTCGCATAGATTCCAAAAGGTCTATCGTACCTATCACGTTGTTGTCGGCGTATTTAATTGGGTCTTTTACAGATTCGGGGACAACAATAAGACCTGCCATGTGAATTACCGAATCGACATCTTTAAAAGCGGCCTCGGGAGTATTTCTAATGTCGGCAACAACGAGTTCTGCTCTGCTGTCGACGTTTTCCTTTTTACCCTGAGAAAGATTATCCAGAACTACTACTTTGTGGCCTGAGTCAAGCAGAATTTTGGTGACGTGAGAACCTATGAATCCTGCTCCGCCGGTAACTAAAATCTTGCTCATTTTTATTCAGTCGAATTTACTTTTTTCGTAAACTGGCACTACTATTTTACCTTTTTTGCCATTCACAGGAATATTTAGTGCGTACCCAAGCGTGTTTGCTACCGATACGCCAACTCTTGTCCCTGTAAAAGAGCCGGGGCCAGGGTTCACCTCGACTGATGTAATATCCGAGAACTTTAGATTATTTCTGTTTAAGATTTTAACAATCATTGGCAGGAGAACTTGCGAACCTTTTTCTTGAGTTGAGGAAATTTGATCCTTAACTTTTGTGCCAATTCTAAGCTCGACTACTACTTTTTCCCTTTCAGTTGTGTCAATTTTAAGAACTGCTGACATCAACTGCTCCCCTCCTCAGGATTCTTACTGGCAATGTGGTTGAATCCACAACTGTAGATTGGATTTTTTTATCGCACTCGCCATGAACAACAAAATCTACCATCGAAATAAGCCTTTTGTCTAAATCTTCGTATGAGGTTGGCGATTTTTGGCCGTGGAAATTTGCCGATGTGCCAATTATGGGAACTCCAATTTTCTCGATTAATGTAAGTGGAATTTTATGGCTTGGAATTCTGATTCCAATTTTCCCTAAACCAGATGCTTTTTCGACGATTATGGTTAAGCCTCCCGGCCAAAATCTTTGCGCTAGGTTTTTGGCAACGTCATTTATTTTGACAATATGGTGGGACTGGTCGATGTTTGAGATGAGAAGCGGGAATTCTTGATTGGAACCTTTTATATTTCTAATTCTTGCTATCGCACTTTTATTGTCGAAACGACAACCCATTCCATAAACCGTATCTGTCGGGAAAATTATAACCCCACCCTTTTTTAAAACCTCAACGGCTTTTTCAATTTCCTGCGATAGAGATTCTTCTTGTTTTGTCATTTACTTTTTCGATCTTTATTTCTATGCGCTTTTTGGGTAGTTCTTTTTTTATTTTTTCGGCCCATTCTAAAACAACTATAGTATCCGGCGCAAAAATTTCTTCAAGACCTAATGCTTCGAAATCCTGATCGTTTTGACCTCTATATAAGTCTAAATGATAAAAAGTCATGGGGAATTTTTTTATAGAAAAAGGGTACTGCCTCATAAAAACAAATGTTGGAGATGTAACTTTGCGCTTAATACCTAGGCCTTTTGCCAAACCTTGGACAAAAATGGTTTTTCCCGATCCCAGATCACCGAATAAGGCTATGACTTCACCGCCAATTAGTTTTTTTGCCAATTCTTGACCAAGTTTTTGTGTTTCTTTAGGTGATTTAGATTTTATTTGCATTGTTTGGGAATCTTAACACAATCAAAGCTGGAATGGGTCTTTTGTTTCGAGAATTTTGCCTTTGTTGATTTTGCGGTACCAAAAGTGAAAGCCGAGTGCAAGGAGAATAAGGCCTGTACCAGAGATGACAAGGATTCCAGCAACCAGCTTACTGGGACCTTTTTGGAACCCGTCTTGGGCTTGAGTGCTGGTATCAAGAAGGCCCGCACCTGAGGCGATTAGTGATTGTGTTTGATCGCCAAGTACAGCAGGGCTGGCGCTTGGGGACCCGCTTTTAGGAGTTGCTGATGGTTTGGGCGTAACTTTTGGCGTGGGGGTTGGAGAAGCTTTGGGAGTTGGAGTAGGTGTCGGAGTTGAGGTTGCTGTAGATCCCGGATCTGATGTTGGGCCAGGAGTTGGCGTAGAGGTATCTTCGATATTCGGGTTACATTTAGTCGGTTCTTTCGTCTGTTTCCATTCACCAGAACCATTAGGGATACGCCCGACAGTTTTTCCTTCAGGAGCTGCTTGCCAATTTTCGTGAGAATCTACTAAGTTATTATTATTGTCGTACAGAAAAAGAGATTCGTCTGAAGTGTTATTAAGCCATCCATCTCCTGAATATTCGTAAACGAAATAATCCCCACAGTGTTGAGCACTATTTAATGTTTTTGTGGTCTTGTTGTTGTCATGATCGTTTTTATCTTGGAGGTAATAACCATCTAAATTGGTTGTACCTGGAGCGTAAATCTCCACCCATTCATTCTGACCCGATGAAGGGTTTGCCATCACTTCATTGAGTTTTACATCGGACGCATTAACATTTTTGGGCAAGAGTAAAAGAAAAAAAACCAGCAGTAAAAGCTTTTTCACCTCATATTTAAAATATGGTTTTTGAACTGTGGTGTCAATGTTTACCTGGGAATCATGTGAAGATAAAGGACGTCGATTCCATCGTCGCTTTTGACCCTGGAATAATAAAGAGTTCCGGGATATGCCCCTCCACAAGAAAAGGCACCTGCATACAGTTTGCCTTTTTTGACTGCTTTTACCGTGTAATCTGAGGATTCCATATCAATCCCGGTATGACCTGACGAGCCGTAAAAAGAAGCGTAACTGTGGGAAGTACCAAATCCCTGATTAATCATGATGGGGTCATTTAGTGGCCATGGTAAGTCTCCATGAGGATTTATTGTGCCGTAGACAGAGTACTGGTCGGGCGAATAACTGTAGCTGAAACTGTGTGAACTTAGATAATTATTAGGATCCTGAATGGAGCCATTTTTGTGTACCTCAAAATGAAGGTGGGCTCCACTTGAACAGCCTGGGCTTGCTGATCTTACTGCAATAGAGCCAATTGAATCACCAACATTAACATCCCGAAGATATGATTCGGTTCCCCCACCGAAGGCTACTGCAAGTTCTGCTTGAGCTTGTGCCAGGAGACGTTGATATTTTGCTTCGTCGTTTTGGGTGACTTCTAAAAACGCCTGTTTTTCGGCTTTTTGGGAATCAAGGCTGGTTTTTAGGCCTAAAAGTTGCTGTTTTGTGGCTTCTATTTCTGCTTGTTTTTCTTGCCTTTCATCTTTTTGGTTTGCGTAATTTGATTTTGTTTGCTGCAAGCTTGCAAGGATACGCTTATCGTTTTCCTGGACCTGTTTGAGGTACTGCAACCTTAGGACTATATCTGAAAAGCCGTTTGATGAAAGCACTAGTTCTAAGTTTGAAACGAAGCTTTCCTGATAAGTTGCAACTATCCTTTCTTTCACAAGCGTTTCAAGTTTGTCGATAGAACCTGTAACATAACCAATTCTAAAGCCCAAAACATTAATTTCGTCTTCTAGTTTGGAAAGGGTTGCTTCCGCATTAGCAATTTTGAGTTGGGTTATTTGAATTTGACTGTTAAACTGGGAGATTTGGTTTGAAAGGGTCTTTTTTTGATTTCCCAACTCACTGACCTTTTTAGAAAGAATCTCTAAACATTCACCAACTTTGTCCTGGGGAATACTGTCCTTGTCACAATCGCTAAGCTCTGTTGAAAAAACTTTTTGTGAGCTGAGCGCAAAAAATATGACAGGCAGAACGATTAAGATTAAAAATCTTCTCATTCGATCCTTAAGTACCTGAAAAGGGCTATGGCTGCCCCAACTACGCCAATTGAAACGGCTGCAAGAACTTCTGCAATCCATAAATACACAAAAAATAAGGGCGATATTGGGAAAATTTGAATTGGACCTAAAAATTGTTGAATATTCGGTGAGTAAAAGAGAAGGAGTGAGTAGACAAAAAATGTGGCGACAGTGGCGCCAACAACACCATAAATTGCGCCTTCTATAAAAAATGGCCTTGAGATATACCATTTGGTCGCACCGACTAGGTTCATGATGACTATTTCGTCGCGACGTATGGCAATTCTCATGCCGATAACCATTATTACTATAAGGAAGGATACGGCCAACAGTGTGGAGACAAAAACAATTCCTCCAACTCGTATGGTTTTGGTCCACTTTACCAGCTGGTCAACTAAGTTTTGGGGGGTAATGACTCTTTCAACTTGCGAGTCTTGTTGAACCATGCTCGTTATCGTTTGAATATCTTGAGCTTTTTTAACAGAGATATCAATTGACGCAGGCAGAAAATCCGCAGTTACGGATTCTAAAAGCAAAGGGTCATTTTTGTTTCGCTCTCTATAGATCGCCAAAGCTTCTTCTTTTGAAACGAATTTGATGCTTGTTGTCAGGCCGGTTGCTTGGACTTTTGAAGTTAAATCCGCTATCTGGGATTGAGTCGCGTTATCTTTGAAAAAAGCAATAACTTGAGGCCGTTGCTCGATGTAATTTAAAACTATCTGGCCTCCTATTATGAGTAAAATAAAAACGGATGAGACAAAAAACGTTAATGACATTGCCAAGGCTGCCGCAAGAGCTTGATACGGACTTCTTCTTATAAGCTTTATAGCTTCTTTAGGCTGCTTCATATCTGCCCTCCTTAACGTCCGATTCTATTTTACCCTTTTTAAGATTTACTACACGCTTTTTGAAATGATTAACTATTTGAGCATTGTGCGTTGCCATCAAAATTGTTGTTTTGTCTTCCTTGTTTATTTTCTCAATAAGACTTACCACTTCCAGGGAATTTTTAGGATCCAAATCACCTGTTGGCTCGTCTGCCAAAAGTACTTGCGGTTTTGAAATTATCGCCCTTGCAATTGAGGTTCTTTGAACTTCTCCCCCCGAAAGCTGAAGCGGGAAGCTGTTCGCTTTTTCCAGCAGGCCTACTTTATCTAATGCTTCGGAAACTTGTTTCTCTATTTCTGATTCTTTATAACCTAAAACCTCGAGAGGTACAGCGACATTTTCGAATACTGTTTTTGTCAGAAGCAGCTTAAAATCTTGAAAAACTGTCCCGATTCTTCTTCTAAGAACCGGTATTTTGTTTTTCGGAATTTTTAAAATATCTTCCTCATTTAATAGTATGGTTCCGGACGTTGGTGATGTTTCTCTGGTGATTAGCTTTAAAAGGGTCGATTTGCCCGCACCGGATGGCCCAACTATGAAGATGAACTCGCCATCGGCAATTTTTAGGTTAATGTCATCTAGCGCAAGTGCGCCATTAGGATATTTTTTGGTAACAGATATAAATTCTATCATGGGGCAGTGCCTTTTTTTACTGCTCTACTTCTACTTTTCCAACGTCCATAAGCCAGCCAACTTGAGAGGAGCCAAAAGTTTCCCCGTAAACTTTAACTTTTTTACCATTGAACTCGTTAAGATCTAAAACTGATGAGGTAAGGTACGCTGTTTGGCTTTCTCCGCCGGGCCTTATCAGTTTGTGGGTGCCTTGAGCGTATTTGTCGAATTGGTCATTTTTTTGAATAACCCCTTCTGCTTGGTCTTTAAAAGTCTGGTTAAAAGATTTTTGCACTTCGGGAGGTAAATCTTTTTGGTTTTGCAAAGCCGAAGAGGCTATTTTTTGACTCGATTTGTTTCTAGATGAAAGAATAAGTCCCGAAAAAACTCCCACAGCCACAATTACGACTACGACAATCAGCGGTACAAGCTTGGAAATTATTCCTCCTTTTGATTTGCTTTTTAAAGGTATCGTTTGGCGTTCTTGAATAGGTTGGTTTGGTAGAGTTTGTGGATCCATTAAGTTGAAGGTATTATATCAGCATAATTTAAAAATGGGCAAGACTTATTTAAAGCGAGATCTCTTTTTTAACAAATTCTTCTAAATCGCCATCCAAAACTGCTGTTGCATCTGAGGTTTCGTAGTTTGTACGTAGGTCTTTTACCATTTTATACGGGTGAAGAACGTAAGAGCGTATTTGATTTCCCCAACCGGGGGTAATATGGCTGCCTTTTATTTCTGCTTCTTTTTCTTTTTGTTCTGATTGCTTAAGTGCCCACAATTTGGCTTTTAAAAGCTTGAGGGCGTTTTCTCTGTTTTGTGCTTGATAACGCTGAGTTTGGCAAGTGACGACTATTCCTGTTGGCTTGTGTTTGAGACGAACCGCTGTTGAGACTTTATTAACGTTTTGGCCGCCGTGGCCTCCGGAGCGGAACGCTTCAAATTCAATGTCGTCAGGTTTCACTTCTATTTCTGGCATATCGTCGACTTCTGGGACAACTTCGACAAGTGCAAAGGATGTCTGGCGAAGGTTGGCCGCATTAAAAGGGGATTGGCGAACTAGCCGATGTACACCGGCTTCACGGCGCAGGAGTCCGTATGCATAATCTTCGTGAATGACAATTGTGACGGTTTTAAAACCGGCTTCTTCCCCAGGAATTTCGTTAATGACTTCGAAATCCCAGCCCTTTGAGGAAAAAAACTTCTGATACATTCGGGAGAGCATTTCCACCCAATCCATAGCTTCTGTTCCTCCTTGGCCCGCATGGATTGAAAGAATAGCGTAGTTGGCATCGTATGGAGCGGACAAAAACATTTTTATTTCCAAACTTTCTACCTCTTTTTCGGCTTTTTTTAGTTCCTTCTCGATCTCAAGCTGAAGTGACGGGTCAGTTTGGACCAGATTTACCATTCCCGCCAGATCTTCAAGTTCTTTCGAAAGGTTTTCGAAAGTTTGAAGATCATTTGTGAGAGTTGCAATTCGCTTCATCGTTTTTTGAGCTGATTGTTGATCCAGCCAAAAACCGGGCTCTGCTGATTGGTTTTGGAGATCTTTGACCTCCTTTTGTTTTTCCTCGCGGTTGAAGTTTGCAGTGATTTGCACAAAACGGCTTTTTAGATCGTCTATTTTCTGATTTATTTCCATAGGTGAATTATATCTTAGAGCAGCTAGTTTTTATGTTCTGGGGCACCGATTAGGCCGCATTTTTTCCATTTTAGGCCTGAGCCACAAGGGCAAGGGTCGTTACGGCCTATTTTTTCAACTCGAAGAGGATGGTTTTTCTTTAGGGCTTGCTCCATTGGATTTTCGGCAATACTTGCCAGGGACTGGCCTTTTGACTCGAGAGCTTCCAGTCTTGCAATTTCTGCATCTAATTCGTCGTCCGACATTTCGTTAGGGTCTTTTGTAAACTGGACATTATTTGTTGACTGTTGATGTGTACTCTGTTTTTCGAGCTTGGCAATTTCGGCGTCTAATTCGGCATCTGACATTTCCATTGGGTTTTTATCGCTAGAAGAGGCTGACGATTCGGCTGACGTTGATGTTAAAGTTGCTTGGGGATGTACTTCGACGCCCCTTTCCTCTACCTGTTCTATTGTTGGCTGTTCGCGTACTTGGACCTTAAAAAGTCTGTGGACAACTTCATAATCAATACTGGCGACAAGCTTTTCAAACAAACTAAACGCTTCCTGCTTATATTCGACAAGCGGATCGCGTTGGCCCGCAGCTCGAAGACCAATACCCTCCCTTAAATCGTCCAGGGTATCCAAATGCTGAATCCATAAAGTGTCGATAACGGAAAGATTAACAAATTTTTCAATATCTCTGGCAACTACGTTTCCAAGTGATTTTTCGCGTTCGCTGTAGGTTTTATCAACTACCTCTTTAAAAAAACTTGTCAATTTTTGTGGATCGGAAATTTTCTGAGCGTCGGATAGAAGATGGCCTTGCGATGTGTCGTCGAAAGGAATTATTGTCGACAGCTCCTTTACTATTTCTTCATGCTGAGGTTTTGACGCACCTTCAGGTGAATGCATCAGCACTAAATTTTCAATTTCGGCATCGATTTTATCTTTAATCTGGTCTTTAACTTTCTCCTGAGATTCCTGGTTTTGAGCCATTTCCAAAAATTCTCTTCTTTTACCGTAGATGATTTCCCTTTGGCGGTTGGCTACGTCGTCATACTCTACTAACTGTTTTCGGATGTCGAAGTTATGGCTTTCAACTTTAACCTGGGCATTTTCAATGGCTTTTGAAACCATGGTGTGCTCAATTGGAGTATCTTCCGGTAATTTGAAAGCCGTCATTATCTTTGAAATTTGTTCACCGCCAAAAAGGCGCATAATGTCGTCTTCCAGAGATACGTAAAAGCGGCTGGACCCCGGATCGCCCTGTCTTCCGGATCGGCCTCTGAGCTGGTTGTCGATTCTTCTGGCTTCGTGCCTTTCCGTACCGACGACATGAAGACCGCCAAGTTTTATGACTTCTTCATGGTTTTTCTTCCATTTTTCATATTCATTTCCCTTTGTAATCGGGCGGCCTAGTTTGTCGGTTGGCGGAGTCCCGCCTAAGATGATGTCAACACCGCGGCCGGCAATGTTTGTCGCTAGCGTTACCGAGCCTTTAATGCCCGCGGCCGAGATAATTTCGGCTTCCCTTTGGTGGTTTTTGGCGTTTAACATTTGATAGGGAATTCCCTTTCTTTTAAGAAGACCTGCCAAAAACTCGTTCTTTTCAATAGATGTTGTACCAATTAAAACCGGCTGGCCATTTGTATGTTTTTCGGAAACGTCGTTGGCAACGGCAGTAAATTTGGCTTTGGCAGTTTTGTAAACGACATCGGCGGAATCTTTTCTGATGGTAGGTTTGTTTGTGGGAATAACAACAACGTCGAGTTTGTAAATTTTGAAAAATTCCTCCGCTTCTGTTGCAGCAGTCCCGGTCATGCCACCAATTTTTTCGTAAAGCCTAAAATAATTTTGAAATGAAATTGTCGCCAGGGTTTGGGATTCTTTTTGGATATTGACGCCTTCTTTTGCTTCAATCGCTTGATGCAATCCTTCGGACCAGCGGCGGCCTGGCATTAGGCGGCCCGTAAATTCGTCAACTATTACTATTTCTCCGCTTTTAACAACGTAATCCTTGTCTTTTGCAAATAAGGTTCTTGCGCGAAGTGCTTGTTGAATGTGGTGGATCGATGCAAAATCTTTTTCGTAAAGGTTTTCAACACCCAAGCGTTTTTCTACTTTTGTAATTCCATGTTCCGTGAGGTTTGCCGTTTTTAGTTTTTCGTCTATTACATAATCCGTGTCTTTTGAAAGTTCGTTTACAAGTTTTGCAAACGTCACATATTTTTCTGTTGCCTGTTGGGATGGAGCGGAAATTATAAGAGGAGTCCTGGCCTCATCAATTAAGATTGAGTCTGCTTCGTCGACAATTGTGAAGAAATGTCCACGCTGTGATGCGTCTTTAAGATCCCAAACCATGTTGTCGCGAAGATAATCGAAGCCGAATTCGTTGTTGGTGCCGTAGGTGATATCGGCATTGTAGGCTTCCTTTTTTTCGACAGGTTTAAGATGCCTTAGCCGCCAATCATCTTGAGTCTTATCTTCGAACTTTGGATCGTAGACGAAGGCCTTCTCCTGCATAATGCAGCCTGCGGAAACTCCTAGAGCGGAGTAGATTGGGCCCATCCAGCCCAAGCCAACGCGGGCAAGGTAATCGTTGACAGTTGCCAGATGTACGCCTCGCCCGGAAATTGAGTTCAGGTAAAGTGCAAGAGAAGCGGTTAAAGTTTTTCCTTCGCCGGTTTTTTGCTCGGCAATTTTACCTTGATGAAGGACGATTCCCGCTAGAATTTGGACGTCGTAATGTCTTTGATTTAGGGTTCTTTTACCTGCTTCACGAACAGCTGCAAAAGCTTCGGGTAAAAGATCGTCTAAGGTTTCACCTCGTTCGTGCCGAAGTTTAAATTCGGCAGTTTTGGCTTTTAATTTTTCGTCAGCTAATTTTTCAAACTTTTTTTCCAGCGCATTAACGTCGTCAATTTGCGGCTGGAGCCGGTTGACCTGCTTTTCGTTTGAATCTAAAAATTTACCTAAAATTCCTAACATAATTACAGTATTCCTTCTTGCATTAACTCAACGAATCTTTGTTCATAATAATTGCTGCTATAGCTTTCCCTATGCCCCAACTTTAAGTAATATTCGCCAATGATTCTCAAATCTTCAGCTGACAAAGAATCTTGAGTTCTTTTGCCTAAATAGTTCATTTTCTCAATTTTGATTCGACGCCTTGCTTCCAGTTGCCTCATAGAGGGTTGAAGCGCTGTCCAAGCGATGTCTTCTTGGCAATTTTCTCTTACTATCTGAGCCAAAACTCCTAGTGCATCTATTCTTGGTAAACGGACTCTTCTGTCAGAAATAACACAAGACACCCCAGAAACTTCGAGCATTTTTGCCTCGATTTGGTTGGCATCAAAAGTCCTTTTACCGACTTGGCTTTCGGTTCTTTGCTCTAGCAATTATTTGCCTCCATAATGTTTTTGTTGACCTTCCGGATTCATGTGCAATTTTATGAGTTTTTGGGGAAAGTCTTTTTGTGCGATTTCTCTTTTTGAGAACGGCTTCTTCATCGTCGGGCAGATTTAACATTCGGAGCTAATTATATCAGCAGGTCGCCTTGCTTGGAAAGCAAAAAGCTTGGCTCAAATAAACAAGCCTCCTTCGGCAGAGAAGAGGCTTGTTACAAATCTTAAATTACGATATGAAAATTAGGCTGTCAAGCGAAATTTTGAGGCTGATTTAGGCAGGAATTTTGGTAAAGCCAGTGTATTTTTGGAGAACCTTAGGAACTAGAATTGACCCGTCTTTTTGCTGGTAATTTTCTAGTATGGCTATAGGGATTCTCGACATGGCAATTGCAGTTGCGTTAAGAATTGACAAGAAATCTCTCTGCCCTTTGTGCTCGTATTTTATGTTTAAGCGTCTCGACTGAAAATCTGTATTAAGCGATGCCGAATGCGTTTCCCGATATTTACCCTCCGAGGGAATCCAAACTTCCACGTCGTATTTTCTTGCAGTTGGAAACCCTAAATCTCCTGTGCATTGTTTTATAACCCTGTATGCAAGGCCCAATTGTTTGACGAATTCTTCTTCTAGGGATAAGAGGTATTCGAGCTCTTTGTCTTCGTCTTCAGGCAGTACAAAAGATACCATTTCAACTTTATCGAATTGATGCACCCTAAACATGCCTCTGGTGTCCTTCCCGTAGGAACCGGCCTCTCTGCGAAAAGCGGTGGAAAATCCAACATACCTTTTGGGAAGGTCGGAGCTTTTTAAGGTTTCGTCTATATGCATCGGCACGATTGAATGTTCAGCAGTACCCACCAAAAACCCGTCGTCTACCTTGTATCCCTCACCTGTTTCGTATTCCGGATATCCAAGCCCGTCAGCGCTTTTTTTGTTGATAATAACCGGAGGAATTACCGGGATAAATCCTTCTTTTTTAAGAAGATCGAAAGAAAAATTTACGAGTGCAAATTCTAATAGAACGAGCTCGTTTTTAAGAAAATTAAAGCGGCTGCCAGAGGTTTTTGAAGCCCTTTCCGGATCCAGTAAGTCGGCACCTTGTGCAAGTTCGAGATGGTCTTTAGGTTTGAAATCGAATTTCGGAATTCTTCCTACGTTTCTTACAACTTCGTTTTCGCTTTCATCTTTACCTACTTTGACATCAGATTTTGGCAAATTGGGCACTTGCCTTATTAGAATGTAAAATTCTTCGTGGAGTTTTTCCAACTTGTCTTCGGCTGCTTTAAGCTTTGATTTAATGTCCTGGCCTTTTTTCTCGTCCCTGGCATCAGCAGCTTTTTTGCGGTCTGATCTAAGTTTGTCTACTTCTTCGATTATCTTTCGGCGCTGTTCGTCTACTTTTAGAAGTTTTTCGATGTCGACATCGTAGCCTTTCTGTTTGGACTTTTCGGCTACTAATTTTGCGTTTTCGCGGATAAATTTTATGTCCAGCATTAGTGTTTACCTTTTTGCCAATTCCTTTCCGGTTCGACTTCGTCTTTTAAAATCATCTCCACCGCTTGCTTGTGCCAAGGAATTTTGGTGATATGGTAAACCTCCTTAAAATATTTTAGCGCGTCACGGGCACCGGGTACACCTTTTGCTTGGGCAAGGGCATCCAAATTATCGGCAACTTTGCAAAGGCGGGCTTCCAAAGTTTTTCTTTCCATATATTCTTTGACGAGTTCTATGACTTCGGCGTTTGACGGAAGGTCTTTGACAAGCCACTTAAGTCCTTCTTCTTCGATTGGCGCGAACGCTCCCTGGGCCATGCCTTTGACGAAGGTGCCAACATCGCCAACGATGGTTTCTGCCATGTCATGAAACATGGCCATTTTGACTGCGCGATCAACATTGATTTTAACCCCGTTTTTTTTCATTTCCGAACCAAGGAAATAAACAAGCATGGCAGTTGTCCAGGAATGAGCTGCAACGGAATCTGCCTCCTGACGCTTGAAACCCATAGCGATGAACCCTTGGCGAGGGAGTTCCTTTGCCCATTGCAGAGTTAAGAAAACTTTGAGAATTTTTTTCAGATCTGACGTTTTCATAAACCTAAATCTTCTGACTTTTCCTGCATGGATTTTAATGTAATTAGTATAAATTCCTCAAGTGGAATTGATAGTTCCGTTTCGCAAGTCTTGATCTGATCTCGGTTGGCACCGGCTGCAAAGGACTTATCTTTAAATTTGCGAAGGACTGATTCTACTGTGACCGAATTTAACTTTTTGTCTGGTTGAACCAGCGCACAGGCAACAATAAGGCCGGTCAGCTCATCTACTGCATAAATTGATTTGGCAATTAACGTGTCGCGAGGAGATTTGTCGCAGTGGCCACGAATAGCGTTTATTATTATCTGATTCGCGTTGATTTGATTTAAAAGTTTGGTTGTCTCTTCTGTGTGCAGCTCTAAAGATTTATTGGTTTTCTCGTAGTCTGCGTCATGTAACAGACCAACGATTTCCCAATCTTCTTTTGAGAGTTCAAATTTTTGTCCCTTTGATTTAAAGTAATCGAAAAGCGCAGCCATTGCAAAACCGGCTGCTTTGCCGTGGTTTGCCATATTTTTGGAATTTCCAAGTTCGCCGAGGATTTTTAGGGCATCTTCTTTTGTCATTTTTCCGGGCGCACAGTGGGAAAGAAAACTGTTTCGCGGATTGGTTTGTCGACAAGAACTGCAAAAAACCTTTGCGACATACCAAAACCGGCCGCCGGTGGCATTCCGTATTCCAGGGCTTCGACAAAATCATGATCATACATTTGGGCTTCAGTATCCCCCTCTTTTCTTAATTTCTGCTGCTCTTCGAATCGCTCTTTTTGGTCTATTGGATTATTAAGTTCCGACCAGCCGTTTCCAATTTCGGTTCCTGCTGCCAAAACTTGAACTCTTTCAACCTTTTGCGGATCGTCTTCTTTGCGTTTGGCAAGAGGTGAGACTAGAACCGGATGATTGATAAGAAGAGACGGTTGGATCAATTTTGGACGTACAGTTTTTTTGTAAATCATGTCGATCAAGCGACCTTCACCTAATTTTTTGTCCGGTTTGGCACCCACTTTTTGGGCAAGTTTAAACAAATCATCGACTTTTGGATTTTTGGATAAGTCCATTCCGGTTTCGTCTTTAAATGACTGGAAGTAGTCGATTTTTGGCCAATCATTTTGCCAATTGATTTCATTTTTGCCGTTTTTTGATGTTTCTGATCCCAGAGTTTCTTTGACAATGTATCGATAATATTTTTCTACAAAATCGATTAGTTCGTCATAAGACGCATAAGCCCAGTAAAATTCCATTTGCAAATAATCCTGAAGGTGTTCGGCATCAATGCCTTCATTTCTAAAGATTTTGCCGATTTCAAAAGTCTTTTCGAAACCACCGACAAGAAGACGTTTTTGGTAAAGTTCGAGTGAAATTCGAAGAAAATAGTCTACATCGAGGGCATTGTGATGAGTGGTGAAAGGAGTTGCGTCGGCTCCGCCGGGAATGGCTTCTAGTGCTGGTGTTTCAACTTCCAAAAAACCGTTTTCTGCCAAAAAATTTCTGGCGGCGGTCCAAAATTTAGCTTTTTTGACAAACAATTCCATGGCTTCGGGGTTTGTTATCAAATCGACATAACGCTTTCTAAGTCGAGTTTCAATATCTTTAAGCCCATAGAATGAGGAGGGGATTGGCTTTAAGGATTTTGTTAAAAGTTTTAGATCATTAACAAAAATCGTAATTTGGCCTGCCTGAGTTTTGCCGACCGAACCGGAAACCTGGACAATGTCCCCAATATCCAGCAACGTTAAGAGCTCTCGATTTTGTGCTGATAACTTGTCATTGGAGAAGAAAAGTTGGATTTGTCCTGACTCATCTTTTAAATCTGCAAATGTTGAGCCTCCGTGTGCCCGAAGTCCCACCAGACGGCCGGCAGTCTGGACATCTTTGCCGTCGGATTTAAGGCATTCCCCTATCGTTTCTTTTTTTGTGGATTTCGACGGGTAAGGATTGATACCTAGTTTTTTTAATTTTTCCAGTTTTTCTAAACGAATTTTTTTGAGGTTATCTAAAGGCTCCATAGCGTTTAGAGTATAAAAGAAGATATTACTTTTATCAATAAAGGTTAATTGGAGCTGTCTGGGAAAGCGGGGAGGTCGTCAAAATTTTCCCCATATGGCACTGATAACCTACCGTATCGTCTTTTTGAATCACTCATCAACAGTGCAAAGTATGTGTAAACCTGTTTGGGTGTCGTTGGTTGTTCAAAGATAAACCTTAGCATTGCCTTTTTTCCTGTCTCGTTTAAATTATCAGAAAACCACTTAAATAGACGGTAACCAGCTGTGTATGAATATAAGTAGGAACGTTTAAAGGGATCATCTCTTCTGTCTTTAATTTGTCTTTTAATTTCATCTTCTGGTTCGGCCGGATAATACTGATGAAAATATGCAATGACTTGCTCATCGGTCACATCACTGCTATTTACAAGAATATGCACGTTGTTATAAAGCAGCTGTCTTAAGCCCTCTAACTCTAATTCTGCTCTTCCTAATGGCGACATGGACTCGTAAATTTCAGGAAGATAATAAGGTATTGTTTGGGCAATTCCTTCGAGAGTAACTTGGACGGGTGTGACAATTGAAGTTACGCCAAGGCTGGGAAGTAAATCAGCATCTTCAATTCTTTCTCTCCAACGGTAAGCTTGCCCGTGGTGCATCCTTTCATGATCTCTTACAATTTCCGCTCTTCCCTTTGTCTTTTTAGAGTCGTGTTTTTTATTTGTGTTTATCGTCGTTTTGTACTTGCGTCCCCTACCCGTAGACCAAAGAACCCAATAGTCATCTTCGTTATCCTCATCTATTAATACGTCTGGGTCGATTTGTTTTCCTATTGCGGAAGAAATTCTTTTATAGAACTCTTTTTCGTCCTCCCTCATCTTCTCGACAAATTGTGGCTCCAAATTAGTTTTTCTGAATTCTTCAAGGGCTTCTCTGGTATATTCAACTTCAAATTTTTCTTTCAGGAATTTTTGCAGTTTTTCTGTTTGAGCTTTTATGATTGATTCTGGTACAAGCTCAGGCTTGATCCCTTGGGTAATTTCAATTAAATCCAAAGTGTTTATATCCTCACCACCTCTGGTACTACAGAAAGCTGCCAGAGCGTTTAAAATAACCACAGTGGTTTCCTGTTGAAGAGCTAAGTTTCCATCTCTGCCTTGAGCTACTTTTTCAAATCTTGAACGAAGCTCATCAAATAAAACAGCGCGCCTGCGCCATTCTTCTCTGGTGGGTGGATTAATGACAACATGGGCAATGATTTCTGATACTGAGCTTCGCCCTTCTGCAAGATCACTTATTAAATCTGTGCTTTCTTGGTTAACATCAGGGACGGCAACGTCATAATCAACAGTCTTTCTATTTTTCCCCTCGGCTATATTAAATGCTCTGATAAGGGGCACCGCGACTTTTTCTGAGAGGCGTTTTAATTGTTCCCGTGTTCGTGCATCCCGGTCGAGTGGGTTGATACCAGAGAAATCGATAGCTCTCTGACGTTCAAAATGCATTCTTTCGTTTAACATGTTGATAGGCGTACAAAACGCGTATTATATATTTTTAGACTAACTCCTTCAAGTTTGATTGGAACCGCTCGAAGATTTTGAGGGAAGCGTGTTTTTCGACAAATTGTTGCGCATCTTCGTAAGAGCCAACTGCAAGTATTCGTTCGAGTGTGTTTGCTAACTCGTCTATGGAAACAAATAGTTTTGTAAAATTCGGCCAAGAGAATCCCCCCGATTCACGTATTGCTCCGTTTTCCAAGAAATAATTTATGGCAATTGCAAAACCTTGCGCATACTGAATAACACTGGGTTCGCGAAGATACGTAAGCCACCAGGAAAAGGCACGGCTTATAAACATAACCATAATTGCCTCGAGCTCTTTTTGGGATATAACGTCTTTTAAGAGCAATGCGCCGCAACTTTTGATGCCGTAAACGGAGGAAGAAATTTCATCAAATATAGGAAAGTACTCCTTGAGTCTGGCTTCTGCATTTCTATATCTTTGAACACTGTGGCCAATTTCATTTAGAAAGGAATTCCTCAAAGAGCCTAATTTCAAAACATCAACAGGGTATCCTTCCTGAAATTTTTCCTCAAATACTGCATGGAAAATGGGATGATGTTCAGTATTGAACTTTATGTCAAATGAGGGTTCGAAAATTGTTAATCTTGAGCCGCATTTTTCCATTAAATTTACATCGTTTGGAAGATTTGCACTAGTAAACATAAATTTCGAGATAAGTCCAGAGAAGATAAGCGTTTTATCGACTCGTATTTGGAGCTTTTCTAGAAAATCTACTTTTTCTGAAGGCGCTAATACCCGCCTTCTTGCCCCAATGATGTAATTTTTGAACTGCGTGGCATCATCTGTTAATTTTTCATCCATTACTCCAACCCAAGCTTGATAAGCACATTTTGTGAAAAACAATCTATCTAAATACCTTTCGAGCGGGCCGATTACAAAACTGACTTTGTATGGTTTCATGGAAAGCCAGTAAATATCACTTGCTTCGTAATTGCCGTCTAAAAGAGCGTGAGCTTGTACTTCCAATCTTTTTGCAAAATCTTTGTTGTCGGTTAACTTCGCGGCTTCCCGAATATAGCCTGCAGTTTTTTTTAACTGCGCCTGAAATTTAATATGATATGGGATTGCGATTAGTTTGCCGCTTTTGTCCCGTTCTACAACTGTATAGGGTGATAAGATTTCCGGGTTTTTTTTGGACGCCTCTAAGATTTGGGTTCTTGTTGCGTCCCGGGGGTAAAAATTTGCACCGTTATTACTATTGTTTTCCTGCTTTGCGTAAATCGGGGCTATTGATTTTGCTGCCAAGACAAGCTTTTCTACAACCCTTTTTTCTGAGGTTGATAATTTTATTCCTTTTGAAGGGAATTTAACGACTGGAGTCTTTCTTGGGGTCATTTTATCTCAAGAACTTTGAGTTTGCTTGCAACGGGGCCGATGCCTACTTCTATGGTTTCACCGGCCCTAAGACCCAGTAAAGCTTTACCTACCGGTGATTCGTTTGAGATTTTATTTTTGGCTGGATCGGCCTCCATGGAGCCAACAATCGAAAATTCGTGGATTTCGTCGTTCATTTGGACAACTACGGTTGTACCAATGACGACTATATCCGCCCCAACTGCTTCTTGAATAAGCTCCGCTTTAGGTAAAACTTCTTCAATTTGGGCTATTCTGGCTTCGGTTAACGATTGCTCTTCCTTGGCGGCGTCGTATTCGCTGTTTTCTGTGAGATCTCCGAATTCACGTGCGTCCTGGATTCTTTGGGCGATACGGGGTCTTACCACTTTGGTAAGCTTTTCATACTCAGATTTAAGGTGATCTAAGCCTTCTTTTGTGAGGATAAATTTTTTGTTACCTTGCTGAGTATTCATGAAACCGCAATTTTAGATCAATTAAGGCAAATAGTCAAGAGGATTTTAGCCTCGTTCTTTTGAGAGAAATGCTGGGGGTTCGGTTTCGATTTGTCTTTTATGTACTTCGGGATCAAAATAAAGCTCATAAGCTTGTCGCAATTCATCACGTAACCTAAAAATAGCTGGACCGAGTCTTTCGTCAGTAAGAGCGTCTGGGTCGGCAACTAATAATGGATGCGCATCAATTATTACGTCAAGAGCTCGAACACCGTTATCGTCTTTTGTTCCGTTTGTTTCGCTGACCATAAAACCATAGCCAGAGCCAGCGTTTACTATTTCCGAAAGCGTACCGTGTACAATATCGAGTCCCATTAAACCTTTTTCAACGCAAAATCTTCTAAATTCTTTTGGATCACTTGGGGCACCATTTGCTCCTAGCTGCACTATTCGATCACTCCACCCGTTCTCTTGAAGATATTTAATCATTAATGCTGTGTATTCTCCTGATACAATTCCGGGGGCTAGTTCTTGTGGAGATTGTGTCTGCTCTTCCTCACTGACAATGAACTCCAGCCTAGGGTCCGTAAAAAATTCCCGTCCGTAGATATACTCGTCGAGCACTTCCAGTTTAAGACCCGGTAACTCAATCTGCTTTTCTCTAACCCAATCTCGACCTACTATACCCACATCACAAATATCTCTGACTTTAACAGGAATATCGGCTGATCGGAAACGCATTACTACATCGAAATCTTCAGCAAAACTTTCCAGCCTGGAGATATGTTTCCCATCAAGATAATTTATGGCACGTCCAGTTCTGCCGATATGCTTATCGACTGTCTTGTCCATGTTTTTTGGCGTTGCAATTTTTAACATTTTTGTAAAAATGGAGTTTAGATAATAACATAAAATCCTTAAAGATTCCACTCGCTTAAACTTGAAGTATGTTGATTGAAAAATTAGCTTCGGCTATAATTGGCAATGTTTTGTCACTTGGCTCCATCGTCTAGAGGCCTAGGACTCCAGATTCTCAATCTGGTAACATGGGTTCGAATCCCATTGGAGCTACAAGGGTGGATTTATATCAGCAGGTCGCCTTGGCACCTTTCAGTCATGCCAATAAGCAGAGCTTGCGATCCTCGCTTCGCTGCGGGTCTTGGCGCTCCTCTGATATAATTTTCGCTACGCTAAATTATGAATAAACTTTTTGCCTGC